>NZ_FMHY01000002.1:5400000-6000000 GCF_900090225.1 Micromonospora eburnea
GTGGTGCCCGCCGAGCCGAGCTTCGCCGAGTCGATGACCTCGAATCCGCTGCCGCACACCTCGGCCGGGTCGTACGAGGTGCCACAGTTCGCGCTGCTCACCGATGCGTTCGGGTAGGAGAAGGTGGAGGCGTTGAAGACCGCCTTGATGATGTGCGACTGGGAACGGTCCGGGTAGCGCACCTCGTAGTGCAGGTGCGGGGAGATGTTGTTGCCCGACCTGCTGGTGTTGCCGACCGCCCCGATGGCCTGGCCCCGCAGCACCGACTCGCCGGCGACCACCGCCCGCTTGTCCAGGTGCGCGTAGTACGTGTAGTACCCGCCACCGTGATTGATCACGATCAGGTTGCCGTAGCCGTTGGTCTCGCCCTGGTGCGCGGAGACCTCGACCGTTCCGGCGGCCGCGGCCAGCACCGTGTCACCAAGATCCGCGGTTGCGGTGGAGCCCCGGTTGAAGTCGATCTCCCAGGACACGTGCGCGCTGCTGTTGCTGCTGTTGCCCTGCCAGGTCTGCCCGCACGGGAAGGGGAGTTGGAACGCCGGCGCGGCCTGCGCCGGGTTCGCGACCAGCAGGGTCCCCGCGACGCCGATGACGAAGGCGCTCACGACCCGCAGCAGGTGACGTAGTCGCATCTAGCCGTCCTCTCCCTAAGCACTCTGGATCACCAGCCTGGCCCGGCCCCCTTCAGCCCGACTCCACATTCCCTACAATCGATCAACGCCCGGCCGGCTGCCACCACTGGCCCCGCCCGGTCACCCCCGCGTAGCATCGTCAAAGACGATCATCGATCGCGGATGGTGTGGCGATGTCAGACGGACTTGAGCTGCGCATACTCGGCCCACTGCAATTGCTGCGCGACGGCGTGCCCATCCGGTTGCCCGGGGTCAAGCCCCGCCAACTGCTCGCCACGCTCGCCCTCCACAACCAGCGCACGGTCGCGGTGGAGCAGCTGATCGAGGTGCTCTGGCCGCGCGACCCACCCCGCTCGGCGGTGGCCAACGTGCACACCTACGTCCACGCCCTGCGTAGCCACCTCGGCACGGCCCGGCTCTGCCGGCAGCCGCCCGGCTACCGGCTACTACTGGGTCCCGCCGAACTCGACGTGGTCCGCTTCGACGAGTACGACCGGGCCACCGACCCGGCTCGGCTGGACACCGCGCTGGCGCTGTGGCGGGGCGGACCCGTCGAGAACCTGCCGCACCCGCCGCTGTGGCGGCCCGAGGTGGAACGCCTGATCGAACGCTGGCGGTTGCTGCGGGAGCAGCGGGCCCGGGTACGTATCGAGGCCGGCGATCCCGCCGGGGCGATCGCCGACCTGCGGGCGCTGGTGACCGAGGACCCGTTGCGGGAGGAGGCCTGGCGGCTGCTCGTCACCGCGCTCGAGGCGACCGGCCGCCGGGCGGAGGCACTGTCGACGTACTCCAGCGCCCGCCGGTTCCTGGTGGAAGGGTTGGGTATCGAACCAGGCGAACCGCTACGCCGGTTGCATCGCAGCCTGCTGCACCAGGACGAGCCGACAGCCCCGGCCGGATCGGCCCGGCCGGACGGCTCCGGCGCCACCGTGCTGCGCGGGTTCGCCCTGCTCAACCTCGATCCGGCACCCGGCTGGGTGGCGGCGGCCCTGCTGGACCGGGACGACGCCCGGAACGTGCTGGACGACTTGGCGCAGGCCCGGCTGGTACGCCAGGTCGGCCGCGACGAGCTGGGGCAGCCGCGGTTCCGGCTGTCGACCGCGGCCGGTCCACTGGCACCGGAACTGCCCGACCCGGCCGACGAGGCGATGCTGTGCCGGGTCCTCGGTGGCTACCTCGACCTGGCCGAGCGGGCCGCGCGGAGTCTGCCGGCCCAGATCTTCGGCCCCGGGCTGAGCATCGCGGCCCGCTGGCCGGTACCGGCCGCCGCCGAGCTGACCAAGGACCCGGTCGCCTGGTTCACCGTCGAACGGCAGGCGCTGCTCACCGCCGTCGACCTCGCCGCCCGGCTGGGCCGCTCGGAACTTGCCTGGGAGTTCGCGCATGCCATGCTGCCCTGGTGCGACCTCGGCGGCCACACCGCCGAGTGGGAGCAGACCCACCGCACCGCGCTCGACGTCTGCCGGCGCAGTGGTGACCTGCTCGGCGAGGCGGTGAGCCTGCGCGGTCTCGGGCAACTGCACCTGTACCGCGATCATTACGGCTCCGCCGCCGAGGCGTTCAGCCGGGCCCGGCTGGCGTACGCCCGGCTGGGCAACACCCACGGCGAGGCGGGCGCCCTGGCCGGGCTGGGATCGGTTCACCGGATGCGCGGCGACCACCACACCGCGTACGACTGCTACCGGCAGGCGCTGGCGTCCTACCAGGCGGTCGGCGATCGGCACGGCCAGGCGTACGTGCACGGCGCGCTCGCCCTGGTGTGGCTGGCCCGCCGGAACCCGGCCGAAGCGCTCCGCTCACTGAACGCCGGCCTGCCGCTCGCGGTCGAGGTGGACGACCAGCACCGGGTCGCGCACCTGTTGCACCGGCTCGGGTTGATCCGGGTGTGGCTCGACGAGGCAGCGGAGGCCCGCGACTGCTTCACCGCCGCGCTCGACCGGTTCACCGCCATCGGCGACGCGCACGGCCAGGCGTACTGCCTCAGCGACCTGGCCGAACTGGAGCACGGTGACGCGGCGATCAGCCGGCTCAGCCGGGCGTTGGAGATCTTCGAGCAGATCGGTGACCGCCGCGGCCAGGGGCAGGCCGCCCGGCGCCTCGGTGAGCTGCACCGGGACGCCGGGCGGGGACGGCTCGGCGACGCGTATCTGGCCGAGGCCCGGCGGCTGCACTCCACCGTCGAGGACGAGATGACCCGCCTCCGCTGAGCGGTAAGCAGGGGCCCCTTCTTAACGTCTAGCGCAGAGCAGGGGCCCCCTGTTAACCGGTCGGCCTGGGGCGGTTCACCGGGGTCGGTATCCCGGTAGGGCACCCGGTCAGGTCAGGTAGGCGAGGAGGGCGGGGAGGGGGTCCACGGCCACGGCGGTGTCCACGACGAGGCGGGGGCCGATGATCGGTTCGTACTCGGCGCGGCGGACGAGGGTCTGCTCCCAGGTGGGAAACCGCTCGTCGGGTAGGCGGGCCTCGACCCGGCGGCGGTGTTCCGCCTCGTCCCCGCAGTGCACCTCGATCACCCGCAGCGGCACCCCGGCCCGTACGGCCAGGTCGTGCCAGAGGCCGCGGGCGCCGGCCACCGGGTTGACCGCGTCCACCACCACGCTCAGCCCGAGCCCGAGCTGCACCTCGGCGAGCCCGGCGACCGCGCCGTACGCGGCCATCTCGGGCACGTCGCCGGTCAGGCCGTACCGGCCGAGGGCCCGCTCCACCGGGGTGACCGGCAGGACCGGGGCGTGCAGCGCGGCACCGACCCGGGCGGCGAGGGTGCTCTTGCCCACCCCGGGCAGCCCGGCGAAGGCGACCAGCAGCGGACCGCCGGCGCCGGGGCGGACCGCGCCCGGGTCCACCGTGCCGCCCGGTCCGGGTACGACCGAGGTCACGGCAGCAGGTGCGGCCGGACGTCCTCGGCGGCCGCGTCCCCGTACGACTCGGCCAGCCGCTTGACGAACAGGTCCCGGCGGACCTGGTACTCCTGGGTGCCGACGGTCTCCAGCACCAGGGTGGCCAGCAGCGAGCCGACCTGGGCGGCACGCTCCAGCCCCAGGCCCCAGGACAGGGCGGCGAAGAAACCGGCCCGGAAGCCGTCGCCGACGCCGGTCGGGTCGACCGCCTGGATCTCCCGGGCGATCGGCACGTGGATGGGGTCGATGCCCCGCCCGGCGATCTCCACGCCGTCCTTGCCCAGCGTGGTGACCCGGACCTTGACCCGGTCGAGGAGCTGCGCGTCGGTCAGACCCGCCTTGCTCAGCAGCAGCGACTTCTCGTAGTCGTTGGTCATCAGGAACTCGGCGCCGTCGATCAGGCCGAGGACCTGCTCGCCGTCCATCCGGGCGAGCTGCTGGGACGGGTCGGCGACGAACGGGTATCCGCGCTCCCGGCACTCCTCCGAGTGCCGGATCATCGCCTCCGGGTCGTTGGCGCCGACCAGCACCAGGTCGAGGCCGTCCAGCCGCTCCGCGACCGGGGCCAGCTCGATGTTGCGGGCCTCACTCATCGCGCCCGCGTAGAACGAGGCGATCTGGCACATGTCGGTGTCGGTGGTGCAGACGAAGCGCGCGGTGTGCGCCACCTCGCTGACGTGCACCGAGTCGCAGTCCACGCCGTGCCGCTCCAGCCAGGACCGGTAGTCGGCGAAGTCGGCGCCGACCGCGCCGAGCAGCACCGGGCGCAGCCCGAGCTGGGCCATACCGAAGGCGATGTTCGCCGCCACCCCGCCCCGGCGCAGCACCAGGTCGTCCACGAGGAACGACAGCGACACCTTGTGCAGCTGGTCGGCGAGGAGCTGGTCGGCGAAGCGGCCGGGGAAGCTCATCAGGTGGTCGGTGGCGATCGAGCCGGTCACGGCGATCTTCATGTCAGCCCTCGAGGGTCGGGAGCACGGCGCGGTCAGCCTACCGGTCGCCGCGGGCCGCGGCACGGCCTCGGTCGGCAACCGGCTGCCCGCCGCACACCCCGGCGTCACCGTGGGTACATCCGCCGGAAGAACGCAACGGCGGGACCGCCCCGGTGAGGGAGGGTCCCGCCGTTGTCGGGTATGTCAGGGCGTCGCCCCGGCGTCGGCTCAGCTGAACGAGTCGCCGCAGGCGCAGGAGTTGCCCGCGTTCGGGTTGTCGATGGTGAAGCCCTGCGCGTCGATCCGGTCGGCGAAGTCGATGGTCGCGCCGGCCAGGTAGGGCGCGCTCATCCGGTCGACGACGACCTCGACACCGTCGTAGTCGGTGACGATGTCACCGTCGAGCGAACGCTCGTCGAAAAAGAGTTGGTACCGCAGGCCGGAGCAGCCGCCCGGCTGCACAGCGACCCGGAGCCGCAGGTCGTCGCGGCCCTCCTGCTCGATCAGGGCCTTGACCTTCTGCGCCGCGACGTCGGTGAGGACGACGGTGCTGGGGGCCTTGGCCTCGGTCGACTCGGTCTGCGCTGGCGTGGTCACGTGGAAATCTCCCTGCGCGTGTGGGTCCGGACGCACTGGCCAACATTCCCCGTCGCCCAGTCATTCCCGGTGTGGTCCGGATCCGATCGTACGCCGCCCGGGCGGAAGTCACCCCAGGTGCCGCGACTCATGGTGGAAAGCAGCGCTGCCGGTCAGCGGCTCCACTGCCGGGCCAGCCGGGCGCCGAGCGCGCGCAGCCCCTCGGCGGGCCGGCCGAGCGCCGCCGCCAACCCACCGTGCTCCTCGCCGCCGAAGTGCTCCACCAGGCTGTACGTCTCGGTCACGCCGGCCGCGGCCGCCTCCCGCCGCCCGGTGCTCACCCGCCCCGCCAGCACCACGCAGGGCACGCCCCGGTCCCGGGCGGCACCGGCCACCCCAGCCACCACCTTGCCGCGCAGCGACTGGTGGTCGAAGGACCCCTCCCCCGTGATCACCAGATCGGCGCCGTCCAGCGCGGCGTCCAGCCCGATGGCCCGGGTGACCAGCCCGATGCCGGACTCGGTCCGGCCGCCGAGGGCGAGGACGGCCCCGCCGAGCCCGCCCGCCGCACCGCCGCCGGGCAGCGTGCCGAGCCCCGGCGGGCAGCCGGGCAGCTCGCGTTCCAGCACTCCGGCCCAGCGCTCCAGCGCCGCGTCGAGCAGCAGGACGTCGGACCGGCTGGCGCCCTTCTGCGGGCCGTACACGTTGCTGGCGCCGTGCAGCCCGAGCAGCGGGTTGTCGACGTCGGTGGCGGCGACCAGGGCGACCCCGCGCAGCCGGGGCGCACCGTCCAGCGCGGCCACCGCGGCCAGCGCCGCCCCGCCGTACGGCAGGGCCTGCCCGGCCTCGTCCAGCGCGGTGACGCCCAGCGGGGTGAGCATGCCGGCGCCCCCGTCGTTGGTGGCGGAGCCGCCCAGCCCGATCACCACGGTCCGCGCCCCCGCCTCGACCGCCGCGGCCACCAGCAGCCCCAGCCCGTACGAGGTGGTGGCCTTCGGGTCGCACTCGGCGGCCGACAGCAGGTGCAGCCCGCACGCCTGGGCGCTCTCCAGGTACGCGGTGCCGTCGTCGGTGAGCAGGATCTCACCGGTGGCGGGCCGGCCGAGCGGGTCGACGGTCGGCACCGGCAGCCGCCGCCCGCCGAGCGCGTCGGCGAGCACCGCGACGAACCCGGGGCCCCCGTCGGCGAGCGGCCGGATCAGCAGCTCGTCGCCGGGGGCCACCTGCCGCCAGCCCTCGGCCACCGCGGCGGCGACCTCCTGGGCGGGCAGCGTGCCGGCGAACTTGTCCGGGCAGAGCAGCACACGCATGCCGAGCAGTGTGGCAGGCCACATCAGCGGCGGCTGTGGGCCGGTCCGGCTGTGGGACGATGGGGGGCGTGACTTCCACCTGGGTTGAGCCCTCCAACACCGCCACTGCGCTGCTGCTCCTCGGCCGCGGCAGCGATCCCGCCACGGAACGTGGCGTGGAGTGTCCGGGTGATCTCCCCGCGCCGAGCGACCCGGACCTGGTGGCCCGGGCGGCGGCGGCCAAGGCCGCGCTCGGCACGAAGGTCTTCGTGCTGGGCCACCACTACCAGCGCGACGAGGTGATCCAGTTCGCCGACGTGACCGGCGACTCGTTCAAGCTGGCCCGCGAGGCGGCGGCCCGCCCCGACGCGGAGTACATCGTCTTCTGCGGCGTGCACTTCATGGCCGAGAGCGCAGACATCCTCACCTCGGACCGCCAGCGGGTGATCCTGCCCGACCTCGCCGCCGGCTGCTCGATGGCCGACATGGCGGTGCTGTCGCAGGTCGAGACCGCCTGGGACGTGCTGACCGAGCTGGGTGTCGCGGCGGACACCGTCCCGGTGACGTACATGAACTCCTCGGCCGACATCAAGGGCTTCGTCGGCCGGCACGGCGGCGTGGTCTGCACCTCCTCGAACGCGAAGCGGGCGCTGGACTGGGCGTTCGAGCAGGGGCGGAAGGTGCTCTTCCTGCCCGACCAGCACCTGGGCCGCAACACGGCGGTGCTGGAGATGGGCTTCTCGCTGGACGACTGCGTCCTCTACGACCCGCACAAGCCGAACGGCGGGCTCACCCCCGAGCAGCTCCGCGACGCGAAGATGATCCTCTGGCGCGGGCACTGCTCGGTGCACGGCCGGTTCACCCTGGACAGCGTCAACGACGTCCGGGAGCGGGTGCCGGGGGTCAACGTGCTGGTCCACCCGGAGTGCCGGCACGAGGTGGTCACCGCCGCCGACCTCGTCGGCTCCACCGAGTACATCATCAAGACCATCGAGGCGGCCCCGGCCGGCTCGGCGTGGGCGATCGGCACCGAGCTGAACCTGGTCCGCCGGCTGGCGCTGGCCCACCCCGACAAGCAGATCATGTTCCTGGACCGGGCGGTCTGCTACTGCTCGACGATGAACCGGATCGACCTGCCGCACCTGGTGTGGGCCCTGGAGGAGCTGGTCGCCGGCCGCGTGGTCAACCAGATCACCGTCGACCCGGACACCGCCCGCCACGCCCGGGCCGCGCTGGACCAGATGCTCGCCCTCCCCGGGGCCTGATCACCCTCGGTCACATCACTAGCACGGAAACGCACGGGACACCCCGGTTCGTGCCCTGGCTGGTGATGTGACCGATTACATTTTCGTCACGGAGGGCTATGCTGCCGGGGCGACGACACACGCGGGCCGTTTACCCGTGGCCGCATTCCGGGTAGCGATGCAGATCGTGGGCCCCTCCATCTACACGGCAGCACCAACGCGCTGGAGGTTGCGTTGACCGACGACGTCCTGGTCGTACACGGAGGCACTCCGCTTCAAGGGCGGATCCGCGTGCGCGGCGCGAAGAACCTCGTGTCCAAGGCGATGGTCGCCGCCCTGTTGGGCGACACTCCCAGCCGACTGTTCGACGTGCCGCGGATACGGGATGTCGAGGTGGTCCGCGGGCTGCTCCACCTGCACGGGGTCAAGGTGAGCGACGGCGAGGAGGACGGCGAGCTCATCCTCGACCCGTCCAACGTCGAAAGCGCCAGCACCGACCAGATCAACGTGCACGCGGGGTCCAGCCGGATCCCGATCCTGTTCTGCGGGCCGCTGCTGCACCGGCTCGGCCACGCCTTCATCCCGGACCTGGGCGGCTGCCACATCGGCCCGCGCCCGATCGACTTCCACCTCCAGGCGCTGCGGGAGTTCGGCGCGACGGTCGACAAGCGGCCGGAGGGGCTGCACCTGTCCGCCCCGAACGGGCTGCACGGCACCAAGTTCGCCCTCCCGTACCCGAGCGTGGGCGCCACCGAGCAGGTGCTGCTGACCGCGGTGATGGCCGAGGGCGTCACCGAGCTGCGCAACGCGGCGGTCGAGCCGGAGATCATCGACCTGATCTGTGTCCTGCAGAAGATGGGCGCGATCATCAAGGTGCACACCGACCGGGTGATCGAGATCCAGGGCGTGAAGCGGCTCAGCGGCTACACCCACCGGCCGATCCCGGACCGGATCGAGGCGGCGAGCTGGGCGGCGGCCGCGCTGGCCACCCGGGGTCACGTCGAGGTGCTGGGCGCCCAGCAGGCCGACATGATGACCTTCCTGAACATCTTCCGCTCAGTCGGCGGCGAGTACGAGGTGACCGACCTCCGGCCGCCGCGGGGCGGCAAGCCGGGCCAGGAGGGCGGCATCCGCTTCTGGCACCCGGGCGGCGAGCTGAACGCGGTGGCGCTGGAGACCGATGTCCACCCCGGGTTCATGACCGACTGGCAGCAGCCGCTCGTGGTGGCGCTGACCCAGGCCCGGGGCCTGTCGATCGTGCACGAGACGGTCTACGAGCAGCGGCTGGGCTACACCGAGGCGCTGAACACGATGGGCGCCAACATCCAGGTCTACCGGGACTGCCTGGGCGGCACCCCGTGCCGCTTCGGCCGGCGCAACTTCAAGCACTCCGCGGTGATCGCCGGCCCGAGCAAGCTGCACGCGGCCGACCTGGTCATCCCGGACCTGCGCGCCGGTTTCAGCCACCTGATCGCGGCCCTCGCCGCCGAGGGCACCTCCCGGGTGTACGGCGTCGACCTGATCAACCGCGGCTACGAGGACTTCGAGGCCAAGCTGGCAGACCTGGGCGCACACGTAGAGCGTCCGTAACATCACACTGAGTTCTTCGCGCCCGGTGCACCCGCGATGTGCGCCGGGCGCGGCTGTTTGGCTACCCTTCACGAGTGCCGTCGCTGTTTCGTCGTAAGCCCGCCGACCTCGTCGAGGAGTCCGTCACCACGGTGACGACCGACGAGGCGTCCGTTGCCGCCCGTTCCCGGGGCTACACCCCGAGCAAGAAGGAGTTGGGCGTGGTGACGCCGAAGCGGCCCACCGCGGGCCGCCGGGCGGGTACGCCGAGCAAGCCGCTGACCAAGGAGGAGGTCCGGGAGCAGCGCCGGGCGGCGCGCGCCGAGGCGGCGGCGGAGTTCCGGCGCGAGGGTGGCGCGCGCGACCGGGGCCCCGAGCGGCTGCTGGCCCGCAACGTGGTCGACTCCCGGCGTACGGTCGGCACCTGGTTCTTCGGTGGTGCGCTGATCGTGCTGCTCGGCTCCAACCAGGCCATGCCGATGATCGTCCGGCTGATCTCCAACGCCCTGTGGGGCGCACTGGCGCTCGGCGTGGTGATCGACTCGATCCTGATCTCCCGCAAGATCAAGAAGCTGGTGCGCGAGCGCTTCCCCAAGAGCACCGAGCGGCTCGGCTCCCTCTACTTCTACGCGATCATGCGTTCGATCACGTTCCGCAGGATGCGGGCCCCGCAGCCCCGGGTCAACATCGGCGACAAGATCTGACCGGGCGCGCCCCGGATCCGGCCCCTTCCCGCCGTCGCGGGGAGGGGCCTCGTCATGCCACCCCGAGCAGGCGCAGCAGCGCGGTGGTGCCGGCCGCCGCGACCACGACCAGCACGAAGGGCGCCCGCCGCCAGGCCAGCAGCAGCCCGACCAGCACCCCGGCCGGCCGGGCGTAGCCGGCGAACGCGCCGGCCTCGGTCAGCGCGGCGGTCGCGGCGAGCGCGGCCAGCAGGGCGGCGGCGGCGACCGGCAGCAACTGCCGGGACCACTCGGGCAGTTCCAGCCGGTCACGCAGGAGCACCCCGGCGACCCGGAAGCCGTACGTGCCGGCGGCCAGGGCGATGATCACGGCAATCAGCACGACGCCTCCTCGGTGCGGACGACGGCCGGCTCGGCCGCGCGGGTCTCGCCCCGGCCCGGGTCCGGCACGGTGGCCGGGGACGCGTCGGCGGGGTCGAGTTGTCCGGCCGGGCCGGCCCCGTCCGCAACAGCCGCACGGGCGACGCCGGCCGGGGCATCCCCGTCCGCGACAGCCGCACGGGCGACGCCGGCCGGTCCCCGGCGGCGCAGCGCGGGCCCGGCCACGGCGGCGAGGGCGAGCAGGACCGGCAGCCCGGCGGGCAGGAACGGGGTGGCCAGCACGGCCAGCACGGCACCGGCCAGCGCCACCCGGCGGGTCTGCGCGTCCCGCAGGCTCGGCAGCAGCAGCGCGGCGAGCCCGGCCGGGAAGGCGGCGTCGAGCCCGAGCACGCCCGGGTCGCCCACCGCGCCCCCGGCCAGCACGCCGAGCAGGGTGCCCGCGTTCCAGGCCAGGAAGAGCAGTGCCCCGGCGAGCCAGAACGCGCGTCGGCGGGTCGGCCCGGCCGGCCGGGCCAGGGCGAACGCGGTCGCCTCGTCGGTCATCAGGTGGCTGCCGAGCAACCGCCGCCAGCGGGCCGGCCCGAGGCTGCCGCCGAGGGCCAGACCGAACGGCAGGTGCCGGGCGTTGAGCAGCAGGCCGGCGAGGACCGCCGCGAGCGGGCTGCCGGCGGCCACCAGACCCACCGCCATGAACTGCGCGCCGCCGGCGTAGACGAACACCGACATGGCGAGGGTGGCCCACCCGGGCAGGCCGGCGGCGACCGCCACCGCGCCGAACGACGCGCCGACGGCGACCATCGCCGCGCCGATGGCGGCGACGTCGCGCAGCACAGCCGCGTCTCCCGTTCGATATGCCGTACGCATGGTCCATTATCCTGAACGCAAAGGCACGCGTTCGTCAAACCGAACAAACCGACCTATGGAGCGAACAATGGCGGTCGATCCCGCTCCCCCGCTGGCCACCATCGCCGCCGCCCTGCGCCGCGAACGCGACCGGGCGGGCATCTCCCTGACCGAGCTGGCCCGCCGGGCGGGCATCGCCAAGTCCACCCTCTCCCAGTTGGAGTCGGGCGTCGGCAACCCGAGCGTCGAGACGCTCTGGGCGCTGGGGGTGGCGTTGGGCGTACCGTTCAGCCGGCTGGTCGAGCCGCCGACGGCCGCCGTCCGGGTCGTCCGGGCCGGCGAGGGCCCGCGAATCCGCTCCGAGCACGCCGACTTCAGCGCCACCCTACTCGCCGCCGGCGCGCCGCACGCCCGCCGCGACGTCTACCTGATGGAGCTGGAGCCCGGCGCGGTCCGGGTGGCCGAGGCGCACACCCCGCGCAGCATCGAACACGTCGTGGTCGCGGCCGGGCGGATGCGCCTCGGCCCCGAATCCGACCTGGTCGAGCTGGGACCGGGAGACTACGCCACCTTCCCCGGCGACACACCGCACCGGTACGAGGCGCTGGCCCCGGGCACCTTCGCGGTGCTGGTCATGGAACACCCCTGAGCCCGGCCGACCGCCGGGTTCAGCCGCCGATCTCGGCCGGCGTGCGGTAGAGCCGGGCGACGACCTCCTCGATGTCCGGCTCGACGATCGAGATGTCCCGCAGGGCGGCCAGGCCGGCGAGCCCGGCGACCACCTCGGCGACGCTCGCCGACTCCAGCGCGAAAACCAGCCGGTGCCCGTCCGCCTCCACCCGCACCAGCGGGGCGCCAGGCAGCGCCGGTGGCGCGGGCAACGCGGCGTCCAGCTCGGCCACGACCATCCGACGGGAGCCGTACCGGCTGTGCAGGGCGGCGATCGAGCCGTCGTGCACCACCCGGCCGTGGTCGATCACCACGAGCCGCCGGCAGAGTCGCTCGATGTCGGCCAGGTCGTGGGTGGTGAGCACCAGGGTGGTGTCGCCGGCCCGGCCCAGCTCGGCCAGGAAGCCCCGAACTGCCTGCTTGCTCACCACGTCCAGCCCGATGGTCGGCTCGTCGAGGAAGAGCACCTCCGGGCCGTGCAGCAGCGCGGCGGTCAGCTCGCCACGCATCCGCTGCCCGAGGGAGAGCTGCCGGACCGGGGTGTCCAGGAACTCGTCGAGATCGAGCAGGCCCCGGCAGCGGGCCAGCCGGGCCGCGTGCTCCCCCGCCGGCACCCGGTAGACGTGCCGCAGCAGGTCGAACGATTCGCGCAGCGGCAGGTCCCACCAGAGCTGCGAACGCTGCCCGAAGACCACGCCGATGCGCAGCGCCAGCCGGGTCCGCTCGGCCACCGGGCGCAGCCCGCAGACCCGGGCCTCCCCCGCCGAGGGCATGAGCACGCCGGTGAGCATCTTCAGGGTGGTCGACTTGCCGGCCCCGTTCGGGCCGATGTAGCCGACCATCTCGCCGCGCTCCACCCGCAGGTCGATCCCGTCGACCGCGGTGACCGTACGCTTCTCCCGACGCAGCCGGCCCGCCTTCACCCGGACCGTGAACTCCTTGCGCAGACCGCGCATCTCGATGACGCTCAAGATCCCGTACTCCGGTAGTGGCGGATGCCCACCCGCCAGGCCAGGGCGGCGACCGCGGCGGCGAGCGCCGCGACGCCCGGCGCGGCCCAGCCGACCCAGGCCGGCAGGCCGAGCGGGTCGGGCCGGCCGAGCAGCGCCAGCGCCGGGTGGTAGCTGACGAAGGCGAACCCCATCCCGTACGCGAAGACCGTGCGGAACCAGCCGCCGTAGACGGTGACCGGGTACGAGGTGAAGTCGCGCCCGCCGTAGGTGACCGAGTTGGCCAGCTCGCCCGATTCGATCCAGTAGAACGACACGGTGGCCGTGGTGACGAAGACCGCGCCGAAGAAGACCACGCCGGCCAGCGGGGCGACCACGACCAGGGCGACCCGACCGATCGTCCAGTCGATCCCGGCCGAGCCGACCGCGACGACGAGCACGGCGAGCCCGAAGACCGCCCGGGACACCTTGCGCAACGGCAGGTCCATCAGCAGCAGCTGCGGCAGCGCGGCCAACGGGCGGACCAGCACCGCGTCGAAGAGGCCGGTGCGGACGTACCGGGGCAGCCGCTCGACGTTGCCGACCAGCAGGTCCGCGGTGGCGAACGCGAACGACGACAGGCCGACGATCACCAGCGTCTCGCGCAGCGAGAAGCCACCCAGCTCACGGGTGACCCCGAAGAGCACCAGCACGGTGACCACGTCGAACACCGTCGCACCGACGTTGCCGACCAGGTCCACCACGAACGACGTCCGGTACGCGGCCTGCGACCGGGCCTGCGCGCCGAGCAGCGCCCGATACGCCGCCAGGTGTTCAGCCACCCTGCACCACCAGGCGCTGTTCGGCGCGGCGCTGGACCAGCCGGCAGAGCACGAGCAGCGCGACGGCCCAGCCGACCTGCACCCCGACCAGGCCGAGCTGCGCCGGCGCCGGATCCCGCTCGACCAGCACGTCGAGCGGGATCTGGAGCAGGCTCGGGAACGGGGTCCCGTACCGCAGCAGGGCCTCCAGCCAGCCGGGCAGGAAGCCCAACGGGAAGTAGAGCCCGGCGAGCACGCCGGAGCAGAGCGTCCAGAGGATCAGCGGGCCCCGGACGTCCTGCAACCAGTACGCGGTGGTGTTGACCAGGTAGCGGCAGCCGAAGCAGACCACCACGGCGAGCAGCACGGAGAGCGCGAACAACGGCAGGGTGCCCGGCCGGCGGGGCAGGTACACGTCGAAGAAGAACAGGCCGATCAGCACCGGCGGCAGCAGCCGGGCCAGCGAGGCGAACCCGGCCCGGCCCAGGTCGGTGGCGAGGTAGCTGGTCACCGGGTGGACGGGGCGGAGCAGGTCGGCGGCGACGTCGCCGGTGCGGATCCGATCGGCCAGCTCGGTCCAGCCCCAGATCAGGACCACCGCCAGCAGTCCCTGCCCGACCCAGACGAAGGTGGCGAGCTGGGCCCGGTCGTATCCGGCGACCCGGCCCGTCGCGCCGGCCGCCGCGAGAAAGACGTAGTAGCGCAACAGCCCGAAAACACTGTTGGTGACCGCTCCCGCCACTGTGGCCTGGCGGTAGGTGGCATAACGCCGAAAACCGGATGCCACTATCGCGCTGAATGTCCGAAACCATCGGGTAACGTTTGGGTCCGTGGGTGACGCCACAGTGGCGGTGACAGAGCCCACGCCGTTACCCTCCTTCCGCAGCCACGACGTGCCGGATCGGGCGACTCTACCGGCACGTCGGGTGCCCCGGCGCGACAATTTCCAACGAGGTGACATCGCCGTGAGCGAGCGACGCGAGCCGGCCCGGGGCCGCGCCGCGCGGGCGGCGACAGGGTCCCCCCGATGAGCGGCTGGGACCGCTGGCACGAGCCCGCCGAGGCGTCCTGGGCTCTCGAACCCACCCACGAGTGGCGCCCGCAGTTCCCGGGGCAGCGCTACCCGGGCGACATCGGCATCGAGCACCTCACCCCATCCGCGCCGCGCGGTCGGGCCACCGTGGTCGGCCGGGCCGAGGTGCGCCCGGTCAGCCCGGCGCCCGGCCACGGGGACGCGTACCCGGTCAGCCCGGCGGGACCCGACGTACGACGCGGCATCCACCCCGTCAGCCCGGCCGGCCCGGATGAGCGGCGCGGCACCTACCCCGTCAGCCCGGCGGGACCCGACGCACGACGTGGCATCCACCCTGTCAGCCCGGCCGGCCCGGATGAGCGGCGCGGCACCTACCCGGTCAGCCCGGCTGCGGGTGACCGGAGCGGTGGGCACCCGGCGCACTCCGGGCCGGGCGAGCGGCGCGCGTACCCGGACGGGCGCGGCTGGGACGAGCCACGCGTGGACGAGCGGCGGCCCCGGGCGGAGCGGCACACACCCGGTGACGGGCGTGATGGCGTACCCCGTCACGGCCCCGCTCCCCAGTTTGGCGACCGGTACGACCCGCGCGGCCCGGACCGGGCGCGGACCGCCGGCTGGCCAGACGACCGGTCCGACCAGCGCTGGGTACGCCCCGAGCCCGGCCGGCGGATGCCACCGCCGGATACGGATTCCCGCCGACCGGTCTCCCCCGTGGCCGAGCCCGGTTGGCTCCCGGAGCCCGACGAGTTCCCGCACCGCCCCCAGCCGCGACCTGGCCGGTCTGAGCAGCGTCGGGGTACGCCCGACGGACCGCCCACCGCGGTCCCGCGCGGCCCGATGGACCGGCGCGACCCCGGCGCCGACCACCTGGCGGATCGGCGCGGCCACGGCTTCGACGGACGAGGCGAGCGACGCGAACCCGGCTTCGACCGCCCAGCCGAGCGACGCGAACCCGGCTTCGACCGCCCAGCCGAGCGACGCGAACCGGGGTTCGACGGTCCAGCCGAGCGACGCGAACCGGGGTTCGACGGTCCGCCCCGCCGCGAGCCAGACCCGCGCCGGGAGGCAGCGGCCCGGGCCGACCTGCGCCCTACGGCACCCACCACCCCGGACGACCACGGCCGTCCCCTGGACCCGCAGCGGGGGGAGCCCGGCCGGCACGGCGGACCACGCCCCGGCAGGTACGGTCCCGACGAACGGTGGGACGGCCGCCGCCCACCGTCCGATGGCGCCCGCCCGGGTGCTGGGGAATGGCCGGTGGTCGAGCGGCGACCCCGCACCGAGCCGGCCGCGTACCAGCCGGACGAGTGGCAGCGCCCGGTCGGACCGGGCCGGCCCGGTCCCGACGGGCGCCCGGCGCGCCCGGCCGACGAGGCGGTCCCCCGATACGACGGCCGCCGGCCCGAGCCGGTCGGTCGGCACGAGCCCGTCGGCCGGCCCGAGCCGGTCCGTCCCCGACCCCCCGAGGACCGGTACCGGCCCGAGGACCGCTCAATCGGTCGCCCCCAGCCGCAGGAACGGCAGGGCCGCCCGGAGGAGTGGCGGGGTCGCCCGGCCGAGGTCGGGCCGGACCGCCGCGACGACGTACGCGAGCGCCCGCCCACCCCGGCCCGTCCGGACGGCATGCGCGACCGTCCGGCGACGCCCCCCGCGCCACGACCGGAGGACGTACGCGAACGCTCTGTCGCGCCTGCTCCGGCGGGTCCCGACGAGGTTCGACGCCCGCCGGTGGAGCCGGTCGGTCGACCGCAACCGCGGCCGGTGCCGCCGGCCCAGGGCGCACCCACCTCGGGCGTGCCGGCCTTCCACCCGCCGGTCTCGCGCGGCCCCGGCGCACCCGTCTCGGGCGTGCCCGTCTCAGGCACGCCCGCGTCGGCCGGCCCTGCCCCAAGCGCACCCGTCTCCGGCGTGCCCGCCTCAGGTGTGCCCGCCTCAGGCGCACCCGCCTCGGGCGCGCGTCCCCACTCCGCAGCGCCCGCCGCGCGCGATCGGTCCGAACGGCCGGACACGCCGAACTCCGCGCCCCCGGCGGCCGACCCACGGATGGATTCCCGGACCGCCCCCGCCGGTGGGAACCCGGGCCCCGGCGGGGCGGCCCGGCCGCCGGCGCCGGCAGCCGAGCGCCCGGCCCCGGTCGTCGGGGACGAGCGTTCGGTGCGGGTCGACGCAGCACGGGTCGACGCAGCACGGGTCGACGCAGCACGGGTCGACGCAGCACGGGTCGACGCAGCACGGGTCGACCCGCCACGCCCGGCCGCCGTGCCGCCGGGCGTGGCGTCACCGACGCGGCCGGTCTCCGGTCCGCCCGCGCCGGAATCCGCCCCACCCCGGCCACCGGTTCCGCAGTCGGCGCAGGCTCCCGCGCCGCCGGCTCGGCCGGTCGACGCCCCCGCCTCGGACGGCCCCCGCCACCCCGCGCCGGCGGCCGCCCGCCGGCCCTCCGAGCCGGCCGGGCTGGACCTGTTCACCCCGGCGAAATCCCGCCCCACCGACGTGCCGGTCTCCGGTGTGCCGGCGGCGTCCGGGAACGCCCCGGTGCCAGCCCCGCCGGCCGTACCCGGGGCAGTGCCGGCCCCGCCGGCCGTATCCGAGGCAGTGCCGGCCGTACCCGGGGCAGTGCCGGCCGCCGCCCCGATGCCCACGGCCGCCCGACCGGAGGCCGCCACGGCCCCCAGCGACGGGCGGGCGACGGCGCCGGCCGAGGCACCTCGGCAGCCGGCCGTTGACCCCTGGCCGGGCACGCCGGACACCCCGACCTCCCCGCAGGCGGTCGACGGGGTGGCCGGACCGGCATCGACCCCGTCCCTCCTTGAGAGCGCGGACCGTGCCGGGGAGGCTGTGCGCGCCCCCGGGGCGCACGACGGCCCGGCGGCGGAGCCCTCCGCGGCTCGCGGGACCGATCAGGATGCGGACGCCTGGTTCCGGCCGGCTCGTCCCGCGCCGAGGCCGGCCAACGAGGCCGGGACCAGCCCGACGCCGCATACCGAGCCGAAACCCGCGCCGCCCGACGGGCATGCCGAGTCGGGGCGACCGACCAGCCCACCGCCAGCCGGGCAGGACCCGGCCGGCCGACTGACCGGCGTACCGCCGGCCGGGCCGACAGCCACGGCGTTCGAGCCCGCCGCAGCCGGTTCGGGAGTACCGACCGGCAGGCGGTACGAGGAGCCCCAGCCACCGGAGCGTGTCCCGGCCGACGCCGAGCCCACCGTCGGCCCGATCCCGCCGGCCGGCCGGGGCGACGCCCGGGAAGCCGTCCGGCCCACCTCGGACCCGGGCGTGCCCTCCGCCCCGCCCGGGTCCGGGCCACCCGCTCCGGACGCCGTGCCAGCCGGCCAGGTGTCCCCGGCCGCCGTGCCCGCCGAACCACCGGTATCGGCCCCACCGGCCCAGATGTCTGCGCCGCCGACTCATTCGGCACCGGCCCCGGCCGCCCAGCCGGCGTCGGCACCACCCGCACAGATCTCTGTGCCTTCGGCACCCGCCGAGGCGGCGGCAGACGCGCCGGTGTCGGCACCCCCCGCACAGGTCTCCGCACCGCCGGCACCCCCCGAGCCGGTGTCCGCGCCACCGGCGCAGGTCACCGGACCCCCGGCACCGGACGAGGCCGTGCCCACACCCCCCGCACAGGTCTCCGCACCACCGGCACCCCCCGAACCGGTGTCCGCGCCACCGACGCAGGTCACCGGGCCCCCGGCACCGGACGAACCGGCAACGGACGAAGCCGTGCCCGCACCACCCGTGTCCGGGCCGCCGGAACCGCGCGAGCCGGTGCCTGCGGCACCACCCGCACAGATCACCGGGCCCCCGGCACCGGACGAGCCGACAGCGGACGAACCGGTGTCGGCACCCCCCGCACAGGTCTCCGCACCACCGGCACCCCCCGAACCGGTGTCCGCGCCACCCGTACAGGTCTCCGGGCCCCCAGCGTCGGAGGGCACGGCCGAGGTCGAGCCGCGGAAGGACCGCCCGGCGGACCCGGAGCAGGCGCTGGCCGCGATCCGGTGGCGGCTGCATCCGGAGAAGCTGCGCGAGGAGGCCCCCGATCCGGAGGCGCTGCGCGAGATCCGGGACGGGCTCACCACGAAGCTCGACAGCGCGTTGGACAACCGCACCCGTGCCCGGCTGCTGAGCCTGCGGTCGGTGGCCGCCCGGATCCTCAACGACCTGGACGACGCCCTCGACGACGCGCGGCTCGCCCTGACGTACGCGGAGGCCACCGGCGAGTTGCGGCGGACCACGCTGGCCCGCGCGCGGCTGGCCGAGGTGCTGCGTTGGCGGGGCGAT
Source organism: Micromonospora eburnea (assembly GCF_900090225.1). Taxonomy (NCBI): domain Bacteria; kingdom Bacillati; phylum Actinomycetota; class Actinomycetes; order Micromonosporales; family Micromonosporaceae; genus Micromonospora; species Micromonospora eburnea. The sequence goes on from NZ_FMHY01000002.1 coordinate 5,418,783, forward strand.
CACGCGGAGGCCGACCGGCTCTTCGCCGAGGCCAATTCGCCGGAGTTGCCGGACCGGCTGCGCGCGGCGCTACACGAGCACGCCGGCCGGTCCTGCTTCGACCAGGGCCGGCTGACCGAGGCGTGCCTGCACTTCGAGCGGGCGCTGGACCTGCGCCAGGGTGAGGACGCCGAGTTGAACGCGCGTACGGCGGTCGCGCTGGACGCGGTCGCGGTGCGGGCGGCGGCCGACGGCTTCGGTCCGAAGCCACGGACCCGGGAAGCGATCCTCGGCGAGGAGCGGTACCCGGTGCCCACCTTCGACGAGGAGCGGGAACTCTGGGGGTACGCGGACGCCGAGGGTGAGCTGGTGATCGACCACCGGTACGCCGAGGTGCAGCCCTTCCACGAGGGTGTGGCCTGGGTACGCCGCCCGGAGGCGTCCCGCTGGGCGCTGATCAACACCACCGGCGCGGCGCTGATCGAGGCGAACAACGGCTACCGGGGGGTGGCCGCGTTCTCCGAGGGGCTGGCCTGGGTGTCGATGGACGGCAAGAGCCGATGGATGGCGATCGACCCGACCAACATCGTGCGGATCCCGCCCGGGTACGAGGACGCCCGGCCGTTCCGGGGCGGCCTGGCGGCGGTCCGCCAGAACGGCGGCTGGGGCGCGGTCGACCAGGACGGTCAGCTCGTCGTGCCGACCCGGTTCCACGGTATGGCCACCGCCCTGGCCGACGGCCGGTACGTGGACGGCTTCACCGAGGAGGGCCTGGCCGTGGTGGAGATGGCCGGCCACCGGGGCGTGGTGGACCGGACCGGCCGAATCCTGGTCGATCCGGCGTACCCGGTGCTGGTCGTACACCCGGTCGCCTTCCTGGTCCGGGACGGCTCGGGCCGCTGGGGCGCGCTGGACCGGCGGGGTGAGCCACTGATCGACCCGGTGCACCCGAGCCGCGCCGCGGTGGTCGCGGAGATCGAGAAACTGCTCGCCGACACCAGCCCGGTGCTCTGACCCGTGGCGATGGGCCGGACGGGCCGGCTCGGGCGCGAAACGCCGTGTGGCGGCCACCACGCCGCCAAACCGGAGATCATGATCGGTCCGGACTAGGGTCTGGGCATGGAATTCCGACACCTAGGCCGCTCGGGCCTGATGGTCAGCGAGATCTCGTACGGCAACTGGATCACCCACGGTTCGCAGGTCGAAGAGGAAGCGGCGATCGCCTGCGTGCGGGCCGCCCTGGAGACCGGCATCACCACGTTCGACACCGCCGACGTGTACGCCGGCACGAGGGCCGAGGAGGTGCTCGGCCGCGCGCTGAAGGGCGAGCGGCGCGCGGGGCTGGAGATCTTCACCAAGGTCTACTGGCCGACCGGTCCCGGTCGCAACGACCGCGGGCTGTCCCGCAAGCACATCATGGAGTCGATCAACGGCTCGCTGCGCCGCCTGCAGACCGACTACGTGGACCTCTACCAGGCCCACCGGTACGACTACAGCACGCCGCTGGAAGAGACGATGGAGGCGTTCGCCGACGTCGTGCACTCCGGCAAGGCGCACTACATCGGCGTCTCGGAGTGGAAGGCGTCGCAGATCCGCGAGGCCCACCAGCTCGCCCGCGAGCTGCGTATCCCGCTGGTCTCCAGCCAGCCGCAGTACTCGATGCTGTGGCGGGTCATCGAGGCCGAGGTGATCCCCACCTCCGAGGAGCTGGGCATCGGCCAGATCGTCTGGTCGCCGATGGCCCAGGGCGTCCTGTCCGGCAAGTACCTGCCGGGCCAGCCGCCGCCGGCCGGTTCCCGGGCCACCGACGAGAAGTCGGGTGCCGGGTTCATCGCCAAGTGGCTCGGCGACGAGGTGCTCACCCGGGTGCAGCGGCTCAAGCCCCTCGCGGAGCAGGCCGGGCTGACCATGCCGCAGCTCGCCATCGCCTGGGTGCTGCAGAACCCGAACGTCTCCTCGGCGATCGTCGGGGCGTCCCGGCCCGAGCAGGTGTACGACAACGTGAAGGCGGCGGGTGTCAAGCTCGACGCCGACCTGCTCAAGGCGATCGACGAGATCGTCGAGCCGGTCACCGAGCGGGACCCGGCGAAGACCGAGTCCCCCGCCCAGCGCCCGTGACGGGTGCCCGGTCCGGTCGGCGCGGCACGCCGGCCGGACCGGGTCCGGCGTATCCCACCGGACCTGGGCTCGGCTCACCGTAGTGGATCAGCCCTGCCAGAAGCGGATCAGCTCAAGGCCGAGCAGGTAGAGGCCGGGCGACAGGCCGAGCAGGTCAGCGAGCCAGAAGACCGCGTCGAAGAAGCGGCCGCCGATCGCCGGGTTCCAGAGCAGCGCGAAGAGCAGGATGAAGCCGAACGGGGCGAACAGGTCGTACATCCGGCGGTACTGCGGGCTGAGCCACGGCTGGATCATGTTGCCGCCGTCCAGCCCCGGCACCGGCAGCAGGTTGAGCACACTGGCGGTGAGCTGGAGGAACGCCAGCAGGCCCAGCCCGGCCCAGAACTCCGTCGGGCCGGCCACGCCGGGGCCGATCAGCAGCGCCGCCACCAGCAGCAGGGTGAACAGCACGTTGGTGGCCGGGCCGGCCAGGCTGACCAGGGTGTGCCGGAGCCGGCCGGGGATGGCGTGCCGGTCCACCCAGACCGCGCCACCGGGCAGGCCGATGCCGCCGAGCAGCACCACGATCACCGGCAGCACGATCGACAGCAGCGGGTTGGTGTACTTGAACGGATTGAGCGTCAGGTAGCCCCGGTGGGCGATGTCCCGGTCCCCGGACCGGTACGCGACCACCGCGTGGGCGTACTCGTGCAGGCAGAGCGAGACCAGCCAGCCCGAGACCACGAACAGGAAGACGTCGAACCGGACGTTGCCGAACCGCTGCCAGGTCAGCGCGCCGCTGGTCACGAAGAGCGCGACCAGCGCGAGGAAGACCGGGCTGGGCCGGAAGGCCGCCCGGGGCACCCCGAGCACCAGCGGCTCGCCCGGGCGGTCGTGGCCCGTCATCCGGCCGGGGGCAGCAGGCTCATCCGGTATTCCACCCGGTCGTCCTCGACGAGCGCGACGGAGGTGACGCCGGACGCCGCGAGTTCCCGCCAGGTCTGGCCGACCCACGATTCGGCGTCCGCCTGGCTGCCGAACGACTCGCTCGGCCCGTCGACCGACTCGCCGTTCGCGCCCTCGTACCGCCAGCTCCACGCCATGCCGCGTCTCCCCTCGCCGCCGTCGCCCCCTGGGGGCCGGACCCCGCAAGCGTAGTCGGCCGAACCGCGATCGGCCCGCCCACCACGGGCCGGAGGGCACCCCGGTGGATCATGCCCCGGGTCGACGGCCGGTACGGTGACCCGGTGCTGACTCGAGGAGTGGTACTCAGCGATCGCTATCTGCTGAGCGAACGCATCGCGACCGGTGGCATGGGGGCCGTCTGGAAGTGCACCGACACACTGCTCGGCCGCGAGGTCGCGGTGAAGGTGCTGCTGCCGTCGCTGGTCGCCGATCCGGAGTTCACCACCCGCTTCCATGCCGAGGCCCGGATGATGGCCGCGCTGCGCCACCCGGGCATCGTGCAGGTGCACGATTTCGGCTCCGCCACGCTGGCCGACGGCAGCCAGGTCAGCTACCTGGTCATGGAGTACGTCGACGGCGAGCCGCTGGTGACGTGGATCCGGCGCGCCGGCCGGCTCGACCCGGCGTCCACCATGTCGGTGGTGGCACAGGCCGGGCACGCGCTGCACGCCGCCCACCTCGCCGGGATCGTGCACCGTGACGTCAAGCCCGGCAACCTGATGGTCAAGCGGGACGGCACGGTGGTGCTGGTCGACTTCGGCATCGCCCGGGCCAGCACCATGGCGGGGATCACCGCCGCCCACATGGTGCTCGGCACCGCCTCGTACATGTCTCCGGAGCAGGCCACCGGCCAGCGCGTCGCGCCGGCCACCGACGTCTACGCGCTCGGCGCGGTCGCGTACTTCTGCCTCGCCGGCCGGCCGCCCTTCGAGGGGGAGAACCCGCTCCAGGTGGCGATGCGGCACGCCCAGGACGCGCCGCCGCCGCTGCCGGCGGACACTCCCCCGGCGGTGGTCGAGTTGGTCCACCGGGCGCTGGCGAAGAGCCCCGGCGACCGGTACCCGAGCGCGGTCGCCATGGCCGAGGCCGCCCAGGACGCCCGGGACGCCACCCTGGCCAGCATCCCCGTCCCGCCCCGGCCGCCGTGGGCGGTGGCCGGCCCGGCCGTACCGGGGCCCGCCGCGCTGCCGACGCCCGCTCCCGGTCCGACCGACCCCGACCACTCCGGGGGTACGCCGTCCGACGCCGCCGCCCCCGCGGGGTCGCCGGCCGGTCCGGGCCGAGCCGAGCCCGCCGATCCGCCATCCGCCCGCACCGGCGCGCAGACTCCCGCCGGCGCTACCCCCGCGGCTCAGCCACCCGTCGGCCCCCCGCCGGTCGGTTACGGCGCTCAGCCACCCACCGGACCCCCGCCGGTCGGTTCGGGCGCGCAGCCACCCGCCGGACCCCCGCCGGCCGGCTTGGGCGCTCAGCCACCCGCCGGACCCCCGCCGGTCGGTTTGGGCGCTCAGCCAGCCGCCGGGCCACCGCCGGCCCTTCCCGCCTGGTCGGTCGGCGTGGCGCATCCCGGCCAGCCCGGTACGCGCCCCGGCGGGTACGGCCCGGAGCAGGACCAACACCCCGGCTCCGGCGTACCGCAGACGTTGGAGGAGCGGGCAAGCCGACCCGGGCGGGGACGGATCCTCGCCCTGGTCGGGGCGGCCGGCGTCGTTCTGGCGCTCGCGGTGACGGGGGCCGTGATTGCGCTGCGTTCCCCCGACGACGTACCGCCGGACCGCCCGGCCGCGCTGACCGGCGAGTCCGCGACCGCCGACCCGGAGCAGTCGGAACAGCCGGAACAGCCGGAGCTGACCGCGTCGCCGGGCACGGAGGGCTCACCCGAGCCGACGCCGAGCGGTTCCGCCGGGCCGGTCAGCCGGTCGCCGTCGGCTCCCCCGAGCCGCCCCTCGAAGCCGGGTGACCCCACCCCGTCGGCGGGCACGTCGGCGCCACCGACCACCGCCGCCACCGGCTCGCCGAAGCCGGCGGGCACGACCAGCGCCCCGCAGAAGCCCAATCCCTACACTGCGGCGCAGGCGTGCGGCAGCGGCTACCAGGTGATCGACTCGGCGACGCTGACCGCGAACGGAACCCGCAAGGGCCGGGTCTACCTGCTCTACAACTCGGCCAACGGATACAACTGCGTGGTCACCCTCAAGGACTACGACGTCGGCCGGGCCACTTCCGTGTCGGCGTACCTGGAGGTGCAGGGGAGCACCCGTAAGGCGGACAGCGGGTCGTTCTCGTACTACGCCGGACCGGTCCGGGTCGCCGCGGCCAAGAAGTGCGTGAAGTGGGGCGGGTCGACCGGCGGGGCCAGCTACAACAGCGCGTTCGAGCACTGCGGCTGACCCGCCGCCGGCGTCGCGCCCCTCCGGGTACGGGGCGGGAGGCGGCGAACCGCCGGACGGCTTTAAGGTACGGGCATGTCCGTTGACGGGTGGAACAGCCTCCTGGTGCTCGGTGGTATCCGGTCCGGCAAGTCCGAGTACGCGGAATCGCTGGTCGCCGACGCGCCCACGGTCCGGTACGTGGCCACCGCCGCGGAGGGGGACCCGGCGGACACCGAGTGGGCGACCCGCCTGGCGGCGCACCGCGCCCGCCGGCCGGGCAGTTGGACCACCGAGGAGACCGCGACGGACCCGGGCCGGCTCGCCGAGGTGATCGCGGCGGCCGGGCCGAACGAGACCCTGCTCGTCGACGACCTGGGCGGCTGGGTGGCCGTGCTGCTCGACCCGGCCCACCAGCCGGCCGACGACAGCGCCACCATCGCCGAGCTGGCGGCGGCCGTCCGGGCCAGCGCCGCCCGGCTGGTGCTGGTCAGCCCGGAGGTGGGGCTCACCCTGGTGCCGACCACGCCGCTGGGCCGGGCCTTCACCGACGCGCTGGGCGAGACCAACCGGGCGATCGCCGACGCCTGTGACGCCGCGGTGCTGGTCGTCGCCGGGCAGCCCGCCTGGCTCAAGCCGGCCGCCCCGCCCCGTCCCGCCGTGCCGGCGCAGGCCGGCCCCGACCAGGCCGCCGCGGCGGGTCGCGCCACCGGGCGGCCGGCGGTCGTCCCCGGCCCGGCCGAGCAGGCGCTGCCCGAGGTGCTGACCCCGGCCCCGCCGCCCGCGCCGGCCCCGGCGCCGGTGACGGAGGCCGACTGGGCCACCCCCACCATGGCGCTGCCGATGGTCGCCACCGGCCTGGTGATTCAGCCCGGCATGGAACTGCCCATGCCCGACGACTACGCCGGCCCGCAGGCGGTCGACCGGCTCGCCAGCCTGGACATCCCCGGCGCCGGGCTCGGCGTACTGGACCGGGTGGTCAGCTTCGCCGCCGCCACCCAGGGCACCCCGACCCCCACGCCGTGGAGTTCGGTGCGGGTGCTGCTGCTGCACGGCGACCACGACGGCGGGGCGTCGGCCGGCGTCACGCCCGGCGAGTCGGCCCGCCGCGCCCAGCAGGCCCGCGCCGGCAGGGGGGCGCTCGCCCGGCTCGCGGCCGAGAACGGGGCCGGCCTCCAGGTGGTCGAGGCGCCCGCCTCCGCCGCCATGGAGGACGGGCCGGCGCTCGCCGCCGACCAGGTCGAGTCGGCCCTGCGGTACGGCTGGCGGCTGGCCGAGCAGGCCGCCGACGCGGGCGTACAGCTGCTGGTGCTGGCGGCGTGCGGGGCCGGCACCGAGGCGGCCGCCGCGGCGGTGCTGGCGGCGACGGCCGGCGCGGAACCACCGGCGGTGCTGGGCCGGGTGCTGACCGAGCAGGGTGAGTTCGACGACGTGGCCTGGATGGCCCGTTGCGCGGCTGTCCGGGACGCGTTGCACCGCACCCGGCGGGCCCCGCGCGGTGCCAAGGACGTGCTGGCCGAGCTGGGCGGCGGCGACATCGCGGTGGCCACCGGCGTGCTGCTCGGCGCGACCGCCCGGCGGGTCCCGGTGCTGCTGGACGGGCCGGTCGGCGTCGCCGCCGGCCTGGTCAGCCGCGACCTGGCCGGGCAGGCCCGGCACTGGTGCCTGCTGCCCGACCACGGCGGCCAGCCCGCGGTACGGCTCGCCGCCGACGTGCTCGGCCTGGACCCGCTGGTGGACCTGCGCCTCGACCTCGGCGAGGGAGCGAGCGCGCTGGCCGCCCTGCCGTTGCTGCGCTCCGCGCTGGCGCTCGCCGCCAGCCTGCCGGTGCACCCGTCGCTGCGCGACGGCGCCGGGGACGAGGAGGAGTTCGTCGAGCCCCGGCCGGCCGGCCCCGGGCCGACCACCACCGAACCGGAGCCCGGCCCGCCCCCGGCCGAGCCGGAGTTCGCCGAGCCGGAGCCGGCCGGCCCGGGGCCGACGACGGTCGAGCCGGACGAGCCGGTCGCGGTGCCGGAGTCCCCCGGCCGGCGTGCCGACTGAGAGCCGGCGCGGGCTCGCCGACGGGGTCCGGCTGGCACTCACCACCTTCACCACGCTCCCGGTACGCGCCGGTCGGGTGGACCGGGCGGCGGCGGGCACCGCGATGGCGCTCGCCCCGGCGGTCGGGGCGGTGCTCGGCGTGTTCCTCGCGGCGGTGCTGCTACTGGCCGCCGCGGTCGCGCCCCCGCTCGTCGCGGCCGGGGTCACCGTCGGTGTCGGCGCGCTGCTCACCCGGGGCCTGCATCTGGACGGGCTGGCCGACACCGTCGACGCGCTGGGCTCGTACCGGCGCGGCGCGGCAGCGCTGGAGATCATGAAGAAGCCGGACGTCGGCCCGTTCGGGGTCGTCGCGCTGGTGGTCGTACTCCTGCTCCAGGCCGCGATGCTCGCCGAGCTGGCCGGGCGGTCGTGGCCGGCGGCGCTCGCGGCGGTGGCCGCCGCGACGGCGGCCGGGCGGCTCGGCGTCGGCCTGGCCTGCCGGCGCGGGGTGCCGGCGGCCCGGCCGGAGGGGCTGGGCGCGCTGGTGGCCGGCACGGTGGGGCCGGTCGCGTTGGTCGTCGGCGTGGCCGCCGTCGCGCTGCTGGCGGTGCCGGCGGTGCCGGGCCGCCCCTGGCAGGGGCCGGTCGCCGTCGTCGCCGCGCTCGCCGTCGCGGCAGGGCTGCTGCGGCACGTGGTACGCCGGCTCGGCGGGATCACCGGGGACGTGCTCGGCGCCACCGTGGAGATCGTCACCACGCTGGCCTACCTGGGACTGGTGCTGTCCGGCTGAGCGTCACCCGTCCGGGCAGGTAGCGTTCGTGAACGACGGCAGCGGTGCGGTCGAGGGAGGACGGCATGCTCATCACGGACGACTTCCTGCCCGTACCGGTCCCGGAGTCGCTGGACGCGACCTACCTGGTGCCGATCACCGGGCTGCCGAGGGTCAGCCCGAAGACGGCGGTGGAGGCCCTGGCCGGGCGGCTCGCCGAGCCGGTGCACGGGCTGGCGAAGCAGATGCTGGCCAGCCCGCTGATGAGCGTCGACACCCGGCAGATCAGCGAGTTCCCCGAGCTGCCGCCGGACCTGCTCACCGCGTTCGGCGCCACCGAGGCCCAGCTGGCCCGGCTGGCCGCCGCGACGCATCTGGTGGTGGTGCAGGCCGAGTACCGGCCCGGTTGGCCGCCGGCGCACGAGTGGGCGGCCCGGGCGGTGGCCGCGGCGATCGCCGAGACGGTCGACGGGGACGTGGTGGACGTCTTCGGCCTCCAGTTCCTGGATCCGGCGGCCGCGCTGCGCTCGCTGCCGGACGCCGAGGGCCGGATCCGGCTGGTCGACTGGGTGCTGGTGCCGTACTCGTCGGACGCCGACGGGCTCTGGTTCACCACCAAGGGGCTGCGCCGCTTCGGGCTGCTGGAACTCCAGGCCCAGGGCGTGCCGGACCATCTCACCCGGGCCTGGGGCGCGGTGATGACCGGTGCCGCGCGGCGGCTGCTGCGGGACTGGACCGAGGGGCTGGCCGGCGATGAGGTGCCGGCATTCGTGCAGCTCCCGGTGCTGGCCACGGTGACCGGGCACGACATCGCGGTGGCGTACGGGAATCCGGAGCAGCACGGCGCGACGGCACCGGTGCTGCTGCGGCTGGAGCTGGACCCGGCGACCGATCCGGACGCCGACTCGTTCCTCACCCTCAGCCCACCGCCGGGGCACCCCGGGCCGGCCGGCCGCTACTTCGCCACGGCCTGCGCCACCCTGTTCAACGGCATCCAGCCCGACGTCCGGTACGCCCGGCGGGGCGACGCGATGAGCAAGGCGATCGCGGCGGCCCGGACCGGGTTGGGCGACATCCGGGCCCGCTTCCTCGCCGGCCGGCTGCCCACTGAGTCGCAGCTGGTGGTCAAGTACGGCCTGCCCGGCGACGACGGCCCCGAGTACGTCTGGGCCGGGGTGACCTCCTGGGAGACCCCGGAACGGATCGTCGGCGCCAGCGCCAGCGACGCCAACAGCGACCCGAGCGTCCGCATCGGCTCCCCGGTCGTGGTGGCGGCCACGGACGTCGTCGACTGGGCCGTCCTCGACGGGACCGGCGTCATCGAGGGCGGCTGGACCCAGGCGGTCCTCGACGCCGGCGAGCCGCCCACCGCCGGCTGAGCCGCGCTCAGGGCTCGATCGGGGTTCCGGTCCGGGCGGCCCGGGCCAGCCCCCAGGCGTACAGCGCGTCGAGCACCGGGACGAGGGTGCGCCCCTCGTCGGTGAGGTGGTACTCGACGTGCGGGGCCTTCGGGGTGCCCAGATCGTGCCGGGCGACCAGGCCCTCCCGCTCCAGCTCGCGCAGCCGCTGGACGAGCATCTTCTCGCTGATCTCCGGCATCCGGCGGCGCAGCTCGCCGTAGCGGTGCACGCCCTCCTTGAGGTGGGCGAGGATCACCGGCCGCCACCGGCCGCCGACCACGGCGACGGCCACCTCCACCGCGCAGTGGTAGCGCCTTGGCACGCGATCCCCCTCCTTACCGGAAAGTGCGTACTTGATCACGCACCGGTCCCGGTGTGGGCTGGTGGGCATGATCGTCGAGTACATCAGGTACCGCGTGCCGGCCGAGCGGCAGGCCGAGTTCGTCCCGGCGTACGCCCGGGCGGCGCGGGCGCTGGACGCCGCGCCCGAGTGCGAGGGGTACGAGCTGAGCCGCTGCGTCGAGGACCCGGCCGCCTACGTCCTGCGGATCCGCTGGACCTCGGCGGAGGGCCATCTGCGCGGCTTCCGCACCGGCCCGCACTTCCCCGCCTTCTTCCGCGAGATCCGCCCATACGTCAACGACATCGAGGAGATGCGCCACTACACCCCCACCGAGGTCACCGCCACCCCCTGACCCCAGCCCGGGTTGATCAAGGAGTTCGCGTCTCCGGGGAGCCGGATCCCGACGCAAACTCCTTGATCACCACGAGCGGGCGGGGGGGCGGGGGTCAGGGGGGTCAGCGGACGGAGGGGTGGATGAAGGGGGGGCGGTGCAGGCGCATCTGGGCGCGGCGACCGCGGATGTCCACCTCGACCACGTCGCCGTCGGGGAGCTTGGGGGCGGTGTCGATCAGCGCCAGGGCGATGCCCTGCTTCTTGGTCGGGCTGAAGGTGCCGCTGGTGATGGTGCCGACCTGCTGGTCGCCGACGTACACGGCCATGCCGGGGCGCGGGATCGCCCGGTCGACCGCCGCCAGGCCGCGCAGCGTACGCCGGGGGCCGGCGGCCTTCTCGGCGAGCAGCACGTCCCGGCCCCAGAAGGCCGGCTTGTCCCAGCCCACCGCCCAGCCGGAGCGGCCCTGCACCGGGGTGATCTCGGGCGAGAGGTCCTGCCCGTGCAGCGGGTACCCCATCTCGGTGCGCAGCGTGTCCCGCGCGGCCAGCCCACAGGCCCGCAGCTCGTACGCCTCCCCGGCGGCGACCAGCGCGTCCCAGACGGCGACCCCGTGCTCGGCCGGTACGACCAGCTCGTAACCCAGCTCGCCGGTGTAGCCGGTGCGGCACACGGTCAGCCCGGTGCCGGCCAGTTCGCCGGCCGAGAAGCTCATGTAGTCGTGGTCGGTGGGCAGGCCCAGCGCGCCGAGCAGCTCCGGCGAGCGCGGCCCCTGCACGGCGAGGACGGCGTACGCCTCGTGCTCGTCGGTGACGACCACCCCGGCCGGCGCGGCGGCGCGCAACCGGCGAACCACCTCGGCGGTGTTGGCCGCGTTCGGGATGAGGAAGACATGGTCGTCGGCGTGCAGGTAGGCGATGATGTCGTCCACCACCCCGCCGGTGGCGTCGTCGCAGCAGAGCGTGTACTGCGCCTGGCCGGGGCCGATCCGGCCGAGGTCGTTGGTGAGGCAGGCGTTGACGAAGTCGGCGGCGCCCGGCCCGGTGATCCGGGCCTTGCCGAGGTGCGAGACGTCGAAGACGCCCACCCCGGTACGCACAGCCGTGTGCTCCTTGAGCACGCCGCCGCCGGCGTACTCGAGCGGCATCTCCCAGCCCCCGAAGGGGGCGAACTTGGCGCCGAGAGCGGTGTGCCGCTCGTGCAGCGGGGAACGGCGCAGCCGGGTCGCGGCGGCGGAGGTCACCTCGGTCATGGGTGGCAACTTACCGCCAGCTGGAACGCTCGTTAGCATCGGCGGGACCCCGCTGGAACGCATCGGCGGGACAGCCACGCCTCCGGCGGGTAGGTTGCCGCCGGAGACCTTCATCGCCGGTACGCGACGACGCGGCCGGCCCGGCCCGCCCGGAGTAGCTTCAGTGACATCGCCCCGTACCACCCTCAGCCTGGTCGACACCGACCCCGCCGAACTCGCCGTCGACGCGATCGTGATCGGCGTGCACAGCCAGACCGCAGAGCAGGAGTCCGGCGCACCCGCCGGCACCCTGCTGTTGGCCAGCGGCGCGGAGAGCATCGCGGCCGCGTTCGACGGCAAGCTGACCGAGACCTTGGCGCTGCTCGGCGCGACCGGCGGCGCCGGCGAGGTGATCAAGCTGGCCACGCTGGGCACGGTCACCGCCCCGGTCGTCGTCGCGGTCGGGCTCGGTGCCGAGCCGTCCGGTGCCGCCCCGGCCCCGGAGACCCTGCGCCGGGCCGCCGGCGCCGCGGTACGCGCCCTGGCCGGCGCGCCGCGTGTCGCGCTCGCCCTGCCGCTGCCGGACGACGCGGACGCCCCGGCCGCGCTGCGCGCGGTCGCGGAGGGCGCGCTGCTCGGCGGCTACCGGTTCGCCGGCTACAAGACCAAGCCGCAGCCGGCCCGGCGTGAGCCGGTGGCCGAGGTGCTGGTCGCCGTGCCGGACGCCGCCGACGGGACCGCCCAGGCGGAGATCGCCCGGGCCCAGGCGGTGGCCGGCGCGGTGCTGACCAGCCGCGACTGGGTCAACACCGCCCCGAACGAGCTGCGCCCGCCGGCGTTCGCCGACGTCGTTGCCGCCGCCGCCCGCGAGGCCGGGCTCGGCGTCGAGGTGCTCGACGAGGCGGCGCTGAAGGCCGGCGGATACGGCGGCATCCTCGCCGTCGGGCAGGGCTCGGAGGCCCCGCCGCGGCTGGTCAAGCTGACCTACACCCCCTCCGGCGGCGGCACCGGCAAGCGGGTGGCGCTGGTCGGCAAGGGCATCACCTTCGACACCGGCGGCATCTCCATCAAGCCGGCCCAGGGCATGTGGGAGATGAAGTCCGACATGGCGGGCGCGGCGGCGGTCGGCGCGGCCATGCTGGCGATCGCGGCGCTCAAGCCGTCCGTGGCGGTCACCGGCTACCTGCCGATGGCGGAGAACATGCCGTCGGGCACCAGCTACCGGCCGGGCGACGTGATCACCATGTACAACGGTAAGCGGGTGGAGGTGCTCAACACCGACGCCGAGGGCCGGATGGTCCTCGGCGACGCCATCGCCCGCGCCTGCGAGGACGGCGCCGACTACCTGTTCGAGACCTCCACCCTGACCGGCGGCCAGGTGGTCGCGCTGGGCAAGAGGATCGCCGGCGTGATGGGCACCCCGGAGCTGTGCGAGCGGGTCCGGGTGGCCGGCGAGGCGACCGGTGAGCCGGCCTGGCCGATGCCGCTGCCGGACGACGTGCGCAAGGGCATGGACTCCGACGTCGCGGACATCTCGCAGGTCAACGCGGGCATGGACCGGGCCGGCCACATGCTGCAGGGCGGCGTCTTCCTGCGTGAGTTCGTCACCGAGGACGTGGCCTGGGCGCATATCGACATCGCCGGCCCCGGCTACCACTCGGGTGAGGCGACGGGCTACTGGACCAAGGGCGGCACCGGCGTGCCGGTCCGTACCCTGCTCCACCTGGTCGACGACGTCGCCGCCAACGGCTGACCCCTGGATCCACTCGACTTCGGGGAGGTTGCTGCCTCGGCACGCCGGGAGCCAGCAACCTCCCCGAAGTCGTTTCAGAAGAGCTCGGGGCGGCGCTTGCGGCGTTCGTTGTAGTCGCGCATGCGCTGCGGGTAGCCCATCAGGCCCACGTCGTAGATGGGAATGGCGAGCTGGTGCGCGAAGCGACGGGCCGCCTCCGGGCCGCCGACCCGCCGCCGGGTCCACTCCCCGTCGTCGGCGATCAGGATGACGGTGGTCTCGGTGACCGTGGTACGGGGTTCCAGATACGCCTCAACCCCTCGCCGAGTGCGGACAAAGTTCTCAAGATGGTCCAGATCGGCGCGTTCGGCGATCCGCTCGCGGCCCACCGCGCCGGTGCGCTTGCGTCGTCGGAACAGCCCCACCGCACCCAACTCCTCCCCCGCGGGTCATCGAAGACGGTGCCAAGCGTACGTGGCGGCAACGTGTCGTTGGGCACCTCACTACGCGCTCCGTCCCCGGTGGTGACAAGATGACCGAGGTGGGGTGTGCCTTTTACTCCCCCGTAACCCCCGAAGCAGTGACGCGAACTGGGAGTTGGAACGTGAGCGAGCCGAACGACACGACCTTCGACATCGTCATCCTCGGAGGTGGTAGCGGCGGCTACGCGACCGCCCTGCGCGCCGTCCAGTTGGGCCTGACCGTCGCCCTGATCGAGAAGGGCAAGCTCGGGGGCACCTGCCTGCACAACGGCTGCATCCCGACCAAGGCCCTGCTGCACGCCGCCGAGATCGCTGACCAGACCCGCGAGTCGGAGCAGTTCGGCGTCAAGGCCGAGCTGGTCGGCATCGACATGGCCGCGGTCAACGCGTACAAGGACGGCGTGATCGCCCGGCTCTACAAGGGCCTCCAGGGGATGCTCAAGAGCAACAAGGCGATCACCATCGTCGAGGGCGCCGGCCGGCTGGTCGCGCCGAACACCGTCGAGGTCGACGGCAAGCGCTACACCGGCCGTAACGTCGTGCTGGCCTCCGGCTCGTACGCGAAGACCCTGCCCGGCCTGGATGTCGACGGCGAGCGGATCATCACCAGCGACCACGCCCTGGTCCTGGACCGGATCCCGTCCTCGGCGATCGTGCTCGGCGGCGGCGTGATCGGCGTCGAGTTCGCCAGCGTGTGGAAGTCCTTCGGCGTCGACGTGACCATCGTCGAGGCGCTGCCCCGCCTGGTCGCCGCCGAGGACGAGGAGTCGTCGAAGGCGCTGGAGCGGGCCTTCCGCAAGCGGAAGATCAACTTCAAGGTCGGCAAGCCGTTCGAGAAGGTCGAGAAGACCGCGAACGGCGTCAAGCTGACCATCCAGGGCGGCGAGACCGTCGAGGCCGAGCTGCTGCTGGTCGCCGTCGGCCGGGGCCCGAACACCGCCAACCTCGGGTACGAGCAGCAGGGCGTCAAGATGGACCGCGGATACGTGCTCACCGACGAGCGGCTGCGCACCAACGTGCCGAACGTCTACGCGGTCGGCGACATCGTGCCCGGCCTCCAGCTCGCGCACCGCGGCTTCCAGCAGGGCATCTTCGTCGCCGAGGAGATCGCCGGCCTGAACCCGGCCGTGATCGACGAGGCCGGCATCCCGCGGGTCACCTACTGCGACCCGGAGCTGGCCTCGGTCGGCCTGACCGAGGCTAAGGCCAAGGAGCAGTACGGCGCCGACAAGATCAAGACCTACAACTACAACCTGGGTGGCAACGGCAAGAGCCAGATCCTCAAGACCGCCGGCCACGTGAAGCTGGTCCGGGTCGAGGACGGCCCGGTGGTCGGCGTGCACATGGTCGGCGCCCGGGTCGGCGAGCTGATCGGCGAGGCGCAGCTCATCTACAACTGGGAGGCGTACCCGGCCGAGGTGGCGCAGCTCGTGCACGCCCACCCGACGCAGAACGAGGCCCTGGGCGAGGCGCACCTGGCCCTGGCCGGCAAGCCGCTGCACGCGCACGCCTGACCACGACAAACGCGGCGTCCGGCGACGGGCGATGATCCCACCAGGGAAATGAAGGAGTCTGGAGAACATGCCGGTATCGGTCACCATGCCCCGGCTCGGCGAGAGCGTCACCGAGGGCACCGTCACGCGCTGGCTCAAGCAGGAGGGCGACACCGTCGAGGTCGACGAGCCGCTGCTTGAGGTGTCCACCGACAAGGTGGACACCGAGATCCCGTCGCCCGCGGCGGGCGTGCTGAGCCGGATCGTGGTCGGCGAGGACGAGACCGCCGAGGTCGGCAGCGAGCTGGCGGTCATCGCCGGCGAGGGCGAGGCCGCCCCGCAGGCAGCCCCGGCCGCCCCTGCGGAGCAGGCCGCGGAGGCCGCCGCCGCGCCGCAGGCCGAGGCGGAGCAGCCGGCCGTGCAGGAGCCGGCGGCCCCGGCCCCGGTGCCGGCGGGCCCGGGCACCCCGGTCAAGATGCCGGCTCTGGGCGAGAGCGTCACCGAGGGTACGGTGACCCGCTGGCTCAAGCAGGTCGGCGACAGCGTCGAGGTGGACGAGCCGCTGCTGGAGGTCTCCACCGACAAGGTCGACACGGAGATCCCCTCGCCGGTCGCCGGCACGCTCCTGGAGATCAAGGTCGCCGAGGACGAGACCGCCGACGTCGGCGCGGACCTGGCGATCATCGGTGCGGCCGGTGCCGCCCCGGCCCCGGCCCCGGCTCAGCCGACCCCGGCCCCTGCCCCGGCCCCCGCGCCGAAGGTCGAGGAGCCGACCCCGGGTGTGTCGTACAACGAGCCGGCGCCGGAGGCGGAGACCGCCGCCCAGCCGGCGAAGGTCGAGCAGGCCGCGCAGCCGGCCGCGCCGACCCCCACCCCGCAGCGCCCGACCGCGCCGGCGCAGGGTGGCGGCGAGGAGGCCGCCGGCTACGTGACCCCGCTGGTCCGCAAGCTGGCTGCCGAGCACGGTGTCAGCCTGTCCTCGATCAACGGCACCGGTGTGGGCGGCCGGATCCGCAAGCAGGACGTGCTGGACGCGGCGGAGAAGGCGAAGGCCGCCAAGGCGGCCCCCGCCGCCCAGCCGGCCCCCGCCGCGGCGGCGGCCCCGGCCAAGCCGGCCGCGAAGCCGCAGCCGAGCGCGAAGCGGGGCACCACCGAGAAGCTCCCCCGGATCCGCGCGGTCATCGCCAAGCGGATGCAGGAGTCGCTGCACGAGATGGCGCAGCTCACCACGGTGATCGAGGTGGACGTCACCAAGGTCGCCAAGCTGCGGGCGCAGGCGAAGGACTCGTTCCTGCAGCGGCACGGCGTGAAGCTGTCCTTCATGCCGTTCTTCGCCCTGGCGGCGGTCGAGGCGCTCCAGACGTACCCGATCGTCAACGGCAGCATGGACCTCGACGCCGGGACGATCACCTACCCGGAGGCCGAGCACCTCGGCATCGCGGTGGACACCGAGCGGGGCCTGATGGTGCCGGTCATCCACAACGCCGGCGACCTCAACCTGGGCGGGATCGCCAAGCGGATCGCCGACCTGGCCGAGCGGACCCGGACCAACAAGATCAGCCCGGACGAGATCGCCGGGGCGACCTTCACGCTGACCAACACCGGCAGCCGGGGCGCCCTCTTCGACACCCCGATCGTGCCGTCGCCGCAGTCGGCGATGCTCGGCACGGGTGCCGTGGTGAAGCGCCCGGTCGTGGTCAACGACCCGGAGCTGGGCGAGGTCATCGCGGTCCGGTCGATGGTCTACCTGGCCCTGTCGTACGACCACCGGCTGATCGACGGCGCGGACGCGGCCCGCTTCCTCGTCGCCGTCAAGGAGCGGCTGGAGGCCGGCAACTTCGAGGCCGACCTGGGGCTCTGACCCCGGCGGAGACGCCCTGAGGAAGGGGGCGCGCGGTGTACGCCGCGCGCCCCCTTCCTCGTACCGGAATCCGGCACGGGAAGCGTTCGGCCGCTGAAAGACTCGTCCGGTGAGCGGCTTCGGGTGGCGGAGGCACCTCGGGCCGGCGGTGCCGGTGGCCCCCGCGGCCCGGGTCGACCGGTTCGAGGTCTTCTTCGACCTGGTCTTTGTCTTCTCGTTCTTCATCATCACCCGGACCACCGCACAGGAGATCAGCGGCGGGGCGCTGCTGCACGCCCTGCTGGTCCTCGCCGTGCTCTGGTGGACGTGGGTGTTGCACAGCGTGGTCGCCACCCGGGTCCGGCTCGGCGAGGGCTTCGTGCCGGTGCTGATGACGATCGGCATGGCGGCGCTGTTCACCTTCGCCCTGTCACTGCCGCAGGCGTTCCGGGATGTGCGGGGCGCCGCCGGGCCGATCGTCGCGGCGATCAGCTACATCGTGGTCCGCCTGGTCCACGTGCTGCTCCTCCTGCACTCAGTACGGGACAACCCGAACGAGCGCCGGCCGTTGATGCGGTTCGCGCCGGAACTGGCGGCCAGCACCCTGCTGCTGCTCGCCGCCGCGCTGATCCCCCCGGCCCTGCACGGCTCCGCCGCGGCCCCGATCGTCCGGGACGGGCTGTGGGCCGCGGTGGTGCTGCTCCAGTACACCAGCGGCCAGCTCATCAGTTCCTCGGGCTGGGGCATCGCCTCGGCCGAACACTGGACCGAACGGTACGACCTGATTCTGATCATCGCGCTGGGCGAGTCGGTCATCTCGGTCGGCGTCGGCAGCAACCTGCTCGGCCAGCCGCCCACCGGGCCGGCCGTGGCAGCGGCGGTGCTCGGCATCTTCTTCACCGCCGCGCTCTGGTGGGCGCACTACGACATGATCGGGCCGGCCGCCCGGATCGCCCTGCACGCGGCACAGGGCAAACCCCGGCTCACCATGGCCCGGGACGCCTACGCGTACTGCTACCTGCCGATGATCGCCGGCATCATCCTCTTCGCGCTCGGCGCCGAGGCGATCGTCACTCAGATCACCAACCTGCACGTCTCCAACTGGGAGCCGGCCCACGGCCCGGCCGCGCCGCTGCTCTTCGGCGGGGTGTTCCTGTACCTCGTCGGCAACATGCTCTTCCAACTGCGGACCCTGCGCACCCTGAGCTGGACCCGGGTCGGCACGCTGGGGCTGCTCGCCATCTGTCCCCCGCTGGTCGGCCGGCTGCCGGCGCTGGCGACCCTGGCGCTGCTGACCGTGATCTGCGTGGGCATGGTGGCCGCCGAGGTGGTGATCTTCTCCGAGGGCCGGACGGCGCTGCGCGAGCTGATCTTCGAGGAGCGGGTCACCCATGAGGCGCACGAGGCCGCCTACCGGGCCCGTTGGCACGAGCCGAACGAGCCGGACGAGGGGGAATGAACCGGCGCGGGCTGGTGTGATGGACCGGCCGGCCGGGGGCGACCACCCGGTCGGGCAACGGGGTAGGATCCGCAACCAGCGTCGCGGTGCACCCGGCTCGAAGACCGCCGTGGGCATGGAGGCGCGGGACGTAGGGAACCATGTGCACCCATCCCACTCACCGGCCGGGCGGCTGACCGCCCTCGGCACCCAGTTGATCGAGATCCACGACTGGCTCCGCGAGGAGCTGGCCCGGCTCCGCGCGAGTCTCGACTCCCCCGGCAGCGCCGGCACGGGCCTGACCCGCGAGCTACGGGCACACTGCGTCGGCTTCTGCGCGGCACTCGAACGGCACCACAGCGGCGAAGACGACGGCGTGTTCCGCCTCCTCGCCGAGCAGGTGCCCGAGCTGAGACCCGTCCTCGCCGAACTGCGCGAGGACCACCGCGTGGTCGCGGACCTGCTGAACCGGATCGACGCCCTGCTCACCGGGGCGGCCGACGGGGCGACGGTCCGGACCGAGCTGGACGGCCTCGCCGCGCTGATCGAGTCGCACTTCAGCTACGAGGAGCGGAAGCTGGTGGCCGCGCTGGACGCGGTGAACGGCACTGCGGCCGAGGAGTTGTTCTCACTTGCCGTGCCGGATCGACCGGATGCGCCGAGCGTGAACCGAGCGGACGGCCGCGACGTGGGAACATCCGGCGTCCGTCGACCGGGACGCTGGCGAGACCCATCCGAGGGGACGGAGACAGCATGACCACGGGGACGACCAACGCGGCAGCGGCCGGGACCTGGCGGCTCGGCGACCGCACGGTCAACCGGATCGGCTTCGGCGCGATGCGGCTGACCGCCAGCGCCGACGGCAGCCCCAGCGACCGGGACCGGGCGGTCGGCGTGCTGCGCCGCGCCGTTGAACTGGGCGTCAACCACATCGACACGGCCGCGTTCTACTTCTCGGCGCGGCGCTCGGCGAACGAGCTGATCAACCGGGCGCTGTCGCCGTACCCGGAGGATCTGGTCATCGTGACCAAGGTCGGGCCGGGCAGGGACCCGTCCGGTGAGTGGCTGCCGATGGCCCGGCCCGACCAGCTCCGCGGCCAGGTCGAGGAGAACCTGCGCCAGCTCGGCCGCGACCACCTCGACGTGGTCAACCTCCGGGTGTACGGTCCGGAGCCGCTGGCCGAGCACTTCGGCGCGCTGGCCGAGCTGCGCGACGCCGGGTTGATCCGCCACCTGGGCGTCTCCGCCGTGCAGCCGCATCAGGTCGCCGAGGCGCGCGCCATCGCCCCGGTGGTCTGCGTGCAGAACTCGTGGGGCCTCGGCTACCGGCTGAGCAACGACGCGCTGATCCGGGACTGCGCCGCGCACGGGACGGCCTTCGTGCCGTTCTTCTCGCTGGCCACCAGCGGACGGGAGGCTGGCGCGACCGGTGTCGAGCACGACGAGGTGCGCGCGGTCGCCCGCGAGCGCGGCGTCACCCCGGCCCAGGTGCGGCTGGCCTGGACGCTGTATCAGGGGCCGAACGTGCTAGCCATCCCCGGCACTGGCAACCCCGACCACCTCACCCAGAACGTCGCCGCCGGTGCCCTCCGCCTCACCCCCGCCGACCTGACCCGCCTGGCGGCCGTCCACCGCGGGAAAGGAGGGGCCCCCTCTTAACGCCTGGCGTTGTATAGGGGCCCCCTCCTAACAAGCCGCTCGGCGGATTCGCCCGTTGGCAGAATCAGCGGGCGTGGGGTGGTCGGGGCCAGGGCGGGCGCACATGCTGGAGGGATGGCGATCTTCTCCGTACAGGCTCAACCGACCGACGCGGCGAGCTGGCTCGACCTGGCCCGCCGGGTCGAGGCGGCCGGTTTCGACTCGCTGTCCGCCGCTGACCACCCGGGCCTCGGCGCGTCGCCGTTCGTGGCCCTGGCCGCCGCGGCGGCGGTGACCTCGACGCTGGGCCTCGGCTCGTACGTCTCCAACGCCGGGGTCCGCGAGCCGATCCTGCTCGCCACCGACGTGGCCACCCTCGACGTGGTCTCCGGCGGCCGGGCCCGGCTCGGCCTCGGCGCCGGCCACACCCCGGCCGAGTGGCGGGCCGTCGGCCGGAAACGCCCCGACGTCGCCGGGCGGGTCCGCCGCTGCATCGCCGTCGCCGAGGCGACCCGCGACCTGCTGGCCGGCGAGGAGGTCACCGTGGACACCCCGGACCTGGCCGCCCACGCCGCCCGGCTCGCCGGGTTGCGGCCGGTCCAGGCCCATGTCCCGCTCACCATCGGTACGGCGAACTCGACGCTGTTGCGCTGGGCCGGCACGCACGCCGACGTGGTCGGGTTGGCCGGCTTCGGGCGTACCCTCGCCGACGGCTACATGCACGAGGTGCGGTGGCGGGCCGACCAGCTCGAAGCGCAGTTCGCCCAGGTGGCGGCCGGTGCCGCCGGCCGCGCCGAGCCGCCCGTCCTGGAGGCGCTGGTCCAGCAGGTCACCGTGACCGACGACGCCGAGGCCGCCGCCGCGCGGTTCGCCGCGCACGGCGGCCTCACCGCCGCCGAGGTGCTCGCCACGCCGTTCGTGCTGATCGGCACCGAGGACGAGATCGTCACGGCGGTCGCGGACCACCAGCGCCGCTGGGGGATCACCCGCTTCGTGGTACGCGCCGAAGCCGTCGACGCGATCACCCCGCTCCTCCCCCGCCTGGCCACCCTCTCGGCTTGAGCTACCCGGTTCGCCGGTGCGGATCCGCCGTCACCCACACCACCGCTCGCCCCGCCGCTGGCGGGCCAGGTGCCGCCGCAGATCTTGGGCAAATATGCGGGTGGCGGCGATGAGCAAGGTGTTGTCGGCCGCGCTGCGTCGTAGCACCTCGTAGCACATCAGGTCTAACCTGTCGCCGTGGCAGAGCATGCTCCGCGCGAGATCACGCAGCGCGAGCTACGCAACGACTCAGATGCCATCATGCGCGACGTTGAGCGTGGAGAATCGTTCACCATCACCCGCAACGGCACCCCGATCGGCCGGCTGATCCCTATCCGGCGACGCACCTTCGTTCCCCGAGCCGAGGTTATGGCGGCCTTCGCGACGGCACCCGCGCTCGACGAGTCCAGATTCCGCAGGGACCTCGACGCAGCGATCGGGCAGGATCTTCTCGACCGTGAGTGGTGAACTCCCCCTTCGTGGCCTGATCGACACCAACATCGTCATCCACCTCGCCGGCCCGAATCCCGCAGAGCTTCCCGAGGAGATGGTGATCAGCGCCGTCACCCTCGCGGAACTGTCCGCTGGGCCCCACCACACGGACGATCCGCGGGAAAGAGCGCGCCGAACGAGCGTCCTTCAGCACGTGGAAGCGACGTTCGAACCGTTACCCTTCGGCGGCGAGGCGGCGCGAGCGTTCGGTCTAGTCTCCGCGGCCGTGCTGGCCACGGGCCGCGGCACTCGCCGCAGGATCGCCGACCTCATGATTGCATCGGTGGCCCACACGAACGGCCTGCCGCTCTACACCACCAATCATGCCGGCTTCGAGGGGTTGGACGACCTCGTCACGGTGAGGGCGGTGAACCGCCCCGCGTAGCCTCGGCACCGCCGCCCGGCGCTACGCCGCTCGACGGCGTGGGCTACTCGAAGTTGGCGGCCCGGTGGGCGCTCCCGGGCTTACCTCCATGAGCGATATAGCTGGGAGGCACGTATGTGACTCACAGTCATATCGCTCTCAGGACTTGCCCACTCCGCCCGGCGGCTGCTCGGCAACGAACACACCGACGCCCTGCACGCCTTCGACCAGACCCTCGGTCCTGAGCGCGAAGATGGCTTGCCGGACAACGATGGTCGAGACTCCGTGCTCCTTGCAGAGCTGAGCCGTGGACGGGAGCTTGTCTCCCGGAACGAGTTCACCGGACGCGATCTGCCCACGGATATGATCCGCGAGCTGCGCCCATTTGGGCTTGGCGGGCATCTGTTCTCCCTGGTCTGCACCGCCATTTGAGCACGAGGCAACTTGTTATGGCAACCGATGCCCGCCCATGCCTTGCTTTATATAACCGCTTATCTTAGGCTCGCCTCGACCGGCTCCTCCTGGTCTGCAAACCCGGAGCTGGTCGCCCCGTAGGACCACCCGGCCGGCCACTCCCCCGGTGTCGGCCGGGTGCCACCCTGCCCGCGACAACGCGGTCGACGGGCTCGTGAGCAGGCCCGGGGCGGGTGCCGGGCTCCGGTCGACGATGCGCGCGCACGGCCGACCCCGCCCGTCTCGGTGCCGCACCCCGACCAGAGAGGTGGAACAGCGTGCGGTCACTGGTCGATCAACCGGTGGACGCGATGGAGAAGGTGCTCGGCGAGCTGCCGATGCCGTGGATCCTCACGGCGGACGACGTCCGGCTCGCCATCCGGGCGGTGCGGGTGCACGCGCCCGAAGAGTGGCCGACCGGCCCGCTGTGTCGCAGCGACCGGACCCCGTACCCGTGCCTGCTGCACCGGTGGGGGCGGCGGGTGCTGCGCTCGTGCGGCCTGCCCGACGACTCCTCGGGATCATGGCGTGGCGTCGGACGCGGCGAGCCGGACTGGCCCGTCAACCTGGTCGACGAGCTGGCGGGCCGCGGCGAGCTGCTGGTCGGCGTACCCGATGGGGGTGCTGAGGGTGTGGCCGCGACGGAACGCGCCGCCGGTGCCGCTCGCGCCCCGGCACCGGCGGACCTGGCGACGCGGGCGGCGCTGGTGCTCGTGCGGCCTGCGCTGGACCACCTGCCCGGACCGGCACGCGCCGGTCCCCACCGAGCCGCCCGCGCCACCGCCCAACAGCCGGTGGTGGGACGCGGCGACCCAGGCGAACCCGCAGGTGGGGCGGGTCGGTTGGCTCACCCCGGCGCAGACCTGGCGGGCCAACGGCGGCCGGTGGTGAGCGGGGCGCACCTGCCGATCCGGCCGCTCTGGCTCTGCCGGGCCTGCGCCGCGCCCTGGCCGTGCGCGACCGCCCGGCTCACCCTGCTCCGCGAGTACGCCGACGACCGGGTGGCGCTGCTGGTCTATCTGGGCGGGATGCTGCACGACGCGATCGGCCAGCTGAACCGCCTGCACCCGCAGGACGGACCGTCGCCGGAGCGACTCTTCGCCCGTTTCCTGGGCTGGGCGATCCCCCGACGCCAACACTTGACTTCGAGAGCACTCGAAAACGAACACTGAACGGCATGGCGATGACACGAATCCTCGGCCGCAGCGGCATCGAGGTCAGCGCGATCGGCATGGGGTGCTGGGCGATCGGCGGTCCGCTCTGGGGCGACGGCGGGCAGCCGTTCGGCTGGGGCGAGGTCGACGACGACGAGTCGATCCGCACCATCCACCAGGCGCTCGACCTGGGCGTCACCCTCTTCGACACGGCCAGCAACTACGGCGCCGGCCACAGCGAGCGGATCCTCGGCCGCGCCCTCGCCGGCCGTCGCGACGACGCGGTGATCGCCACCAAGTTCGGCAACCGCTTCGACGAGGCCACCCGGCACGCGACCGGCACCGACGCCAGCCCGGCGTTCGCGGTGACCAGTTTGGACGAGTCGCTGCGCCGGCTCGGCACCGACCACGTCGACCTCTACCAGTTGCACATCAACGACCTGTCGCCGGCCGCCGCGCTCGACCTGGTGGACACCCTGGAGGGCCTGGTCGCCAAGGGCAAGATCCGGGCGTACGGCTGGAGCACCGACAACCCGTCG
Organism: Micromonospora eburnea; assembly: GCF_900090225.1. Classification (NCBI taxonomy): domain Bacteria; kingdom Bacillati; phylum Actinomycetota; class Actinomycetes; order Micromonosporales; family Micromonosporaceae; genus Micromonospora; species Micromonospora eburnea. The sequence continues at coordinate 5,442,956 of NZ_FMHY01000002.1, forward strand.
TCGGCCCGGACCTTCGCCGAGGCGGGACCGCACTGCACCGCCGTACAGCACGACGAGTCGGTGCTCAACGACAACCCCGATGTGCTGGCGGTCTGCGACGCGCTCGACCTGGCCAGCCTCAACCGGGGCCCGCTCGCGATGGGCCTGCTCACCGGCTCGACCCGCGCCGTCGGCAAGGACGACGTACGCGGGCTGGCCCCGGAGTGGCTGAGGTGGTTCACCGACGGCCGGCCGACACCGGAGTGGTCCGCTCGGGTCGCCGAGATCCGGGCGGCGCTGACCGCCGACGGGCGCACCCTCACCCAGGGCGCGCTGGGCTGGCTGCTGGCCCGCAGCCCGCGCACGGTGCCCATCCCCGGCTGCCGGACGGTGGCGCAGGCGGCGGAGAACTTCGCGACGCTCGCGCTCGGCCCGCTGCCCGCCGAGGCGTTCGCCGAGGTGGAACGGCTCCTGGCCGACCTGCGCCCGGCCGGCGCGGCACGCTGACCGGTCACCGGGGGCGTCGAGTGACTCATGCCGCTCGACGCCCCCGGCACCGCGGCCGTATCCGAAGATATGAGCATGCGGATCCTCATGGCCGGCGCGTCCGGCTTTCTCGGCACCCGGCTGGTCCACCGACTCACCGCGGACGGGCACCAGATCACCCGCCTGGTCCGCCGCGCGCCGCGTACCCCTGACGAGCGGCAGTGGAACCCGTCGGCCGCGCAGCTCGACCCGGCGGTGGTCGCCGACGCCGACGCTGTGGTCAACCTGGCCGGCGCCGGGGTGGGCGACAAGCGCTGGAACGACGAGTACCGGCGGGTGATCCGCTCCAGCCGGGTCGACCCCAGCACCACCCTGGCGATCACCATCGCGGGGTTGTCCGCCGCCGACCGGCCCGCGGTGCTGCTCAACGCCTCCGCGGTCGGCTGGTACGGCAACACCGGTGACCGGGTGGTCGAGGAGGACTCCCCCGCGGGCGAGGGCTTCCTGGCCGACGTCTGCCGGGTCTGGGAGGCCGCGACCCGGCCGGCCGAGGACGCCGGCGTACGGGTGGTGCGGCTGCGTACCGGGCTGCCGCTGCACCGCGACGGCGGCATGCTCAAGCCGCAGCTGCTGCCGTTCCGGCTGGGCATCGCGGGGCGGCTGGGCAGCGGCCGGCAGTGGCTGCCCTGGATCTCGATGCGCGACTGGCTGGACGCGGTGGCGCTGCTGCTGGCCCGCGACGACCTCGCCGGCCCGGTCAACGTGGTGGGTCCGAACCCGGTCACCAACGCCGAGTTCACCCGGGAACTGGCCCGCCAGCTGCACCGGCCGGCGATCATCCCGATTCCCGCGCTGGCCCTGAAGGTCGTCCTCGGCGGCTTCGCCCACGAGGCCCTGACCAGCGCCCGGGCCCTCCCCGGCGTGCTCACCAGGGCCGCCTTCCCCTGGACCCATCCCCAGCTTCCGGCAGCCCTGCACGCCGCCCTGACCGAGTGAGCGCGCGTTGATCATGGAGTTGTCGCGCCGACACGCCGGGCGACAACTCCATGGTCAACGGGGAGCGGGCGGGTTGGTCAGCAGCCGATGACCCAGTGGTTGGGGGCGGTCTGCCTGAGGGTGGTGGTGTAGAAGGTGTTGTAGAGGCCCATCTTCTCGTTGCTGCCCAGGGCGTAGGCGTAGCCGCCGGACTGGTAGGCGCGGCCGGCGGTCACGTGGGCGTAGTTGCTGGCGGTGACGCAGACCGGCGCGGTGGTCGGGGACGGGGATCCGGTCGGGCTCGGGGACGTGGTCGGGCTCGGCGAGGTGGTCGGGGAGGCGGTCGCCGTCGGGGTCGGGCCGGGGTTCGAGCCGCCGCCGTCCAGACCGAAGAAGAGCGCGTCCTGGTACGTCGAGCAGATGGTGTCCAGGAAGTACGCCGCCGCCGTACCGCACTGGTCGACGGCCGAGCCCGGGTCGACCGGCGTGCCGTGGCCCATCCCGGAGACCCGGTAGAGGCGGACCGCGTCGTTGCCGTACACCTCCAGGCTGGTGCCGGCGGGCAGCGAGGCGGTGCTGGTCGGGGTCTGCGACACCCCGAGCACGTTGGTCCACTGGTCCCGGGACTCGGTGGCGTTCGCCGTGGCGACGGTGTAGTCGCTGGTCCCGTGCCAGATCGCCACCCTCGGCCGGGGGCCGGCGTAACCGGAGTACGCGGCCCGGACCAGGTCGCCCCACTGCGCCGGGGTCTTGTCGACGCCCGGGTTCATGCAGGTGTACGCGTTGATGTTGCTGGTGGCGCAGCGGTAGGGCAGCCCGGCGATGACCGAGCCGGCGGCGAAGACGTCGGGATAGGTGGCGAGCATGACCGCGCTCATCGCCCCACCGGCCGACAGGCCGCTGACGTACACCCGGCCGGCGTCGGTGCCGTAGCTCGTCTTCGCGTAGTCGACCATCTGCTTGATCGACAGGGCCTCGCCCTGGCCACGTGCGGTGTCGCCGGTCTCGAACCAGTTGAAGCAGCTGGTGGAGTTGTTGGCCGAGGCCTGCTGCGGCACGATCAGCGCGAACTTCCACAGGTCGGCGTACTTCTGCCAGCCGGAGTTGGCGAAGTAGCCGGAGGCGTTCTGGGCACAGCCGTGCAGCAGCACCACGGCCGGCGCGCCGGCCGGCAGGTTGTCCGGCCGGTACGCGTACATGGCGAGGTTGCCGGGGTTGGAGCCGAAGCCGGTGACCTGGGTGAGCGTGGCGGCCTGGGCGGGCAGGGCGACGGCGAGCACCGTGGTCGCGGCCAGCACGATCCCGGCCGCCGCCCCGGCGAGGCGGGTGAGGATGGATGAGGAGCGGCGCACGGCGACCTCCTGAGGACGAATGTGAACTGGGTCACCCGGAATTTGCCGCGACGTTACGGCCGTGTTTCGTCACCCGACATGGTCGCCGCTCACATATTTACGAGCGCCGAAATGTGTCGTACGCCGGGTGGGGCCGGCGCGGCCGCGCCACCCAACCCGCACGTCGGCAAGGTTTCGTGTCTGACCGGCCTGTCCCGATCCGGTTGGTAACGTCCGCTGCGTGCCGACCTCCCCGTCCCTGGCCACCGACCCGTCGCCCGCGCCCCGTCCCCGGAACCGGCGCGCCGACCTGGTCGTGGTGCTCGCCGCGGCGGCCCTGGCGATTTGGGTCACCAGCGGGATGTGGTGGGACCCGAACACCCGGGCGATCACCGTCAACTCCAGCGACCAGGCGCTCTTCGAATGGCTGTTGGCCTTCGGCGGGCACGCGGTCACCCACGGGGAGAACCCGTTCTTCACCCACCTGATCAACGTCCCCGACGGGGTGAACCTCGCGGTCAACACCTCGATCACCGTGTACGCGGTGGTCTTCGCGCCGCTGACGTACCTGGTCGGGCCGCCCGCGACGTTCCTGGTGATCCTCACCCTCAACCTGGTCGCCACCGCGGTGGCCTGGTACTGGCTGCTCAGCCGCTATCTGGTGGGCAGCCGGCTGGCCGCCGGGGTGGGCGCCCTGTTCATCGGCTTCTGCCCGGCGATGGTCTCGCACGCCAACTCCCACCTGAACTGGACCGCCGGCTGGCTGGTGCCGCTGCTGATCTGGGGCGTGTTCCGGCTGCGCCGCCCCGGCCGGGCGGTACGCGGCGGGATCGTGCTCGGCCTGCTGGTGGCGCTCGCCTTCTCGATCGCCGCCGAGGGGCTCTTCTTCACCGCCCTGGCGGTCGCCCTCTTCCTGGTGTTGTGGGCGCTGCACCCGAGCCGCTGGGCCGAGGTCCGCGCCGCGCTGCCCAGCTTCGCCGGCGGGCTGGGGGTGACCGCGCTGGTGGCCGGGGTGTTGCTGGCGTACCCGCTGTGGCTGCACTTCGCCGGGCCGCAGCGCTTCCACGGCACCGGCTTCGACCCGCTCATCCACTCCGAGGACATCGCCGCGTACGGGTCGTACCCGCGCCGGTCCCTGGCCGGCTGGGCCGGGCTGGGCACCTCGCTGGCCCCCAACCCGACCGAGGAGAACTCGTTCTTCGGCATCCCGCTGCTGCTGCTCGCGGTGGCCTGTTTCGCGCTGCTCTGGTGGCGCGCCGAGCGGGCGTTCCGGGCCACGCTCACCGCGCTCGGCGTCACCGCGGTGGTCTTCGCGGTGCTGTCCTGGGGGCCACGGGCCAGGTGGAACGGCCGGCGGAGCGACCAGATCCTCCCGTTCGGGGTGCTGGACAACCTGCCGGTGATCAATGCGGCGCTGCCCTCCCGGCTGGCCCTGGTGGTCGCCCCGGTGATCGGGCTGCTGCTCGCGTACACCGTCGACCGGCTCCGCGTCCGGCCGCCCCGGCACCGCGCCATCACCGGGGCCTGGGCGCTCGGCTTCGCCGTCGCGCTGCTGCCGCTGCTGCCCACCCCGCTGCTGACCAGCGTGCGGGAACCGATCCCGGAGTTCATCACCAGCGGCCACTGGCGACAGTACGTCTCGCCCGACGGGGTGCTCACCCCGCTGCCGCTGGCCGTCGACGTCACTCCCGACGGCCAACGCTGGCAGGCGTACGCCCTGGCCCACGGGCAGGGTGAGTTCCACATCCCGGCCGGGTTCTTCCTCGGCCCCGGCGGGCCGGGCGGACGGGGCCGGATCGGGCCGGTGCCGCGGACCTTCGACTCGCTGATGGACCAGGCCGGACGGACCGGGCTGATGCCGATCATCACCGAGGGCAGCATCGAGGAGTCCCTGGCGGACCTGCACCACTGGCGGGTCGAGACCGTGATCCTGGCCGACCGGGTGCACGGCGCCAAGTACGACATCCACGAGGACGCCGTGCACCGCACCGCCACCGCCCTGCTCGGTCCGCCGCAGCGGGTGGACGACGTCTGGCTCTGGAAGGTCCCGCCGCCCTGACGCGACGAGGCTCACGGCGCGCGCCGGGAGGTCACGGGGCTAGGCTGGGCGGGTGAGCGTGACGACTTCCGGGCTGGCCGCCATCCGCGCCGGTGTGCTCGACTACCAGGCCGCGTGGGACGAGCAGCGCCGGCTGCACGAGGCCGTGGTGGCCGGCGAGCGGGGCGACAGCGTGCTGCTGCTGGAGCACCCGAGCGTCTACACCGCCGGCAAGCGGACCGAGCCGTGGGACCGCCCGATGGACGGCACCCCCGTGATCGACGTGGACCGCGGCGGCAAGATCACCTGGCACGGGCCGGGGCAGCTCGTCGGCTACCCGATCGTCAAGCTGCCCGACCCGGTGGACGTGGTCGCGTATGTCCGGCGCACCGAGCAGCTGCTGATCGACGTCTGCGCCGAGTTCGGACTGGCCGCCGGCCGGGTCGAGGGGCGCAGCGGCGTCTGGGTGCCGGAGGACGACCGGGGGCCCGCCCGCAAGGTCGCCGCGATCGGCATCCGGGTGGCCCGGGGCGTCACCCTGCACGGCTTCTCGATCAACTGCGACTGCGACCTGACGTACTTCGACCGGATCGTGCCGTGCGGCATCCGGGACGCCGGCACCACCTCGCTCACCGCCGAGCTGGGCCGCCCGGTCACCGTCGCCGACGTGCTGCCGGTGGTCGAGCGCCACCTGTCGACCCTCGTGCAGGTCTGAGCGGGAAGATCCGCCGCGTGGTGCCCCGGAGGGCAGCGCGCCGATCGTCCCCGTGGTGAACGGGCCGCAGGCCGACCACCCGCGCCGGCTACGGGTCGAGCTGCCGGACCGATCGCGTACCCTCGTCGGGTGCGGATCGACCTCGTCACCCTTGTCGTCGCCGAGTACGACCCGGCGATCGCGTTCTTCACCGAGGTGCTCGGCTTCGAGCTGGTGGAGGACAAGCCGTCCCTGACCAACGACGGCCGGCCGAAGCGCTGGGTGGTGGTCCGGCCGCCCGGCGGCGGGACCGGGCTGCTGCTGGCCCGCGCCGACGGGGAGCGGCAGGAGGCCGCGGTGGGTGACCAGACCGCCGGCCGGGTCGGCTTCTTCCTCCAGGTCGACGACTTCGACGCCACCTACCAGCGGATGGTCGAGGCGAAGGTCGAGTTCGTGCGGCCACCACGCACCGAGCCGTACGGCCGGGTCGCCGTCTTCCGCGACCTCGCCGGCAACCTCTGGGATCTGCTCGGTCCCGCCTGACCCCGAAGGGACCCGATGACCGACCTGATGTCGACCCAGCAACGGATCGCCGCCGAACTCCAGGTGGCAGCGACGTTCGACGCCGCCGAGGAGATCGAACGCCGGGTCGTCTTCCTCGCCGACCGTCTGGTCGACACCGGGCTGACCGCGCTGGTGCTCGGCATCAGCGGCGGGGTGGACTCCACCACCGCCGGGCGGCTCTGCCAGCTCGCCGTCGAGCGGGCCCGCGCCGCCGGCCACCCGGCGGTCTTCGTGGCGATGCGCCTGCCGTACGGGGTGCAGGCCGACGAGCACCACGCCCAGGCCGCCCTGGAATTCATCCGGCCCGACCGGGTGCTCACCGTCGACGTGCGGCCGGCCAGCGACGCCGCCCTGGACACGCTGGTGGCGGCCGGGCTGACCTTCCGCGACGCCGCCCAGCAGGACTTCGTGCACGGCAACGTCAAGGCCCGCCAGCGCATGATCGCCCAGTACGCGGTGGCCGGGGCGCTGGGCGGCCTGGTGGTCGGCACCGACCACGCGGCCGAGGCGGTCACCGGCTTCTTCACCAAGCACGGCGACGGGGCGGCGGACGTGGTGCCGCTGACCGGGCTGACCAAGCGCCGGGTCCGCGCCATCGCGCAGGCGCTGGGCGCCCCGGCGGACCTGGTCGGCAAGGCGCCCACCGCCGACCTGGAGAGCCTGGCGCCGGGCAGGCTCGACGAGGACGCGCTCGGCCTGACGTACGAGCAGATCGACGACTACCTGGAGGGGCGGCCGGTCCCGGCGGAGGTGGCGGCGGCGCTGGTGGCCCGCTACCGGGCCACCGACCACAAGCGGCGGCTGCCGATCGCGCCTCCGGTGAGCGGAGAGGCGGGCGACCCGGTCACCGCTGCGGTCCCCGCCCAGCGCTGATCCGCGCTCGCAACCACGGTTCGCCGAGCACGATCAGGCCGCCGATGCCGGTGCCGATCAACGTCTCCACACCCCGGTCGAAGAGCAGCTGGCCGGCCGGCCGGGGCGCCGCGAGCTGCCCCATCAGCAGCGCCATCGGGGTGATGAACAGCAGCGCCAGGCCGTAGTTGCGGCCGACCAGCAGCTCGGTGACGATCTGCAACCCCGCCACGACGAGCACGGTGGCGTACGGCGACAGGTGCGGTGCCAGCAGCACCGCGCTGGTCAGCAGCCCGAGCAGCGTGCCGAGGACCCGGTGCGCGGCGCGGACGAGCTGGGCGGTCATCCCCTGAACGGTCAGCGGGGCGACCGCCGCCACCATCGCCCAGTACGGGTGGCCGATCCCGACGGCGGTCACCGTGCCGCCGGCCAGCACCACGGCGAGGGCGTAGCGCACCGGCTCCCCCGTCCACCCGTGCGCCAGCCGGGCCGGGCGGCTCCGCTGCCGCCGCAGGACGCTGCCCACGTTTCCGACCAGCAGCGCGAACAGGCTGCTCAGCCCGGCCACGACCACGGCGATCGGCACGTCCGGCAGCGCGCGTGGGGCCGAGGCGACCGCGCCGAACGCGAAGACGAGGAACAGTGGCCCCGGCGGGTGCCAGTCCTGCGCGGCGGCGAGCGCCGAGCCCAGCGCCGCGACGGCCGCGGTGACCGGCACCGCGACCCACGCCCGCGACTCCAGCGAACCGACCAGCACCCCGAGGACGGTCGACAGCGTCAGCGCCATCCCGGCGCTCGCCTGCATCGCCATCCGGGACAGGTGCACGTGGTTGCGCCCGTAGAGCGAGGTGAACGCCCCGAAGACCGCGTACACCGACCAGCCGGGGTGATCCAGCGCGAGCACCGCGAGCAGCGGAACCAGCACGCTGATCCCGGCCCGCAGCGCGACCCGGTGGGCAGCCCCGGCCGGGCGGACGTGCAGCACCTGCCGCAGCATCACCCGCATCTGCTCGCGCATCCCGCTCCTCAGCCCCATCGGGTACCCCTCGTCGCTGTCGGCGAGGGGTACCCCGATGTCGGGGCGTGATCACGTGATCAGGGGGTGAGCCGGTGCAGGTCGCGCGGGAAGGCGGTCACCTCCCGGACGTTGGCCGCGCCGGTGAGCCGGGCCACGAAGCGCTCCAGCCCGATCGCGAACCCGCCGTGCGGCGGCATGCCGTGCCGGAACGCGTCGACGTAGCCGGCGTACGGCTCGACCGGTTCGCCCCGGGCGGCGAGGGCGGCCAGGTAATCCTCGTACCGGTGCAGCCGCTGCCCGCCGGTGACCAGCTCCATCCCCCGGAACAGCAGGTCGAAGCCGTTGGCGTACGCCGGCCGCGCCGGGTCGGGGTGGGTGTAGAAGGGCCGCTTCGCCATCGGGTACCCGGTGACGAAGAGGAAGTCCGAGCCGTGCTCGCGGTGGGCCCACTCGCCCAGCGCCCGCTCGTGCGCCGGGGCGAGGTCCGGCTCGTCGGCCGGCGCCCCGACGATCGCCAGCGCCTCGGTGAAGTGCACGGCGGGGATCTCCGCCGGCACCTCGGGCACGGTCACCCCGAGCGTGGCGAGCGCGCCACCGGCCCGGTCGGCGACCGCCCCGGCCATCCCGGCGAGGGTGTCCCGCAGCACGACCATCACGTCCCGGTGGTCGGCGACGAAGCCCAGCTCGACGTCGAGCGACGTGTACTGGGCCAGGTGCCGGACGGTGTCGTGCGGTTCGGCCCGGAACACCGGCCCCACCTCGTACACCCGCTCGAAGACCCCGACCATGAGCTGCTTGTAGAACTGTGGCGACTGGGCCAGGTACGCCGGCCGGCCGAACCAGTCCAGCGAGAAGACGTTCGCCCCGCTCTCGGTGGACGAGGCGACCACCTTCGGGGTGTGGATCTCCACGAAGCGGTGGGCGTCCAGGGTGGCCCGGAAGCCGGCCACCGCCGCCGCCGAGATCCGTAGCGCGGCCGACCGGGTCGGATGGCGCAACGCGGTCGGGGCGTGGTCGAGCTGGGTGGGCAGGGTCGCGGTGAGCGCCGGCCGGTACAGGTCGAACGGCGGCGGCACGGCGGGCGGCCCGAGCGGCCGTACGGTCGGCTCGGTGAGCTCGACCCCGGCGGGGGCGCTGTCGTTCGCGACCACCGTGGCCGTGACCTCGACCACGGTCTCCTCGGTGAGCTTCTCCACGGCCGCGCGGGCAGTCGGGTCGGTGACCACCACCTGGGCCAGGCCGGCGGCGTCCCGGACGATCAGGAACGCCACCGACTTGAGCAGCCGGCGGCGGTGCACCCAGCCGGCGATCCGGACGGTGTCGCCGATGTGGGCGTGGAGCTGGGAGGACAGGATGCGTTGCACGGCGGTTACCTCCTCGATCAATCGCAACGCGATCCCCGGGAGGTGTGGGCGAGCGGGTTCCTCGCGGTGCCACCACACCTTCGCCCCCGCCGGAGCGGGAGCCTCATTCGTCGCCCGGTGACGGGGGCCGGCCGGCGGGCTCTACTGGGCGCGTGACGCCGTTCTTCCCGCAGCTCGGGAGGGTCTTCGCGGGCCGTCGCCAGACCGCCTCGCAGCAACCGGCGGCTCTCTGACTGGCGGGTCGGCGCGCTACTCGGCTCCGTCGCAGCTTTGTCGGCGAGGGTAGCAGCCGATTCCGGGCCGTGTGACACCCTTTTCCCACGGTGGGGTGTTCAGCGTCACGACGTCCGCGGCGTGACGGCGGTCGCCCGACGTTCATCGACCGGCACCGTCCGGCGTAGGCTCGGATTCGTGACGATCGAGCACTCCACGCCGACGACCCCGCAGGCCAGCAGCAGCACCGTGGCACCCGAGGGGCGACGGCTGCTGCGGATCGAGGCGCGCAACGCCGAGACGCCGATCGAGCGCAAGCCGCCGTGGATCAAGGTCAAGGCCAAGATGGGGCCGGAGTACACGCAACTACGTGGGCTGGTCTCGCGCGAGGGGCTGCACACGGTCTGCCAGGAGGCCGGCTGCCCCAACATCTACGAGTGCTGGGAGGACCGGGAGGCCACCTTCCTCATCGGTGGCGACCAGTGCACCCGGCGCTGCGACTTCTGCCAGATCGACACCGGCAAGCCGGCCGAGTTCGACGCCGACGAGCCCCGCCGGGTCGCCGAGTCGGTCGCCGCGATGGGCCTGCGCTACGCCACCATCACCGGCGTCGCCCGCGACGACCTGCCCGACGGCGGCGCCTGGCTCTACGCCGAGACGGTCCGGCAGATCCACGCCCTGCGGTCCGGCTGCGGCGTCGAACTGCTGATCCCCGACTTCAACGCGGTCCCCGAGCAGCTCGCCGAGGTCTTCGGCGCGCGGCCCGAGGTGCTGGCGCACAACGTGGAGACCGTGCCGCGGATCTTCAAGCGGATCCGCCCGGCGTTCCGCTACGAGCGCTCCCTCGACGTGATCCGCCAGGCCCGCGCCGCCGGCCTGGTCACCAAGAGCAACCTGATCCTCGGCATGGGCGAGGAGCGGGCCGAGGTCTCCCAGGCGCTGCGCGACCTGCACGAGGCCGGCTGCGAGCTGATCACCATCACGCAGTACCTGCGCCCCTCCCCCCGGCACCACCCGGTCACCCGCTGGGTCAAGCCGGAGGAGTTCGTCGAGCTGCGCGAGGAGGCCGAGGAGATCGGCTTCGCCGGCGTGATGAGCGGCCCACTGGTCCGCTCGTCGTACCGCGCCGGACGCCTCTACCAGCAGGCGCTGGCGGCCCGGGGCAGCCTGCCGACCCCCGCCTGACCCCACCCTCGCCTCGGCCGGTGGCGTGTGCCAGCCGGCCGGGATCGTCGTGACCGGCGCCTGACCACGGCACGCCCAGCCACGTCGTCACACCCTCCGTTACCCATCCGTTACACAACGCGTGACGTTATGTGCCGGTTTGTGCGGCTTTGCGGCGTACGGATGGCGGCGGCGTGTGCCCCTGCCCGTGGTGCTGGCCGCCCTCGCCATCGTGGCCGGGGTCGCGTACCGGCTGTGGCTGCTGCGGCACGACGCCCCACCGACCAACAGCGACGAGGCCACCATGGGGCTCGCCGCGCTGCACATCGCCCAGGGACGACACCTGCCGGTCTGGTTCTACGGCCAGGCGTACATGGGGACGCTGGAGGCGTACCTCGCCGCCCCGCTGTTCGCGCTGGCCGGGCCGTCGGTGCTGGCGCTGCGGATGCCGACCCTCGCGCTGTACGCGCTCTTCCTCGTCCTGTCCTGGCGGCTCACCCGCCGGCTCGGCGGAGAACCCTGGTACGCCCTGCTGGTCGTCGCCTTCCTCGCGCTCGGCTCCGACCGGGTGGTGAAGAACCAGCTCATCGCCGGCGGCGGCTATCCCGAGCTGAACCCGGCCGGGGTGGCGCTCGCCCTGCTCACCGTCGGGCTGTGCGCCGGCAGATCAGCAACCCGGTCGACGCCGGGCCGGGCCGGCCGGTCGAGGGCGCGGCCGGCGTCGGGCCGGGCCAGCCCGGCCCCCGGCGTCATCGGCGCCGATCCCGACGCCGGGGCGCGGCTGCCGCGCTGGGCGGCCTGGGGGCTGGTCTCCGGGCTGATGCTCTGGGTCGACCCGCTGGTGCTGCCCTACGTCCTCACGACCGGCGCGGTGCTGGTGGCCCGCCGGCGACGGGAGCTCGCCGCCCGGGCGGGGCCGGTCGTGGCGGGCGCGCTGCTGCTCGGCGCGGCGCCGATGCTGCTGGACAGCCTCCGGCACGGCCGCAACCCGCTCGCCGCGATCCTCGACGCCAGCGGCGGGGAGGCGGCGACCTGGGGTGAGCGGCTGTACGGCGGGCTGGTGCTCGGGCCGCCGCTCGGCATGGGCTTCTGCTCGCCCGGCCACTGCGCCGACTGGCAGCTCTGGTGGGCGGTCGCCTTCCCGGCCCTGCTGCTCCTCGGCACGGCGGTCGCCTGGCGTGCCCTGCGAACGCCGATCCCGGCCACCCCGCCCGCGTCCCCGCCGCCGGGTGCGGTCGCCGCAGATCTCGGACACCTGCCGTTCGGACGGGACGGTAAGCGCCCAAGACCTGGCCAACCCGAGAGCGGCGACGACGAACGACGCGTGTCGGCGGCGGTACGGCTGGCGTTGCTGGCCGGGGCGGCAGCGGTGCTGCTCGCGTACACGGTGAGCAGCGCGGCCGGACGGACGCCGGTGGAGAGCGCCCGTTACCTCTCCTGTCTCGCGGTCGCCACGCCCGCCCTGCTCTGGCCACTGTGGCGCGCGGCGCGACGCGGCATCGTGCGCGGCGTCGGCCAGGGCGACACCGGCGTCGAGTCCGAGGATGTCGGCCGGGCCCGTCACCGGGCACCGAGCGGGGCGAGCCGGGCCGCCCGGGTCGGCGCGATCGCCGTGCTGGCGGCTGTCCTCGGCACGGCGACCGCCGCCACCGCCGACGCGATCGGTACGGTGCCGGCCGTGCAAGCCGAGGCGGACCGGCACCGGGCGCTCGTCGACGCCCTCGACGGGCTGGGCGTACGGCATGTGCGGGGCGGCTACTGGACCTGCAACCGACTCACCTTCGAAAGCGGCGAGAACGTGGCCTGCGCGGTGGTCGACGACGAGTTGCGCCCCGGACTCGACCGCTGGCCGGCGTACCGGCGGGTGGTGGCGGCCGACCCGGACGCGGCCTGGGTCGCACCGGTCGGCTCACCGCTGGCCGCCACGCTCGACCGGCGGCTCGATCCGAACCGGGGCCTGCTGGACCGGCCGCTCGACCCGCGCCGGGGCACGCTCGACGTGGTCGCCGTCGACGGCTGGCGGATCTACCTGCCCCGGCACTGACCCACCCGTGCGTGGCACCGCGCGGGAACGGTCAGCGGGCGTCCGGCTGCGGCACCGGGTCGCGGTCGAGCAGGCCGAGGCGGTGAGCCAGCGCCGCGGCCTCCACCCGGTTGCGTACGTCCAGCTTGGCGATGATCCGGGACACGTGCACGCTGGCCGTCTTCGGCGAGATGAAGAGACGTTCGGCGATCCGGCTATTGCTGTGCCCCTCGGCGACCAGGCGCAGCACCTCCTGCTCCCGGCTGGTGAGCAGGTCCGGTCCGGGGCGGCCACCGACGCGCAGCCCGACCCGGCGGGCCAGGATGGCGGCCTGCTCGCCCAGCGGGGTGGCCCCGAGCCGGGTGGCGATCTCGGTGGCCTCGCCGACCGCGGCGGCCACGACGTCCCGCTCGCCGGCCGCGGCGGCCGCCTCGGCCAGTTCGAGCAGCGCCCGGCCCAGCGGGTACGGCTGCCCGGCCGCCCGCCACGCGTCCACCACCACCCGCCAGGCCGACAGTCCGGCCCCGGCACCGGGGCCAGCGTCACCCGCGTCGGCACCCCCGCCGACGCCAACACCGGCAGTCGAACCGACACCGGCGAGGATCGCGGCGACCTGGGCGGCGTGCGCCCGCTCCGCCGGATAGCGGACGGGCAGGGCATCGGCCATCGCGGCCACCGCGCCGGCCAACTCGGCGTCCTCGACCAGCGCGGCGGTACGCGCGACGGCGCTGAGCACCGGCCAGCCCTCCCGGGGCAGGTCGGCCAGCCGTTCGTCGGCCAGGGCGGCCCGGCTCGCCCCGAGCGCCGCCACCTTGTCGTCCGCCGCGAGGGCGGCCTCGATCCGCAGCTCGCGCAGCGGCAGCCGACCGCTCGGCCAGAGGTACGGCCGGGCCAGGAACGCCAGCGCCCGGCCGACCAGCTCGTCGGCGGTCGGGTGGGCCCGGGCCAGCCGCAGCCCGGCCCGGAGCTGGAGCCAGTGCAGCCCGGAGACGCCCGGCGGGTCGATCCGGGCGGCCTCGGCGCAGGCCGCGTCGGCCTCGTCCCAGCGGCCCAGGGCGATCAGCGCCTCGGCCCGATTCGACAGCAGGTACGCCCCGATCGAGCGGCTGATCCCGACCCGGCGCGCCTCGGCCACCCCGGCCGCGGCCGCCTCGGCCGACTCCTGGTAGCGGCCCAGCTCGTACAGCACGTCGGAGAGGTAGACCAGGGCGCTGACCAGCGCCGGCGCGTTGTCGGTGGCCCGAGCCCGGGCCTCGGCCCGGCGCAGCTCGGCCAGCCCGAGATCGGGTGTGCGGTCCGTACGGCAGAGCATGGCGATCCGGGTGGGCAGCAGGGTCAGATCCACGCCGAGCGCCTCGGCACCGGCCGTCGCCTCGGCCGCCACCGAGGCGGCCTGCTTCGGATCGACCTTCATCAGGTGCGCCGCGATGTCGGCGAGCAGGCCCGTCCGCTCCGGCCCGTCCGGCACCCCGGCCGCCAGCCGGTACGCCTCGCCCAGCTCCGCCGCGCCATCGCTCTTGCCGAGCAGGGCCAGCAGCCGGCCCCGCTGGTCCAGCAGGCGGGCGGCGCGCAGCGGCTCGGCGGCGCTGTCCACCTCGGCCAGCCCCGCCCGGGTCAGGGTGAGCGCCCGGCTGAGGTCGCCGGCGGTGCTGGCCGCGTCGAGGGTCTCCTCCAGCACCCGGAGGTGGTCCATGCCCAGCCGGTCGGCGGCGTCGGGCACCAGCTCCCACAGTTCGAGGACCCGTTCCAGCAGCCGGCTCTGCTCGGCGTACGCGTACCGGTCGGCGGCGGCGCAGGCGGCCACCCGGGCGGTGACCAGCGCGCGCGGGTGGTCGTGTGCCGCGTACCAGTGGTGGGCGATCTCGGCCGGGGCTCGACCGGCGGCCACCAGGTGCGGCTGCGCCTCGATCGCGGCGGCGTACCGGGCGTGCAGTCGGGCGTGCTCGCCGGGCAGCAGCTCGTCGTGGACGGCCTCGCGGACCAGCGCGTGCCGGAACTCGTAGTCGCCGTCCGGGTCGGCCACCACCAGCTGGGCGGCCACGGCGGCGCGCAGCGCGTCCTCCAGCTCGGCCTCGGGCAGGCCGGCGACCTCGGCGAGCAGTTGGTGGGCGAAGCGGGTGCCGCCGGCGGCGGCGATCCGCAGCACCCGCTGGGCCGTCTCGGGCAGCCGGTCCACCCGGGCCAGCAGCAGGTCGCGCAGGGTTTCGGGCAGGGCGGCGCAGCCCACCGGGTCGCCCGCGGCAGCCAACTCCTCGATGAAGAACGGGTTGCCCTGGGTGCGCCGGTGCACGTCGTCGACGGCCCGGGCGGGCGGTTCAGCGCCGAGCAAATCGGTGAGGATGGCCGCGGTGCCGTCCCGGTCCAGCCGGCCCAGCTCGACCCGGTCCACGCCGCGCGCCCGGTCCAGCTCGGCGAGGAAGGGGCGTAGGGGATGACCGCGGTGCAGCTCGTCGGTGCGGAAGGTGCAGACCAGCAGCAGGCGCGCGGCGCGGGCGCCCCGGACCAGGAAGCCGATCAGGTCCCGGGTGGACCGGTCGGCCCAGTGCAGGTCCTCGATGACCAGCACCAACGGCCGCTCCTCGGCGATCCGCCGGAACAGGTCGGCGACCAGCTCGAACAGGTAGCCCCGCGGGGTGTCCGAGGCGGTCTGGCCGGCGGGCGTGGCGACGCCGGCCGGCACCCGGGCCAGCTCCGGCAGCAGCCGGGCGAACTCGGCCTCGTACCCGGCGAAGGCGGCCGGCCCGTCGTGGCGCAGCACCTCGCGCAGCGCGGCGGCGAACGGCGCGAACGGCAGGCCGGCCTCGCCGAGTTCCAGGCACTGGCCGACCAGCACCCGCGCGCCGACGCCGTCGGCCAGGACGCCGAACTCCTCCAGCAGCCGGGTCTTTCCGACGCCCGCCTCACCGCCGACCAGGACGGTGGCGGCCTCCCCGGCGCGGGCTCGGCCGAGCGCCTCGCGCAGCCCGGCCAGCTCCTGCTGGCGGCCGACGAGGACGGTACTGGCGGCGCGTACGGTCACGGCGTCGAGCATGCCATGACGGGTGCCCGTACCGTCCCGGCCGACCGGCCCGTCTGCCGCCGGCCCGGCCGCCCCCGTGTCGGCCGGGCCGGTGCCGTCCGCGCGCCGGGCCACGGTCGGGCCGGCCGCGCCACCGGCTCCGGGCGGCGTCGGGCCGACCCGACCGGTCGGTCCCCCGTCGGCCGGGGCGGTCGTCGCGCTCCCGTCCCCGCCGCCGGGCGGGGGCGCGGGCCGGGCGGCCGGCGCGGCGAGCGTGGTCACCGGACGGTACGGGCGGCGGGGTTCCGGCGCCCCAGCCAGCCCCGGGGATGGCGGCGGGGCAGCGACCGGGCGAGCCGGTCGCGGGCCGCGTCGGCCCGGAGCTCGGAGGCGTAGGTGCGGTGGAGGGCGAGCATCAGATCCGCGCTGTTGCTGAACATGTCGGTTCCCCTGTCGTACGGTTCGTTTCGTTGTCGAGGTCGACTTTCCGCCCGAAGGTGGCCCCGGTGCATGGGTCCGTCGCCTGATCTTCGACCGCGTCGCCTCCTTACCCGGGGCCTCAGTCGCGCGGCGGCGACGTAAGGTACTCAGCCGCGCGGCGTGGGGCCGGCCACGGATCAACCGGTTGCCGGGCGACCACTAGACTTGCGGCATGGCAAAGCCCCAGGAGAAGGTTTCGTTCGGCCAGCGGCTGAAGCAGATCGGGATGGTGTTCCGATTCACCGCCAAGCAGGACCGCTGGTTCGCGCCGTTGGTGGCGGCGGCGGTGCTGATCCCGCTCGCGCTCACCGTGGTCGCGGTCATTCTCTCGGGCTGGATCTGGCTGCCGATCGGCATCCTGCTCGCCCTGCTCGCCGTGCTGATCGTGCTCAACCTGCGGTCCAACGCGGCAATGATGAACGCCGCCGAGGGGCAGCCCGGCGCGGCGGCCCAGATCATGGAGAGCATGCGCGGCGACTGGCGGGTCACCCCGGCCGTCAGCTCCACCACACAGATGGACATGGTGCACCTGGTGCTCGGCCGCCCCGGCGTGATCCTGCTGGCCGAGGGGAACCCGCAGCGGGTACGCGGACTGCTCGGCCAGGAGAAGCGCCGGCTGGCCAAGGTGATCGGCTCCGCCCCGCTGCACGACTACGTGATCGGCCAGGGCGAGGACGAGCTGTCGATCCGCAAGCTGCGGATGACCCTGATGCGGCTGCCCCGCACCCTCTCCCCCAAGGACGTCAACGCCCTCGACAAGCGGCTGAAGGCGCTCACCGCCCGCCCGCAGCTGCCCAAGGGCGCGATCCCGAAGAACATGCGGCCGCCGCGGGGCGCGTTCCGCCAGACCCGGGGTCGCTGACCCCCGTCGTACGCGAGAAAGCCGGGCTTGTCTTCGACAGGCCCGGCTTTCTCGTGTCCCGGTAAACCTCAACCCACCCGTCATCGTCTGTACCCGCGATGAAAGACGACGACGCCCCGGCACCGACCGACCCGTTCGACGAGTTCGTCCGTAGCCGCTCGACCGCACTGCTGCGCTCGGCGTACCTGCTGACCACAGACCGGCACGCCGCAGAGGATCTGCTCCAGGAGGTCCTGGAACGGCTGTACGCGAAGTGGCGACGAGCCCGCGCCGCGCCCGACACCTACGCCAGAAAGATCATGGTGAACCGCGCCATCGACCGTTGGCGGCTGCGGGGCCGGCGGCCGGAGGCGACGCTGACCGACGCGGCCGTACCGCTGGCCGCCGACCACGCCGATGAGGTGGCCACCCGGCAGGTGGTGCTCGGGGCGCTGCGCGCCCTGCCGCCCCGGCAGCGGGCGGCCGTCGTGCTGCGCTACCTCGACGACCTGTCCGAGGCCGAGACCGCCCAGATCATGGGCTGCTCGGTCGGCGCGGTGAAGAGCCACACGGCGCGGGGCCTCACCCGGTTGCGGCACCTGACCGACCTCGGGCGGGTCGAACGCGACACGCTGCCCGGCACCTCTCCCATGACCCGGAGGATTCGATGACGTACGACCTGGAAACCGACCCGGTACGACGGGCCTTGGCGGTGACCGCGGACGAGGTACACCCGCCGGCCGATCTGGTGGACCGTGCCCGGCGGGGTGGCCGGCGCCGGGTCCGCCGGCGGCGCGTCCTGACGGGTGCGCTCGCGGTACTGCTGCTGGCCGGCCTGGCCGGAGCCGTCCAGTTGGGCCGTGCTCCCGCGCCGGCCGAGGTGGCCGACGTCCCGGAACTCCTGCTCGATCAGCCGACCCGGGGCGACCTGGCCCACGACCGCGCCTACCTCGACCGGGTGCTCGCCACCTACGAACAGACCCGCGACGACAGCCCGCTACGAGGGCTGATCCGCTCGCCCGCCGGGCAACCGCGCGTGACGTGGGCGGGGACCACCCCGGCCGGCCCGGCCGCCGCCGTGGTGCAGCGGATGCGGGTTGACGGTGGCAAGTTGTCCGTGTTCATCGGGTTCATCGGTACGGACAGCGCCGGCCGGCCGGAACCGGTCGGCGCGGACATCTTCACGCTCGATTTCGGCAGCCGCGCATTCCTGACCGGTCCGGACCGGTCGGTGCTGGTGGTGCTGGACGTCGGCGACGACGTGGAGTGGTCCGGGGAGCGGACCTATCTCGCCGACCGGGTCACGCGCACGGACTGGCGACCGGTTACGTTCGCTGACGGGGCCGCCGTGGTCAGGGTGCCGCCGCAACGCGACCGGTACAGTGTGGCGGTTCGCGATGGTTCGGGCACATATCTGAGGATCGGGAACCTGACCGACCCCACGGTGATACCGAACGATCCCGGCCTCGGCTGGCGCACCCCAGCGGGTGGCGGTCGGCCGGGAGATGAAGCAGCCCTCTTCCCGGTGGCCCCGCAGGGCGCCGGGCTGGACCTGGAGAGCGTGCGCATGCTCCTCGGCAAGGGCGACAACGGCGGGGAGCATGAGACGGCCAGCCCGGCCACGGGATTCGACTGGAAGGCGTACGGCCGCACCGGACGGGGCGAGTTGTTCGTCGCCGCCGACATACGGTTCGGCGGCGACCCCACCCGCACGGTCGTCTACATCGAGCCGCTGGACTCGACCCACCCGCGGTTCGGACCGGTCATCCGGGTGTACGGCGACGAGGTGGACCCGAACGCGACGCTGCCGGTGGCCCTACGGCTGCCAGGCGAACGGGGCTGGCTGGTGGCCCGCAAGAACGCCACGCTGAGCTACCTGGACGAACAGGGCAGATGGCGGCCCGCGGGTCGGAACGCCGCGCTGCTGCCCGCCGTCACGACCCGGGTACGGGTGGACGACACCGAGGTCCCGCTCGGCTGACCGACGGCGCGGCATCCGCCCCACGGGGGCGGGTGCCGCGCCGGGCAGCTCAGGAGCCGGCACGGGCGGGGCGGGGGGCGTCGGCGATGACCGAGTCGGCGAGGCGGTCGTGCAGGCCGCGCCGGTGCCCGTCCATCAGCAGAGCGGGTACGACCAGGGCGAGCAGCACGCCGCGCAGCAGCGCCCGGAGCGGCCCGATCCGACCGCCGTCCGACCAGGCCAGGCAGCGGATCCGGGTGATGTACATGCCGGGGGTCTGGACGAAGAAGCCGAGGAAGAAGGCGTATTCGAGGATCAGCACCACCACCGGCGGCCAGCCGTCCCGGGCCGGGTTGGCGAAGAGGCCGGAAACCAGCAGGCAGAGCACCCAGTCGATGATCAGCGCGCCGAACCGGCGGCCGAGGCCGGGGGGTGTGAAGGTGGGGTCCGTGGCGGGTGGGACCGGCGCGGTGGCGGTGGTGGTCACAGCGGTCAAGGGTAGTCCGGCCCCCGGCGGGACCATTGGCACCGTGGTCAGCAGGGGTGTCGGTCACGGCCCGGGTACGCCGGTTCGACGCCTGACGGAGAATCGGGCAAAGGCCATCAGACGGGTCGTCCCTGGTGCAGAGGGTGCCACCCGATGGGTGGTTGACGGTGGCTCAGCGGGGTAGATGACGCTCCGCGAGGGCCGTAACACAGCGGAAACAGAGGAGACACGGCCGGGCAACCCCACCGCAATACCGTCGCCAGGAGCCAGCCACCGGAGTGAGCCTGCCAGGAGGACACGTGTTCGCCAATCCCGAGGAACTCCTGCGATACCTCAAGAACGAGGACGTGAAGTTCGTCGACGTACGTTTCTGTGACCTGCCCGGCGTGATGCAGCACTTCAACCTGCCGGTCGAGTCCTTCGACGACAGCGTCTTCACGGACGGCCTCGCGTTCGACGGTTCGTCGATCCGCGGCTTCCAGGCGATCCACGAGTCGGACATGCTCCTGCTCCCGGATGTCGCGACCGCCTTCATCGACCCGTTCCGCGCACAGAAGACCCTCGCGCTCAACTTCTTCATCCACGACCCGTTCACCCGGGAGGCATACTCCCGTGACCCGCGGAACGTGGCCAAGAAGGCCGAGGCGTACCTGGCCGCGAGCGGCATCGCCGACACCGCGTACTTCGGCGCCGAGGCCGAGTTCTACATCTTCGACTCGATCCGCCACGAGACGTCCGCGCACCAGTCGTACTACTACATCGACTCGGTCGAGGGCGCCTGGAACACCGGCCGCGAGGAGCAGGGCGGCAACCGCGGCTACAAGACCGCGTACAAGGGTGGCTACTTCCCGGTGCCGCCGGTCGACCACTTCGCCGACCTGCGCGACAGCATCGTGCGCCGGTTGGTCGACGCCGGCTACACCGTGGAGCGCTCGCACCACGAGGTCGGCACCGCCGGCCAGTCGGAGATCAACTACCGATTCTCCACCCTGCTGCACGCCGGTGACCAGATGCAGCTCTTCAAGTACATCGTGAAGAACGAGGTCTGGGCCAACGGCAAGACGGCGACCTTCATGCCGAAGCCGCTCTTCGGCGACAACGGCTCCGGCATGCACACCCACCAGAGCCTGTGGCTGAACGGCGAGCCGCTGTTCTACGACGAGACCGGCTACGCCGGCCTCTCCGACACCGCCCGCTGGTACATCGGCGGCCTGCTGCACCACGCGCCGTCGCTGCTGGCCTTCACCAACCCGACGGTCAACTCGTTCCGCCGCCTGGTGCCGGGCTTCGAGGCGCCGGTCAACCTGGTCTACTCGCAGCGCAACCGCTCCGCCTGCACCCGCATCCCGGTCACCGGCAGCAACGCGAAGGCCAAGCGGGTCGAGTTCCGGGTGCCGGACCCGTCGGCGAACGTCTACCTGGCCTTCTCGGCCATGCTGATGGCCGGCCTGGACGGCATCAAGAACAAGACCGAGCCGCCGGCGCCGATCGACAAGGACCTGTACGACCTGCCGCCGGAGGAGTGGGGCGACGTCAAGCAGGTCCCGGGCTCGCTGCCGGAGGTGCTCGACGCGCTCGAGGCCGACCACGACTACCTGCTCGACGGTGGAGTGTTCACGCCGGACCTGATCTCCACCTGGGTGGAGTGGAAGCGGGCCAACGAGGTCGACCCGGTGCGCCTGCGCCCGACCCCGCACGAGTTCGCCATGTACTTCGACTGCTGAGTCTCGACCGACGGCCGGGCCGGCTCCGCGACAGCGGGGCCGGCCCGGCCGCACGTAACGGGCCCCGTAATACCTTCGCGTCCGATACATTGAACGGGTGGACACTCCCCTACGCGAACCCACCTATCTGATCCTCACCGCGCTCGCCGCCGAGCCGCTGCACGGGTACGGCATCATCGGCGAGGTCACCACCCTCTCCCAGGGGCGCGTGGCCCTGCGTCCCGGCACGCTCTACGGCGCCCTGGACCGGCTGGTTGACGCCGGTCTGGTGGAGGTCGACCGGGAAGAGGTGGTGGACGGCCGGCTCCGCCGCTACTACCGCCTCTCCCCCGCCGGCGACGCCACGCTCAGCGCCGAGACCGAGCGGATGCGGCGCAACGTCGAGGCCGCCACCGACCGGCTGCGCCGTCGCGCCGCGAGCCGGGCGACGGCGCACCTGGCGGGCGGGCTGGCATGAGCGACCTCGAACGCCGCTACCTGCGTCTGCTGCTCGCGTACCCCGCCGAATACCGTCGGCTGCGCGGGGCCGAGATCGTCGGGACGTACCTCGACCTGGCCGGACCGGACCGGCGCTGGCCCTCACCGGCGGACGCCGCCGACCTCGTTCGCGGCGGCCTGCGCCAGCGGCTGCGGGCCGCCGGGGCCGCCGACCTGGTTCCCGGGGTACGCCTCGCCGCCGTCCTCGCCTTCCTCACGGCAACCGCCCTGGCCGCGGCCTGGTCCGTGCTGGAGTTGCGCCCGCCGGCACCCGAGTCGGGGCTACCGCCGCTCGGCCCGTTCAACACCATCGGGATGGTGGCCTGGGCCGCCTGGCTGGCCGCCGGGGCGGCGCACGCCCTCGCCCCACGGCGCTACGCGCGCCCGATTCTCTGGGCCGCCGTGCTGGCCACCGCCCTGGTGGTGCCGGTCTCCGCGCTGGCCGGCCTGGCCCGGCCGCCGCTGCTGGTGCTGGCGCCTCAGCTCGCGCTGGGCGTGGTCGCGCTCGGGATGCCGGCACGACTGCCGCTCGCGGCGCGCGCTGCCCTGCTCCCGGGAAGCGCCCTGGCCGCGGGCCTGGCGGCAAGCCGGATCCGGGACGGCTACTTCTTCGAGAGCTACCGTGGCATCGAGGTCGGGCCACTCGCCGGCACGGTGCTGCTGGTGGTCGCCCTGGTGCTCGCGCTCGACCGGGCGCGCGGGCGCGACTTTCGCGGCGGTTGGGCGCTCCTCGTCCTGGCCACCCCCATCGGACTGCTGTTCGTTCGGGAGCTGGCGGAGCGGGCCGTCGGACGGAACCCGGACTGGGCCGGGGTGAGCGGCACGGCCGTGGCCGTGGCCGTCGCCGGGCCCGCGCTCCTGATGTGTGCCCTGGCCGTCCGGGCCCGAACGGCGCCAGCACAGCCCCGATCGGCCTGCCCCACCTGCGGGTCGTCCCGGGGACCGACCCGATCGTGGGGACGCTGACGGCCCGGTCGTTCCGCGCCCTTGATCCACCCGACCTGCCGCAATCGGCGGTGCCGAGCGCCGCGGTGACCACAACCTGCCGCAACCCGAGTCGATCAAGGCAGGCCGAGGGCAGGTCGGGCGGATCGGTCAGCGGGCGCGGCGGGCCAGGCCGGCGCGGACCGCCCGAACCACCACCGCCACCACCAGCGCGGTCATCAGGACCGCGCCCGGCGCCTTGGTGAACCGGGCCAGGTTCGCGCCGTCGGGCAGGGTCAGGCAGGACGCCACCGCGCTGGGCGCCACGAACCACACGGTCCGGGCCACCGACAGCGTCGCCACCGCCAGCACCGCCAACGGCCAGGTCGCGTACCAGGGATGGAAGACCGGAGCGAGCAGCACCGTGGCGGCCAGCGCCAGGCCCGCCCCGGTCAGGGCCACCCGGGGCCGGGCCACGGCCAGCCGGAGCACCCGCTGCCGGACGTCGTTCAGCCGGCGCAACGCCGTCCAGGACCGCCACCAGAGCACCACCAGCAGCACCGCGAGCACCGCCAGCGCGACCACCCGGACGACCCCCACCGCCCCCGGTTCCCGGCCGAACAGCCCGCCCGCGTAATCGATCACGAACCCCACCGCGGTCGGCGGTGAGGTCCACTGCTGCGACTCGCCACTGCGGGCCACGCCGCCCACCCAGCCCAGCCCCAGCCCGGTGGCCAGCGAGGCGACCACCAGCGCGGCCACCACTCCGCCGGCCAGCCAGCCGCCGTCGCGGAGCAGCGCCCGCACCGTGTAGCGGCCCGCCACGGCCGCGAGCGCGGCGAACGGGAGCACCACCACCACGATGGCCTTCACCGCCACCGCCAGCCCCAGCAACACCCCGGCCACCAGCAGCGCCCCCGGCCGGCCGGGCCGGCGTACCAGCACCAGCAGGCCGAACAGCAGCAGCCCGAGCCCGACCGCGTCGTTGTGCGCGCCGGCCACCAGATGCACCCCGACGAGCGGGCAGGCCAGCGCCAGCCAGGCCGCCCGCCGGATCGGCACACCGACCGCCCGGGCCAACCCGGGCAGGCAGAGCGCGGCCAGCAGCACCCCGGCCACCGCGATCACCCGCAGCAGCACGATCGTCCCGGCCAGGCCACCGCCGAGCAGCACCGCCAGGCCCGCCAGCAGGACGAAGAACGGCCCGTACGGCGCCGGGGTGTCCCGCCAGATCGGCGACACCGTGTCGGTCCAGGGACAGCCGGCGGCGGCCACCCCGACCCGGTACGGATCGACGCCGTGCGCCCAGGACCAGCCCTGGCAGGCGTACGAGTAGACGTCCCGGCTGCCCATCGGCGGCGCGACCAGCAGCGGCAGCAGCCAGAGCCCGGCGGTCAGGTACGCCCAGCGGGCCGACGGAGCGCCCCAGCGCAACGACCACCAGGCCCACACCATCAGGACGGTGCCGGCCAGCCAGCAGCCGAGAACCGCCGGCCCGTGCGGGGCCCGCCAGATGTCGAGGAGTTCACTGCTGGCGGGGGCGCCGGGCAACGCCCCGCCCAGCCAGGCGGCGACGGTCAGCAGCACCGCCCCGGCGAGGCCGGCGTAGCGGGCGAGGGCGGCGGCGACGGGCCGGACGGGCCCGCCGCGCTCACTCACCCGCGTGTTCTCCTCAGTCGGCTGTCGCGTCGGCGGGAACCGGCTGCCGGGCCGCCCGAGCCGACCGTACCAACCAAACCGTGACCACGATCACCAACAGCGTCATCAGGGGCGCACCGGGCATCTTGCTCCACCGGGCCAGGCCGACGCCGTCCGGCAGGATCAGGAACGACGCGACGGCGGCGACCACGATGTACCACTTCTCCCGAAGCGCCGCGGTCGCGGCGAGGACGGCCAGCGGCCAGACCCAGTACCAGGGGTGCACCACCGGGGAGAGCGCCACGGTCAGGGCCAGCGCCAGCCCCGCGTGGTAGAGCGGGTCCCGGTCCCGGGCCCGCCACCAGAGCCAGACCAGCAGCACGGCGAGCAGCACCACCGCGATCCCCCGGGTCACCGGGAGCGCGTCGATGTGCGCGCCGAAGAGCACCGCGACGTACCCGACGGTCTGGCCCACGGCGGTCGGCGGGGAGGTCCAGGCGACCGCGGCCCCGCCCTGCGACAGGCCACCGACCCAGCCGAAGTCGAGGCCGCTACCGAAGGTCACCGCGACCACGACGGCGATCGCGCCGCCGACCACCCACCCGCCGTCGCGCACCAGCGTCCGAATCCGGTACGGCCCGACGATCGCCGCCAGCGCCGCGAACGGCACCACGACGAGGGCGGTCACCTTGATCGCCACGGCCACGCCGAGCAGCGCTCCACCGGCCAGCAGCGGACCGGGCCGGCCCGGCCGGGAGGCCACCACGGCCAGCCCGGCGAGCAGCGCCCCGACCATCAGGGCGTCGTTGTGCGGACCGCCGATCAGGTGCATGGCGACCAGCGGGCAGGCCACGGCCAGCCACACCGCCCGCTCGGCCGGTACGCCGCACCGCCGGGCGAGCACCGGCACGGCGTACGCGATGAGCGCCACGCCGGCCAGGCTGATCAGGCGGAACGCCACGATGCTGGCGGTCAGCGAGCCGGTCGCCTTGACCACCGCGCCGGCGAGCAGCACGAAGAGCGGACCGTACGGCGCCGGGGTGTCCCGCCAGATGTACGAGACGCTGTCCAGCCACGGGCAGGGCAGCGCCGACACCCCCTGCTCGTACGGGCTGATCCCGGCGGCGTAGCTGGCGCCCTGACAGGTGTACGCGTACACGTCCCGGCTGCCGAACGGCGGCGCGACCAGCATCGGCAGCAGCCACAGCCCGGCGGTCACCAGCGCCCAGCGGACCGACGGCACCCGGTCCCGCAGCGACCACCAGGCCCACACCAGCAGTGCGGTGCCGGCCAGCCAGCTACCGAGGATCAACGGCCCGTGCGGGCCCTGCCAGATGCTGACCGGGTTGGAGCGCAGCTTGCCGTGCGGGAGCGCGCCGCCGAGGAAGGTGGCCACGGCGAGCAGCACCGAGCCCGCCAGGCCGATCCAGCGCGAGAGGTGGTGAGACACCCCGCCATGCTGCCAGCCGGGGCGGGCGGGACCGACGGTGGGCACCGGAGCGGGTGATGTGTTCAGCACCGGTTCGCCGGCGTGAGGCTGCTGGAGATGGCGTACTCGCCCGGGGTCCCCACCCGCACCTCGGTCCAGCCGTCCGGCCCCGGCCGCAGGCACCCGTCCGCCCCGTCGAGGGACAGCCAGCGCGACCACCGGACCCGGACCGGCACGTTCCCGGCCCGATCCGTGGTGAACCGCACCCGCGCCTGGTCGGCGGCCACCAGCCGGCCCGGCGCACCGACCAGCGGCGTCGGGTCGGTCACGGCGTACAACCGCCAGTCGGCGTTCCGCCACACCTCGCGCAGGTAGGGCTGGCCGGCGAGGACCAGATCGGCCTCGGCCCGCCCCCACCGGTCCGGCGGGGCGTCGGGCGCGACCGCGACGTACTGGACCGCCTCCCGGCGGAGCCAGTCCGCGTAGGAGTCGGCGGTCGGCCCGTCGCCGTAGAAGAGTGCGTTGCGGTCGCTGTCCACCTGCCGTTCCCAGCCCCGCGCCAGTGGCACGGTCGGCGGCAGGTACGCCGACTCCCAGTGCTCCCGCAGCGGCACCACCTCGACCCGGCCCACCGGCTGCCGGCGGGCCAGTTCGTCGGCGAGCGGGCGGTGGAAGGCGGCGGCGCTCTCCGCCGAGCCCGCGCGGGTCACGTCGCTGACCATCACCGGGTTCTGCCACCAGACGGTGGCGGCGAGCAGCCCGGCCAGCCACGGGCCGGGCAGCCGGGCGTACCCGGCGAGCACCGGCAGCGCGAACAGCATCGGCAGCCGCAGCGCGTTGGAACCGATCGGGCTGGGCAGGTAGAAGGCGGCGACCAGCAACAGCACGGTGAGCGCCGAGCCGATCCGCAGCACCCGGCACCGCCGGGGTACGACGGCGAAAACCAGCACGGCCAGCGCCACGTTGATCTTCATCGACTCGGGCGAGTACGGCTGGGTGCCGCCGTTGCCGAACAGCAGGGCCATCGGGGCGAGCGCGAGCGCCGGCGCGACGCAGAGCACCAGGCTCTCGGCCAGCGGGCGGTCCGCCCGCCAGCCCCCCGGCAGTGCCCGTCCCGGGCCGTCGCCCCGGCGCAACGCGGCCAGCAGCAGCGCCGCACCGGCCAGGCCGGTGAAGAGCCCGGCCACCGGGCTGGCCCAGGTGGCGGCCGCACCGAGCACGGCGGCCAGGGTCAGCCGCACCGGCCGGCCCGGCCGGCCGGCGCCCACCGCGCAGAGGGCGAGCAGCCCGAACGCGAGGCCGACGGCGAAGGTGATCCGGCCGCTGGCCAGGTTGCCGACCAGCACCACCGCGCCGAGCACCCCGGCGAGCACCGGCCGGCGGGCCCGGTGCCGGACGAACAGAGCGCCCAGGGCCGCCGCGCCCAGCACTGCGGCGAGGACGCCCAGCGGCCGCACCCCGAGCCACGCGCCCAGCCGGGCGGTGAACAGGCTGTAGCCGTACTGGTTCACCCCGCCGTACCAGCCGAGGTCGATCGGCGCACCGCCGTGGCGGTCGACGAACCCGGCCCGGGCGACCTGAGCGGCCAGGTCGGTGCCCATCGGCGGGGCCAGCAGGAACACCACGCCGAGCACCAGCGCCACCCCGGCCGCCACCAGGCTCGCCGGCACCGTGTCCGCCGGCCGCCGGGTTAACAGGGGGCCCCTGCTATGCAGGAGGCGATAAGAGGGGGCCCTTCCTTTCACGTCAGTCATTGAGGACTCGTTCCATGGCGGTGCGGGAGCGGCGGGCGGTGCGGAGGTATTCGTCGAGGAACTCGCCGGGGTCGTCGCGGCCGAGCAGGCGCACCACCCCGGCCAACTCCACCCCGTGCCGGGGCAGTTGGTCCCCGGCCCGACCCCGGACCAGCATCAGCGCGTTGCGGACCTGCGCCGCGAGGGTCCAGCCGGCCGCCATCTCCACCGCGTCGTCCGGGTCGACCAGCCCGGCGTCGCGGGCGGCGGCCAGGGCGTCGAGGGTACGCGTGCCGCGCAGCTCGGGTCGCCGGCCGGCGTGCCGGAGCTGGAGCAACTGCACCGCCCACTCGACGTCGGCCAGGCCGCCCCGGCCCAGCTTGGTGTGGGTGGCCGGGTCGGCGCCCCGGGGCAGCCGCTCGGTCTCCACCCGGGCCTTGATCCGGCGGATCTCCACCACCTGCTCGCGGGTCAGCCCGTCGGGCGGGTAGCGCACCGGGTCGATCATCGCCTCGAACTCGGCGCCCAGGTCGGCGTCCCCGCACACGAACCGGGCGCGCAGCAGCGCCTGCGCCTCCCACACCTTCGACCAGCGGGCGTAGTAGTGGGCGTACGCGGCGAGGCTGCGTACCAGCGGGCCCTGCCGGCCCTCCGGGCGCAGGTCGGCGTCGACCCCGAGCGGCGGGTCGGGGGCGGGCGCGGAGAGCAGCCGGCGCAGTTCCTCGGCGATCGCCTGGGCCGCGGCACTGGCCGCCGACTCGTCCCCGCCCGGCGGCGGGTCGTAGACGAAGAGCACGTCGGCGTCGGAGAGGTAGTTGGACTCGTACCCGCCGAGCCGGCCCATGCCGATCACCGCGAAGCGCAGCCCCGGCGGCGCCGGCTGGGCGGCCCGGGCGGCCCGCAGCGCGGCGGCCAGGGTGGCGTCGGCCACGTCGGAGAGGGCGGTGCCGACGGTGGTGACGTCGGCCAGCGTGGGTACCGGCTCGGCGGGGCGGGGGGTGAGCGGGGCGAGCGAGCCGGCCCGACTCAGCACGTCGGCGCAGGCGAGGCGGACCAGTTCCCGGCGGCGCAGGGCGCGCACCGCCCGGATCGCCTCGACCGGGTCGTCGTGCCGGGCCGCCGCCGCGGCGAAGCCCTCGCAGAGCACCTCGCGGCCCCGCGGGGTCAGCTCGGCGTCCTCGGCCAGCAGCCGCAGCGCCTCCGGTTCGCGGGCCAGCAGGTCGGCGGCGTACCGGGAGGAGGAGAGCACCCGGGCCAGCCGGCGGGCGACCGGTCCGGAGTCCCGGAGCAGCCGCAGATACCAGGGGGTGCTGCCGAGCTTGTCGGAGACCTGCCGGTAGTTGAGCAGCCCCCGGTCCGGTTCCGGCGCGTCGGCGAACTCGCTGAGCAGCACCGGCAGCAGGGTGCGCTGGATCGCGGCGGTCCGGCTCACCCCGCCGGTGAGGGCTTGGAGGTGACGCAGCGCCCCGGCCGGGTCGGCGAAACCGAGGATCTCCAGCCGGTGCCGGGCCGCCTCCGGGGTGAGCCGCAGTCCCTCGGCGGGCACCCGGGCCACCGCCTCCAGCAGCGGCCGGTAGAGCAGTTTCGCGTGCAGCCGGCGTACCTCGGTGGCGTGGGTGACCCACTCGGCGCGAAACTCCTCGACGGCGCTGCGGCCCGGGGTGGCCGCGTAGCCGAGCGCGGCGGCCAGCCAGCGCAACGCGGCCGGCTCGGTCGGCACGGTGTGGGTCCGGCGCAGGCCCTGGAGCTGGAGCCGGTGTTCGACGCCGCGCAGGAAGCGGTAGCCGAGCAGCAGCGCCTCCCCGTCGGCCCGGCCGACGTAGCCGCCGGCGACCAGTGCGCGCAGCGCGGGGATCGTCCCCGGCGCCCGCAGCGAATCGTCGCCCCGGCCGTGCACGAGCTGGAGGAGCTGGACGGCGAACTCGATGTCGCGCAGCCCGCCCGGACCGCGCTTGATCTCGCGGTCCAGCTCCTTGGGCGGGATGTTGTCAATGATCTTCCGGCGCATCGCGCGGACGTCCTCGACCGCCTCCGGCCGTTCCGCGGCGGTCCACACCAGCGGCGCGAGCGCCTCGATCCACTCCCGGGCCAGGCCCAGGTCGCCGGCCGCCGGCCGGGCCTTGAGCAACGCCTGGAACTCCCACGTCCGGGCCCAGCGGCGGTAGTAGGCGAGGTGGCTGGCGAGGGTACGCACCAGCGGTCCGCGGTTGCCCTCCGGCCGCAACGCGGCGTCGACCGGCCAGGCGACCAGCCCGCAGACGTGGATCAGCCGGGTGGCGACCTGGGTCGCGGCGGCCAGGTCGTCGTCGGAGGCGGCGACGAAGATCACGTCGACGTCGGAGACGTAGTTCAGCTCCTCGCCGCCGCACTTGCCCATCGCCACCACGGCCAGCCGCGGCCGGGGCGTGCCCTCCGGCAGCTCGTCGACGGCGAGCCCGTACGCGGCGGCGAGGGTGGCGTCGGCGAGCCCGGAGAGCGCCGCCATGGTCTGTTCCAGCCCGCGCCCGCCGGTCAGGTCCGCCGCCGCGATGCGCAACAGCGCCAGCCGGTACGCCTGCCGCAGCACCGGCACCGGGCCGGTGACGCCGGTCAGCCGGGCGGCGGCGGCCAGGTCCAGGCGGCCGTCGGCGGCCGGCCCGCGCCCGTCCGGACCGGTGCCCAGCACCACCCACTGGCCGGGGTTGGCCACCAGGTGGTCGCCGAGCGCCGCGGACGCGCCGAGCACCGCGACCAGGCGCCGCCGCAGCCCCGGATCGGCGGCCAGGGCGTCCAGCACCGCCGGCTCGTCCGCGGTACGGCGTTCCGCCTCGACGAGGCGGTGCAGCTGGCGCAGCGCCAGGTCCGGGTCGGCGGCCCGGGAGAGGGCGGCCAGCAGCTCACCGGCCGGCTCGTCGGTGGGCTCCTGCACGTCCGGCCGCCACAGCCCGAGCCCGTCCGGGCCGAGCAGGTCGGCTGCCCGGGCCCGGCCGTCGCCCTCGGCGAAGCCGTACCGGGCGAGGCGTCCCCGGCTCGGGCGGGTCATCGTCACTGCCCCAGCAGGGGCAGGCTGCGGCGGAGGGTGTCGTCGTCGTCCAGTTCGCCGAGGGCGAGGGCGGCGAACCGGATCGCGAACGGCTGCCACACCTCCTCGACGTCGGCCATCACCTGGTCGCAGGCGGCCACCACCAGCTCCGGGTCGTAGTCCAGCTCGGCGAGGAGCGCCGAGTCACGGGCCCAGTCGGCGATCATCGCGGTGTCGCACTCGATGTGGAACTGCAACCCCCAGGCCCGGTCGCCGAGGCGGAA
The DNA here is from genome assembly GCF_900090225.1 of Micromonospora eburnea. Lineage (NCBI taxonomy): Bacteria > Bacillati > Actinomycetota > Actinomycetes > Micromonosporales > Micromonosporaceae > Micromonospora > Micromonospora eburnea. The sequence goes on from NZ_FMHY01000002.1 coordinate 5,473,633, forward strand.
CGCCTGGTGCGGGTAGCGGGTGGAGGCGGCGAGCAGGGTGGCCCCGTGCGGCAGCTCGGTGATCTCGTCGGTGTGCCACTGGAACACGTCCGGCATCAGCGGCACGTACCGGAAGAGCGGGTCGGTCTCGGCGGCGTCCCGCTTGCCGACCACGGCCGGCCCGACCTCCGGCCCGGACGGGCTCCGCTCGACCTGCCCGGCGTGCGCGCTGGCCAGCAGTTGCGCCCCGAGGCAGACGCCGAGGGTAGGGATCCGCTGCCGGACCGCCTTGCGCAGCAGCCCCTCCAGGGCGGGGAACCAGGGCGCGCCGGGGCTGCCGTCGGCCAGCGGGTACGCCTGCTGCTCGCCGCCGAGCACCACCAGCGCGGCGTACCCGTCGAGGTCGGCGGGGAGCTGGTCGCCGGCGTACGGGCGCAGCACCCGCAGGTCGACGCCCCCCTCGGTGAGCCATTCCCCCAGTCGGCGGAGGTCGTCGGTCGGGTCGTTCTCGATCACCAGCGCGGTCGCCACGACGTCGAGGCTATCCGGTGGGCGGCGGACGGCCCGGAACGGCTCGGCGGGCGGCTCACTAGGCTGCCGCTGTGGCCATCGACGACTGCCTGCGCCCACCGGTCCTGCGTCCCGGCGACACCGTGATGCTGGTGTCGCCCTCCGGTCCGACCCGGCCCGAGCGGGTGGCCCGCGGCATCGAACTGCTGACCGGCTGGGGGCTGCGCCCGGTGCTGGCCCCGAACGCGTACGCCCGTCAGGGCTACCTGGCCGGCGGCGACGAGCTGCGGGCCGCCGACCTGAACACCGCTTTCGCCGACCCGGAGGTACGCGGGGTGATCTGCACCCGGGGCGGCTACGGCGCGCAGCGGGTGGTGGACCGGGTCGACATGGACGTCGTCCGCCGGGACCCGAAGGTGGTGGCCGGCTTCTCCGACATCACGGCGTTGCAGTTCGCGCTCTGGCGGGGCGCCCGGCTGGCCAGCGTGCACGGCCCGGGGGCGGCGTGGCTGGACGACCGCACCCCGCCCCGCTCGGCGGAGTCGCTGCACGCCGCGCTGATGACCACCGAACCGGTCACGGTCGCCGCCGTCGAGGCGGAGGAGACCTTCCCGGTACGGGTGCCCGGCCGGGCGGCGGGCCGGCTGCTCGGCGGCAACCTCTGCCTGATCGCGGCCTCGATCGGCACCCCGGACCTGCCGGACCTGACCGGGGCGGTGCTACTCGTCGAGGAGGTGCAGGAACCCCCGTACAAGATCGACCGGATGCTCACCCAGCTGCGCCGCTGCGGCGCGCTGGCCGGGGTCGCCGGGGTGGCGGTGGGCCAGTTCACCGAGTGCGCGGACGGCTGGGACACCACCGTCGCCGACGTGCTGACCGAGCGCCTGGGCGACCTCGGCGTCCCGGTGCTCGGCGGCCTGCCGATCGGTCACGGGGTCGGCCAGCTCACCGTCCCGGTCGGCACCCCCGCCGTCCTGGACGCGGACGCCGGCACCCTGACCGTCTCCCCCGCCGTCCACTGACCCCCACCCCCGACCCGTCGATCATGAAGTTGGCGGCGGGTTGAAGGCCGGCCCACACCCGGCCGCCAACCTCATGATCACCCGGTTCAGAGCGGGGTGAGGTGGGCTACGGCGCCGGTTTCCAGGGCGACCCAGACGGTGGCGTCGGGGGTGACGGTGAGACCGTGCGGTTCGGACCGCGGGGTGGGCAGTTCGTGGGCGGTGATCCGGCCGGCGGGGTCGATGTGGCCGATCCGGTTCGCGCCCCATTCGGTGAACCAACAGCCCCCGGCCGGGTCGGCGACGATCGCGTGCGGCCGGGCGGCCCGATCCGGCAGCGGGAACTCCTCGATCCGGCCGTCGGGCGCGATCCGGCCCAGCTGCCCGGCGGCGATCTCGACGAACCAGAGCGCGCCGTCGCCGCCGAGGGTGATGCCCACCGGTCCGGCCGCCTCGGTGGGCAGGGCATGCAGGGTCACCTCGCCGTCGAGGCCCATCCGGCCGATCACGTTCGCCCGGTTGAGGGTGAACCAGAGGGCGTCGTCCGGACCGGCGGCCAGCATCGACGGGAACCCGCCAGCGACCGGCAGCGGAAACCTGGTCAGCCCCCCGTCCACGGTGACCCGGCCGATCGAGTCGTCGCCCATCCCGGCGTACCAGAGGGCATCGTCCGGGCCGACGGCGAGGCCGCAGGGGCCGGTCCCCGGCGGCAGCGCGACGGAGCTGGTGTCCCCCTCGACGGTGATCCGGCCCAGCCGATGATCGCCGGAGCGCGTGTACCAGAGGGCACCGTCGGGGCCGGCGGTAATGATCAGCGGCCGGCTCTCCGCCGGGCCGGTGGGGTAGGTGCGGACCGCGCCGTCCCGCCCGAGCCGGGCCACGCCACCCGTCCCGGCCAACGTCACCCAGAGCGCGCCGTCCGGGCCAACGGCGATGGCGTACGGCCCGGAGCCCGGCCCGGTGAGGGGGAGCTCACGGATGACGGCTCTGGCCATGGGTTCACCCTTCGTCGCGGACAGCCCACCCTGCCGACCGGCCCTGCCTCACGCAACTGGTTTGTCCGTATATTGCAGGCGGATTTTCAGCGCGTTGACAGGTCCGCCACGGGTTGCCCCCAGGTCAGCCCGTCACTGTCGGTCACGTCAACGCACCACCACCGGAACTGGAGAACCGCATGATCCGCAAGCTGTCGAGGAAGAACGTGCTGGTCGGCCTGGCCGCCGCCGGGGTGCTCGGCGTGGGGATCGCTGCCCCCACGGTGGCACTCGCCGACGACAAGAGCCCCGCCCCGAGCGCCAGCGCGAGCGCTGACCAGGGCACCGACCGCCAGCAGAAGCGGGCCGACCGGCAGAACGAGTTCGCCGAGGCCCTCGCCAAGGAGTTGGGCGTGCCGACCGACAAGGTCACCGCCGCGCTGGAGAAGCTCACGGAGCAGCACAAGGGCGACCGGCCGGAGCGGCCGTCGGCCAAGGACCGGCAGGAGAAGCTGAAGGACCGGCAGGAGAACCGGCAGGCGCAACTGAAGGAGCGGCTGGACCAGGCCGTCAAGGACGGCAAGCTGACCCAGGAGCAGGCCGACGCGGTGCTGAAGGCCGTCGAGGCCGGCGTCTTCCCGGGCCCGGGCGCCCGCGGCCACCACGGCGGGTGGGACCGGACCGGCAAGTGACCCGGGTGGCCCCGCCGTCTCCGCACCGGCCGCCGCTCCCTCCCGGCCGGCACCCCTCCACGGCGGGGCCACTCCTGCCTCCTTCGACGCGCGCCCGGTAGCGCCGGCCGTCGCGGAACCCACGCCCCCGGGTGCGGTTGTTGTCGTCCTGCGGCAACAACCGCACCCGGACGCGTACCGGGCCCGGAACGACGCCCCCCGAGGTCACGCCGTGGCGGGCGGCGGGGTGTAGACGCCCAGGCGGTTCCCGGACGGGTCGAGCAGGTGCGCGTAGGTCAGCCCGCTCGGCGCGGACCGCAGCGGCACCAGGATCCGGCCGTCGGCCGCCTCGGCCCGCCGGCAGGCCTCCGCCACGTCCGCCACCTCCGCGTAGAAGATCGCGTAGTTTGGTGAGTCGCCGCCGATGGCCCGGATCGCGCCGCCGATCCCCTGCTCCCCACCGGCCGTCTGCCGGTACGACGCCCCCGGCCCGCCCCGCTCCTCGAAGGTCCAGCCGAACAGGTCGGCGTAGAACCGCTCGACCTCATCCGGCCGGTCGGAGCCGATCTCGAACCAGTTGACGGGCGTGCTGGACATGCTGCCTCCTTACCCGCGCCGGCCGGTCGGCCGACGCCGTCAGGAGTCAGCCTCGGGGTCCGCCGCGACAGCGTCCTGTCGGTGTTTCACCGTCAACCCCGGCCACCTCCCGCACCAGCGGGCGCAGCCGCCGCACCAGGTCGGGATGCTGCCCGCCGTAGCTGGCGTCGAAAGCGGCCAGCTGGTCGGGCGTGATGAACGGGGTCGACACCCCTCGCGCAGCCAGCCGTACCAGCACATCGGCGGTCACGTCGTCGAGGGTGATGTCGAGCAGGCCGGTCCAGTCCCGCACCGTGGCATCCACGATCAGGGAGAGCCGCAGGTCCGTCGCCTCGTCGGACCCCAGCACCCGCCGCACGCAACGCAGCAGCGCGAAGACCACCGCGGAATCCTGAAGCGGCTCGGGGTGGCAGGCGGCCAGCACCTCGACGACCACCTCGGCGGACGCCTCGCGGTCCGTCGCGAGCCGGTCGAGCAGCAGCCGAAGGAACGCCGCCCGATCCCACACCGGGACCATGGCCGGCAGCCCGTTCACCAGCCGCACGCAGCGCAGATACGTGTACGTCCGCTCCTGCTGGGTCGCCGGCCGCAACGGCAGCAGCCAGGCGTCGAGCAGCGCGTGGGCCGCCGACACGTGAACGATGCCGTTCACGTCTCCGAAGACGGCGAGCGCCGACGAAAGCTTGTCGAACACCGGCTCCAGGGCGTGCACGACGATGGCGGCTTCCGGGTCGCAGGACAGGTGGGCGTTCCGCCGCAGTCTGGCGAGCAGCTCGCGCGGCGCGGCGTAGCCGCTCGCCAGTTGCCCGGGCAACCCGGCGTTCCACGGCACGTCCATGTCCGGTGGCACCGCGAACCGGTCGTCCGTCCAGATGCGGACATCCCGCCCGGCCCCCTCCTCGATGCGTTCCAGGGCCAGCAGGTCACTGAGGCTCTGCCACTGCTCGGGGTCCAACTGGGCACGCCAGAGCCCCACCTGCGCCCGCCAGTCGTCGACCGGGTCGGTCGCCTGCGGGAACAACGTCCACCCGGTCACCGGACCGCCGTCGGCCAGGATGAGCAGCAGCAGGTTGGCGCTGTAGGCGGCGTACCGGGCGGGCACCCGCAGCCGGCGGGGGTGGTAGCTGTCGAACCGCCGGGCGCCGGCCGCGTACGGGGCGGCGCGGAACAGCCGCAGCAGCAGATCCCGCCAGGCCGCCCGGTCCGCCACCGCCCGCCTGGCCAGCCGCTCGTCGAGGAAGGCCAGCACGGTGGCCCGGGTGCTGAGCACGCCGTACGACAGCAGCGCGTGCAGCAGGTCGTCGTCGGGCGGCTCGCCGGCCCAGGAGAGGCTGGCGGCCCCGTCGCGGGCGACGAGATCGTCGACCACCTGCGCGGTGAGCCGGGCGACCAGGTACTCGCCGAAGGTGGCGTGCAGGAACTCGTACGTCTCGCGGCGGCGCTCCTCGTCGGACGAACGGGAGCGGTGGATGAAGAAGAACCGGCCCAGCACCACCTCGGCCGCCGCCAGCGGGGCGCGCAACCCGTCCCGTCGGGCCGCCCCGGACCCGCCGAACGGCAACGCGGCCAGGTCGGCGTCCAGTTCGTTCGTGGTCACCCACTGGACGCCCCGGTTGAACATCGCGAACGCGACCACCGCCAACCGGCGCAGCTCCTCCTCGACCGCCCGGTCCAGCTCCCGGTCGGGCAGGCCGTCGCGCTGCTTGACCACCTCCCGGCGGGCGAAGCGACTCAGCAGCCGCTCGTACAGCTCCCCCCGGCGCAGCTCCCCGGCCTGGCGCAGGTCGTGCCCCTCGGCGTCGTAGAGCGCCAGCATCAACAGCAGTAGCGGCTGCTCCGCCAACTCCCGGTGCGACAGCACGGTGGCCGGGTCGAGCGGCCGCGCGCCCGGCGCCCGGAACGCGGCGGCGTTGACCTGGTTCCAGGTCCGCACCCAGGTGTCGACCCGGGTCCCGTCGAAGGGCTCCAGCCGGATCGCGACGGTGCCCGGCGGCGGCTGGGCCCGGTCGGCCACGCTGGTCCGGCTGGTGACCAGCACCGCCACCGGCCGGCCCTGATCGGCCTCGCGCCGCTGGAACGCGGCCACCCGCCGGAGGTAGTCGGTCTGGCTGACCCCGGTGGCCTGGAGCAGTTCGTCGAAGCCGTCGAGCAGCACCACCGGCAGGGCGTCGCCGGCCGAGCGGGCCAGCACCGGCCAGTCCAGGCGTTCCCCGGTGTCGTTGCGGATCGCCTGCTCGATCTGGTCCTGCAGGTCGCCGGCCGCGTACACGTCGCGCAGCACCACCCGGACCACCAGGAAGTCGGCCGCCGGCAGCCGGCCCGCCACCACCCGGGTGAACACCGACTTGCCGGAGCCCGGCTGCCCGAGCAGCAGCAGGGGTGCCCGGGTCGCGCCGGGCGACGTGAGGTGGACGACGAGGGACTGCCACAGGTCGTCGCGGACCGGTTGCCGGTGCCACCAGTTCTCGTCGCTGGGCCGGGCGCCCGGGCCCAGCTCGGCGATCCGGCACAGCGGCGGCACGTACGCGTCGCCGAGCGTCGGCACGGTCAGCCCCACCGGCACGTCACCGGAGGAGACGACGGGCCGACGCAGTTCGGCGGCGTACGCGGCGGCGAGAGCGGCCCGCCGGTCGTCCGGTGGACCGCCCGTGGAGAGCGCGACCAGGGCGTCACGCAGCTCGGCAAGCCCGGTGGACAGCCCACGGACCTCCTCCCGGGTGGCCTCGTGCTCGTGCAGGCCAAGCCAGAACGACACCTCGGGGAAGTCGACGGCGAGCCGGGTCAGCAGGTCGCGATAGCGGTCGGCCGCGGTGGCCGGCAGCCGCGCCAGCGCCCTCGCGAGCTGCTTCTGCTGCGACCCGGTCAGCCGCTCCCAGACCTCCAGGCCGTGCAGGAAGGCATCGAGGTCGGCGGCCAGCCCGTCGTAGAACCGGGTCACGGCGGCGTGCAGCCTCGGGTAGGGCAGGTGCGGGCCGGGCACCGGCGCGCGGGTCCGGAAGAAGGCGTCGGTCAGCACGCGGGCTTGGACCGGGCCCGCCCCGGACAGCGCCAGCTGTTCGGCCTTGACGATCCGCGCCGCCGCCAGGTCGAGCGGCAGCTCGGCCTCGTCCAGCACCTCGAAGAAGGCGGTCACCACCAGCACCGCGTGCGCTGCCTCCAGCCGCTGCGTACGGCCGTACCGGGACAGCCCGGAGCGGTTCTCGGACACCCGGCGCAGCAACTCGTCCCCGAGCCGGACGACCCCCTTGACGTCGACGACTCCCAGCCCGGGCGGCACCGGCAACACCGCCGTCAGCCGCTCGAACCAGTCGACGAGCCGGCTCTTCTCGCCGCCCAGCAGGCGGACCGCGTCGGCGTAGCTGAGGGTGTCGCGCACCGCGTTCCTCCCCGGGGGACGGCAGACGCGCCAGGATCCCCTATCCGGACCGCGCGCGCTGTCGGGTTTCAGACCAGACTGAGCGGGTGCAGCCGGTCGTGCGGGATGTCGAGGTCGCCGGGGTGCAGCTCCCGGGTCACCGCCTCGGCCAGCGGGTGCACCGAGCGGATCCGGTCGGTGCGGAAGCAGCGCAGCCCGTCGCGCAGCCGGCACCAGGCCAGCAGATACCAGTGTCGGGCGTTGCCCAGGTAGGCCAGCGGCTCCACGTCCCGCGCCGAGTCCGCGCCGGAGCGGTCCGCGTACGTCAGGCGGAGCACCCGCCCGGCGGCGACCGCGTCGGCGACGGCGGCCGGGACGGGCGTGGCCGGCCCGTCGCCGATCAGGTGCACCCGGCCGGCGAGGCGGTGCGCCTCGGCGACGTCGGCGGCCGGCATCACGGCGACCAGCTTGCGCAGCGCCGCACCGGCGGCGGCCGCGAACGGCGTGCCGCCGAGGCGGTGCAACGCGAGGGCCATCGCCACCGCCTCGGCTGGCGTCAGGTTGACCGGCGGCAGGGTACGCGCCCGGTCGATCACGTAACCGCCGGTGCGACCCGGCTCGGCCCAGATCGGCACCCCGGCGGCCTGGAGCGCGGCGATGTCCCGCTCGACGGTCCGGGTGCTGACCTCGAAGCGCTGGGCCAGCCAGCGGGCGCTGCGCGGGCGCGGCGACACCGCCCGCAACTCCTCCACCAGAGCGTAGAGACGGTCCGTCCGGTTCACCCCGCGAAGCTATGCCCGGGGTACGACACGCTCAGAGCGACAGGTAGCGCTGCCGCTCGTACGGGGTGACCTCGCGGCGGTACTGCTCCCACTCGGCCCGCTTGTTGCGCAGGAAGAAGTCGAAGACGTGCTCGCCGAGGATCTCGGCGACCAGTTCGGAGCCGGCCATCACGTCGATCGCCTCGGCCAGATTCTCCGGCAGCGCCTCGTACCCCATCGCCCGGCGCTCGGCGCTGCTCAACGACCAGACGTCGTCCTCGGCGCCCGGGGGCAGCTCGTACCCCTCCTCGATGCCCTTCAGGCCGGCGCCGAGCATCACCGCGAAGGCCAGGTACGGGTTGGTCGCCGAGTCCAGCGAGCGCACCTCCACCCGGGCCGAGTTCGGCTTGCCGTACGCCGGCACCCGGACCAGTGCGGACCGGTTCAGGTGGCCCCAGCAGACGTACGCCGGGCTCTCGGTGATCCGGTCGGGCAGGGCCAGCGGGAAGAGCCGCTTGTACGAGTTGACCCACTGGTTGGTGACCGCGGTGTACTCCCGGGCGTGGGTGAGCAGCCCGGCGATGAACGACCTGGCCACCTTGGACAGCTTCATCGGGTCGCCGGCGTCGTGGAACGCGTTGCGCTCCCCCTCGAAGAGCGACAGGTGGGTGTGCATGCCGCTGCCCGGCTGGTCGGTGAACGGCTTCGGCATGAAGCTGGCCTGCACGCCGGTGGAGAGGGCCACCTCCTTGACCACGTGCCGGAAGGTCATGATGTTGTCGGCGGTGGTGAGCGCGTCGGCGTAGCGCAGGTCGATCTCCTGCTGGCCGGGGGCCACCTCGTGGTGGCTGTACTCGACCGAGATGCCGATCCGTTCCAGCGCCAGCACGGCCTGCCGGCGGAAGTCCCGCGCGACCGCGTGGGTGGTGTGCTCGAAGTAGCCGCCGGTGTCCACCGGGACCGGCACCGAGCCGTCCTGCGCGCCGTTCTCCAGCAGGAAGAACTCGATCTCGGGATGGGTGTAGAAGGTGAACCCCTTCTCCGCCGCCCGGGACAGCGCCCGGCGCAGCACGTGCCGCGGGTCGGCCCAGGACGGGCTGCCGTCGGGGAGCAGGATGTCGCAGAACATCCGGGCGCTCTCGCCGCTCACCCCACCCTCGAAGGGGAAGACCTGGAAGGTGGTGGGGTCGGGCATCGCCACCATGTCGGACTCGAAGACCCGGGCGAATCCCTCGATCGCCGAGCCGTCGAAGCCGATGCCCTCGTCGAAGGCCGCCTCCAGCTCCGCGGGGGCCACCGACACGCTCTTCAGGGTGCCGAGCACGTCGGTGAACCACAGCCGGACGAACCGGATGTCCCGCTCTTCCAGCGTACGGAGGACGAACTCCTGCTGACGGTCCACTTCCACACCTCGCGACACGTACGTCCGGCACCGGTCAGGCCGGTCCGGCCTGACCGCCCAGTCTCCACCGGCCTGATTACGCCGACGTTACGCGACCGCCTCGCGTACGTCCTGCCGTGTTCCGCGTGACGGCAGGTGGCCGACCTCCCGCGTCCGGTCGGGTTCGACCCGTCCCCCTGGGGCAAGATGAGGTCATGCCCACCCTGCGTCTCGCCCTGTGCCAGGTCGACCCGACCGTCGGCGACCTGGCCGGCAACGCCGGCCTGGTCCGCGCCTGGTCCCGCAGGGCCGCCGACGCCGGCGCCCAGCTCGCCCTCTTCCCGGAGCTGATGCTGACCGGGTACCCGGTCGAGGATCTGGTCTTCCGCCGCTCCTTCGTCGCCGCGTCGCAGGCCGCGCTGGAGCGGCTCGCCGCCGACCTGGCCGCCGACGGGCTCGGCGAGTTGCCCGTCCTGGTCGGCTACCTGGACGCGGACGGCCCACCGCAGGTCAGCTCCGACGCCGAGCCGGGCCGGGGCGCCCGCAACGCCGCCGCGCTGCTGCACCAGGGCGGGGTGGTGGCCCGGTACTTCAAGCACCACCTGCCCAACTACGGCGTCTTCGACGAGGACCGCTACTTCGTCCCCGGCAACACGCTGAACGTGGTGCGGATCGGCGGGGTGGACGTCGCGCTGACCATCTGCGAGGACCTCTGGCAGGCCGGCGGCCCGTTCGCGGTGGCCCGGCAGGCCGACGTCGGGCTGGTGCTCAACATCAACGGTTCGCCGTACGAGCTGAACAAGGACGACGTCCGGCTGCCACTGGTCCGCCGCCGCGCCGCGGAGGCCGGCGCGACCATCGCGTACGTGAACATGGTCGGGGGCCAGGACGAGCTGGTCTACGACGGCGACTCGATGATCGTCAGCGCGGACGGGACCCTGCTGGCCCGGGCCCCGCAGTTCGTCGAGCACCTGCTGCTGCACGACGTCGAGCTGCCCACGGCGCGGGAGCCGGCCGGCGGCGCGGAGGAACTGGCCGACGGGATGCGGGTGGTCCGGGCCGAGGTCGGCGACGTGCCGCCGGCCCCGGGCGGGGCGCCCGCGGTCGGCGGGATCATCGAGCCGGTCGCCGACGAGGCGGAGCTGTGGCAGGCGCTGGTACTGGGCCTGCGCGACTACGTCGACAAGAACCGGTTCCCGTCGGTGGTGCTCGGCCTCTCCGGCGGTATCGACTCGGCGGTGGCGGCGGCCATCTCGGTGGACGCGCTCGGCCCGGACCGGGTGGTCGGGGTGTCGATGCCCAGCCAGCACTCCTCCGAGCACTCCCGCTCCGACGCCGAGGAGCTGGCCAAGCGGACCGGCCTGGACTACCGGATCCAGCCGATCCAGCCGATGGTGGACGCCTTCCTGGCCAACATGTCGCTCTCCGGCGTGGCCGTGGAGAACCTCCAGGCCCGGGTCCGTGGCGTGATCCTGATGGCGCTGTCGAACCAGGAGGGCCACCTGGTCCTCACCACCGGTAACAAGAGCGAACTGGCCGTCGGATACTCCACCCTCTACGGCGACTCGGTCGGCGGCTACAACCCGGTAAAGGACGTCTGGAAGACGCTGATCTGGCGGCTGGCCAGGTGGCGCAACGCCGACGCCGGGCGCCGCGGCGAGACCCCGCCGATCCCGGAGAACTCGATCGGCAAGCCGCCGTCGGCGGAGCTGAGCCCCGGCCAACTCGACAGCGACACCCTGCCCGACTACGACGTCCTCGACCCGATCCTGATCGGCTATGTCGACGGCGACCTGGGCCGGGACGGCCTGATCGCGTCCGGCCACGACCCGGCCATCGTGGACCGGGTGCTGCGGATGGTGGATACCGCCGAGTACAAGCGGCGGCAGTCGGCCCCCGGCACGAAGATCTCGATGAAGGCGTTCGGGCGGGACCGCCGGCTGCCGATCACCAACCGCTGGCGCGAGCGCGGCTGACGCGACGGGCCGTCGTCCCGGCCGCGAGTGACATCTTCCACTCCGACCTCCCGCCGGCCGGTCGTCCGGTGCGACGATCGCGACGAACCCGGGGACCGCGAACGCGGCCTCGAGGAAGGAGAGAGTCATGGTGGAGTCCACCCCGACCGAGGTGACCGCCCTCTACGGCGGGCCGGTCACCCGACGGGTACGCACCCGCGACCTGATCGCGGCCAAGGAGCGCGGCGAGCGGTGGCCGATGCTCACCTCGTACGACCAGTACACCGCCGCGATCTTCGACCAGGCGGGGATCCCGGTGCTGCTGGTCGGCGATTCGGCGGCGAACAACGTCTTCGGCTACGAGACCACCCTGCCGGTGACCGCCGAGGAGCTGCTGCCCCTGGTCCGCGCGGTGGTACGGGCGACGAAGCACTCGCTCATCGTCGGTGACCTGCCCTTCGGCTCGTACGAGGAAGGGCCGGCGCAGGCGCTGCGCACCGCGGTGCGGTTCATGAAGGAGGGCGGCTGCCACGCGGTGAAGCTGGAGGGCGGCCGGCGCTGCGCGGCGCAGGTCGAGGCGATCGTCGGGGCCGGCATCCCGGTGATGGCGCACATCGGCTTCACCCCGCAGAGCGAGCACACCCTGGGCGGCTACCGGGTGCAGGGCCGGGGCGACACCGCCGAGGAGGTGATCGCCGACGCGCGGGCGGTGGCCGAGGCGGGCGCCTTCGCGGTGGTGCTGGAGATGGTGCCCGGCGAGGTGGCCAAGCGGATCACCGCCGAGCTGCGGATCCCCACGGTCGGCATCGGCGCCGGCCCGGAGACCGACGCCCAGGTGCTGGTCTGGCAGGACATGGCCGGACTGCGCACCGGCAAGGCGCCCCGCTTCGTCAAGCGCTACGCCGACCTGGCCGGCGCCCTCACCGACGCCACCCGCCGGTTCGCCGACGAGGTACGCGGCGGCGAGTTCCCCGCCGCCGAGCACACCTTCTGAGTACGCCGGGCGGTGCGGTCGGTGGCCGCACCGCCCACCTCGGCTGTCCGGCCGGTCTCGGTGGTCGGCTCGGCGGTGGCGAACGCGTCGTCGCGCGCCTCGCGCCGGCCACGGCCCGCTCAGGTGCTGGGCACGGCGGCCCGTCGGGCGGCCAGCCAGGGCACGAGCTGAACCACGCCGAATCCCACCTCCACGACGAGGAAGAGCCACAGCAGCCGGGCCACGCCGTGCGCCAGGGCGTACGCCTGCCACGCCGCGAACAGTGCGCGCGCGACACCGTCGAGCAGCCCGTGCAGCGGCAGCGGGCGGATCAGGCGCAGCAGCGCCCAGACGACCACGACCGAGCCCATGAGATTCGCGTACAACGTCTGCATCGGGTCCAGCGCCGGCAGGCTGCCCAGCCGTAGCGCGCCGCCGAGTTCCCGCAGGACGCCGTGCACCAGCGCGTAGGTCCAGGGCGTCGCGAACCCGATCGTGACCACCAGGTCGTACCAGGCGCTGGCGCGGACGACGCGCAGGTATGCGGGGCCGGACGGAACGTGTTGGTCGACCACAGCGGGCTCCTCATGGGCTTCCTGGGCCGCCGGTCTGGCGGCCGGAACGCCGACGACCGTAGACCTTGGAGTACGCTCCAAGGTCAAGTCCGCTCGTATCGGGGTGTCATGCGTATCGGAGAGCTGGCCGCTCAGTCGGGCCTGACCACGGACACGATCCGGTTCTACGAGAAGCTCGGCCTCGTCGCCGGCGCCCGGCTGGCGAACGGCTACCGGGACTTCCCGCCGGAGACGGTGCCCTGGCTGCACTACGTCCGCACGGCACAGGCCCTCGGGTTCTCACTGGCGGAGATCGCCTGGCACGGCGAGGAGTTACGCGACGCGCCCGACTCCGCGGCGGCGCTGTCGGCACTGTTCGCCGACAAGATCACCGTCATCGACGCGCGGATCGCGGAGCTGGCCGCCCTGCGGGCCGAGCTGACCGCCCGTGCCCGCACAGACTGCCCCCTACGCCCCACCACCTGACCGACCGGCCGGGCGGGATCCGCCACGGACCTTGGCAGGAAGTGGCCCCTGGAGGGGCTGCCTCCTACCAAGGTCCCAATCGGCTCACAGGTCGGTGACGCGGATGCCGGCGTGGGCCTTGTAACGCTTGTTGATCGCGATGAGGTTCGCGGTGAACGCCTCGATCTGGTGGGCGTTGCGCAGCCGGCCGGCGTAGATGCCCCGCATGCCGGGGATCCGGGCGGCGAGCGCCGCGACCACGCCGACCAGCTCCCGGTCCTCGGTGCAGATCAGCACGTCCAGGTCGATCCGGTCGATCTCCGGGTCGGCCAGCAGCGGCGCGCTGACGTGGTTGAAGGCGGCGCAGACCCGGGATTCCGGCAGCAGCCCGGCGGCCTGCTGCACGGCGCTGCCCTCCGCGACGGGCAGCGCGTACGGGCCCTGCTTGTCGAAACCCAGCGGGTTGACGCAGTCGACCACGATCTTGCCGGCGAGCGGCTCGGCCAGTGCGGCGACGGTGGCGGCGTGCCCGTCCCAGGGCACCGCGATGATCACCACGTCGCTGCGGCGGGCCACCTCGTCGTTGTCCGCACCGGATACCGCCGTACCGGCGGCGACGCCGGGCAGCGCGGCGATCTCCGCGGCGGCCTGTGCCGCCCGGTCGGCCGACCGGGAACCGATCAGCACGCTCTGCCCCGACCGGGCGAACCGATAGGCGAGCCCTCGCCCCTGGTCGCCGGTACCCCCGACGATGCCGACAATCAGTTCCGACACATCCGGCAACGTGCTCGCGTCATACCCCATGCCCGTCATCCTTCCAAACACCACCCTCGGCCCCGGCAGCCACCGTTGATCATGAAGTTGTCGCGGGGTCAGGCGCGTTCGAAGAGGACCTTGCGGTGGGTGGGGTCGGCGGAGACCAGGCGGACCGAGACGCGCTCGCCGAGCGGCAGCTCGCCGAGGCAGCGGGCACGGACCGGCGGGTGGTCCAGGGCGACGGTGCCGCCGGGGCGGCGAGGGGGCTTCGCGGGGCCGTTGCCCTGGGCCCGATCCGGGCCGGTGCTGTCACCGGGCTGTCGGGGCACCTCGGTGGACGGGCGTGGGGCGTCCACGTCCAGCACGGCCGCCTCGAACGTCTCCCCCACCCGGTGCTCCAGCAGCACCGCCTCGGCCAGCTCGACCGCGCCCCGGGCCGCCGCCGACGCCGTCCGGTCGGTGCTGGTCATCGTCTCCGGCAGCCTCGGCAACGCGGCGCGGGCCCAGTCGGGCACCTCCCGGCCCTCGTGCAGGGCCAGGCAGACCTCGGTCGCGTACCGGTCGGCCAGCCGGCGCAGCGGTGCCGTGACGTGCGCGTACGCGGCGGCCACCCCGCCGTGCGCCGGCTGCTCGGGCGGTTGCCCGTCGAAGGCGGTGTACGCGGCCCCACGCATCAGCTCAGCCGCCTGATCGATGAAGGCCGCCGCCCGAGGCTGGGCGGCGTCCAGCCCCGCCAGCACCTCGCCGACCGACATCCCCGCCGGCCAGTGCACGCCGAGCGGCCCGGCGGCCAGCCGCAGCCGGTCGACCGCCTCCGGCTTCGGCGCGGGCATCGTCCGCAGCAGCCCGATCCGGCCGGCGAGCATGATGTCGGCCGCCGCCATCCCGGTCAGCAGGGAGATCTGCGCGTTGTGCTCCTCCATCGGGCCGGGCCCGCGCAGCACCAGCCGCCAGCCGTCGCCGTCCGGTTCGACGTCCTGTTCGGGCAGGGGCAGGTTGACCGCGCCCCGGCGCAGACCCCGCGCGGTGAGCAGGGCACCGATCTCGGGCAGCAGGGCGATCGGCTCCGGCAGCCGGCCGGCGTCGGCGGCGCGCTGCACACCGACGTAGTCGAGCTTGGCCCGGCTGCGGACCCGGGCGCGTTCCACTGCCACGCCCACCGTCCCGCCATCGGCGTCGAGGTCGATGGTCCACAGCACGGCCGCCCGCTCGGCGTCGGGCAGCAGGCTGGCCGCCCCCTCGCTGAGGGTGTGCGGGTGCAACGGCACGTTGCCGTCAGGCAGATAGACGGTCTGCCCCCGGCGCCAGGTCTCCTCCTCCAGCGCCCCACCGGGACGTACGTGGGTGGCGACGTCGGCGATCGCGTACCGGACCCGGAAACCGCCACCGGGACGGCGGGCGAGATGCATCGCCTGGTCGAGGTCGCGCGACGCCGCCGGGTCGAGGGTGACGAAGGGTACGTCGGTCCGGTCGGCGACGGCCGGCAGCGGCGCGGCGGCCGACTCCTCGGCCTCGCGCTGCGCTGCGGCCGGGAAGCCCTCGGGCAGTCCCAGCTCGCGACGCAGCGCGCCGAAGTCGATGCGGGGCGCCAGTACGCGTCGGATCACCACGGCGTCAATCCTGGCAGCGCGGCGCACGATCCGCCTATAGGCCGACGGCTCCGGCTCGCGGCGACGAGTTGGAGTTGTCGCCGACTCGGTGGCGGTCGGCGGCGTACCCGACTCAGCCGGTCGTCCTGCGGGTGCCCGCCGGCTTGGCCGTCGAGCGGCCCGCGACGACCCTCGTGCCGGCCGGCTTCCGCGCGGCGGTGAGCCGCTTGTGCGTACCGGTCGAGGTGCTCGTCCGGGCCTCGATGCCGCTCACCGACGACGTCGCGGAGGTCGCCTTCCGGCCCGCCGCCTTGCGCGCGGCGGTCGAGGAGGCGCCGGTCGTCTTCTTCGCCGGGGCCTTCTTCGCCGGAGCCTTGCGGGCACCCCCGGCCGGGCGGGTCCCGGCGGCCTTCGCGGCGGTGGCCTTCTTCGCGGGAGCCTTCTTCGCGGCCGTGGTCCGCTTCGCCGGGGCCCGCTTCGCCGCCGTGGTCTTCTTCGCGGCGGTCTTCTTCGCCGCCGGGCCGGTCTTCTTCGCCGGGGCTCGCTTCGCCGGCGTCGTCTTCTTCGCGGCGGTGGCTTTCTTCGCCGCCGCCGTGGCCCGCTTCGCGGGAGCCTTCTTCGCCGCCGCCGTGGTCTTCCCGGCGGCAGCCCTCTTCGCCGCGGTCGTCCTGGCGGCGGCCTTGGCGGTGGCCGTCTTCGCGATGGCCTTGTTGGCGGCTGCCTTCTTCGCGGCGGTCTTCGTCGCCGGGGCCTTCTTCGCGGCGGTCTTCGTCGCCGGGGCCTTCTTCGCGGCGGCCTTGGTTGCCGGCGCCTTCTTCGCGGTGGCCTTGGTCGCCGGGGCCTTCTTCGCGGCGGTCCTCGTGCCCGGGGCTGTCTTCGCGAGCGCCTTCCGCGCCGCCGACACGACCTTCTTCGCGGCCGCCTTCTTCGCGACCGCCTTCTTGGCCGGCACCCGACCGGCACCGGCGCCCGAGGCGTTCGGCGACGCCTTCGTGACGGTGGTCGTGCTGGCCGCGCCCGGGGTCCGGCGGGCCGCGCTGGTCTGCTTCCGGGTCCTGGGGGCGGCGGCTGGGCGGGTGGTGGCCTGCTGCGCTTCGGCCATCTCGGTTCCCTCCTTGGGGACGTGCTGCCGCCGTCGCGGAGCACGAGTACCTCGACGCGGGCCGTCCCGCGCCGTCTACCTGTCCTCCCCGGCCCAACGGGCGTCCTCGGCGTCCCACGCTTCGTTACGCTCCCGCACCTGCTGCAGGGCGTTCTCCGCGTCGGCGGCTGAGGCGTACGGTCCGAGAACGTGCTTCGCGGGGCACACGTCGGCATCGGTCTCGACCCGGTGGTGTCGCGTGCACCAGTAGTAGTGCCCACCACTTCCGTCGTCGCTCATGCGATCACTGTGCAACGCGAAACGCCCGGCCGCCACCGGAACGCTACAAATCGGCGCCGACGTCTTCCACAGTAGACGTGCTCCGGGCCGGTCCGGGCCCGAACGGGAAAAGAGCGGCACCGGACCGGTCCGTGGCAATCCGGCTGCCGCGCCTCGGCCGGGCGGTTCCGCTGAACGGCCGCTACCGCCGACCTACGAGGGCCGGCAGTATCGGCACCCATGATCACCACGACGGCCGGTACGGGGTGTCCGGAGTGCGGTACGCCGACGGTGTCGATCCGCGAGGCGATGCCCTGGTGCGCCCGCTGCGAATGGAACCTCGACAGCTACGACCGCGCCCACCAGCCACCCGAGTTCGGGTGGTCCTGGATCGACCGGCGAACCCACCGGCTCGCGACCCGGCTCACCCGCCAGCAGTACGCCGCGCTCGTCGATCGCCCGCTGGAGTCGGCCGGGTTGGGGCTGGCCGGCACCGTGACCGTCGTCGTGTCGCTGCTGCTCCTGGTCGGGGTGCTGGCGTTGGCGGTGCTCGGGGTGTGGCTGCTGTTCGCGTACCCGTTCCCGAACCTCGCGATCGTCTTCGGGCTGGCGCTGATCGGGCTGGCGGTGGCGCTGCGGCCCCGGTTCGGCCGGATCGACCCCGACCTCGAGGTGCTCTCCCGGGACGAGGCACCCGAGTTGCACGCCCTGGTCGAGGAGGTGGCCGGCGCCATCGGCGCGTCGGCGCCGCACGTGATCGGCGTCGACAGCAGCATCAACGCGTACACGACGGCGGTGGGACTGCGCCGGCGCCGGGTGCTCTGTCTCGGGCTGCCGCTCTGGGGTGCGCTGGACGGGCAGGAGCGGGTCGCGCTGCTCGGCCACGAACTCGGCCACTTCGTCAACGGCGACGTCCGGCGGCTGCTGGTGACCGACCCGGCGTTGACGATGCTCGGCAACGCCGCCGACCTGTTCCGCCCGCGGCGCGACACGCCGAATGGCGGGCTGCTGGAAATGATCGGCGAGTGGCTGGGCCGGATCCTGTCGTGGCTCGTCTCCCGCCTGCTCTTCCTCGGCCACCTGGTGCTGGTCTGCACCGCGCTACGCGACAGCCAGCGGGCGGAGTACCTGGCCGACGAGATGTCCGCCCGGGTGGCCGGCACGGCGGGCGCGACGCGCCTGCTCGACGTGCTGCTCAGCCACGAGTCGGTGGCGCTGGTGGTCCGCCAGGGCGCGCGCGGCGGCCAGGGCCCGACCGGGTGGCGGGCGGGAATGCGGCGCTCGCTGGCCGGGGCCGCCGAGCGCCTGCCGCTGGTACGCCAGCTCTCCATCCGGGAGGACGCGTCGCTGTTCGCCACCCATCCGCCGGCGGGCCTACGCCACCGGATGCTCACCGCCCGGCCGTGGCAGGACCCCGGTCTGGTGCTCGGCGAGGCCCGCGCCGAACGGATCGACGCGGAGCTGGCCCGGCATTACGAGCGGATGAGCCGGATTGTGAGTTGGTCCGCGTGACCGCCCGGTCGGCCGCACTCAACGACCGGCACCGGCACTAACCTCTCCGCATGACCCCGCAGCGGCTCGACCGCGCCACCGCCCGTCGGGTAGCCGTCCGTGCCCAACTGCTCGACGCCGACCGGCCCGCCGACCTGCTGACGGTGGTAGACCGGCTGACGTTCCTCCAGATCGACCCCACCGCCGCCGTGGCGCCCAACGCCGACCTGGTCGCCTGGACCCGGCTCGGCGCCGCGTACCAGCCGAACCAGCTGACCCGGGCGCTGGAGGCCGACCGCACCCTGTTCGAGCACCGGGCGATGGTGCGGCCGATGGCCGACCTGGGGCTGCACCTCGCCGAGATGGCGGCCTGGCCGGAGGATGCCCGGCGCCGGGACTGGCTGGCGGCCAACGACACATTCCGCCGGTACGTGCTGGACCTGCTGCGCGACTCCGGCCCGCTGCTGAGTCGCGACGTACCGGACCGCAGCGTCGTGCCGTGGCCGTCGACCGGCTGGACCAACAACCGCAACGTCACGCAGATGCTGGAATTCCTCGCCGCGCGCGGCGAGATCGCCATCTCCGGCCGCATCGGACGGCAGCGGACCTGGGACCTCGCCGAGCGCGTCTATCCGCCCGGCACGCCGGCCGTGCCCGCCGAGGAGGCCGCCCGGACGCGCGACGAGCGCCTGCTGCGCTCGCTCGGCGTCGCCCGCGCGACGGTGGTCGGCGAAGCCGGCGAGCCGACCGAGATCGAGGGTACGTCCGGACTCTGGCGGGTCGATCCGGCCGCGCTGGACGGCACCCCGCTCGCCGGCCGGACCGCGCTGCTGTCCCCGTTCGACCGGCTGGTGCACGACCGCCGGCGCGCCCTGGAGCTGTTCGACTTCGAGTACCGCCTGGAGATGTACGTGCCGAAGGCGCAGCGGCGCTGGGGCTACTTCGCGCTGCCGGTGCTGCACCACGATCGGCTCGTCGGCAAGGTCGACGCGACCGCCGACCGGAAGGCCGGGGTCCTGCGCGTCGACGCGATCCACGAGGATGTCCCGTTCACCGCGGAGGTCACGGCGGCCGTGCACGCGGAGCTGGAGGCGCTGGCGTCCTGGCTCGGCCTGCCGGAGGTCCGCCGCGGGGAAAATTCAGCCGGTACAGCAGGGGGGTGGCCGGCGGCAGGGGGCTGAGGAATGCCCCGCTGCCACCGGCCCGGGACCAGCCGCCATCCGTTGCCGCGTCAGACGGCCGGTCAGGTAGTCACCGCACGGCGACTACCAGGTGAGGGCTGCCGAGAGCTGCCGGGCCTCCCAGCCGCCCAGGTCTAGGCGGTCGCATAAGTGCTGGGCCGACCGCGCTTGCCGCCGGCCGACGAGCTGGGCCAGATTTCGCCAGTGCCGGCTCCGACTTCCCGGATGCGGTGGCCGGGTTGGTGTCGGTGGGCGTGGTCATCAGGCAGTGCTGCGGGGGTGGCGTCGATGGTTGCTTCGCGCCAGGCGTTGACCACGCCGTTGGGGATGCGGCCCATGGGTTGCACCTGGTAGCCGTTCTCGGCGGCCCAGGCTCGTACGGCGGCGGCGTCGACCTCGCTCTTAGCGCCCGCCGGCCGGGCCAGGGTGGTGGGGGATGCGGGAGTCACCGGAGCGGCGGCGCCGTGGTTCAGGTCGTGGAGCCGGCCGCGGGCGTCGGCGAGTTTCTGTTCCAACGCGGCGATCTCCGCGTCGAGCCGTTGCCGGCGGGCCATGTACTCGGTGTGGCAGCGTTGGGCCAGGTCCGCCGCGAGGGTGCGGATCTTCTCGGCCAGTGCCCGGGTCCGGCCGTTCTCCGATCGCAGCGCGAAGGAGAGCAGGTGATCGACGTTGACCTCGACAGGCACGGTGGTGGGTTCTGGCGAGTCGGGCGGGTTTGCAGGGCCAGTGGTGGCGCGGATGCCCATCGGCACGGGCGTGCTGTCCCGTTCGCCCTTGGCGAGTCGTTCCAGATGTGCGCGTTGTTCTGGTGCAAGGAAGTCCTGCAAGGTCCTTGTCATCGCGGTTACGCCAATTCAGGGGTTGGTGAGCTGCTCGCTGATTGCGCTGGATGGCCGTCTCCAGAGAGATCGGATGGCTGCCTGCCAGGGGTGGCGCGCCTTTGGCCGGGCTGCACGTTCACAGCGGATCTCCTGTCGGGGCGAGGCGGACGGTTCAGATTTCGTGATGCTCGTGGCCCTTGGCGGCGCAGTCGTCCCAGATACGGGTCAGGTGCTGCGTCATGCGGATGGTGGCGGGGTGGTCGGGGTGTTCGCGCCGGTGGGTGGTGATGGTGTCGGCGAGCAGGGTCCGGGCGGGCTGGCAGTGACCAAGGTCGTACAGGATGAGAGCGGTGATGGCATGGGCCGCGAGAGTCGGGTGAGCGTGAGAGCCGGCGGTGGTGGCGAGATGTTCGCCGAGTTGCCGGTAGAGGTGGTAGGCGCGTTGGTGGTGCCCTGCACGACGGCGAACGGTGGCCAGAAGGTGTAGGGCGTGCAGGCTGCGCGGGTGGGTGGGCCCGTACAGGTAGGCGCTGTTCTGCTGGGCGTAGGTGGCCCAGCCGATGGCGTCGGTGGGGCGGCCGAGGCGGAGCTGTAGTTCGGCCAGGAGCGCGGCGGCTTCCGCATGTAGCGGATGGGCGGGCGCGGTGGCGGGGTCGACACCGGCCAGGCTGACGTGCAGGAGTTGCCGGGCGCGCAGCGGATCGGTGGGGGCCAGGGTTCGGGCGGTGGCGACGCGCCGTACGCCTTCGGCGATACGCCGGTCGCAGGCGGATGCGGGTGTGGCGCGCCAGGTGAGGGTGATGTCGGTGGGGCTGGCGCCGACGGTGATGCGGGCGAGGACGCGGTCGGCGTGGAGGGCAGCCAACTGCGGGGGTGTCGGTGCGCCGGTCGACGGGATGACCCGGGCCGCGTGCCGCAGTATCGCCCGACCGACAACGTCGGCGATGGTCGCATCGGCAAGAGGTCGTGGGCGGCAGCCCTGCTGACACTGGTAGCCCTCGTGCAGATCGGCGTAGGGCATCGGCCGGCGGCAGAACCGGCAGTGCAACAGTCCCGGACGCAGGCACAACACGCGCGGGGTGGCGGCCGGCCTGCCCGCGTGGAATGTGGCTGGGGTGGCGGCCCTGGTGACCCATTTCTGGACCAGGCGGGGTTCGAGGTTCAGCTGGCGGGCGACGGTGGTGACCGCGCCGTATGCCTTGACGGCGCGGGCGTCGGCGACGCGTTGGACGACGGCGTCGATCAGGTCTGGTGGGTATCTGCTGGGGACAGCCATGATCCGCGGTCTCGGTTGAGGATGTGAGTGGTCGGCTGTCGGGTGGGTGTCACCGGCCAGCTTGGTCTGTGTGGCGAATGCGCTGGGGCTAGGCATGGAGGTCCCAACGGTTGTCGGCCGTACGGCTGGGGTTGATCGGCACGCCGCTGCTGCCACGGGGAGGGTTACGGCGCATCGGGTGCAGGGTCGGCCCGTCGGGCAGGGTGATCGCCGGTCGGGGCGTGTAGCCGTAGCGGGCGAGCAACTGCTGCCCGTCCGTGAAGGTGGTGGTCCAGGACGGCAGGTCGACGCGGTCGATGCGGGCGCGGTGATGGGTCAGCAGCGCGGCACCGCGACCGGCCTTTTGGGCGTCGGGGTGTACGGCGAAAACCGCGAGGTGGTAGTGCGGCTCGGTGGGCTGTCTCGCGGACAGCCGACTTTCCAGCAGGTCAAACCGGCCGGCGTGGCCCCCGGCCGTGTCGGCGAGCCGGATGCGGTAGTTGGCGGGTGGTGGGATGGGCCGGTAGCGGTGAAAGCCGACGGCGGCGGCGGTGAGGTCGTCGGTGATGTGGACATCGCCGAAGAACAGTGCGTGCTCCACCCAGATCAACAGGACGTCGGCCAGGACCCGGCGGCGTGTGGCGGGTACGAGCCACTGGCCGAGCGGGGTGGCGTAGAGGGCGTCGGCGATCAACGCCGCGACCGCGTCCTTGTCCGTCCAACGCGCCGCCCGGATACGAGCGTTCGATTCCATGATTGGCGTCCCTGTCCGTGGGCTACCGGTAGGCGGCGGTGGCGAGGTCGCCGACCGTGGCGTCGATGGCGGCGGTGATGTCGCGTACCGGGTGCAGGTGCTGGTCGGCGATCGTCTTGAGGTGTGTGGTGAGGGTGGTGGTGTCGTCGGCGAGGTAGAGGTGTTCGGTGAGGCCGAGGACGGCGACGAGTCCGGCGAGGGCGGCGGTGTGGTTGTCCGGCTGCTGATATCGGGTGGCGATAGAGCGCAGCCGGGCGCGGGCCACTACCGACCATTTGCTGTCCACGGGCAGGTAGCTGTCGGCGCGTATGAGGCCGGCGAGGCGGCGGCGGGTGGCGTGGCGGAGGATGCCGGCGGCGACGAGGCCGGCGCGGGTGCGTTCGTACAGGTCGGCGGAGAAGCCGCGCAGGAACCCTTTCAGCGTGGGCAGGGTGCGGGCGTAGCGGATCGAGGTCAGGGCGGTGTCGGCGATCAGATCGTTGGCGGGCCGGTCGAGGTGTGGGCGTAGCCATCGCTCGTCGGCTGGGCGGGTCTCGTCGCCGAGGTCGACGTGTCCGGCCAGGTACAGGTTGATCAGGACCGCGCCGGCCAGGCCGAGGGCCAGTGCCTGCCGGTGGATGTGCGGCTGGCCGGTGTCGTCGTTGTGGCCGAGTAGGAACAGTTCGTCGCGCAGCGGCAGCGGGGGAAGCGGCATAGCCATGACGGGTCTCCTCCCTCTACCGCAGCCCGGTGGTGTGCTGTCGCAGCCGTGCGTGCACGCCGGTGTAGGCCGGGTCCGGGGTGGGGAGCAGTGCCTTGTCGACGGCGGCGAGGACGGTGTAGTTGGGGTCGCACACGTTGCCGATCGGCGCCCGCCCCACCTGCGAGATGAGCTGGTACGCGTCCAGGATCTCCAGACCGGTCAGTTCGCTGGCCCAGCCGACCATGTCGTGGTGGGCGATGCGGTAGGCGTCTTCCAGGGGGCGGGCGCAGCCGATCGACATGATCGACGTGTCGGTCTCCAGCCGGGGCCACACCGTCGACACGCCTTTGATGACCTCGACGGTGAGGATGGTGGTGGTGGCGATCTCCACGCCGACGCCGCAGGCCTCGCCCTCGCCCTGGCAGGCGTGGCCGTCGCCGAGGGCGAACATCGCCCCGTGCACGTTCACCCCCAGGTAGAGGGTGGTGCCGGCGCGCAGGCGTGGGGTGTCGAGGTTCCCGCCATGGGTGTCCGGGACGATGGTCGAGCGGGCTTGGAAGCCGCCGGGGGCGACGCCGATAGTGCCGATCATCGGATCGAGCGGCAGGTTGATGGCGTGATTCGTTTCGGTGGCCTGGAACCGGACTGTGCCGGCCTGCCGGTCGATGCCGTACACCCAGACCCGTTCCTCCAGCGGCGGCTGCAAGGTGGCGGTGTGGGAGGTGGAGGTGAGCGCACCGAAGTGCGGGAATGTCGAGGACACACCCCAGTCCCGGGCGGGGGTGATGGAGGCGAGGTGGATGGCGAGGGTGTCACCGGGCTCGGCGTCCTCGACGAAGAACGGCCCCGACACCGGGTTCAGGTAGGGCATGCGGCACACCTGCGACGGCAGATCCGCCGGCCCGCGTACGAGACCACCGAAGCAGTCCTCGGTGAAGACTTCCAGCACGTCACCGGAGTGCAGGTGCGCGACTGGTAGCCGCCCACCGAACGTGTACGCCAACTCGTCCCGAACCGGCCGGTAGGTGATCTTCTCCATGGCGATCACACCCGCTCCAGGTCACGGCCTGCCCGCTGCACGGGGGCGAGCCCGGACAGGGTGGGCCGGCGGCCAGACAGGTACAGGCCAGCGAGGACGATCACGCCGAGAGCCAGCCAGGCCAGACCGAGACGTTGCGCGGCGATGCTCGCGTTCACCACCACGTAAGCGAGGATGGCGAACCCGATCGCGGGCATGAGCAGGTGTGCCCACCAGTTCCCGCTGCGCTGGCGGATGAGGTGGTGCACCACCACGGAGACGTGCAGGACGAGGAACGCGACCATCGCCCCGAAATTGATCAGCGAGGACAGCAGAGTGATCCCGTCGGAACGGGCAGCCATGTACAGGCCCAGCGCCAGGGAGACGGCGCCGGTCAGCAGGGTGGCATTGATCGGCACGTTCCGGCGGATCGACACCCTCGCCAGAAACGCGGGCAACTGCCGATCCCGGGCCATCGCGTACAACAGCCGGGAGGTGGCGACCTGCGCGACCATCGAGTTCGGCAACCCCCACGCGACCGCGGTCGCCACCGCACACAGCGTCGCCAGCCAGCCCCCGCCGGCCACCAGAGCGGCGTCGTAAAAGGCAGTCCCGTTCGGATCACCGTCGGCCAACAGCCCGGACGGATCGGGGACGAGCATCGCGGCCAGCCACGTCTGGACGATGAACAACACCCCCGCCAGAACCAGGACGGCGGCCATCGCCCGGCCGATCTGCCGGGAACCGCCCTTGGCCTCCTCGGCGAGCATGCTGATGCCGTCGAAACCTAGGAAGGACAGCACGGCGATCGACACCGCCCCCGCCACGACCGACCAGGTGAAGGTGTCGGAGTTGTAGAACGCCTCCCAACTGAACCGGCCCCTCCCAGAGGCGACAGCCCAACCGGCGACGGCGATGAAGACCGCCAGGACGATCAGCTCACCGACCAGCATCACTCGGGTGACCACCGCGGTCATGCGGATCCCGACCGAGTTGACCACCGTGTTCACCGCAACGAAGCCCAACAGCCACAACCAGACCGGCACCGCAGGCACGGTCGCGTGCATCGCCACCGACGCCACCAGGTACAACAACCCCGGCACCAGGATGTAATCGAGGAGGATCACCCAGCCGGCGAGAAAGCCGACGGGTGGGCTGATGCCCCTGCCGGCGTAGTTGTAGACGCTGCCCGACATCGGGAACGCCTTCACCATCTGCGCATACGAGAACGCGGTGAACACCAACGCCACGACGCCGATCGCATACGCCAGAGCCACCATGCCGCCGGAGCCCGCGTACACGCTGCCGAAGATCGCCATCGGCGCAATCGGCACCATGTACACCAAGCCATACGCGATCAGGTCCCGAAACCGCAACCGCCGGGCCAGTTCCTGCCGATAGCCATAGCGGGCCAGCTCATCCTGCTCATACATACGCGAGCCTTTCCTGAGAAGGAGTAAAGGGGATGGGGCGGTGTCGATGTCCGTGGGGACGGCTTCACTGACAGACCGGCATGCCACCGCCCGGCCTGTAGCTGCGGTGTTGGCCCATCGGACTGCCATGTGCGAGAGGGACAAGGCCGGGCTTCTGCTACCCCTCCCGCGCACGCAGTGACATCCAGCCGGACGGAGGTGATGCCACCGTCAGCCGGGCTTATCCGTAATGGCCGGCCCCGATCGGCGCTGGCCTCTGCACGCGGTGGGCTTGCTGGCATGCCGGCAAGCCCACCGCCATCCGCCAGCGGCTGGGAGCAAGACCACCGGCCCCCGCCCACGCAGCCCTGCTGGCGGTACGCGAACGGGGAGTCACCCATGCGGTCGACGGAGTGCCCGACGCGAGCACCTGCCGGTGCGTCGGGTCGCGTTCCGACCTGTCGCCGATCGGCACGTCCATCTGGAGCTCCCTGCCGTGAGGTTGTCGCTGGCCACCGGCGCTCCGCTGGGGATCGGCACGTCGGCACATCCAGGCTGGCTTGGGCGGTGGACGGACGGAATGTCTCGCGAGTGCACCCGCGGTGCACCTGCCGTCACCTCATGTGCGGCTACCATCACCTCCACCGGTGACTGTCCGTTCCGGAAGGACGTGCGATGGCTACGGTGACGACCTGGACCGGCCAGGACGCGACCGCGCTACGGAATGCGTTGCGGATGAGCGTGACCGCCTTCGCCGAGCACCTCGGCGCGGCACGGCGGACCGTGGCCAAGTGGAGCAGCCAGGGCAGCAACGTGCTCCCCCGCGCGGACATGCAGGCCGCGCTGGACACCGTGCTGGCCCGAGCCACACCTGAGGTACGGGAACGGTTCGAGGCGCTACGGACGGCCGGCACCAGCGGGGCAACTGCGGTTACCTCGCGGCTGGATGCCGGGGCGCATGCGGATACTGGCGATGACGGAGACGGTGACTCGTGCTCGGATGGTGACGTGCGACGAAGAGATCTTCTACGCGGAGCGGCTATCGGCGTCGCCGCCGCACCCAACGTCGCGCCGCTGCTCGACGTGCTCTTCTCGCCACCGCCCTCAGACGGTGCGGCACTCTCCTTCCCGCAGTTCTCCCGGGCCGTCGCTGCCGCCAAGATCGACTACCAGGCCTGCCGGTACGAGCGTGCACTCGACCGGCTCGTGACATTGCTGCCGTCCCTCGAACCGGTGAAGTCGAGCGCGAATGGCGAGCGGCGGCAAGGGGTCGAGGCCCTGGCCGCCGACCTGTACCACGTCGTTGGCAGCGTCCTGCTGAAGGTGGGCGATCGCGGGACAGCCCTGGTAGCGGCAGAGCGGAGCACCCGAGCTGCTGCCAGGAGTCAGGACCCGGTGGCGATCGCCGCGAGCGCCCGGATCATGACCCATGCGCTCATGGGTAACAGCCACGATGCCCAGGCGGTGACCCTCGCCGAAAACGCAGCCGGCTCGCTCGACCGGGACACCCGCCTCGCATCGACCGATGCGGTGGCCGTCTACGGCGCCCTCGTCCTCCGGGGGGCCATCGCGGCCGCCCGCCGACACGACCGGGACACCGCACACGCGATGCTCGAAGAGGCAACCCGCGCTGCAACCCGCCTCGGCTACGACGGCAACGACCGGTGGACCGGCTTCGGTGCCACCAACGTCCTGCTGCATCAGGTCAACATCGCGCTGACCCTCGGCGACGCCGGGACAGCCGTCGCGATCGCCGACACAGTGGCGCTGGAGAAAGTGACGCTGGCCGAGCGCAAGGCGTCCCTGTTTGTCGACGTGGCACGCGCCTACACCCAGTGGGGCCGATACGAGCACAGCCTCAGGGCACTGCGCACCGCGTACGAGGTGGCGCCCGAGAAGGTCCGCTGCCGACCGACGGTCCGGCGCCTCGCCAGCGACCTCGCCGTGCTCGCCAACGGCTCTGTCCGCACCGCCGCTGTCGGTTTCGCCCAAAGCGCTGGGATCCGCGTGTGAAGGGCGGTCACCTCCAGATCGTCGTCTGCGGCGCCGGTCCCGCCTTCGATGTAACCGACCTCGTCAGGACCGCGCAGGAGCGATCCTGGACAGTGGCGATCACGGCCACGCCAAGCGCGATGGACTTCATCGAACCTCAGCGGCTCGAGACCCTCACCGGTCATTCGGTTCGGTCGACCTACCAGTCGTCGCCCGGCACCCGCCGGTCGCTTCCCGCAACCGATGCCCTGGTTATCGCCCCCGCAACCTACAACTCGATCAACAAGATCGCCCTCGGCCTGGCCGACAACTACGCCATGACCTCGGTCGCTGAGCTGATCGGCAGGCAGGTGCCGACCGTCATCGTCCCGTTCGTCAACGCTGCCCTCGCCGCGCGGGCGCCGTTCCGGCACGCCTTGGCCAGCCTTCGCGACGAAGGGGTACGCGTCCTGCTCGGCCCCGACGATCAGTGGGAACCGCACCCGCCCGGGAGCGGCAACGAGCGGCAGAGAGCCTTCCCCTGGGTGGTGGCATTCGAGACAGCGGCCCAGCTCGCTCACGAATCTCGACCGGCCACTTCCGGCCACACCTGACCGCAAACCGACGAGCCGTAGGTATTTCAGGCTCTGCTGAGCCCTATCCGCACAGTGGTGCCAACAATCCGGCGAAGTGTGCAATCAGCCGCCAGGTCTCGTCTGGGTTTTCCTCCTGCGTGAAGTGTCCAGCGCCCGACACAACTCCATCCCGGACATCGCTCAGGCCTGCGGTACGGAACCCTTCGATGTAGTCGGCGATCCGCCCGCCCTCTCGCTCGCCCCGCAGGTACAGCAGCGGAGTCGTGGCGGGTGGCCCGTCACTCGCCGCCAGGTTCGCCGCCGCGTCCTGAGTGAGGGTGCGATACCAGCTGAACCCTGCGGTCAGGGCGCTTTCCTCGGCGTACGCGGCAGCGTATGCGTTTCGGGCCTCGGAAGTGATTTTCGAGGGATCCGGCGTCAGGACGTCGAGAAAGTAGTCGAAATACTCCCGCTGCCGCCCCTGCACCAGCCGTTCCGGCAGGTCCGGGATCGAGTGGAAGGCGAAGTGCCAGATATACGGGTTACGAAGAACCTCCCCCCACGGGTCCACGCCGGGGATGACGGTGTCCATGATCACCGCCCGCTCGACGTCCCCGAAGCGCCGTAGGTAGGAATACACGACCATCCCGCCAGCGTCGTGGCCGACCAGGGTCAGGTCCTCAAGCCCGAGCGCCGCCACGAGCTGGTGGACGACCGCGGCGAGCTCGCTCTTGGAGCCGTCGGTCGCGTTACCGGTGGACCGTCCGACACCGGGCAGGTCGATCGCCAGCACCCGCGCCTGTCCCGACGCCAGGGACATGACCTGCTGCCAGGTACGCCAGGACTGGGGCCATCCGTGCAGGAAGAGGACGGGCTTGCCGTCTGGTGCCCCCGCCTCCACGACGTGCACGGAGGATCCATCCACCTCGACCTGGCTGTGCTGAAACATTTGATTGTCGACCATGAATGGCATCCTCACATCAGCCCCCGACAGAACCGAACCCAGCGAGGGTCTCCTCGGCCGGGCACCCACAGAGCAGCCCGAAAAGCCCGGCCAGGTCAAGGCCAAGCCGCTACGCGGTCGCCTCCGGCGAGCCTTGACCCGACCGAGAACCTCGGGCAGGGGCGAGCCTGCCCGACCGGGGAGCCCCCCTACCGCGAGGCGCATGGACAGCGGACAGCCAGGCAGAATTCGACTGTGACGATCTCGATCACCGGCTACCGGGACTTGTTCGCCAACGTCCGCAAACGGCCCAGGATGTGGCTCATCCGAGATGACTTCGCCAGCGTCGTGGCCTTCATCGAAGGGTGCAACCAGGCAAACGCCCGAACTTTACTGACCGGCTTCCAACCGTGGCTGGTGACGCAAGCCGGCTGTCTCGACAACCACGTCTGGGGGAGCATCGTCGCCCACCTGACCGAACCGATCGGCCCCAAGAACTTCTGCGACATGGACCCAGACCTCGATGCCCGCGCCGTTGAGACCCTGTTCGACCTACTCGATGAGTTCCTAGAGCTACGCGACGAGCATGACGGCCTGAACCGCATCTTCGCCGCACACGAACAGTGGCGCCGCCTCCGCGAACAGAACGGCTGCAGCGCCACCGACGCACTTACCTGCCCCACCGTCTCATGGCCCAGAGCCGCCAGCCGGATCAGGCCCAACAGCCCCACCCTTGACAACAACCATTGAGACTCGTCCGGTAGGGCGCTCCACCTTGTCACCCTGGCCCCTGGCCCGCTCCACAGTGTGTGGGCCTCACGGCGGAGATGGCTCTAGCCGGCCGTGTGGCCGCAGGAGCGGCGAAGCTCGTGGTGAGATTCGCGCCGAACAGCAGGATGCGGCCCCACGCGTCGGCCTCCGCTGGCTGCCCTATCAAGAGCGCCGTTCATTGGGCTATGGCGCGGACGAACGGCGCTTCGGCCCTGCCGGCCGCCAACTCGACCGGGCCATTTCTCGTTTGACAGCAGAGGACTTTCAACTCTGGGTTGAGGGGTAGATGCTCCCACAGCGTGAAGTCTCGCTCACTCACGATCCGGATGTCCGTTAGAGCTATGGGTTTTCGTCGGATCGAACGTAAACGATCAGGAACCCATTCAAGGCCGATCTCTGTCCTGCGGAGGTGACCGTGCCGCCACCGCCCGGAAAAGCCTCGCTTAGAACGGTCCCTATACGCAGCCGCCACATACCGCTCGCCGTCGCTTCCTCTAGACAGTCGGCCTAGCTTCGCACCGAGCGCGCCGCCGATGGTGTCGGCGACGAGGTCGCTTAGCAGGCTCCACATGCAGCCACTGTAAGGCGGAGGTCGCTGCCATCCACGTGCCAGTAGCCGGTACCCCGGGCGGTCATCACCGGGCACGAACGGTCACGGATTGCGGGCGTTGACCTGGCCCACCAGTCCCTTCGTACCCATGATCTTCGACCTTCCAAACTGAAGCTCGCCAGGGCGTCACGGGCGTCAGGGCGTCACCAGGGCGTCAAACGCCGGCCAAAGTTGACCAACGACGACCATCGACGCCTGAACATACAACCAGGCCAGAGCCTTGATCGTGGCTCTGGCCTGGTGGGCGACGGACGAGTCGACCTGTACGCCGGATTCTGTGACCGACGCGGCCCGAAGGCGCGTCGGCGGCGGCCATCCATCTCGGCCTGCCGTCGCCGGCAGGCTCCAGCGGCCTACCCGCAGACATCGGGCGGGCAGCCCTCAAGCGTCTGCGCGGACCGTCGCCTCGCGGTGACGGCCCTTTCTTGGCCTTGCTCCGGGTGGGGTTTACCGAGCCATCCCGGTCACCCGGGATGCTGGTGGGCTCTTACCCCACCGTTTCACCCTTACCGTCCCGTATCGGGTCGGCGGTCTGTTTTCTGTGGCACTGTCCCGCGGGTCACCCCGGGTTGCCGTTAGCAACCACCCTGCCCTGTGGAGTCCGGACGTTCCTCGGCGACGGGCCGTAAAGCCCGTCGACGCGACCGCCCGGTCGACTCGTCCGTCGCGTCCATCATCTTAACGACGCCCGCGCCGCCGCCATTTCCCGGCCGGGCGGTCAGCGCACGTCGATCGTCACCACACCCAACCCGGCGTCTTCGTCAGTACCGCACGCCCTGGGGCAATCCGCTACCACGCCGACGTGAGCTGCTCATTGAAGATCCGCTCACCCGTCGCCGGCTCGCGCAGTATTCCCGAGCCCAACACCTTGCCGTCCGCGTCCAGCGCCCGCAGGGTCACCTCCGTACCGATCGGCAGGGTGAGCAGGGCGGCCCCGCCGGTCACCGACGCGCTCGCCTGGATCTTCCCGTCGGCGACCGCCTCGATCCGCGTCGCACCCTTGTGCGGTACCACCAGCAGTTGGTCGGTGAGCACCGCCCGGTTGCCGTCGCGGGCCGGCACGCGGACCGCCAGCAGGTCGTACGCCGGGGCGTAGCCGGTGGCGACCAGCGGTGGCCGCAGCGGGCCGATTTCCGGCGCTGGCACGGTCGGAGCCGGGTCCCGGATCGTGGTGAAGGCCAGCAGTGGGGCGGCACCGGTGTCGCCCACCAGCAGCAGTGTCGGTCCCCCGCCCCGCGCCGTGAGCAGCGCGGCCTCGCCGCCGGACGCGTCGAGTCGGCCGGACCACCGCATCACCGGCCGCGCCTCGTCGACCAGGCCGGACTGGCAAGCCAAGCCCTGGTAAACCTGCCCAGCTTGCCGGGCCACCGTTGGATTGGGTGGTTCCGAGGTCGGCGCCCACCGGCCGTCCTCCGGGTACGTCCCGTTGGCGCTGCGGGCGCAGTCCGTCCCGACGCCCGGCTCTTCCTGCCGAACCTGCCCGTCGCACTCGACTCGCCACCAGCCCTCGGTGGCGGCCCGGTCGACGACGAGGTAGCCGTCGGTGGGCTGGGCCTGCCACTGCCGCCGCAGGCCGGACTTTCCGGCGACGGCACGGCCGAGAGAGACGCGGCAGCCGGCCGGGGCGAGGCCGAGCAGCCACTGGTTCTGCGCGCCGCCGGGCATCCCGAAGTGGACGCCGATGAGGTTGAACGGGTCGACCGGCCCGATGCTCAGCACGCCGCCCTGGAGCCGCGCCGGTGATGCCCCGACCGGGCCCTCCGAGACCACCAGGGCCGCCGACGTCGCCGAATGGTAGACCAGCACCACCTGACGGAACCCGGCGGACTCATCGGCGAAGAGCACCTTCACCGTCGGCAGGTCCGCGGATATGTGCAGCTCTTCGCGTCCGCGATCGAAGAGCCGGGTCACGTCGGCGACGAACGCCGCGTCCCCGGCCAGGCTGCCCCGGGTGGGTGAGTTGATCAGACGCCAGCCCCACGGCGAGTCGACCGGGTTGCCATGGAAGAGCTCAAATTCTTCGGACTGGTGGTGCAGGCCGGCGGCATTCAGCGCTGCGGGACCGGCCAGCGCCGCCGCAAGCACCGCGGCCACCGCCGCCGCCAGGCCGGCGAGGCGATGCCGCCGGCGCCGTCGCGCGTACCGCATCACCAGCTCGTACGGATCGGGGTCCGGGACCACCGTCTCGGCGATCCGGGCCAGCCCGGCCCGCAGTTCGTCCACGCTCATGCCCGCTCCCCCAGCAACCCGTTGACCAGCCGCGGCTCCGGCATGGCCAGCACCTCCCGGAGCCGGGCCAGCCCTCGGGCCGCCTGACTCTTGACCGTTCCAACGGAGCAGCCCATCGCCTCCGCCACCTCCGCCTCCGGCAGGTCCTCCCAGTAGCGCAGCACCAGCACCGTCCGCATCCGGACCGGCAGGCGGTCCAACGCGGCGAGCAGCTCGTCCCGGATCACCACCACCTCGATGCTGTCCGGGCCGGCCCGGTCCGGCACCGTCGAGGTGACGAGCTCCCGCAGCCCGATCCGGCGCCAGCGGCTGGTCCGCTCGTTCACCATCGCCCGGCGTACGTACGCCAGCGGTTCGTCGACCCGTCGCCAGTGCCGCATCACCTTCAGCAGCGCCTCGTGTACCAGGTCCTGCGCCGCGTCCCGGCTGCCCGTCAACAGGTACGCGGTGCGCAGCAGGTCGGCGTAGCGGACCTCCACGAACTCGCGGAACTCCGCGTCATCCACCACTTGGCTTCCCGTCGTGACCACGCACGGCTCGCTCCCCTCGTCAGGCCGGTTCGCAGGAATGGACGCGGGAGGGCGACGAAAGGTTGAGTTCCGGGAGGACCGTACTAGCCTCTGGGGAACCATGGATCTCTCCGACGCCGCGCTCCTGGTCGCCGCCGGTCTCGCCGCGGGCACGGTGAACGCGGTGGCCGGGGGCGGTTCGCTCATCACCTTCCCGGCCCTGATCGCGACCGGCCTGCCACCCATCCCGGCCAACGTCACGAATTCCGTGTCGGTCTTCCCCGGGTACGTCGCGAGTGTCGCCGGCAGCTGGGTGGACCTGCCGCGCGGAAGGCAGCTGTGGGCCCTGCTGCCCACCACGGTCGCCGGGACGATCGTGGGCTGCCTGCTGCTGCTGGCCACCCCGGCACGGACGTTCGAGTTGGTGGTGCCGTTCCTGGTGCTGGGCGCGACGGCCATGCTGGCCTTCCAGGATCCGCTGCGCCGGCTGGTCGGCCACCCGGCCGACCTGGACCCGCGCCGCCGTACCGTCACCGTGCAGGCCATGGTCGCTCTCGGGTCGGTGTACGGCGGCTACTTCGGCGCGGCGCTCGGGGTGATGCTGGTGGCCGGCCTGGCGCTGGTGCTGGACACCACCCTGGTCCGGGTCACCGCCATCAAGAACCTGCTCTCGGCGGTGGTGGGGCTGACCACGCTGGTGGTGTTCGCGCTCTTCGGCCCGGTTCACTGGACGGCCGCCGCGGTGGTCGCTCCGGCCACGGTGACCGGCGGCTACCTGGGCGCCCGGCTGGTCCGCCGGCTGCCGTCGGTGGTGCTGAAGACGGTCATCGTCGTCTTCGGCACGGTGATCGGCCTCTACCTGCTCTGGCGCGCCCTGCGCTGAGCCGCCCCCGCGCCGGAGGCCGTCGCGGCGGCCCCGGACACCGGAACGCCCCGGTGCGACGCCGCACCGGGGCGTTCCGACCAGGTTCAGTACGCCTCGCCGACCGGTTCCTCCGGGGAGTGCTCGGCGTCGCGGGCGGCCCGGTTCCACCTCGACCAGAGCACCCGCTCGCCGTAGCCGGCGGCCATCAGGTGCGCGAAGGCGAGGTAGGTCAGCATGCCGACGGCGAGCACTCCGAAGCCGACCCAGAACGGCAGGGCCAGCCCGTGTTCGGCCAGCTTGCCGGCGATGACCGGGGCCGGCGCGGCGGCGCCCCAGCGGACCAGGTTGAACGCGCCGGTGGCGACCCGCCGATCGGCGGAGCCGAGGCCGAGCGCCAGGTCGGTGAGGTTGGCGTTGGCCAGTCCCATGAACAGGCCGGCGAACACCAGCACCACCAGCGACATGGCGGTGCCGGAGGAGATGGCGAAGAGCACCATGCAGGCCAGCAGGCCGGCGATGGCGACGCCGACGGTCTGCACCGCGCCGATCCGGTGCGCGAGCCGGTGGCCGATCACCAGGATGCCGGCGGCCAGGCCGAGGCCCCAGCCGGTGAAGGCCAGCCCCAGCGGGATCACGTCGAGGTGCAGGTAGAGCGGCGTGTAGCCGAGCACCACGAAGAAGACGAAGTTGTAGGCGGCGGTCACCACGCAGAGGGTGATGAACGCCGGCTTGCGGTAGGTGGCGAAGATCGAGCCCACCTTGACGGGCGGCAGCTTGGTGGCGGGCTCGCGGAGTTTGCGCGACGCGACGGCCAGCGCGAGCACCATGAACACGCCGCAGACGAAGAACGGCAACCGCCAGCTCACCTCGCCGAGCAGGCCGCCGATCAGCGGGCCGACGGCGAAGCCGAGCCCGAGCGCGGTCTCGAAGAGCCCGACCACCCATTCCCGGTCGTTGGCGAGGTTGACCAGCACCACCATCGCGGTGGCGAAGAACATCGCGTTACCCAGCCCCCACACGCCGCGCAGCACGGAGAGCTGCACGATGTCGTTGCTGAACGAGGCGAGGATCGCGGCGAGGCCGACCACGCTGACGCCGGTGGTCAGCACGGGTTTGAAACCGAACCGCCCGCTGGCGAGGGTCGCCGGGATCATGCCGACCGCCATCACCGCGATGTACGCGGTGAACAGCAGTTCGACCTGCCAGGCGGTGACCCCGATGGCCGCGCCGATGGCGGGCAGGATCGGGTCCACCACGGCGATGCCGGCGATGGCGAGGAAGGCCACCAGTGTGGTGGCGTAGATGGCACTGCGGTTGGGCTCGGATCCCCGATCCACTCCGCCTCCCCAGATAGCTGTATCTTACAGTTAATTCGGTTGTATCATACAGCTATGACGGACGACCGCAGCCAGGAAACCGATCAGGATGAGGCAACCCTCGGCCGGATCGAGACCGAGGTGGCCCTGCTGATGCGACTGGGCGAGGCGACCCGCCGGGCCACTGGCACCGCCGAGCACCGGGTGCTGGACCGGGCGGCGTACGTGATCCTGCGATACCTGGACAGCGCTGGCCCGCAGAACGTGTCCGCGCTGGCCGCGCGGCTGAACCTGGACGGCTCGACGGTCACCCGACAGGTCTCCGCGATGCAGCGGGACGGCCTGATCACCCGTACCCCCGATCCGGCCGACGGGCGTGGCACGGTGGTCTCCGCCACCCTCACCGGGCGGCAGCGGATGGCCGCCGTCCAGGCGGCCCGCACCCGGCTCTATGGCGACCTCCTCGCCGCCTGGTCGCCCGACGACCGGGACTCTCTCGCGGACCTGCTGCACCGCCTCAACGAGGCACTGGACGCACGCAACCGCCGCCGCTGAGAACTCCACCGCCCCAGGTGTTAGGAGGGGCCCCCTGTACAACGCCAGGCGTTAACAGGGGGCCCCTCCTTTCAGGCGACCGGCTCGCGGGCGGAGTCGGCGTCGCGGGCGGGGCCGGGGGTGACGCGGGGGTCGCCCTCGTCGGCGAAGTAGTCGCCCGGAGTGGTGGCATCCACCCCGTCGGCCACCTTCACGGCCCGCAGAACCAGCGTCAGCAGCGCCGCCACCACCAGGTTGACCAGCACCGCCACGATCCCGACGTAGATCGTCTTCTTGGTGTCGAAGCCGAACTCGGAGAGCGGGAACGCCGAGCCGGCGAAATGCTTCTTCCCCGTCGCCGGGTTCGCCACCTGGTAGAGCATCCACATGCCCAGCGCCATGCCGGCCACCCAGCCGGCGATCAGCGCGCCGCGGTGGAACCAGCGGGTGTAGAGGCCCAGCGCCACCGCCGGCAACGTCTGGAGGATGATCACACCGCCGATGAGCTGGAGATCGATGGAGAACTGCGGGTCGAGGAAGACGATGCAGGCGACCGCGCCGACCTTCACCACCAGCGAGGCGATCTTCGAGACGTTGGCCTCCTGCGCCGGGGCGGCGTCCCGCCTCAGGTACTCCTTGTAGATGTTGCGGGTGAACAGGTTGGCCGCCGCGATCGACATGATCGCTGCCGGCACCAGCGCGCCGATGCCGATCGCCGCGTACGCGATCCCGGCGAACCAGCCCGGGAACTGCGCGTCGAAGAGCCGCGGCACGATGGTGTTGGTGTCCACACTGCCCGCCTTGGCCCCCGGCAGCGGCGTCACCTTGGCCGCGATGGCCATGTAGCCGAGCAGCGCGATCAACCCGAGCAGCAGGCTGTACGCCGGCAGCGCCGACATGTTCCGCTTGATCACGTTCCGGTTCCGGCTGGCCAGCACGCCGGTGATGCTGTGCGGGTAGAGGAACAGCGCCAGCGCGGAGCCGAACGCCAGGGTGACGTACTGGAGTTGGTTGTTGGCGTTGAGCAGGATGCCGTCGCCGGGGGCCGGGGACGCCTGGAACTTCGCGTCCGCCGCGTCGAAGATGCTGCTCCACCCGCCCAGCTTGTGCGGCAGGTAGATGACCGCCACCAGGATCACGACGTAGATCAGCGAGTCCTTGACGAACGCGATCAGCGCGGGTGCGCGCAGCCCGGACTGGTAGGTGTAGGCCGCCAGGATCGCGAACGCGATGATGATCGGCAGGTGCCGGGCCAGCGCGCTGTCCCCGGTGACGCCCATCGTCTTGAGCACCGCCTCGATGCCGACGAGCTGCAACGCGATGTACGGCATGGTCGCCACGATGCCGGTGATCGCGACCAGCAGCGCCAGGATCGGCGAGTCGAACCGGCTGCGGACGAAGTCGGCCGGGGTGACGAACCCGTGCCGGTGCGACACCGACCAGAGCCGGCAGAGCACCAGGAACACCATCGGGTAGATGACGATCGTGTACGGCACGGCGAAGAAGCCCGCCGCGCCGGCCCCGAAGATCAGCGCCGGCACCGCCACGAAGGTGTACGCGGTGTAGAGGTCACCGCCGACCAGGAACCAGGTGATCCAGCCGCCGAAGCTGCGCCCGCCCAGCCCCCACTCGTCGAGGTGCGCCATGTCGCGCGGCGCCCGCCACCGGGCGGCCACGAACCCCATCGCGCTGACCAGCAAAAAGAGGACGGTGAAGATGATGATCTCGGTCAGGTGATCCCGCCACATCAGTGGTCACCTCCGCTTCTTGGTCATCTGGTAGACCAGCGTGGTGGTGCCCACGCCGAGCAGGATCCAGGCCAGTTGCAGCCAGTAGAAGCGCGGGAATCCGAACAGCCGGGGTGAGTCGGCGTTGAAGAAGGCCGGGATCAACGGCACCACAATCGGTATGAAGAGCAACCAGTTCCAGGGGCTGCGATCAGTCGCCCTGGACCGCGCCGTGCTCGGCGCCTCCGGTTCGGGTGCTGCCACGTGACACACCTCCGGGAAAGTCGTGACTCGCCAGGTAACGGCCGGAGGTTACGGCCCTGTGACTCAGGTCACGTCCATCCCGGTGACGGCCATGCGCCAAGCGGCCCCCCGCGTGCGCCGAACGGCGGAGGCGGGGGGCCGATGCGCCACAGCGGAGGCGCCGCGGTCAGTGGGAGGTCAGGTGGGCGGTGTCGTTGACCGAGCGGACCGCGACCCCGCCGTCCGGGTACAGGTCCAGCACCGAGACGCCCGCGGTGTCCAGGTAGAGCCGGTGCAGGAAGGCGTCGCCGGCCGCGAGCGCGTCGCGCAGCATCAGCTTGATCGGTGAGACGTGGGAGACCACCACGACCGTCTCCCCCGGGTACGCGGCACGCAGCCGCTCGACCGCCCGGCCGGTCCGCTCGGCGACGGCGGCGAACGACTCGCCCTGCGGCGGGGCGACCCGGGTGGAGGCGAGCCAGGCGTCCAACTCCCCCGCCCAGCCCTCCCGTACCTCGGCGAAGGTCCGCCCCTCCCAGACCCCGAAGTCGCACTCGATCAGGTCGTCGTCCGGGCGTACCGGGGGGTTGCCGACGGCGGCGGCGATCGCCTCGGCGGTGGCCGTACAGCGGGACAACGGTGAGCTGACCACGGCCGCGACGGACGGCGCGAGGGCGGCGACCCGGGCGGCGGTCGCCCGAGCCTGGGCCCGGCCCCGGTCGGTGAGCGGCACGTCGTCGCGGCCCGAGTAGCGCTTCTGCACGGTCCGCCCGGTCTCGCCGTGCCGGACCAGGACCAGCCGGGTCGCGGTCTCGGTGGGGCGCGGCTCCCAGGAGGCCGGCGTGGTGGCCGGGTCGGTGCCGGTGGCCCGGCCGGTGGCGGCCCGGGCGGCCACCTCCCGGGCCGCGGCCCGGGCGGCCGAGTCGGGGGCGGCCACCTCGCGCGGCGGCTCCACGATCCGCGGCGACTCGACGGTCGGCCGGGCCGGGGCCCGGCCGGCGGCGGCGTCCATCGCCGCGTTGGCCAGGGCGTCCGCGTGCCGGTTGCGCTCCCGCGGCACCCAACTGAACCGTACGCTGGAGAACCGGCCGACCAGGCCGGCGGCCTGCGCGGCGAGCGGTCGCAGCCCCGGGTGCTTGATCTGCCAGCGGCCGCACATCTGCTCGACGACCAGCTTGGAGTCCATCCGCGCCTCGACCTCGGTCGCGCCCAACTCGGCGGCGGCCTCCAGCCCGGCGATCAACCCCCGGTATTCGGCCACGTTGTTGGTGGCCGTGCCGATCGCCTCGGACCGTTCGGCCAGCACCTCGCCGGTCTCCGGGTCGCGGACCACCGCGCCGTAGCCGGCCGGCCCGGGGTTGCCCCGCGACCCGCCGTCGGCCTCGACCACCACCGCGCGCACCG
Organism: Micromonospora eburnea; assembly: GCF_900090225.1. Taxonomy (NCBI): domain Bacteria; kingdom Bacillati; phylum Actinomycetota; class Actinomycetes; order Micromonosporales; family Micromonosporaceae; genus Micromonospora; species Micromonospora eburnea. Next base: position 5,512,825 of record NZ_FMHY01000002.1, read on the forward strand.
CCACGACGGCTACAGCCCCGGCTCGCTGGTACGGACCAGGATCCGCCGGCACTCCTCGCAGCGCACCACGTCCTGCGGGGCGGCCTTGCGGATCCGGGCCAGGTCGGCCCCGGCCAGCTCCAGCCGGCAGCCGCCGCAGCGGATGCCGGTGAGCAGCGCCGCGCCGAGCCCGGTGTCCTCGCGGATCCGGTCGTAGAGGGCGACCAGGTCGGCCGGGAGGTCGTTGGCGAGCGGCTGGCGGGCGGAACGCTTGAACTCCTCCTCCTTGGCGATCTCGGCCAGGCTTTCGTCGCGGCGCTGCTCGGCGGCGGTCCGCCGGTCCCGGGCCTCGGCGATCCGGCGCTCGACGCCGTCCAGCACGCCCTGCGCGGTCTCGCGCTGCTCCATCAGCTCCAGCTCGGCGTCCTCCAGGTCGCCCTGGCGGCGATTGAGCGAGGCCAGCTCGTGCTGGATCGCCTCCAGCTCCCGGGCCGGGCCGGTACCGGCGGCCAGCCGCGCCTCGTCCTTGCTCTTGCGGGCGCGTACCTGGTCGATGTCCTTCTCCAGCCGGGCGATGTCCCGGTCCAGGTCGTCGACGGCCACCTGGGCGCGGACCCGCTCGTCCTCCAGCGCGGAGAGTTCCCGCGCGAGCGCGTCCAGCTCGGCCCGCTCGGGCAGCGACCGGCGGCGGTGGGCGAGCTGGGCGAGGGCGGTGTCGATCGCCTGCAGGTCGAGCAGGCGGCGCTGCACCTTCGGGTCAGCCTTCACGGTCGGGGCTCCTTGTCGTCCGGTCGGGGTGCGGCGGCGTGCACGGTCCACGGGTCGGTGTCCAGGTCGGACACCACGGTCTCGACGCCCAGCTCGTCCCGCAGCTGGGCGGCCAGGTCGTCCAGCCAGGGCCGTTCGGTCGCCCAGTGGGCGGCGTCCAGCAGGGCCGGGCCGCCGGCGGCGAGATGCTCACCGGCGGGGTGGTGGCGCAGGTCGGCGGTGAGGAACGCGTCCACCCCGGCGGCGGTCGCTTCGGCGAGGAAGCTGTCCCCCGAGCCGCCGCTGACCGCGAGGGTACGAACCATACGCCGAGGGTCCCCCGCGGCGCGAACTCCCCAGGCCGTGACGGGCAGCACCGCGGCGGCGTGCCGGGCCAGCTCGGCGAGGGTCATCGGGGCGGGCAGTTCGCCGATCCGGCCGATGCCCCGCCCGGGGGCGTCGGCCGGCGATCCGGGTCGCGGGCGGTGCAGCGGACGCAGCCCGGTCAGCCCGAAGCGGGCCGCGAGGGCGTCGGAGACGCCCGGGTCGGCCACGTCCGCGTTGGTGTGGGCCACGTACAGCGCGACGTCCGACTTGATCAGCCGATGGACGATCCGCCCCTTGTACGTGGTGGCGGCGACGGAGGAGACCCCGCGCAGCAGCAGCGGGTGGTGCGCGACGATCAGGTCGGCCCCGGCGGCGAGCGCCTCGTCCACCGTCTCGGGCACCACGTCGACCACGCAGGCGATCCGGCGTACCGGGTTCGTGGGCTCGCCGAGCACCAGGCCGACCCGGTCCCACTCCTCGGCCCAGGCCGGCGGGTAGCGGCGGTCCAGCGCGGCCACCACGTCGGCGACCGTGGGCGCGAATCCGGTTGTGCTCACGGCCGGCCAGCTTACCGGCGTCGAGGCGGCTCTCACGCCCATGGCTGTCAGGAAGGACCCCTTGTACTACCGAATGCGTTGACAAGGGCCCCCTGCTTGCACCTCAACCCACCGGGGCGGCCGGGCGCGGCGTGCCGCGCAGCGCCGCGAGGCCGACCGCCCAGGGGAAGGCGTCCAGGTGCCGCTCGCCGGTGCCCGGCGGATGCAGCGGTACGACGTGGTCGCCGAACACGACGCGTATCCCCCACTCGCGCAGCCGATCCAGGCTGGCCCGGAACGCCGGATGCGCGGCCATCGCCGCGTTGGTGTACGGGACGGCCGCGATCGGCATCCCGAGCCCCTGCGCCTCGACCAGCAGCCCGAGCGCGAGGGTGTCGGCGATGCCGACCGCCCACTTGTTGATCGTGTTGACCGTCGCCGGGCAGACCAGCATCGCGTCCGCCGCCGGCAGCACGTCCGGGTCGCCCGGGTTCTTGTAGTGGGTGCGTACCGGGTGGCCGGTCTGCCGGGCCAGCGCCGCCCGGTCGACGAACTTCGCGCCGTCCGGCGTGGTGACCACGCAGACGTCCCAACCGTCCTGCCGGGCGAGGTCGACCAACCGGCCGACGTCACGGGCCAGCGGCGAACCGCAGGCGATGACATAGAGCACCCGGCGGCGCCCGTGGCCGATGTGCGGACCCTTCATCCGACCGGCACCGCGCTCATGCCGGCACTCCGCCACACTGATGATTCGCCCGCTCACGCTCGCTCACGCCGGCACTCCGCTGCGCTCCGTGCCACCACGAGGCACCACAACACCGCACTGATGATTCGCTCGCTCACGCTCGCTCATGCGCCAACTCCCATGTGCTCAGCCAACTCCGCGATCGGCGGAGGCGGCGTACCCCGTGTGCGACGAAGCACGTCCGACATCACCTCGTGGGCGATCGGCCGGCAGCGGATCTCGGACGGGGCGAGCCGGTCGCCGCGCAGCAGCATCTCCCCCGCGTTCGCGACGTCGCCGATCTGCGCATAGCCGCGGGCGATGTCGAGCAGGTGGTGCGCGCGCCGCTCGGGCAGCAGGCCGTTGAACGCGGCCTCGCAGATGGTGTGGTGGATCTCCACGGCCCGACCGCCGTCGCCCAGCTCCACCGCCGCGGCGGCCCGGTGCAGCTCCAGGTTGGTCGGGCCGAACGAGGTCCAGTAGTGGTTGTGGTCCCCGCCGACCAGGGTGGCCGCCTCCTGGGCACCGGTGAGCAGGTCGTCCACGGTGGCGGAGTCGCCGATCCGGGCGGCGGCCATCGCGCCCTGGAGCAGCAGCATGCCGTAGACGGAGAGCCGGCCCGGGGTGGCCTCGTTGCCGCCGCCGGGAGCGAGCCGGTTGGCGATGTTCACGTTGAGTTCGAGCGCGGGCCGGGCCCGGCCCATCGCCACCAGCGCGTTGCAGACCCGGGTGGTGGCGATGCCGGCCAGCAGCGGGTCGTCGGCCCGCTGGGCGACCGCCATCGAACGGTCGGCGGCCAGCCAGGCCAGGTCGCACTCGCCGAGCTTGCGCAGCACCGAGGAGGCGATCTGGTAGACCTGCCCGAGCAGGTGGGCCGCCTCCGGGGCCTGGTCCCCGCCGTAGCCGGCGTCGGCGGCCTGGGCGTCGCGCAGCAGCTTCGGCAGCGCCCGGGTGAGCATGCCGTAGCGGCCGTACTGGTAGGTGAGCCAGGCGTGGTTGACCGCCTTGCGCATGTCGCCCAGGGGCGGGGGGAAGGGCGCCGCGTCGAAGTACGCGCTCATCGAGTCGTACCGCTCCAGCGCCGCCCGGATCTCCTCGACCTCGACCTGGTCGATGCAGTTGAGGGCGTCGGTACGCCGCTCCGGGTCCTTGCCGAGCAGCAGTTGCACGTCGACGTGGAGGATGTCGGCGATCTCGTAGAGGACGGAGAACTTGTCCAGCCGCCGCACGCCGCGCTCGACCTTGTCGACCCAGCTCTTGGACTTGCCGAGCCGGTCGGCGAAGACCTGCTGGGACATCTTGCGCCGACTGCGCCAGTAAGCCACCCGGCGGCCTATGGGCAGTTCGTCCATCTCGCCATCCCTCCCCCACACCACGTCGGCTGATCTCCTCCGGGCAGCCATCGCGGCGGTCCGTCGGTCCCGCGTTCTCCCTCTGGTCGCACAGTCTGTACGTCAGCCGTACGGCCAGCCCTCGTAGTTTCCGTGCAAGTTGCATCAGCCGTTCGTCAGGTCAACGAGCACGGGTTACGGCAGTGACGGCGTTCGACGTGCGATGTGGACACCGTCCGGCCGGGTGAGAGGGGATGGCGCAGATGTGGGGGACCGTCGGACCGCGCGTGGCTCGCCTGTCGCCATTGGAACGGGTCCGGCTGCGCCGGGTCGCCGTCCGGTACGCCGTCCACGGCTGGGAGGTGACCCCCGGCGCATGCCTGGCCAACCGCCGCTTCGTCTGCGGCCGGGCCGGCTGTCCCACGGTGGGCTGCCATCCCGCCCTGGAGAACTGGGAGCACGCGGCGAGCGCCGACCCGGCCCGGGTGGCCACCTGGTGGTGCAGCCGCCCACACGGGGTGCTGCTGCCCACCGGGCGTTCCTTCGACGTACTGGAGGTCGCCGCCCACCTCGGCCGTCAGGTGCTGGACGCCGTCGCGTCCCACCCGGCCGGCTTCGGCGTACGCGGGCCGGTCCTGGTCACCCCCACCGGTCGCTGGATGTTCCTGGCCCGCCCGGGCGATCCGCTCCGGCCGGAATTGGAGCACTGCTTCCACGTGGTCCGGCACGGTCCCGGCTCGTGGATCCCGGCACCGCCGACCCGGCTGCCCGAGGGGGCGGTGCGCTGGGCGGTCGCCCCCGAGCAGGCCCGCTGGCAGCTACCTGACTCGTACCTGGTGCAGAACGCGCTGATCGAGGCGCTGCGCTCGGCCGGCATCACGCTCACCTCCGACCTGCTCCCCGGCCAGCTCCCCCTTCCCCGCCGCGGCCACTGACCGACGGTTCCCCGACAGCGTCCTCCCCCACACCGGACTCGTTGGAGCAGGTGAGAGCGCGTTCGCGCCAGAGCGGGGGTTGAGATGTCCACTGACGACGCGGCCCGCCACACCGGCGGCACCGAACCATCACGACACCACCGCCGCCCGCACCGCTGGGCCGGCACCCGGCCCTGGGGCACCCGCCCCGGCCGTCCCCGACCGACCGGCTCCCGCCCCAACACCACCCACCGTCCCCTCCGCTGACCCCCACTCCCGCCCCCGCCCATCGGCGTTGATCATTAGGTTGTTGCCCGCCCCTCCGCGTCGCCGACAGCAACCTCATCGTCAACCGGAGTCGGGCGGGGCCAGGGGGAGGGCGTGGGAGTGGAGGAGGCGGGCGTCGTCGGTGATGACGGCGTGCTGGTGACCGGGGAGGTGGTCCAGCCAGGTGATGCCGGCACGGCCCATCGCGACGGCGGCGGTGGCGTACGCGTCGGCCACCCCGAGATCAGGGCCGACCACGGTCACCGAACGCAGCCCCCGGGCCGGGGTGCCCCGGCGGGGATCGAGCACGTGCTCGCCACGTTCGTAGCCGCCGGAGGTGGCGATCGCCAGGTCGGTGCCGGCCAGCACCAGGCAGGTGGCCAGCGGGTCCCACGGGTGCCGCACCCCGATCCGCCACTCCTCGCCGGTGGCCGACCGGCCGCGTACCCGGACGTCGCCGCCGGCGTTCAGGCAGTGGTTGGGGGCGCCGGCCTCGACCAGGCGGTCCGAGGCGACCTGCGCCGACCAGCCCTTGACATAGCCGGACGGGTCCAGCCGCCCGGTGGCGTACGCGTCGAAGAAGCCGTCCGTCGCGCGCCACAGGTCGGCGCAGCGTTCCAGCACCGCGCGCAGGTCGGCCGAGGCCTCGGCGAGCGGCAGCGCACCCCGGTCGAACCGGCACACCTCGCTGTCGTCCCGGTAGGTGCTGAACCGGGCGTCGACCTCACGGAGCCAGCCGAAGGTCTGCTCGGCCAGTTCGTGCAGCGTGCCGGCGGGCAGGTCGTCGGCCAGGTCGAGGCTGATCGCCGTACCCATGACGTGCTCGACCCGGCGCAGGCCGGGCCGGCGTCCACCGGAGGCCATCGTGGTCAGGCCCGATCGATCGCGGCCTGCAACGACTGCCGGTACGCGTCGCTGGTGTAGGTGGCCCCGGAGACGGTGTTGAGGTTGGCGCTCTGCTTCGCGACCACCTCGCCGGCGGTGCCGCTGTAGCGGGCCTGCACGTCGTCGCTGCGCAGGCCGGACTGCCCGCTCTGCGGCATGCCGAGGGCGGTGGCGTCGACGATCCGGGTGCCGTTGAGGGTGATCCGCACCTGGAGCGACCCGTACTTGTAGCTGACCACCGGCCCGGTGACCGTCCGGTTGGCGGGCTTGGGCGCACTGGTGGTGGCCTTCAGCGCGGCGGTGGTGGACCTCGCGCCGGTGCTGGACTTCGCGCCCGGGCTACGGCTCACGCCGGCCTTGGCGCTCGGCTTCGCCGACGCCGGAGCGCTCGGCGCGGCCGATCGAACCGGAGTGGGGGCGGGTGCCGCGGACCCGCCGGGGGCCACGGGCGCCTCGGCGACGGGTCGGTCCTGGGCGACCTGGGTGACGCCCGGCGTGCCCTTGAGCACCACCAGCGCGGTGGTGCCGGCGGCCAGGCCGGTGATCGCGAGCAGCGCACGACGCATGGACGGAGGGCCTTTCTACAGCTCGAAGGTGGCGAGGTGGATCTGCCGTCGGGGGACGCCGGCCCGGCGCAGCACCCCGACGGCGTCGTCGACCAGGCCACCCGGCCCGCAGAGATAGACGTCGCGGCGGGTCAGGTCGGGCACCAACCGGCGCAGTCCCTCCGGGCTCATCACCTGGCGGGGACCGGGCTCGTTCCGGGAGCCGATCACGTACCAGACCGAGGTGTGCCGGGCCTGGGCCAGGAAGTCCAGTTCATGCCGAAGCAGGACGTCGGCCGGGGTCCGGGCGCGATAGATGAGGGCGGCTCCCGGCGGCAGTTCCTCCAGCATCGCCCGCAGCGGCGCGATGCCGCTCCCCCGGCGATCAGCAACGCCCGCTGCCTGGTCCGGTGCGCGGCGGTGAACGTGCCGGACGGGCCGACCGCCCAGACGCGGGTGCCCGGGACCAGGTCCCGCAGCTCGGCGGTGTACGCGCCGACCACCTTGACGGTCAGCCGCAACCAGCTGTCGTTGCCCGCCGCGGAGACCGAGAACGGGTGCGACTGCCACCAGCAGCCGGGGTTGAGGAAGCGCCAGCGGAAGTACTGCCCGCCGAGCAGGTCGATCTGGTTGAGCCGGCGACCGGCCAGGTAGATCGAGATGGTGTCCGGGGCCTCCGCCACCACGTCGGCGACGCGCAGCCGGTGCCGAAGGTTGAAGTGCAGCGGGGCGATCACCCGGCCCCACACCAGGGCGGCCACCACCAGCAGGTACGCGGCGATCCAGCCGGTGCGGACCGGGCCGGGCTCGAAAAGCTGCGCGCCGTTGCTGAACTGGTGCCCGTAGCCGAGCAGCAACGCCAGGTAGCTGCTCAGGTGCAGGTGGTGCCAGAGCTCGTACGGCAGGCGTCGGCGGATCGCCCGTACGGCGGTGACCCCGACCGCCACCATGATCCCGGCGGCCACGAACGCGGAGAGCATGTCCTCGTAGTCGCTGAGCAGGGAGCCGACCTCGCCGAGGATCGACCTGCGCTCCAGACCGGCGTAGCCGACCACGAGCAGGGCGAGATGCGCGAGGACCGCCACGAGCAGGGTGGCGCCGAGGTCCCGGTGCGCCCGGGAGAGGCGCTCGCCGCCGACCCAGCGTTCCAGCGGGCCGAGCCGGCTCATCATCAGCACCTGGACCAGCAGCAGGTAGCCGGCGACCAGGCCGGTGATCCGGCCGGCGGCGGTGAGCAGGTCGGTGGTCCCGGTCAGCGAGCCGGCCGAGGTGTCCAGCCACCAGGGCAGCACCGCGGCTACCAGGCCGAGCCAGAAGAGCCCGGCCAGAGCCCGGCGGCCGCCGGGCCCGCGACGCGGCCGGCCCCGTGGCGGGGGCACGGGGGCAGCCGAGGGCCCGCCGCACGACGGTGGCGTCCCGGCGCGGCCAATGAGGTGAGTGTCCTGATATGTCACGTATGCAACTTCATCGGGGTGAAATTCTGTGGGGGAAGAGGAAAAGATCTTGTCCAGCTGCGCCATCGTCGGGCGGTTGGTCCCGCTGGTCCAGGTCACCCAATCCGCGCCGTTCGCCGGCAGGGACGCGGGCGAGTTTACGCCCGGAGCGGCTGCTGACAACCCTGCCGTACGCCGCCGGAGCAGGGTGGCGGCCCGGGCGGTGAGCGTCGTGACGTGACATTTCGGCCCATCGGCGCTCTCCGCGGCGTGCTGCGGCTCAAGGAAACTTAAGGAGCGGATAAGCCTGCGCTGAGGCCGTCCGGCGCGCAGGGTCCCGCCCCGCGTCGCGGTGCCCGACTCGATCGAAAGTAGCGGTAGCAGCGGCGCGTGACCCTCGGCCGTTTCGGGTATGCCGCCGAACCGCTGAAGCCATGAGGGGAGCATCGCCATGCTCAGCAAAGAGGATCAGCGCAGGTTCGAACAGATCACCCGTCATCTGCGGGAGAGCGACCCACAGTTCTTCGCCCGCCTTGAGGACCGGGCCCGGGCCCGCCGAGGCCGGTACCTGATGCTTTTGACGATCGTGCTGTGGGCCTCACTGCCGGCGATGACCGTCCTGGCGGGGCGGCTGGCCGGCGCGATCTGCGCCGTGGTGCTGCTGGCCAACGCCGGACTCATGTGGCGGTTCCGGCGGCGTTGGCTATGACCGCGCCGACCGTCCCGTCCACGCCGGGAACGCGCCCCAACGGGATCAACGCGCCGAGAGGTCCGGGTCCGCCGTCGGTCGGGGACGGCCGAACTCCCGGTACGCCCGGCGCAACCGCTCGACGAGGCCTGGGCCGCCGATCGCCGCCCCGGGCGGGGCGAGCTGCCGCAGCAGCAGCTCCGGCCCGGCCGCCAGGGTGGGTGGCCGGTCGGGCAACGACACCGGGGACAGCCAGAACCGGTCCACCGCGTCGGCCAGCGGGGCGGGCGGCAGCCCGCCGAGCACCCGCGCCGCGCCGGCCACCGGAGGTTCGGGTTGGCGCTCCGTGCGCCGCTCGGCCGACTCGCCAGCTCCGGACCGGTCGGCCACCGGGCCAACCGCTCCGCCCGTCGCCCCCGTCCGCTCGGCCGACCCGCCCGCAGGCGCGACGGCCGACCCGCCGGCTGGGGCGCCCGCGCCGCGCAGCGTACGCAGCCGGGTGAGCAGCTCGGCCCGGCTCCGGCCACGCCAGTGCAGCAGCTGGAACGGGTCCGCGTCGAACGCCTCGGCGAGCAGGTAGAAGCTGGCCGCCAGGTGTTTGCACGGCACCGCGAAGTCGGGGCAGCCGCAGTGCTGTTCCAGCTCCGCCACGTCGGTCGGGAAGAGCGGCGCGCCCGCCGCGGCGAACAGCTCCTCCAGTTCGGCCGGCAGGTCGCCGGCGAGCAGCCGGGCACTGAAGAACGCCTGCCCGGCCAGGTCCGCCTCGATCCGCTCCCAGACCTCGTCGGGGTACGCCGCCAACCCGATCCGCACCGGGTACGGCGCCGGCCGGGAGCCCTGCACGTCGGCGGTGACCAGCCCGGGGGCGACGTCGAGCCGGAGCACCTGGCCCCGGCGCGCGTACGCCCGGCCCCGGGTGAGCCGGGTGCCGAGCGCGAAGGACTCCAGCACCTCCAGGAACCGCCGGGACCACCAGGAACGCCCGATCGCGCCCCGGGTGCTGCGCGCCCGCAGGCCGCCCTCGACCCGGCGCGGCGGCCCGAACTCCGCGAACCGGCGTCGGTCGTCCGACGTGCTCACTCCACCACCGCCCCGGACTCCAGCGCGAACAGCTCCCGCAGCGTCTCGGTGGAGAGTTCGGTGACCCACTGTTCGCCGCTGCCCACCACCCGCTGCGCCAGGCTGCGCTTGTCCGCGATCATCGCGGCCACCTTCTCCTCGACCGTGCCGGCGCACACGAACTTGCGTACCTGCACCCGGCGGCGCTGACCGATGCGGAACGCCCGGTCGGTGGCCTGGTCCTCGACCGCCGGGTTCCACCAGCGGTCCACGTGCACGACGTGGTTCGCCGCTGTCAGGGTCAGCCCGGTGCCGCCGGCCTTCAACGACAGTACGAAAAGCGGCGGCCCGTCCGCCGACTGGAACCGGGTCACCATGCTGTCCCGATCGGCCTTGCCCACCCCGCCGTGCAGGTAGAGCACCTCCCGGCCGGTACGGGCGGACAGGTGGCCACGCAGCATCCCGCCGAACTCGGCGTACTGGGTGAAGAGCAGGGCCTTCTCCCCCGCCGCGAGGACCTCGTCGACGATCTCCTCAAGGCGTTCCAGCTTGCCGGAGCGGCCGGCCAGCGCGGAGCCGTCGTGCAGCAGCTGGGCCGGGTGGTTGCAGACCTGCTTGAGCCGGGTCATGGTGGCCAGCACCAGGCCACGGCGTTCCATCCCGTCGCTGGACTCGATCTTCGCCATCATGTCGTCGACCACCGCCCGATAGAGCGCGGCCTGCTCGGCGGTGAGGTTGCAGAGCACCTCCATCTCCAGCTTCTCGGGCAGATCGGAGATGATCGACGCGTCGGTCTTGAGCCGGCGCAGCACGAACGGGCCGGTGATCCGGCGCAGCCGGTCGGCCACCTCGGCGTCCCCGTGCCGCTCGATCGGCTCGGCGAACCGCTTCCGGAACGTGGCGGCCGGGCCGAGCAGCCCGGGGTTGGCGAACTGCATGATCGACCAGAGGTCGGCGAGCCGGTTCTCCACCGGCGTACCGGTGACCGCGACCCGGTGTCGCGCGGGCAGCGACCGGACCGCCTCGGCCTGCCGGGTGGCGGCGTTCTTGATGGCCTGCGCCTCGTCCACGACCACCCGGTGCCAGTCGATCCCGGCCAGGTCGAACGCGTCCCGCCCGGCCACCGAGTAGGTGGTGAGGACCAGGTCCGCCGCGTGCACGGCCGCGGCGAACTCCGCGCCCCGCGCCCGTTCCGCACCGTGGTGCACGTGTACGCGCAGCTTCGGCGCGAACCGGGCCGCTTCCCGCTGCCAGTTGCCGACCAGCGACATCGGACAGACCAGCAACGTGGGCCCGGCCTCCGGCGGGTCCCCGGCGAGCAGGGCGAGCAGTTGCACCGTCTTGCCCAGCCCCATGTCGTCGGCGAGGATCCCGCCCAGCCCCAGCGACTGGAGGAACGCCAGCCAGGCCAACCCACGCCGCTGGTACGGCCGCAGCGTCCCGGCGAATCCGGGCGGCGGGTCGGCCGGGGTGAGCCGCCGCTCCGCCTCCCCGGCCAACAGCTCGCCCAGCGCGCCGTCGGCGGTCACCTCCAGCACCGGCAGTTCGTCGGGGCGGTCGACGCCGTCCAGGCCCATCCGCAGCAGGTCGGCCACGGTCAGCTCGCCGGCCGAGCGGAGCAGCCGCAGCCCGGCGGCGAGCCGCTGCGGGTCCAGCTCGACCCAGCGGCCCCGCAGCCGGACGAGCGGGGACTTCAGCTCGGCCAGCGAGGCCAGCTCCTCGGCGGTCAGCGGCTGGTCGCCGAGGGCCACCTCCCAGCGGTAGTCCACCACGGCGTCCAGCCCGAGAGCGCCGGAGGTGGCGGCGACCGCACCCGGGGCGGTGCGGCCACGCGCCCGCAGCCGGGCGCCGAGTCGCGCCGAGGACCGCCGCCACCAGGACGGCAGAAGCACCCCGAAACCGGCCGCGTGCAGCACCGGCGCCCCCTCGCGGAGGAACCGGTGCGCCCCGTCCGCGTCCAGGTCCAGCCCCTCCGGCGTGGCGGTCCGCAGCGCGTCCTCCAGCTCCGGCCAGAGCCGGCTGGCCCGGCCCAGCTCGGCGAGGAGCGTCTCCTGCGGGTCGACCCCGCGCCCGGCCAGCGCGGGCGTCGGCCCCTGCCAGACCTGCGCCGCGTCGACCACCAGGCCCGGCTCGTCGGCCGGGTGCAGTCCGAACTCGACCCGCCAGGAACCTCCCTCGACCAGTTCGGCCACCGGGTCGACATCCGGCTCGACCAGCCGGAAGGCGGCTCGTACCGCACCACCGGCGGCGTCCCGCTGCCAGTCGTCCAGCTCGGTACGGAGGGTGGCCAGAGCGGCCGGCTCGGCGGTGAAGGCGCGCTCCGGCCCGGTGAGCGCGGCCAGCCAGCGGGGCACCGGCCCGCCCGGCCGCATGCCCCGGTGCAGCGGGACGTCGGCGAGCGCGGCCCGGGCGGCCGCGTCGGCCAGCGCGTCCAGCGCCGCGGCGACCAGTTCCCCCGGCGCGGTCCCGTCCGGCGCCCCTCCGGACACGCGGCCACCCGCGGCCGGGTCGCCGCGGTCCGCGCCGGCCCGACCGGCCGCCCCGTCCCCGTCGGCCCGGGCGGCGCCGGCCTGGGTGACGGACCCGTCCTCGCCGGCACCGTCGGCCCGGCCGACCTCCCACTCGACGGCGGCGCGAGCGGCCGGGGGCAGGGCGAGGGCGAGCGAGCGCGCCCAGGCCGCATCGGTGCCGGTGAGCAGGGGCCGCCAGACCGCGCGGGCGGTCGCCACGTCCGCGTCGCCCACCGGACGCAGGTGACGCCGGGACCGCCCGTCCTTCGCCGTGCCCCGCACGGCCCGGCTCCGGCCGGTGGAATCGGCCCGCCCGGCCGGTGACCCCGGACCGGCGGCAACCGCATCCGCCACGCGGGGCAGGACCCGGCCACGGGCGACCAGGTCGGCGGCGAAGTCGGCCAGCTCGGCCAGGTGACGCAGGCTCGCGCCGATCACGGCGTCCTTCGGGTCGAGTGCCTGGAGCAGGGCGAACGCGGCGTCCGGGGCGTACGCGAGAGCGGGCACCCGCCACCCGGCGAGGGTGACCGGGCCGCGGACCGGCTCGTCGACGGCGGCCCGGACCAGCTCCGGCGAATCGAGCGGCGAGCCGGCCCGGGTGGGCAGGGTGAGCAGCACCGACGCCGGTTCGACGGGCGGGTCGCCGAGCGCGGCGGCGAGGCTGACCCGGTCGGCGGCGAAGGGGTGCGGGCGCTCGCGCGGCGCACGCCCGGGGCGGCGGGGGGCGCGGGGCGGCCGGGTGCTGTCCTCGGCCCAGACGGCGAGCCCGACGCCGGACAGCCACAGCCCGTGGATGACCAGCACGCACTCCCCCTCGACGACGCCCGGGGCCAGGATAGGCGGCCCCGGGCGGCTAGTGTCGGCGGCGTGGTCGATCTACTCGTGATCGGCGGCCTGGGGGTCGACATCCGCGCCCGGGTCGCCGCGCTTCCGCTGCCCGACGCCGACTCGCTGACCGTACCCCCGATCGAGCTGCGGATCGGCAACACCGGTGCCGGCGTGGCGCTCGCCGCGCACGCCCTCGGCCTGCGGGTGGCGCTGGTCGACGTGCTGGGCCCCGACCCGGCCGGCGACGTGGTCCGGGCGGCGCTGGCCCGCACCTCGGTACGGACCGTGCTGGCCGACGCCCCGGCCGGCACCCGCCGGTCGGTGAACCTGGTCGACCCGAACGGCCGGCGGATGTCCCTCTACGATCCGCGCCCCTGGACCGGCCCGGCGCCGTTCGCGGCGGCGGAGCTGACCGCGCTGGTACGCGACGCGGCGCACGTACACGTATCGATCATGGACTGGGCCCGGGACGCGCTGCCGGCGTTGCGCGCGGGCCTCGGCGATGGTGCGGCCCTCTCCACGGACCTGCACGACTGGGACGGCGAGAACGACTACCATCGCCCCTTCGCCGACGCGGCCGACCTGGTTTTTGTCAGCGATGTCCGGCTCGGCGACCGGGCCGGGAAGGTCGCCGACGGGCTGGCGCCGCGAACGGTGCTGGTGACCGGCGGGGCGGCCGGGGCGACCCTGCACGGGGTGGACAGCCCGCCGACGCGGGTGCCCGCGGCGACCCCGCCCGCCCCGGTGGTGGACACCAACGGCGCGGGCGACGCGTTCGCGGCCGGCCTGATCGCCGCCCGCCTGCGCGGCGCGTCCCCGCTGGAGGCGGCCCGGTACGCGGCCCGGGTGGCCGCCGCCGCCTGCACCCATGACGGGATGGAGTATCCGCCCGGCCTGCTGCCCCGCGACTGATCCCGGTCAGAGCGCCCCGGTCTCGCCGTCGGTCAGTTCGCGGAGGATGTCGGCGTGCCCGGCGTGCCGGGCGGTCTCCTCCACCATGTGGATCAGCACCCAGCGCAGCGACACCTCGCCGAGCTGCGGGTGCGGCACCACGTGCGCCAGGTCGAACCGGGCGGCCACCTCCCGGGAGCGGGCGCAGGCCGCCGCGTACGCCTCGGCCAGCGTCTCGACCGTCTCGCCCGGGTCGAGGGTGAAGCTGGCCACCGCCTCCTCCTCGGTGGTGAGGTAGACGTCGTCCGGCCCGGGCGCGAACAGCGCCGGGAACCAGTTCCGTTCCACCAGGGCGAGATGTTTGAGCATGCCGGCCAGGGTGGTCAGGGAGGGCACCAGCCGGCGACTCGCCTCGGCGTGGCTGAGGCCCCGCACCTTGCGCAGCACGATGGCCCGGTGGAAGTCGAGGAACGATTCGAGTACGGCCCGCTCGTCGCCCGTGCGGGCGAGGACCGGGCCGAGCGTGGGGTCGATCGTCGGGTCCGCCATTCCCGGACCCTAGTGCGGGACCGGCCGGCCCGCTGCCCCGCTATCCGCTGCGGCCCGGCCTGTGCCGGGGCAGGATGGGCGCATGGCTTCCACGGTGCAGATCCCCCTGGTGGGCGGCGCGGCCGACGGCGAGACGGTCACCGTCGAGCTGGACAGCAACGGCCGTCCGCCGCTGACCCACCACCACCTCGGCGCGGAGGGGTTGGCCGAGGCGCAGATCTACGAGCTGGAGTCGGACGACCACGGGGGCGAGCCGTGGATCTACGCCTGGCGCGGCCCGGCGGTCTGAGCCGGCCTCAGTGCGGCACCTGCGCCTCGGCGGCCCGGGACAGGGTCCGCGAGCGGATGCTCTCCAGCACGCCGCGGGTGACGTGGGAGGTGGTCCGGGCCTGGTCGCACACCTTCGCCACCAGTCGGGCGGTCTGCTCCGCCCGCGCGTCCCGCTCGTCCCACAGCCGGTCCACCTCGGCCAGCAGCGGGCCCTCCACCTCGCGTTCCACCCCGCGCAGCGCCGGCACGCCGAGCCGCTGGGCCAGGTCGAAGACCTTCCCGGCGTACGGCAGGGGCAGGAACGGCGTACCGGCCATGGCGGCGAAGATCAGGAAGTGCAGCCGCATGCCGACCGCCAGGTCGAAGTGGCGCATCAGGCCGAGGATCTGCCGGGGCGAGTAGTCGCCGTGCAGGATGCGTCCCCGCTCGGCGGTGGTCATGTGCGACATCACCCCGTGCGAGTGCCGGATGTCGTCGCGTTCCATCGGGACGAAGAGCACGTACGCGTCGATCCGGTGCACGAGGAAGTCACCGATCTGGGCGAGCAGCCGGTGGTAGCCGTCGATGTCGAGGCGCTCCGCGGCCCGGCCCGGCTCGCGTACGCTCAGCCCGACCAGCCGCTTGCCCGCCGGGACGCCCTCCTCGCGCAGCCAGCTCTCCGGGAAGTCCTCCGGTTCCAGCAGGAACGCCGGGTCGGCGGTGACGGTGATCGGGTTCAGCAGGCCGGCCTCCTCCAGCACCATCCGGGACTCCTGGTCCCGTACGGTCACCTCGGTCGCCCCGGCCAGGGTCTCCCGCACCATCCCGGTGTCCACGCTGTCGCTGAGCGGCCCGACACCGACCGCGTAGGTGAGCAGGGGCAGCCCCCGCTCCTGGGCGACCCGGACCACCCGTAGGTAGCGGCGGGCCTCGCGGTTGTAGAGGATGCCGCCGCCGCCGAGGATGAGCAGGTCGAGGTCGGCCAGGATCAGCGACGAGTCGGCCCGGCTGACGCCCTCCCAGGGCACCGCCTCCACGTCGGGATGGGCCATCGCGGTGTGCGCCGGGTTCCGGGAGAAGACAATGATCCGGGCGTTCGGCTCAAGGTGCCGCAGGTCGGACAGGAGACCGGTGAGGATCGCCTCGTCACCGAGGTTGCGGCCGCCGTACGAGCCGAGCACGCCGATGGTCAGTCCGGCGTCATCCGTCATCCGTCGCCCCTCCCCAGACCCGTTCCGCGCCGGTTTCCCGCTGCACCCGTGGACATACCTGGGGGGTAGGGGGTCAGCCGGGCGCGTCGACCAGCCGGGAGACCAGGGCGGAAACCACCTGGTCGACGTCGAACCCGGCGTCGATCGAGGTGGTCAACTGGTCGAGCAGGAACCCGTCCACCGCGTAGTGCAGCAGGGCCACCTCGAACGCGCTGCCGGGCAGCCCGGCCGCGACGTGGAACGCGACGTCGTCGGCGTACCCCCGGCGGAGCACGTCGCCGAGGGCGCGGCGCAGCTCGGGCCGGCGGGACGCCTCCAGCCGCAGCTCGAACAGCGCCCGGGTGAGGTCGGGTTCACGGGTGGTGCGCTCGACGATGTACCGCACATAGTCGGTCACCAGGGCGAGCGACGGCTCGCGCCGGCCCAGGTCGGCCAGGACCGCCGGGTCGGGCGCCATCCGCTCGAAGATCCGCTCGGCGAGGCCGGCGAGCAGCGCGGCCCGCGAGGGGAAGTAGTTGGAGGCGGTGCCGGTCGGTACGCCGGCCTCGGCGTCGACCGCGCGGTGGGTGAGCCCGCGCGCGCCGGAGGCGGCGAGCACCCGCAGCCCGGCGTCGGCGAGCAGGTTGCGTCGTTCCGGATTCCTGGCCACGAAGACACCCTAGCAATAACCACGACAGGTGTTGTACATTCTCTCTCGACCACGACAGCCGTTGTGGTTGAGTCCGATCCCCGGAGCCGATTTGCGCAAGCTCGTGTACTACGTCGCCAGCACCCTCGACGGCTTCATCGCCGCCCCCGACGGGTCCTACGACTTCTTTCCCCTGGTGCCGGAGCCGGACGTGCTGGCCCACCTGACCGCCGAATGGCCCCAGACCTTCCCCACGTTCGCCCACGCCCAGTTCGGCATCGAGTCGCCGCCCACCGGGCGCTTCGACGCGCTGGTGATGGGCCGCGGCACCTACGAACCGGCGCTGAAGCTCGGCGTCGCCAGCCCGTACGCCCACCTGAGGCAGTACGTCTTCTCCCGGTCGCTGCCCCCGTCCGACGACCCGCAGGTGGAGATCGTCAACGCCGACCCGGCGGCCTTCGTCCGCGAACTGAAGCGGCAGCCGGGCGGGGACATCTGGCTCTGCGGTGGCGGGCAGCTCGCCGGCCAGCTCCTCGACGAGGTGGACGAGCTGGTGGTCAAGCTGAACCCGGTCGTGGTCGGCAGCGGCATCCCACTGGCCGACCGGGGCTTCGCCCCGCACCGGTTCACCCTGGTCGAGGCGCGCCCCTTCGACAGCGGGACCGTCCTCCTCCGCTACGCCGCCGGGGCGCGGTAATCGGATTGCCTGGAACGGGCACCGCGTCGCACGGTGGACCGGTGACGGACGCGACGAAGAGCCGGATCCACTGGAGCGACCTGCCGGACCCGGTCCGGGCCGCCGTCCAGAAGATCCTCGGCGACCGGGTGGTGGAGGCCGTCTCGCAGCAGGGCGGCTTCTCCCCCGGCACCGCCGACCGGGTACGCACCGCCGGCGGCCGCCGGGCCTTCGTCAAGGCGGTCAGCCCGGCGCAGAACGATCGCAGCCCTCACCTGCACCGCACCGAGGCGCTGATCGCCGCCGCACTGCCCCCGGCCACGCCCGCGCCCCGGCTGCTCGGCAGCTACGACGACGGCGACTGGGTGGCGCTGGTCTTCGCCGACGTCGAGGGCCGGCACCCGGTGACCCCCTGGCACGCCGACGAGCTGGCGGCCGTGCTGTCCACCCTGGAGGCGATGGCCGGCGCCCTCACACCGGCGTCGATCGCGGCGGCGCCCACGGCCGCCGAGCAGCTCGCGGCGGACTTCGCCGGCTGGCGGCGGATCGCCGCAGACCCGCCGGCCGACCTGGCCCCGTGGGCCCGCTCGCGGCTGCCCGAGCTGTGCGCCGCCGCCGACCGGGGGCTGGCGGCGCTGGCCGGCGACACCCTGTGCCATCTCGACATCCGCGCCGACAACCTGCTCATCGGTCCGGACGGGACGGTCAGCGTGGTGGACTGGCCGTGGGCCTGCCGGGGGCCGGCCTGGCTGGACAGCCTGCTGACCCTGATCAACGTGCAGGTGCACGGCGGGCACGACCCGGAGGCGCTGCTGCGCGACCTGCCGCTCGCCGCCGGGGTGGACCCGGCCGACCTGACCGGCGTGCTGGCCGGGTTCGCCGGGTTCTTCCTCGACGGGTCCCGCCTCCCGCCGCCGCCCGGCATCCCCACCGTACGGGCGTTCCAGCGCTTCCAGGGCGACGCGCTGCTGCGCTGGCTGGACCGCCGGCTGCCCTGACCGGTCCCCCGAATCCGCCTGTCGTTGACGGCTTCAGCGACGGTTACGGGATCGGCGGGTCGCCCAGACCCCGCCGACGATCGCCGCGGCCACCGGCAGGAGGCAGCAGATCGTCAGGACCACCAGGTGCCACGGCTTGATTGCTCCCATGGCCGGGAGGATAGGCCCGGCTGACCAACGCCGCTGTCCCTGCCGATGCGTGGTGTGGCGCTGTGGCGAGGATCAGGGGCGCTTGGCGAAGTCGACGAAGGCGCGCCAGCTCTGTGGGGTGAAGACGAGGACCGGGCCCGCCGGGTCCTTGCTGTCGCGTACGCCGATGACGCCGGGCAGGTTGTCGGCCACCTCGACACACGACCCACCGTTCGAGCCCGAGCGGGTGGACTTGCGCCATCGGGCACCGCTCATGTCCATGTCTGCGCCGCTTCCTTGATCAGGTTGAGTGACTGCCTGCGGGACAGGGCTTCTCCACGGACGCCTCCCACCGCTGGTGAAGGTTAGCAATGTCATCAGCCTGGGTTACCACCTGCGCGCGGACCTGGTGATCAAGGTGCGCCACCACCGAGCCGTCGCTCAGGGTGGCCAGGATGAAGCCGCCCTGCAGGGCAGGGTAGAGCCCGGCGTCCTCGGGCACCACGAGTATCTGGACGTGCGGCAGCTCGGCGGTCTTGGCCAGATGGGCGAGCTGCTGTCCCATCAGCTCGGGGTGCCCCTTCATCGGACGACGCAGCACCATCACATCAAGAACGGCAACAACGTGACAGGCAGGTTCTCTGGTGAGAATCGCCTGCCGCCCGAGCCGGGAGGAAACCCGCTGCTCGATCTCTTCGACGGTGAGCAGGCTGCCTGCCAGCGTCATCCGAGCGTATGCCTCGGTCTGCAGGATGCCGGGAACGTACGCCGGCTCGTACCACCTCAGCAGCCTCGCGTCCCGCTCGTTGTCGATCCAGGCGCGTAGCCAGGGCAACGCGTCCTCGTCCAACGACGCGCGCCGAAGCAGCCGGCCGAACATCCCACCGGTGCCCAGTGCTTCGTCCAGCGCGGCGAGGTAGTCCGCCTTGGGCGGGCGCTGGCCGGTCTCCACGCCGGAGACATGGGACGCGGAGTAGTTGATGCGCCTGGCCAGTTCTTCCTGGCTGAGACCGGCTCGGATCCGGGCCTGCCGCAGCTCGCCGGCGATGAACTCCCACCACGACGCGCCCATGCTCCGCCCTGCCTCTCCCAGGTTTCCCGGTGAACTTCCCACGGCCTCTCACGGACCGGCCCTGGCCTGCTCAGCCGCCGCTCAGGGCGTCGAAAGCTCTTCCGAGCGTAGTGGTGTCCTCAGCAGACTGTCACGCAGCGGGCCTCCTCCCGTCCGGCCCGCTGCGGGGCCGCCCTCGGACCCTCCCCCGGTGCCTGGGCGGCCCCGACCCGTATCCAACAAGGAGAACTCGATGCGTAACGCGCTGCGCTGGTTCCGGTGCCGCACCGCCGTGCCCCCGCAACCCCTGCCCCGCCGGGTGAAGGGCGACAACCTGCCAGAGTGGATGTGCGAACCGACGCGCGTGCATCCGACGATGCGGCCGGGCAGCCCCGGCCGGCTGACCCGGGGCCAGGAGTGGCGGGCCAACGGCGGTCGCTGGTGACCGGCCCCGAACGGCACCTCGCCAGGTTTCCGATACCGCGCCTCGGGCCGTACCCCGATCGGCCACGGCCCTACCCACCCGGCCAGCCGCCGCACCTGCCGATCCGGCCGCTCTGGGTGTGCCGGGCCTGCGGGCAGCCGTGGCCGTGCGCCGAGGCCCGCCTGCTGCTCAAGGTCGAGTACGACGACCACCCCGTCGACCTGGCCGTCTACCTGTCCGGGCTCTACCACGAGGCGACCCACGACCTGTTCCGGCTCAACCCGCACGACGGTCCCACCCCGCGCGAACTCTTCGAACGGTTCGTCGCCTGGGGCCCGTACCGGAAGGGCCTGGTCGACCCACCGCCCGGACACGGATGAGCCGAGACGCCCAGGCTCAGCCGGGCGGGCGTACCTCGTGGGTGAGGAACGGCAGGGCGGCGGCGGGCAGCGCCGGCGACCCGATGATGTCGTAGTGGGTCAGGCCGGGCAGCACAGCCAGCCGGGACGCCGGCCGGTCGGTGCCGTCCCAGCCGGCGTCCCGGTGCCCGCCGCCGAGCAGCCCGAAGAACTCCGCCATGTGGCTGACGGGGATCGAGTCGGCGTCGGCGTAGACCAGCAGGACCGGCAGGGCGAGGGCGGCGACCTCGGCGGACCAGTCGTAGTCGCGGCGCAGCAGCTCGCCGGTCTTGGCCCAGAGCGTCGGCCAGTCCTGCGGGCGTGGCGCCACCCGCTCGTACAGCTCGTGAGGCGGGGAGCCGCGCATCTGCTCGGCCACCCGCTCGTCCTGGGCCGCCATCGCGGCCAGCACCTCCGGGTACCAGCCCCGCCGCCGGCACGGGGTGGAGACCAGCACCAGGCGGCGGACCCGGTCGGGGTGCTGGATCGCGGTACGCAGGGCCACCCCGCCGCCGAGCGAGTAGCCCAGCACGTCGGCCCCGGGCAGGTCGAGGTGGCGCAGCAGCGCGCCGACGTCGTCGGCCATCGTCTCGTAGCGCAGCGGGCGGTCGACGTCGGCGGTGCGGCCGTGCCCCTGGAGGTCGACCGCGATCACCTGCCGGCGGGCGGCCAGCGCGGGCCGGATCGGGGCGAACATCTCCACCGACCCGTAGCCGCCGTGCAGCAGCACCAGGGGTTTTCCCGTGCCGTGCACCTCGTACCAGAGCCGCACCCCGTTGACGTCCGCGTAGCCCATCCGGTTCCCTCCGTCGGTTCGGACCAGCTTCCCGCACCCGCCACCCGTCGGTGGCCGCTTCTGAGGGGGAACGCCGACGCCACATCGTACTCATCGATCCATCGATGAGTGCTTTCGAACGTGGTGGCCCGGCGGCGGGGACGCCCCGCCGCCGGGCCGTCGGATCACCGCCCGGTCAGCTCGGCGGCGGTGAGCACGTACCGGTGCAGCAGGCCCTCGTCACCGTGGACCGTGCCGTCCCGGCGCAGGCCGGCCTTCTCCAGCACCCGCACCGACGGCCGGTTGGCCGGGTCCACGGTGGCGTACACCACGTCCACGCAGGGTGCCGTGAGGGCGTACGCGACCAGCGCGCGGACGGCCTCGGTGGTGTAACCCCGGCAGCGCCGGGACGGGGCGACGCCGTAGCCGAACTCGACGGCGCCGGCGGTGGGCGGCCATTTCAGGCCGATCCCGCCCACGGCCAGGCCGGTATCCCGTTCGATCATCAGGTAGTGCCCGTGCGGCCGTTCCGGCTCGCGGGTGAGCCGGCCGGCGATCATGCGGTCGGCCTCGCCGGGGAAGTCCGCAGCCCAGTGCGGGCAGCGCTCACCGGCGGCGGCGACGGCGGCCTCCTCGGCCGGCCACGGGCGCAGCACGAGTCGGTCGGTGGTCAGGTCGGGAAAGAACAACGCGATTCTCCAAGGTCGTGGAGTGACCCGGGTCGCGGTGAGTCAGGAGGCGCGACCCGGAGGAGGGCATGGCAGGAGAAGCTCATGGCGATCCATGGCCTCATCTCCCCTGCGCCCACGACGGTCGCGTGTCCGCGCGACGGCACTCTAACCCATGATCCGGATACGCCGCGCCCCCGCTGCCTCGGGCCAAGGGGCAGCGGGGGCGCGACGAGGATCCGGTCAGCTGACGCCGGTAACCGCCTTGACCAGGTTGATCCCGAAGTAGATCACGAACGCGACGGAGACCGCCCACATCAGCGGGTGGATCGTCCGGGCCTTGCCCTGCGCCACCCGGATCGCCACCCAGCTGATGAAGCCGGCGCCGATGCCGTTGGTGATGGAGTAGGTGAACGGCATGAGCGTCATGGTCAGGAACGCCGGGACCGCGATGCCCACGTCGGTGAGGTCGATCTCCTTGACCTGGCGGATCATCAGCGCGCCGACGACCACCAGGGCCGGGCCGGCCGCCTCGCTCGGCACCAGCGACACCAGCGGGGTGAGCAGCAGCGCGCCGAAGAAGAGCAGACCGGTGACCACGCTGGTCAGGCCGGTACGCCCACCGTCGGCGATGCCCGAGGAGGACTCGACGTAGGTGGTGGCCGAGGAGGCGCTACCCGCGCCACCGGCGACCGCGGCGACACCGTCGACGAAGAGCACCTTGCCCAGTCGGGGCATGTCGGTGCCGTCCGCGTTGGTCAGGCCGGCCTGCTTGGCCAGGCCGACGGTCGTGCCCATCACGTCGAAGAAGTCGGCGAGCACCAGGGTGAAGACCAGCAGCAGGGCGGTCATCAGGCCGACGTTCGCGAACGCGCCGAACGACACGTTGCCGACCAGGTGCAGGTCGGGCTTCTGCCAGAGCGGGTCCGGCAGGGTCGGCACGTTGAGGCGCCACCCGTCCGGGTTGGGCTTGCCGTCGGCGAGGACCGCCCCACCCGGCTTGGCCAGGGCGTTGACGATCACCGCGAGGACGGTGGTGGCGACGATGCCGATCAGGACGCCGGCCTTCACCTTGCGGGCGACCAGGATGCCGGTGACCAGCAGGCCGACCAGGAAGACGACCGTGGGCCAACCGTGCAGCGTGCCGTTGGGGCCCGAGCCGAGCTGTAGCGGCACGCCGCTGCCGGCCCGGACGAAACCGCCGTCGACGAAGCCGATCAGCGCGATGAACAGGCCGATACCGGCGGCGATGGCCGCCTTCAGCTCGGCGGGGATGGCCCGGAAGACGGCCTTCCGGAAGCCGGTCAGCACCAGCACGGTGATGATCAGACCCTCGATGACGACCAGGCCCATCGCCTCGGCCCAGCTCATCTGGGAGGCGACGGCGTACGCGACGAAGGCGTTGAGCCCGAGCCCGGTCGCCACACCGAACGGCACCCGGCCGACGATCCCCATCATGATCGTCATGACCGCGGCGACCAGCGCGGTGACGCCGGCGACCGCCCCCATGCCGAGGATCTTGCCGTCGGCGTCCGGGGCCGTGCCGATGATCAGCGGGTTGAGCACGACGATGTACGCCATCGTCGCGAAGGTGGTGATTCCGGCGAGCACCTCGCGCTTGACCGTCGAGCCACGGCGGGTGATCTCGAAGAAGCGGTCGAGACGGCCGCGCTCGGCGGGTTCCGCCGACTCGACCGGGGCAGCAGGATCCTGCGTAGTCACGCTCATGGCGTGGCTTACTCCGTTCCGGGTTGGCCCGCCGGACGCACCGTTCGGGCGGTGGGGGTGCAGTCGTCCCGATTCGGTTGGCCCGGAGAACGTCGGAACGGCTGGGCTCCACGGATCCCCGTGAAGCACTACGAAGCCGCAACCCGAGCAGGGGAAGCGACTTCGCGCCTCCAGCTTAACCGCCGGGTAACGGCAGTTGACCTGCCCCTACCCTTACCGCCGCAGTGAGGGTGGGCAACGTCACGCCACGGTCAGCCGGGGCAGGGCCCGGCGAAGAGCGAGACGACCACCCGGACCGGCCGGGCATTCTCGGCCGTGACGTCCAGTGGCACGCAGCGGCGCCCCTTGACGAAGAACCCGCCGACGAACCAGGTGTCGCCGTCCGGGCAGGCGGCGAACCGTACCCCTTCCACCGGGCGGAACTCCCACGCCTGACCGTATTTCAGGCCGGCGTAACCACGAGCCTCCGGGCCGATCATGACCGTCGCGGTCGCGCCGGCCCGGACGCCCACCCCGACCTTGTAGTGGCCCCCGTCAGCGTCCTGGTAGCCGAAGGCAGCCGGATCACCGGTCGTCATCGCTTTCAGGCCCCGCCAGACCACCGGACCGGCGACGACGTCATCGGGGCCGGACGGGGTCGGCATCGGTTCGATCATGTGTGACTCACCGGGCCCGCAGCTGACGGGCCGGGGAACCTCGTCCGCCTCGGGGCCGGTCGCCACGGCGGCGGCGTCAACCATCGTGCTGGCGGTGGCCGCCGGGCTGGCCGTGGTCACGACCGGCCGGCCGGCGCGGTCCTCCGGCGTGCAGCCGTTGACCATCAGCAGCGCGGTGACGCCCGCGAGGGCACCCACCTCTCTCCGCATCGCCGACCTCCCGCCTACACCCTAGGGACCCCGTCAACTCGGCGTCCCGGGCACGAGATCTTGGCAGGAAACGGCCCGCACCGGGGCCGAAATCCACCAAGATCTCCCCGAGGGCCATCGGTTGCCGTGGCGGTTGCAAAACGGGGATGCGTCGTGAATCCGACCTTGGCACGCTCAGCGGATGCAGACGACTGACGACCTCGCAGCTTCCCGCTATGCGCGGATGCGATGGAACACCCCGTTGTCGGAGGAACATGCGGCGCTGCTTCTGCAGCGGCTCGACATCCGGCCGGGCGTGCGCGTGCTTGATCTCGGCTGCGGGTGGGGCGAGTTGCTGCTGCGGGCGGTTGCCGCCGGAGGAGTGAGCGGCGCAACCGTGACGACCGGCGTCGGTGTCGATACGGATGATGCCGCTCTCGCGAGGGGGCGGGCGCTGGCGGCTGACCGGTCGTTGGACAGGCAGGTCACCTTCGTGGAGGGGGAAGCGGCCGCCTCGCGGGAGTCAGGCGACCGCGTGCTGTGCGTTGGCGCCTCGCACGCCTTCGGCGGGACGGCCGATGCTCTCCGGGCGCTCGCCGAGTCCGTACGGCCTGGTGGCCGGCTCCTGTTCGGCGACGCGTACTGGGAGCAGCCACCAACGGCCGAGGCGGTAGAGATCTTCGGGGAGAAGATGGTGCCGCTCGCGGATCTCATCGAGCAGGCCCATGGGCTGGGCTGGCGAGTTCTGCACTTCAGCACCGCCGACCAGCGGGAGTGGGACGACTTCGAGTCCACCTGGCGCGCGAGCCGGCAGGAATGGCTGCTGCAACACCCGGGAGACCCTCGCGCGGCGGACCTTCAGAAGGAACTCGATGACCGGCTACGCGAATACGTCGGCGTCTATCGCGGCATTCTGGGAATTGGGTACTTCGTCCTCGGTCGTGCCTGATCAGATGGTCGTGCCCGATCAGGTGATGGTGGGCGCGGCAGGTTTCGAACCTGCGACCCCTCGCTTGTAAGGCGAGTGCTCTCCCACTGAGCTACGCGCCCGGAACGCCCGTACGGCGGGCCGGAGGTCCGGCAAGCTTACCTGCCGGCCTCCGGTCCGGTCGAACGGCGTGCCTGAAGGTGGGATCAGGCGGCGGCTTCGGCCAGGGCCTTGCGCCAGCCCTGCTGGTCCCGGGCCTCGCCGGGCAGGTTCATCTCGGCGAACCGGACCACGCCGGCCTTGTCGATGACGAAGGTGCCCCGGTTGGCGATGCCCGCGACGTCGTTGAAGACGCCGTACGCCTGGGCCACCGCGCCGTGCGGCCAGAAGTCGGCCAGCATCGGGAACTCGTAGCCCTCACGGTCGGCCCAGATCTTGTGGGAGTACACCGAGTCGACGCTGACGGTCAGCACCTGGACGTCGTCGTTGACGTACTCGTTGAGGTTGTCCCGCACCTCGCAGAGCTCGCCCTGGCAGATGCCGGTGAAGGCGAGCGGGTAGAACACCAGGAGCACGGTGCGCCTGCCGCGGAAGTCGGAGAGCCGGACCTCCTGGTTGTTCTGGTCCTTGAGCACGAAGTCCGGCGCCTCGGCGCCAACCTCGATCGGCATGGGAACTCCTTGGATCGGGTCTGGAGATGATCAGCCTGCCACACCCGGCGACGGGCGCCGCCGGGTGGCGTACGGGGGTTACTTGCGGCTCTTCGACCCGCGCCGGAGCACGAGCCGGGCACCGCTCCAGTCCCGACCCGCGTTGATCGTCGAGGTCTGCTGGAGGCCGGCGGTCTGGGCGCTCTCCGCGACCTCGCTCGGCTCGACGTGACCGTCCCGGCCGGCCTTGGGCGTCAGGAGCCAGACCACCCCGTTGTCGGCCAGCGGCCCGAGTGCGTCAACGAGGAGCTCGAAGAGGTCACCGTCGCCGTCTCGGTACCAGACGAGAACCGCGTCGACCACCTCGTCGGTGTCCTCGTCGACCAGCTCTCCACAGCGGTCGGTCAGGGCGTCCCGGAGATCCTGGTCGACGTCGTCGTCGTAGCCCATCTCCATGACGACCATCCCCGGCTCGATCCCGAACCGGTCCGCCAGGCTGCGTACCCCGTCGGCGGCCTGACCAGCGGTCGCGCTCACTGTCGCGTGCCTCCTCATCTCATCCCTGCTCGTGGCGTCGTCCGACGCCGTCGCGCCAAGTCCACACAGTTTGTGGCCCCCCGCGCAAGTGGCGCACCGGGTGGAACGGAATTTACCGTGCCAGCAGCGTGCGGGCACCCTGGGTAATGGCTTCCTCGGAGACCAGAACCTGCCGCGCCGCCGGACCTAATGGTACAAAACAGTCAAGGCCGGCAACTCTTCGCGCCGCCCCGACGTATCCGCCGTCCACCAGCGCGGCGATCACTCCCTCTCCCACCCCGCCCGACCGACGGGTCTCGTCCACGATCAGCACCCGGCCGGTGGCCGAGGACTCCCGGACGATGTCGGCCACCGGCAGCGGGGCGAGCCAGCGCAGGTCCACCACCCGGCTGCCGATCCCCTCGTCGGCGAGGGTGGCCGCGGCCCGCAGCGACATCCGCACCCCGTTGCCGAAGGTGATGATGGTGAGATCCTCGGCGGAGCCGACCCCGTACACCCGGGCCCGGCCGACCGGCACGTGGCGTGCGGCCCAGGCGCCCGGCTCGGCGTACTCGCCCAGCCATTCGCCGTCGCCGTCCGCGTAGAGGTCCCGGGTGTGGTAGAGCGCGATCGGCTCCAGGAACGCGCAGACGCTCCCGTCCACCGCCGCGGCGGCCAGGCACGTCCGCAGCATCGGCGCGGCGTCGTCCGGCCGCGCCGGCACCGCGATCACCAGCCCCGGCACGTCCCGGAGTACGGCCACCGAGTTGTCGTTGTGGAAGTGCCCGCCGAACCCCTCCTGGTAGGCCAGCCCGGCCACCCGGACCACCATCGGGTTCCGGTACGCCCCCTGCGAGAAGAACCGCATGGTGGCGGCCTCGCCCCGGAGCTGGTCCTCGGCGTTGTGCAGGTACGCCAGATACTGGATCTCCGGCACCGGCAGCATCCCGGCGACGCCCGCGCCCAGCCCGAGCCCGAGGATCGAGGTCTCGTCGAGCAGCGTGTCGAAGACCCGGGCCGCCCCGAACCTGTCCCGCAGCCCCTTGGTCACCCCGTACACCCCGCCCTTGGCGGCGACGTCCTCGCCGAAGACGGCCATCCCCGGGTGGTCCAGCATCCCGTCGGCGAGCGCCGCGTTGATGCTCTGCGCCAGGGTCAGCGGCCCAGCCAGCTCCGGCGGCTTGCCGCCGAACGCCTCGGCCCGGGCGCCCGCGTTCGGCCCGGCCGCGCGGGCCGCCGCGTCGGCCACCGCCCGGGAGACCCGGGCCGGTCGGCGTGGGGCCAGCTCCGCCACCACCTCGGCCGGGGACGCCAGTTTCGGCTCGTCGAGCACCTCCTCGGCGATCCGGCGGAGCTGCCAGCCGCGTTCGTCGTACCGGGCCAGCAGTTCCTCGCCGGTGGCGTGGCCCGCCGTCACCAGCAGCCGCGCCGTGGCCAGCAACGGGTCACGCGCCAGGTCCGCGCCGATCTCGGCCGGGCTCCGGTACGCGGTCTCCGCGTCGGCCTCGGCGTGACCCATCAGCCGTACGGTGGTCAGGTGCAGCACCGCCGGCCGGCGGTGCCGGCGCACCCAGCCCGCCGCCTGCTCCGCCACCCGGTACGTCTCGACGGGGTCGGTGCCGTCGGCGGCGAAATACCGGATCCCCGGCCTGGCCCGCAACGTCGCCTCGACCCAGCCCTGCGGCGAGCGCACGCTGATGCCGAGGCCGTTGTCCTCGCACACGAACAGGACCGGGATACGCAGCCCGGTGTGGTCGTACCAGCCGGCGGTGTTGAACGCGGCGGTGGCGGTGGCGTGGTTGACCGAGGCGTCCCCGAACGAGCAGACCACGATCGCGTCCGACGGCCACGGGGCGGTGGCGGTGTCCCCGCCGGACTCGGGCGTCACCGCGCCGGGCCGCCGGCCGCCACCGACCCGGCGCAGCCGTTCCAGGGCGAGCCCCATGCCGACCGCTCGGGGCAGGTGGGACGCGATGGTGGAGGTCGTCGGGATGACCGCCAGGTCGGGATGGCCGAACACCTTGTGCCGCCCTCCGGCGATCGGCTCCCGCGCCGAGGCGACCACGCCGCGCAGCACGTCCCGCGCCGCCTGCGCGTACCCGTCATCGGGATCCACTGCGGGCAGCGCCGGACCGGCCCCGCTGCCGGCCGCCGGGGGCACCGAGTCGGGAACGTCCGGAGCCTCGCCGGACCGGGCGGGCAGGGCACCGGCGTTGGGCGGGACCTCGACGGGCACGTCCCCGCCCAATTCGGCGGACGGGCCGACGGCTGACGACGGGCCGGCGGGCGGGGAGGCGTCAGCGCCCGAGGTCGAGCCGGCGGTCGGGGACGGGCTCGCGTCCGGCGACGGGTGAGCGGTGGAGGTCGGCGGCGGGCGGTCGGGGTCGGCGGTGCCCGGGGCCGCCGCCTCGGGTCCGGCGTCGTCGCCGGCGGCCGGCCGCCCGCTCGGGGGCGCGGTCGGAAAGTCCCCCGCCGCCTGGGCGGCACGGACACAGTAGAAGCCACCGGACCGGTAGTGCAGCAGGGCGGGGTCGGTCGGCCGCAGGGCGGCGGCGACGGCCGCGTTGCCTTCGTGGCCCGCCGAGCCGATCGTGTAGTAGCCCTCCCCGAAGCCGCGTAGCCACCGGGCGGCGAGGTCCAGCAGCCGGCTGGTCGCCTGAGCGTCGAAGAGGGCCAGTGCCTGCGCTCCGGTCAGCGGTCCACCGTCGGGCAGCCACTCGGCCAGGTCACGGCGCTGGTCCGGCCCGCCGAGCGCGCCCAGAGCCTCCCGGAACCGGTCGTCGAGATCTTGCGGGGTGGTCACGTCGGACAGCATTACCGACGGAGGCACGGGTCGCCCAGTCGGACACGATCGGACCGATCCGGGCGCGGCGCCCGCGCGGGCCTCCTAATCCTCGCCGCACGACTCCGGGCAGCCGCCGTCGGAGACCTTCCAGACCAGCTCCCGCAGCGTGGCCAGCTCTCCGGTGGTGAGGCCGCCGAGGAGCCGGGAGTCCGACATCACCTGCCGCACCTGGTCCCGTACGCGCCGGCCGGCCCCGGTCACCACCAGCGTCTTCTGCCGCCGGTCGGCCGGGTCGACCCGCCGTTCGACCAGCCCCGCCTGCTCCAGCCGATCGACCAGCGCGGTGACGTTGGACCGGTCGCAGCCGAGTTGCTCGGCGAGATCCCGGGCGGGCAGCGGGCGGTCGGGGTCGAGCGCGTGCAGGGCCCGGGCCGCGGCCGGGGTGAGCCCCAGCCCGGCGATCTCCTCGTCCTGGTGGTGTCGAATCGCGGCGGCGATGTGCAGGATCCGGCGCACGGTGTCCCCGGCCAGGCCGGTGCGGTCATCCACGTCGGGGCCGACGGCGGGAACGGTGGAGTGCGCCATGCCTCACATCGTACTTGCGAATCAATAGTGGAGGCATCCAACTATTGACCGACTCACCAATCGGCCGCCGCCGCGTGACCCCGGCCCGGCGCGTCAGCCCCGGAGGAACGAGAAGCGGACCGTACGGGTGGGGTTGTCGCCATTGGTGTCGACCAGACAGATCGACTGCCAGGTGCCCAGCCCCAGCCGCCCGTCGAGCACCGGCACGGTCGCGTACGGCGGGACGAACGCGGGCAGGACGTGGTCCCGGCCGTGCCCGGGTGAGCCGTGCCGGTGCCGCCAGCGGTCGTCGGCGGGGAGCAGTTCGTCGAGCGCGCGCAGCAGGTCGGTGTCGGAACCCGAGCCGGTCTCGATGATCGCCAGGCCGGCGGTGGCGTGCGGCACGAACACGTGCAGCAGGCCGTCGCCCTGGCCGGAGACGAACCGCTCGGCCTCGGCGGTGATGTCCCGGACGGACGGCCGGGACCCGGTGTGGACGGTGATCACGTCGGTGCGCACACCCGCATTCTGGCCCGACGGATGCTCCCGCGGTTGCCGCACGACCCGATATCGCAATGTTACTGGCCAGTACCTGTGTTCAGCGTCGCGTCTGAGGGAGGGAGGCGTGACGGAACGCGCCACGAGGGGGCAGGATGGCGCTAGAGACCAATCCCACACAGAACCGAGGGAACGCCTGTGGCTACGGAACGCAAGCGCCCGGTGATCACCGCTGGTCTGCCGAGCCAGCTTCCGGACATCGACCCTGAAGAGACCAGCGAATGGGTCGAGTCGCTCGACGGTGTCATCGACGAGCGCGGGACAAAGCGCGCCCGCTACGTCATGCTGCGCCTGCTGGAGCGGGCCCGAGAGCGCCAGGTCGGGGTGCCGTCCCTGACCACCACCGACTACATCAACACCATCCCGCCGGAGCGCGAGCCGTGGTTCCCCGGCGACGAGCACATCGAGCGGCGGATCCGGGCGTACATCCGGTGGAACGCCGCCATGCTGGTGCACCGGGCGCAGCGTCCGGAGATCGGCGTGGGCGGGCACATCTCCACCTTCGCCAGCTCCGCGTCCCTCTACGAGGTGGGCTTCAACCACTTCTTCCGGGGCAAGGACCACCCGGGCGGCGGCGACCACATCTTCTACCAGGGCCACGCCTCTCCCGGCATGTACGCGCGGGCCTTCATGGAGGGCCGGCTCAGCGCCGACCAGCTCGACGGCTTCCGCCAGGAGCTGTCGCACCCGGGCGGCGGGCTTCCTTCCTACCCGCACCCGCGGTTGATGCCGGACTTCTGGGAGTTCCCCACCGTCTCGATGGGCCTCGGGCCGATCAACGCGGTCTACCAGGCCCGATTCAACCGCTATCTGCACCACCGGGGCATCAAGGACACCTCCCAGCAGCACGTCTGGGCGTTCCTCGGCGACGGTGAGATGGACGAGGTCGAGTCGCTCGGCGCGATCGGCGTGGCCGCCCGCGAGGAGCTGGACAACCTCACCTTCGTGATCAACTGCAACCTGCAGCGGCTGGACGGCCCGGTCCGGGGCAACGGCAAGGTCATGCAGGAGCTGGAGGCGTTCTTCCGGGGCGCCGGCTGGAACGTGATCAAGGTGGTCTGGGGCCGGGAGTGGGACCCGCTGCTCGCGGCGGACACCGACGGCGCCCTGGTGAACCTGATGAACACCACGCCCGACGGCGACTACCAGACCTACAAGGCGGAGTCCGGGGCGTACGTCCGGGAGCACTTCTTCGGCCGCGACCCGCGCACCCGCAAGATGGTCGAGCACCTCAGCGACGACGAGATCTGGAACCTCAAGCGGGGTGGCCACGACTATCGCAAGCTCTACGCGGCCTACAAGGCGGCGATGGAGCACACCGGCCAGCCGACGGTGATCCTGGCCAAGACCATCAAGGGCTGGACGCTGGGCTCGCACTTCGAGGCCCGCAACGCCACCCACCAGATGAAGAAGCTGACGCTGGAGGACCTGAAGCTCTTCCGCGACCGGCTCTACCTGGACATCCCGGACAAGCAGCTGGAGGAGAACCCGTACCTCCCGCCGTACTTCCACCCGGGCGAGAAGTCCGAGGAGATCGAATACCTGCACGAGCGGCGCCGGCAGCTCGGCGGCTACCTGCCGACCCGGCGGACGCAGCACAAGACGCTGCAGATCCCGGGCACCGAGCGGTTCTCCGACGTCAAGCGCGGCTCGGGCAAGCAGAAGGTGGCGACCACCATGGCCTTCGTCCGCCTGCTCAAGGACGTGATGAAGGACAAGGAGTTCGGCAAGCGCTGGGTGCCGATCATCCCGGACGAGGCCCGTACCTTCGGCATGGACTCGCTCTTCCCGACCGCGAAGATCTACTCGCCGCACGGCCAGCGGTACACCTCGGTGGACCGGGACCTGTTCCTGTCCTACAAGGAGGCCACCGGCGGCCAGATCCTGCACGAGGGGATCAACGAGGCCGGTTCGGTCGCCTCGTTCACCGCCGCCGGCACCTCGTACGCCACCCACGGCGAGCCGATGATCCCGATGTACATCTTCTACTCGATGTTCGGGTTCCAGCGGACCGCCGACGGGCTGTGGGCCGCGGCCGACCAGATGGCGCGGGGCTTCCTGCTCGGCGCGACCGCCGGCCGGACCACGCTCAACGGTGAGGGCCTCCAGCACGAGGACGGCCACTCGCTGCTGATCGCCGCCACCAACCCGGCGGTGGTCGCGTACGACCCGGCGTTCGCGTACGAGATCGCGCACATCGTGGAGAACGGCCTGCACCGGATGTACGGCGAGGCGCAGGAAAACATCTTCTACTACCTCACCGTCTACAACGAGCCGATCTTCCAGCCGGCCGAGCCGCAGGGCGTGGACGTCGAGGGCATCCTCAAGGGCATCTACCGCTACTCCCCCGCCCCTCAGCTCGGCGCCGACGCGCCGAAGGCGAACCTGCTGGCCTCCGGCACGGGCATGCAGTGGGCGCTCAAGGCGCAGCAGCAGCTCGCCGAGGACTGGGGCGTGGCCGCAGACGTCTGGTCGGTGACCTCCTGGACCGAGCTGCGCCGCGACGCGGTGGAGTGCGAGGAGCACAACCTGCTCAACCCGGGCGCCGAGCAGCGGGTGCCGTACGTGGCGCGGAAGCTGGCCGACGCCGAGGGGCCGAAGGTCGCGGTCAGCGACTGGATGCGCGCGGTGCCGGACCTGATCGCCCGCTGGGTGCCCGGCGACTACACCTCGCTCGGCACCGACGGCTTCGGCATGTCGGACACCCGGCACGCGCTGCGTCGGCACTTCCACGTGGACGCCGAGTCGGTGACCGTCGCGGCGCTGCGCCAGCTCGCCCTTCGCGGCGCGGTGCCGGCCCACGTGCCGGCCGAGGCCGCCAAGAAGTACGCGCTGGAGGACGTCAACGCGGCCCCGGTCGGCGAGACCGGCGGCGACAGCTGACCCACCCGGCACGACAGGGGCCCGGCGCTACCCGCGCCGGGCCCCTTTTCGTCGTCTTCGCACGCTCCAAGACCGGCAACTTCAGGCAAAGTGCTGCCTCATGAGGCCGGAAGGCAGCACTTTCGGGGAAAGTGCGCGGATCCTGGCATCGCTCACGCCACCTGCTGGGCCGGCGGCGATCGCCGAGTTGCGGGCCGGCTGACGGCGGCGAAGCTGACGATGGTCCGGCGTCCCTGGCGGGAACGCCGGACCATCACCATCGCGGGCGACGCCCGGGACCGGCTCGGTCAGCCGACGGCGGCCAGGTCGGTCAGCCGGGCCAGCGAGTCCTCCAGGTCGGCGCCGACCCGCCGCAGGCCGAGCCGGAGCAGAGCGGCCTTGACCGGCCCGGCGGGCCACCGTACGACGATGAGCCGCACGATCGTCCCGCCTTCCTCCTCGTCCGGGGTCAGCTGTACGTAGATCTCGGTGCGCGCCTCGGCCCGGGCACCGGCGCCCCTGGCCCGCTCACGCCACCCGATCAGGGTCGGCTCCTGATAGGCGATCACCTCGGCCTCGTGCGCCGCGCCGCGCCCGGCCTGGACCCGTTGTCGCCGGCCGAACCCCTCTCCGGAGAGGACCTCGGCCGCACGGACCCCCGCCAGCCAGGCCGGCAACTGCTCGGCCCGCTGCACCACGTCCCAGACCGCTTCCACCGGCGCCATCACGTGCGCACTGCGTTCCACGAGGATCATTTGTCTTTCTCCCACTAAGGACATCCGCGATATTCGGAACTGTATGCGCAAATTCGGACTTAACCGGACGGGTTCGGAAAAGACACGCCGAAAAGCCTTGCGCGACCGTCCACGTCCGACCTATGGCGCATCGCCCGGCGTACCCCTAGAGTCGCGAACACGCTTCGCGCTTCCGGGAGGCCGAATGACGACCGCGCCGATGCCCGAGTTCCCCGCCGGCTTCCGGTGGGGGGTGTCCACCTCCGCGTACCAGATCGAGGGAGCGACCACCGCCGACGGCCGGGGACCGTCCATCTGGGACACCTTCGCCCACACCCCGGGGCGGATCGCCGACGGCAGCACCGGCGACGAGGCGTGCGACCACTACCACCGGCACGCCGAGGACGTCGCGCTGCTGGCCGGGCTCGGGGTGTCCGCGTACCGGTTCTCGATCGCCTGGCCCCGGGTCCAGCCCACCGGCGTCGGCCCGGCCAATCCCGCCGGGCTGGACTTCTACGAGCGGCTGGTGGACGAGCTGCTCGGGCACGGCGTCGACCCGGTCGCCACGCTCTTCCACTGGGACCTGCCGCAGGCCCTCGAGGACGCCGGCGGTTGGCTCGACCGGGACACCGCGCACCGCTTCGCCGAGTACGCCGACCTGGTCGCCGCCCGTCTCGGCGACCGGGTGAAGCTCTGGATCACCCTCAACGAGCCGTTCGTCCACATGAGCCTCGGGCACGGCACAGGCGAGCACGCCCCGGGCCGGACACTGCTCTTCGACGCTCTCCCGGTGGCCCACCACCAACTCCTCGGGCACGGCCTCGCGGTCGACGCGCTGCGCGCCCGTGGCAACGGCCCGGTGGCCATTGCGAACAACTACTCCCCGGTGCGGCTAGCCGGGGACAGCGACGCGGACCGGGCCGCCGGGGCGGCGTACGACGCGCTGCACAACCGGCTCTTCACCGACCCACTGCTCGGCCTCGGTTACCCGGAGGGGATGAGCTTCGACCCCGGCGTGGTCCGCGACGGGGACCTCGACGTGATCGCCGCCCCGCTCGACGTGCTCGGGGTGAACTACTACCACCCGACCGGCGTCCGGGCCGCCGAGGAGGGCTCCCCGCTGCCGTTCGAGATCGTGCCGCTGGCGGGCTACCCCCGCACCGCGTTCGACTGGCCGGTGGTCCCGGACGGGCTGCGCGAACTGCTCGTCCAGCTACGCGACCGGTACAGCGCCGCGCTGCCGCCGATCCAGGTCACCGAGAGCGGCTGCGCGTACGACGACGAGCCGGACGCCAACGGCCGGGTGGACGATCCGGAGCGGATCGCGTACCTGGACGGGCACCTGCGGGCGGTCCGCGCGGCGATGGACGAAGGGGTCGAGGTGACCGGGTACTTCGTCTGGTCGCTGCTGGACAACTGGGAGTGGGCGGAGGGCTTCACCAAGCGGTTCGGCCTGGTGCACGTCGACTACGCCTCCCAGCGGCGTACCCCGAAGTCGTCGTACGCCTGGTTCCGGGACCGGATCGCACGGCCGTGACCACGGTCGACCCGCCGCCGGCCGCGCTGCCGGCGGCGCTCACCGAACCGACCGTGCCGGTACGGCGGAGCTGGATCGCACTGATCTTCGCGGCCAACCTCGGCGTCTGGATGGCCTTCTTCACCCCGATCCAGGTGCTGCTGCCCGAGCAGGTGGCGCGGATCGCGCCCGGCGACAAGGAGGCGATGCTCGCCGTCGTCACCGGCCTCGGCGCGCTCGCCGCGGTGCTGGCCAACCCGCTCGCCGGGGCGCTGTCCGACCGTACCGTGCTCCGGCTGGCCGGCCGGCACCTCGGCCGGCGGCACGTGTGGACCGCGTCCGGCGCGGTGCTCGGTGCGTTCGCCCTGGTGCTGCTGGCCCGGCAGGACAGCATCGTCGGGGTGGCGCTCGGCTGGGTCGCCGCCCAGGTGTGCTTCAACGCGATGCTGGCCAGCCTCACCGCCGCCCTTCCGGACCGGGTGCCGGTCGCCCAGCGCGGCAGCGTCTCCGGCTGGGTGGGCATCCCGCAGGCGCTCGGCCTGGTGGTCGGGGCGGTGCTGGTCACCGCCGTGGTCACCGGCAACGCCGCCGGGTACGCCGCGGTCGCGCTCGCGATGCTGCTGCTGTCGCTGCCGTTCACGCTGCTCACCGGGGACGACCCGCTGCCCCGGGAGCACCGGGCGGCGCTGCGGCTACGCGGGCTGCTCGCCTCGCTGTGGATCAGCCCGCGCCGGCACCCCGACTTCGCCTGGGCCTGGTTCACCCGGTTCCTGGTGCAGACCGGCAACGCGCTCGGCACGCTCTACCTGCTGTATTTCCTCGCCGACGGGGTGCGTGTGCCCGACCCGGAGGGCGCGCTGCTGGTGCTGATCCTGCTCTACACGCTGGGCATGATGCTCACCGCGGTGGTGGCCGGGCGGCTGTCGGACCGGTCCGGCCGGCGGCGGGTCTTCGTGATCGTCTCCGGGTTGATCATGGCGGTGGCGGCGCTGCTGCTGGCGGTGGCGCCGGTCTGGCCGATGGCGGTCGTCGCCGCGTTGCTGCTCGGCGGCGGATACGGGGTCTACCTGGCGGTGGACGCCGCGTTGATCACCCAGGTACTGCCGGCCGCCACCGACCGGGCCAAGGACCTCGGGGTGATCAACATCGCGAACTCCGCGCCGCAGGTGCTCGGCCCGGCGCTCTCCGCCCCGATCGTGGTCCACCTGGGCGGCTATCCCACCCTGTACGCGGCCACCGCCGCCGTCACCCTCCTCGGCAGCGCCCTGGTATTGAAGATCCGCTCGGTCCCCTGAGCTGTTAGGAAGGGACCCTTTACCCCCACGAGGCGTTAAGAAGGGGCCCTTCCTTATTCGCTCGCCGGCCGCCGTAGGCTGGGGGACGTGACGGTACGTGTACGCTTCGCCCCTTCCCCGACCGGTATGTTCCACGTCGGCGGCGCCCGCTCGGCGCTACAGAACTGGATCTACGCCAAGCAGCAGGGCGGGGTGTTCGTGCTCCGCATCGAGGACACCGACGCGGCCCGCAACAAGCCGGAGTGGACCGAGGGCATCCTGTCGGCGCTGGACTGGATCGGCATCGAGCGGGGCAGCTACGAGGGCCCGCACTTCCAGTCGTCGAACGCGGGCGAGCACCGCGCCGCCGCTCAGCGGCTGTACGAGGGCGGCCGGGCGTACTACTGCGACTGCACCCGGGAGGACGTGCAGGCCCGCACCGGCTCCCAGTACGCCGGCTACGACGGCTTCTGCCGTGACCGCGGGCTGCCGCCGGGTGAGGGCCGGGCGCTGCGCTTCCGTACGCCGGACGAGGGCGAGACGGTGGTGGTCGACCTGATCCGCGGCGAGCCGACCTTCGAGAACAAGCTGATCGAGGACTTCGTCATCGCCCGGGGCGACGGCTCACCGGTGTTCCTGCTCGCCAACGTGGTCGACGACATGACCATGGGGATCACCCACGTGATCCGGGCCGAGGAGCACCTGCCCAACACCCCGAAGCAGCAGCTGCTCTGGGACGCGCTCGGGGTCAAGCCGCCGGTCTGGGCGCACGTGCCCGTGGTGGTGAACGAGAAGCGGCAGAAGCTGTCCAAGCGGCGGGACAAGGTCGCCCTGGAGGCGTACCGCGACGAGGGCTACCTTGCCGACGCGATGCGCAACTACCTGATGCTGCTCGGCTGGGCGCCGTCCGGCGATCGCGAGATCGTGCCCTGGTCGGTGATCGAGGAGGAGTTCCGGCTGGAGGAGGTGAACCCCTCCCCCGCGTTCTTCGACGAGAAGAAGCTGCGGGCGTTCAACGGCGAGTACATCCGGGCGCTCCCGGTCGAGGACTTCATCACGGAGTGCCAGCCGTGGCTGACCGGCACCGGCACCATCGCCCCGCCGCCCTGGCAGCCGGAGGAGTTCGACGTGGCCGCCTTCGCCGCGGTGGCGCCGCTGGCGCAGACCCGGATCGCGGTGCTCAGCGAAATCGTGCCGAACGTCGACTTCCTCTTCCTGGCCGACCCGCTGATCGACGAGGCGGCCTGGGCGAAGGCGATGAAGGAGGGCGCGGCCGAGCTGCTGGACGCGGCGATCGCCGCGTTCGAGGGGCTGGAGTCCTGGGACGCCGAGTCGCTGAAGTCCACGCTGGAGGCGGTCGGCGCGGAGCGCGGCCTGAAGCTGGGCAAGGCGCAGGCCCCGGTCCGGGTCGCGGTCACCGGTCGTACCGTCGGCCTGCCGCTCTTCGAGTCCCTTGAGGTGCTCGGCCGCGAGCGCACCCTGACCCGGCTGCGCGCCGCCCGGGTACGCCTGGTCTGACCCTGGACGCCCGCGAAGAAGGGGCCCGCCGGCTGACCGGCGGGCCCCTTCGCGTCCGGTGTGTTTCGTGGACGGGCCGCGCGGCCGGTCCGGTGCCGGTGTCGGCGCGTGCCGGTCAGCCCCGGCGCGCGGAACGGCGGCGGAGCAGCAGCCCACCCCCCAGCGCGCCGAGCACGACCACCGCCCCGATCGCCCACCACAGCCCGGCGCCGCCGTCGTCGGCGGAGCGCGAGGCGGCCGGTTCGAGGCTCGCCGACGAGGTCGCGTCGGCCGTCGGCGCGCTGGTCGGCTCGGCCGCCGGGCTGGTGGGCGGCACGGTGGTCGGTGGCGCGTCGGCCGAGGGGGTGGCGGTGGCCGCGCCGGTGGTCAGGGTGAAGGTGACCTTCCCGCTGGCCTGGTGGCCGTCGGCCGAAGCGACCTGGTACGCGACGGTGTACTCGCCGGCCGGCCCCGGGGTGAACGGCACGCTCACCCGCTTGCCGGAGATGGTCGGCTCACCGCCGGAGGCGGGCACGCCGTCCGGCCCGGCAACTGTGATCTTGATCGCACTGGGGTCCGGTGTGGCGAGGAACCGGAGTTCGATCTGCTTCGGGGCGCTCGCCACGCGCGCCCCGTCCTTCGGGACGCTGCCGGTCAGCGAATTGTGCGCGGCGGCCGGGCTGGCCGGCAGCGCGGCCCCGCCCAGCGCCACGCCGAGAACCACCAACCAGGTACGCGCCACACGAGCAAGCCTGCCCCCCATGAGCCCCTCCGTCCGGGTACGATCCGGCCGCTGATCATCGGCCGTTCAATTGGTCGGTCCCAGATCGCAAATAGTTCCAAATACTCTTCCAGCAGCTGCAACCGAGCGACGTTCCACGGAGTCTCTTCAGTGGGCACCGGTCTTCGCCGGGCGGCCATCACCATCGGCCGAGCAAGCGTGACCCGCAGCGGAAGCCAGCCATCGAACGGGGCGAGGAGGCGGCGATGGTCCGGAGGGTGAGGCGGCTGCTGGTGGCCGTAGCCGGGACGGTGATGGCGACCGTGTGCGCGCTGGCCCTGGCGGGCCCGTCCGCGGCCCACGCGGCGGCACCCAAGCCCGCGGTGGCCGGAGTGGACATCACCGGCGATCAGCTGGACGAACCCCTGCGGCTGCGCGCCGACACCCACCCCGCCGAGGTGACCACGGTGATCGACCAGGTCGACTGGCTGGGGCGTACCGGCCAGCCGCGCGGCCCACAGGCGGCGGACCTCGGTCCCAAGTACACCGTCGTGGTGCTGGCCGGGGACGTCCCGAAGAACACCTACGACCTCTACCCGCTGGCCAAGGGCGGGCCGCGGATCTACCGGCCGGCGAAGCAACCCGACCGGAGTAAGACCCTGGCCGGCTGGTTCTTCGGCCGGCTGAACATGTCCGAGACGCTGCGCGCGGCCGGCGTGCCGCTGGAGCGGCAGTTCGACACGATCAGCGGCGGCGTCGGGGGCGGCCAACGGGTCATTCCGGGCGACTCGCTTGCCCCGGGGCAGGACCTCGACGCGACGATGAACGAACTCCAGCGGCTGCTGCTGCTCAACGCCGGGGTGATGGTGGTCATCACCGTCGGGCTCGCCGGCATCGCGCTGCTGGTCCGCCGGCGTACCCGCTGAGGCCGGGCCGGCGACCGGCCCCCGGGCACCAGCCGGTCCCGGGGGTGTCCGGATCAGCACCAGCGGCGTGGCGGTCGTTCCTGGCGGACCGTACGGCTGCGGGGGCGGACGGCGCCGTGCCGGTGCGCGCCCGCCCAGCCGGGCAGGGCGCTGCGGCAGCCCTGCTCGATGACCGGCTCGGGCACGGCCGGCACCATCGGCTCGGCGGCCCGCTGCCGGGGCGCGGGCGGGTCGTCGTGGCCGCGTTCGGGCGCTCGCCCGGCCGGCGGCTCGACCGGATGGGTCACCCCCGTCCGGCGGGGGTGCTTGGCGGACGCCGGCTGTTCGTGGTGACCCGGCCGGCAGGGCTCGCCCTGGGCGCAGCCGTGCTCGGCCTCCCCGTGCGCCATCCCGGTCTCCTCACGTTCACCCTCGGCCGTCAGGCGGTCGCCCCGGCGTGCCACCTCACACCGTACTGGCCGGGTCCGACGGACTGTCCAGCGCGTACCGGGTCGGCCGGCCACCAGACGGACCGCGGCTAGCGGGCGGCGTCCAGGTCGGCGCGGGTGACCAGGGCACGCAGCGTGACCCCCTGCGCCGCCCGCGCCGCCCTCGGCCCGGTCCAGCAGAACCGGATCGGCCTCGAACCGATACTCGTCGGCGATCCGGCCGGACCGGAGCACGAATTGGCCGGTGAGCCGGCAGGTGGCGGCGAGGTCCCGGGCGAGATCGGCACGGGCGTTGCGGGTATCGGCCACGGGAGGTCATTCTCACCGATCGTTGGTGGGCGCACCCCGCTGCGCCGTGCCGGCCCACACCTGACCCCCTCGGTGTGGAGGCGCTGGTCACGGCATGTCAGGCTGAAGCGGTGAGTGAACCGGGCGGAACCGATTTGTCGGCCACACTGCGCCGGATCGAACGGGCGGCGGGCGCGCTGGCCACCGCCAGCGTGGCGCGGATGGACGAGGCCCTTCCCTGGTTCCGGGAGCTGCCGGCGGACCAGCGGGCCTGGGTCATGCTGGTCGCCCAGGCCGGTGTCCGGTCGCTGGTGCAGTGGTTGCGCCAGGGCGGCGGCGCGACCGACAGCAGCCAGGAGGTGTCCGACGAGGTCTTCGCCGCCGCGCCGCAGGCCCTGGCCCGCTCGATCAGCCTCCAGCAGACCGTGGCGCTGATCAAGGTCACCATCGAGGTGGTCGAGGAACAGGTGGCGCACCTGGCCGCCGAGGGCGAGGAGCAGCCGCTGCGGGAGGCCGTGCTGCGGTTCTCCCGGGAGATCGCGTTCGCCGCCGCCCGGGTGTACGCCCGCGCCGCCGAGTCGCGTGGCTCGTGGGACGCCCGGCTTCAGGCGTTGCTGGTGGACGCGTTGCTGCGCGGCGACTCGCCGGACGTGCTGGCCAGCCGGGCGGCGGCGCTGGGCTGGACGGACGCGCCGCCGGTGGCGGTGGCGGTGGGCCGATCGCCCGGCGGTGAGGTGGCCGCCGTGCTGCACACCGTCTACCGGCAGGCCCGCCGGATCGGGGTCGAGGTGATCGGCGGCGTGCACGGCGACCGGCTGGTCATCGTGCTGGGCGGGGCGGCCGACCCGTTGGGGGCCACCGACAAGCTGCTTCCCGCGTTCGGGGACGGGCCGGTGGTGGTCGGTCCGGCCGTACCCAGCCTGGACGAGGCGACGGACTCGGCGCGGGCCGCGCTGGCCGGGTTCCGTGCGGCGCCGGCCTGGCCGACCGCGCCCCGCCCGGTGCCCGCCGCCGACCTGCTGCCCGAGCGGGCCCTGGCCGGCGACGCCGAGGCCCGCCGCCGGCTGCGGCACGACGTGTACGCGGTGCTGGCCCGCGCCGGTGGCGAACTGCTGGAGACGCTGGACGCCTTCTTCGCCGCGGGCGGGACGCTGGAGAGCGCCGCCCGGGCGCTGTACGTGCACCCGAACACGGTGCGTTACCGGCTCAAGCGGGTCGCCGAGGTGACCGGCTTCTCACCGCTGGTCCCCCGGGACGCGTTCGCGCTTCAGGTGGCGTTGACCGTGGGGCGCCTCGACCCGGTGGCCCCGGGGGTCGCACCCGTCCCGAGTCAGACAATGACCGCAGGGGCCCGAAAATCATCCCAGACAGGCGATGACCGTCGCCGATTTTTGTAGGGTTCCTCCAAAGCTCCTAGTACGGCTTGGTGCCATGCGTTACAGCGCGACCCGCGAGTATCCGTCAGAGTCGTAGACGTGCTCGCCGTACTCTCACCTGGCCAGGGTTCCCAGAAACCCGGCTTCCTGACTCCCTGGCTCGCCCTGCCGGGTGCCGAGGCCCGCCTGCGCTGGTGGTCGGCGCTGGCCGGAGTCGACCTGGTCCACCTCGGCACCGAGGCGGACGCCGAGGAGATCAAGGACACCGCCCGCACGCAGCCGCTGCTCGTCGCGGCCGCGCTGCTCGCCGCCGAGCACCTGCCGATGCACGACGTCGCGCTGGTCGCCGGACACAGCGTGGGCGAACTGGGCGCCGCCGCCCTGGCCGGGGTGCTCCCCGCCGAGGCGGCCGTCACCCTCGCCGGCATACGCGGCCGGGAGATGGCCGCCGCCTGCGCGCTGGAGCCGACCGGGATGGCCGCCGTGCTCGGCGGCGACCCGGACGAGGTACTCGCCGCCATCGCGGCCCACGGGCTGCACCCGGCCAACCGCAACGGCAGCGGCCAGGTCGTCGCCGCCGGTGCGGTGGCCGGCCTGGAGAAGCTCGCCGCCGAGCCGCCGGCACGGGCCCGGATCACCCGGCTCCAGGTGGCCGGTGCCTTCCACACCCCGTACATGGCCCCGGCCGAGGCCGCCCTGGCCTCCGTCGCCGCCGGCATCACCCCGTCCGACCCGGCCCGGATCCTGCTGTCCAACCTTGACGGCTCGGCGGTCAACCACGGCCGGGAGATGGTGCAGCGGCTGGTCCGCCAGGTGACCGCCCCGGTCCGCTGGGACCTGTGCATGCGTACCCTGGCCGACCTCGGGGTGACCGGCGTGGTCGAGCTGCCGCCGGCCGGCACCCTGGCCGGCCTGGTGAAGCGGGAGCTCAAGGGCGAGGGGCTGCCGGAGATCGTCACCCTGAAGACCCCCGACGACCTGCCCGCCGCGCAGGACCTGATCGCCCGGCACAGCGGCCTGAGCGGCCACGAGCCGGTGATCCAGTTCCGGGTGGTGGTCGCCCCCGCAGCCGGGACCTTCGCGCCGCTGGCCGAGCTGGCCGAGGGCGTCGACCTGCACGCCGGCCAGGTCATCGGCCACATCGCCACCCGGCAGGGGCCGGTCGAGGTGACCGCGCACGGCAGCGGGCTGCTCACCGAGTGGCTCGCCCACCACGACGACCCGGTCGCCCCGGGCCAGCCCCTTGCCCGGATCGGAGGACAGCACTGATGTCCAGCAGCAAAATCATTGCCATGGGGCACTACCAGCCCTCCCGAGTGGTGACCAACGACGATCTCGCGCAGCTGGTCGACACCAACGACGAGTGGATCCGGGACCGGGTCGGCATCGTCACCCGGCGGATCGCCGGCGACGAGACGGTGGCCGACATGGCCGCGGCCGCCGCCGGCAAGGCGCTGGCCAACTCCGGCCTCACCGCCGCCGACATCGACCTGGTGGTGGTCGCCACCTGCACGTCGATCGACCGCAGCCCGAACGTGGCCTGCCGGGTCGCCGCCAAGCTGGGCATCAACGCCCCGGGCGCGTTCGACGTCAACACCGCCTGCTCGGGCTTCGCGTACGCCCTCGGCACGGCCGACCACGCGGTCCGGGCCGGAGCGTCCCGCAACGCGATCGTGATCGGTGCGGAGAAGCTCTCCGACTTCACCGACTGGACCGACCGCTCGACCTGCATCATCTTCGGCGACGGCGCCGGAGCGGCGGTGATCACCGCGACCGCCGAGGACGAGCCGGCCGGGATCGGGCCGGTGGTCTGGGGCTCGGTGCCGGAGAAGAGCGACGCGGTCCGCATCGAGGGCTGGCGCCCGTACGTCGCGCAGGAGGGGCAGATGGTCTTCCGCTGGGCCACCACCGCGCTGGCGCCCCTCGCGCTCCAGGCCTGCGAGAAGGCCGGGGTGACCCCCGCCGAGCTGGCGGCGTTCGTGCCGCACCAGGCCAACGCGCGGATCATCGACGGCATCGCCAGGCGGCTGAACATCCCCGACGCGATCATCGCGAAGGACATCGTCGAGTCCGGCAACACGTCGGCGGCGAGCATCCCGCTCGCCCTGTCCAAGCTGGTCGAGCGACGTGAGGTGCCGGCCGGGGCGCCGGTGCTGCTGTTCGGCTTCGGCGGCGGCCTGACCTACGCCGGTCAGGTCGTCCGCTGCCCCTGAAGACCCCCTCGGGCGCGAGTGCGCCGAGGTGTGGCGGCCGGCGACGCCGGCCGTCGTGAACCCCCGATGAGAGGAACCAACCGCAATGACCCGTGACGAGATCACCGCCGGCCTCGCCGAGATCCTCGAAGAGGTTGCCGGGGTGAGCCCGGACGACGTGGCCGAGGGGAAGTCCTTCACCGACGACCTCGACGTCGACTCGCTCTCCATGGTGGAGGTCGTCGTGGCGGCCGAGGAGAAGTTCGGCGTCAAGATCCCGGACAACGAGGTGCAGAACCTGAAGACCGTCGGGGACGCCGTCAGCTACATCGAGGCGCAGTCCTGATCATGAGTCGCCCCGACGTCGTCGTCACCGGGCTCGGCGCGACGACCCCGCTCGGCGGGGACGTCGCGTCGACCTGGGACGCCATGCTCGCCGGCCGCTCCGGGGTGGGTCCGCTCACCCAGGAGTGGGCGGCGCAACTGCCGGTACGGATCGCGGCCCAGCTCGCCGTCGAGCCCGCCACGGTGCTGGACCGGGTCAAGCTGCGCCGGCTGGACCGGTCCCAGGCGATCGCCATCGTCGCGGCCCAGCAGGCCTGGGCCGACGCCGGGCTGGCCGACAGCGGGCTGGACCAGGAGCGGCTGGCGGTCAGCATCGGCTCCGGCATCGGCGGGGCCACCACCCTGCTCGCCCAGGACGACATCCTGGAGGCCTCCGGCCCCCGGCGGGTCTCCCCGCACACGGTGCCGATGCTGATGCCGAACGGCCCGGCCGCGTGGGTCGGGCTGGAGCTGGGCGCCAAGGCCGGGGTGCACTCGGTGGCCAGCGCCTGCGCGACCGGTGCGGAGGCGATCGCGCTCGGCCTGGACATCATCCGCTCCGGTCGGGCCGACGTGGTGGTGGCCGGCGGCACCGAGGCGGTCATCCACCCGCTGCCGATCGCCGGCTTCGCCTCGATGCGGGCCATGTCGACCCGCAACGACGAGCCGGAGCGGGCCTCCCGCCCGTGGGACAAGGGCCGGGACGGTTTCGTGCTCGGTGAGGGCGCGGGCGTGCTGGTCCTGGAGCGTGCCGACCACGCCGCCGCTCGCGGCGCCCGGGTGTACGCACGCCTCGCCGGGGCTGGCATCACCTCCGACGCCTACGACATGGTGCAGCCGCACAGCGAGGGTCAGATCCGGGCGA
The DNA here is from genome assembly GCF_900090225.1 of Micromonospora eburnea. Taxonomy (NCBI): domain Bacteria; kingdom Bacillati; phylum Actinomycetota; class Actinomycetes; order Micromonosporales; family Micromonosporaceae; genus Micromonospora; species Micromonospora eburnea. The sequence goes on from NZ_FMHY01000002.1 coordinate 5,557,822, forward strand.
TCTCGAAGGCGATCAGCGACGCCGGCGTGGCCAAGCAGGACATCGTGCACGTCAACACGCACGCGACGTCGACGCCGACCGGCGACATGTTGGAGATCGAGTCCCTGCGGACGGCGCTGGGCGACCACCCCGTGCTGTCGGCGACCAAGTCGATGACCGGGCACCTGCTCGGCGCGGCCGGGGCGCTGGAGTCGATCGCCACCATCCTGGCCATCCGCGACGGTGTCGTCCCTCCGACGATCAACCTCGACGACCCGGATGACGACCTCACCCTGGAGGTGGCCGCTCACAAGGCGCGCCACATGGAGATCCCGGCCGCGCTGAACAACGCGTTCGGTTTCGGCGGCCACAACGTGGCTCTCGTCTTCACGCGGGCCTGAGCGCACTGCCTGGGGAGGCACCAGTGACCACCACCGCCGCCGGTACGGACAACGCGACAGTGGACCACCGGGATCCGGAGGTCCGGCTCCGGGCGCTGTTCGACGCCGGCTCGCTGCGCCTGATGGCGTCGCGGGACGCCTCCGGTGTGCTCTGGGCACGGGGTGAGATCGACGGCACACCGGCGATCGCGTACGCCACCGACGCCACGCGGATGGGCGGCGCGATGGGCACCGAAGGGTGCCGGCACATCGTGGACGCGATCGACGCCGCGATCCGGGAGCGGGTGCCGGTGCTCGGTCTCTGGCACTCCGGCGGTGCCCGGCTGGCCGAGGGCGTGGTCGCGCTCGACGCCGTCGGCCAGGTCTTCGCCGCCATGGTGCGGGCCTCCGGCCGGGTGCCTCAGATCTCGGTGGTGCTCGGTCCGGCCGCCGGTGGCGCGGCGTACGGGCCGGCGCTGACCGACATCGTGGTGATGAGCGGGACCGGCCGGATCTTCGTCACCGGTCCCGAGGTGGTCCGCAGCGTCACCGGCGAGCAGGTCGACATGGAGCGCCTCGGCGGCCCCGAGCCGCACGGCCGGCGCTCCGGCGTGGTGCACGTGACGTGCAAGGACGACGAGACGGCCCTGGCCGAGTCGCGCAAGCTCGCCGCGCTGCTCGGCCGCCAGGGCCGGCTCTGCCCGGACGACGTGGCCGCCCCCGCCGGGGACGGGCACGACCTGGCCGCGAAGATGCCGGCCGAGGCCAGCCGGGCGTACGACGTCAAGCCGGTGGTCAAGGCGCTGCTCGACGAGCCGGGCGTGGAACTGCACGCCAAATGGGCGCCGAACGTGGTCACCACACTCGGTCGGTTCGCCGGCCGGACGATCGGCGTGATCGCCAACAACCCGCTACGGCTGGGCGGCTGCCTCGACGCGTCCAGCGCCGAGAAGGCGGCCCGCTTCGTGCGGATGTGCGACTCGCTCGGGGTGCCGCTGGTCGTGCTGGTCGACGTCCCCGGCTACCTGCCCGGCCTGGGCCAGGAGTGGGACGGCGTGGTCCGACGCGGGGCCAAGCTGCTGCACGCCTTCGCCGAGGCGGTGGTGCCGCGGGTGACGCTGGTGACCCGCAAGGCGTACGGCGGCGCGTACATCGCGATGAACTCCCGCGCGCTGGGCGCGACCGCGGTCTTCGCCTGGCCGAACGCGGAGGTCGCCGTGATGGGGGCCAGCGCGGCGGTCAACATCCTGCACCGCAAGAAGCTGGCCGCCGCCCCCGCCGAGGAGCGGGAGGCGCTGCGCGCCCGGCTGATCGAGGAGCAGATCCGGGTCGCCGGTGGCGTCAACCGGGCGCTGGAGATCGGCGTGGTGGACGACGTGATCAAGCCGGAGGAGACCCGGCGACGGATCGCCGAGGCGCTGGCGGCGGCACCTCCCGCCCGTGGTGCCCACGGCAACATCCCCCTCTGACTCCCCCGCCCTGAAACAAATCTCGGTAGGAACCGGCCGGTTCCTACCGAGATCTCGTATGGGCGCAGCTCAGGCGCGGTTGCGGGGGTGCTGGCGGGCGGTACGTTCGTTACCTCGACGGTAGTTGCCGGTCCACCGTGCCATCACCAGTTGCGGGTCGTCCTCGACCTCGGCCAGGAACTCCGCCGCGCGGCCCCCGCGCAGCGTGCCGGCCGTCCGGCCGTGGTGCGTGATCACGACCGAGCCGTCGGCCCGCTCGACGTAGTCGAAGCCCTGTGCCTGCTGTCCCATGAGCGACCACCCTGCCAGCGGCCACCCGGCCCCGCAGCCCATTTTCGCCCCGGACCGGAGTCGGCGCCGCCCCCGCGGCGGGCCGGTCACCCCGTCAGCGGGATGCCGGCACCGCCTCGCGGGCCAGTGTGAGCGCGCCGAGCAGCGCGGCGTCGTCGGCGAACCGGGAGAGCACCACGTCGGGCCGGTGCGGCAGCACCTCGTCGAGCCGGCCGACCAGCAGCCCGCGGATCAGGTCGCTGCGGGCCACTCCGCCCACCAGCACCACCCGCTGCGGGTCGAGCAGCAGGCAGCAGGTGACCAGGTGGCGGGCCGCCTCGTCGATGCGGGCGGTCAACGCCTCCCGCGCCGCCCCGGGGCGCTTCGCCGCGTCGGCGAGCCCGGCCGCCCCGCCCGGCACCCCGAGTTCCTCGGCGAGCCGGTCCAGGGCCCGCCCGGAGAAGTCCAGCTCCAGCATGGTGCCCGGCCAGGGGGCGCCGGCCACCGCGTACCCGATCTCACCGGCCGCCCCACGGTGGCCGGAGAGGACCCCGCCGCCGACCGTCACGGCCGCCGCCACGCCGGTGCCGATCCCCACCACCAGGCCGGGGTCGACGTCGCGCAGCGCCCCGAGCCGCAGCTCGGCCAGCGCGGCGGCGTTCAGGTCGTTGTCCACCGCCACCCGGCCGACGCCGAACGCGTCCCGCACCGCGTCGGCCAGCCGCAGCCGCTCCCAACCGGGCACGTTCGGGGCCAGGTCGATGCCGTCGGGACGGACCACACCGGGCGAGGCCACCCCGGCCGCGACAAGCGGCCCACCGACCCCGGCGACCAGCTCCGCGGCGAGGTCCAGGGCGCGTTCCAGCGCCTGCGGCGCGCCCCGCTCGGCATGGGTGGGGACCCGGCGGTGGGCCAGCAGGCGACCCTGCGCGTCGGCCACCCCCACGGCCATCTTGGTGCCGCCGAAGTCGATACCGAGCAGCAGCCCGCCGGTCCGGGTGCCGGCCCCGGCCGAACCCGCCAGTCCCACGCTCACCGGGCCACCAGCTCGGCGGCGACGGCGTCCAGCGCCTCGTCCGCCCGGGCCAGCCGGTCCCGCACCGCCGACAGGCGGTCGGCGACCGCCTCGAACGCGACGCGCAGCGTACCCACCTGGGCGCGGACCGCGGCGGCGCCCGGCCCGTCCACCTGGACCCGGTTCAGCACCAGGTCGGGACGGACGGCGGCGGCGATCAGGTCGGCGACCGCGGCGTCGTCGAGCGGGCCGGTCAGCCCCTCGGCGGCGGCCCGGACGCCCTCGGCGGTCCAGGTGTCCGGGGCCCCGGCGCGGACCAGCCGGCCGACCACCGAGTGGGCGGCCCGGAACGGCACCCCGTGCCGGGTCAGCGCGTCCGCTGCGGCGGTGGTGGTGGCTCCCGAGGCGACGATCTCCTCCCGGCTGGGTGGCGACAGCGGTGCCAGCTCGGCCAGGAAGCCGCCGACCAGGGTGAAGAACCGCTCCGCACGGTCGTTGCTCTCCCAGAGCCGGACCTGCACGTCGGTGGTGGCGTTGTTGGAGTCCTCCCACCAGGCGGCGCCGACGTTGTTCAGCACCGAGGCGGCGTCCGCCGCCGCCGCGCCGGCGTACGAGACCAGGTGTTCCAGCACCACCGGGTTGCGCTTCTGCGGCATGATGCTGCTGCCCTGGGTGAAGTCGGCCGGCGTGGCGACCCAGTTCCAGCTCAGCCAGTCCATCAGGGTGCGGGCCAGCCGCGCCCCGGTCGCGAGGGACTGCGCGTTGAGGGTGCCGACGCGGACCAGGTGGTCGGCGCCCGCGACGGCCTCGTAGGAGTTGGTCACCAGGCCGGCGAAGCCGAGCAACTCCGCCACCCGGGCCGGGGCGATGTCCAGGTCGGTGCCGGCGAACGCGCAGGAGCCCAGCGGCGAGACGTTGAGCTGGTCGATCAGGTCGGCGTAGGCGGTCGCCTCCCCGGCGAGGGCCTCGGCGTACCCGGCGAGGGCGTGCCCGATGGTGGTGGGCTGGGCCGGCCGGCGGTGGGTGTAGCCGGTGATGACCACGTCGGCGTACCGGTCGGCCTGCGCCAGCGCCGTCCGGCCGGTGGCCAGCACCCGGTCCAGCACCCCGAGGAGCTGGTCGCGCAGCAGCATCCGGAACACCCCGGCGTCCAGGTCGTTGCGGCTGCGGGCCAGCTGCACGTCCAGCTCGGAGGTGGGGATGCCGCACGCCTCGGCGATCCGCCGCTCCATCAGGTAGTAGGTGTCCTCGAAGCTGCCGTCGTACGCCGGCGCCGGGCTGGTGTCGGCACGCAGCTCGGCGAGCCCGCGCAGCAGCCGCGCACCCCGCTCGGCGGGGACCAGCCCCTGCTCGGTCAGCATCACCACGTGCGCCTGGCTGGCGCGGACCATGGCCGGATAGAGGTGACCGACGTGGTGGTCGTAGGTGGGCGCCAGGTGGTGCCGCTGGTAGGTGGTCAGCTCGCTCATGCCGTCACCTCGCTCCGCTCGGCGCCGGCCTGAGGCACGGCGGCGCTGTACTGATGATTCGCTCGCTGACGCTCGCTCATGGCAGTTCCTTACTTCCTTCCAGTCCGGGGTCGGGCGCGTCGCCGTCGCCCCGGGTCTCGGCTGGTCAGTCGGTCAGGCCGAGCAGCCGTTCGGCGTTGCCGGCGAAGATCGCGCGAAGGTGGTCGTCGGGCAGGCCCAGCTCCCGGCAGACCCGGAGCTGGTCGTCGAGGTAGCGGGTCACGTAGCCGCGTGGGAACCACGACGAGTCGCTGCCGAAGACGATCCGGTGCGGGCCGATCGTCTCGTAGCAGCGGCGGAACAGGTCCTCCAGCGTCAGCTTGTACGGCATCCAGCGCACCCACTGGTTGGAGCCGGACGTGTCGACGTGGATGTTGGGGCAGCCCCAGGCGGCGAAAAACAGCTCCTGCACGTGCTGGACGCCGAAGTGCGGCACCACCACGGCCAGCTCCGGGAAGCGGCGTGCCATCCGGGCCAGTTCGTCGGGGCCGCCGTACCGGCCGAAGCTCAGGCCGCCGGCGCTGCCGTAGTGCCCGATGTGGATCAGCACCGGCACCCCGAGCCGCTGGGCGGTGGCCCACAGCGGATCCAGGTCCTCGTGGTCCAGCGGGCCGCGCAGCAGCGGGGCGAACAGCTTCAACCCGCGCAGCCCGCGTTCGGTGACCGCGCGCTCCAGCTCCCCGGCGGCGTCCGGGCCGTACGGGTCGTGGTGGGCGAAGCCGAGCAGCAGGTCCGGGTGGCGGTCGACCACGTCGGCGAGGGTGTCGTTACCGCCGCCGGTGACGAAGACGGCTCGGCGGATGCCGACCGTACGCAGTTCTCCGGCCCAACGGTCCGCCTCGTCCTGCCAGCGCTCGGCGGGCGGCTCGGGGTCGGGGAAGCCCCACGCCTGCCGCCACTGCCGGGCGTACGGGGCGGAGCCGGCGGCCCGGACCGCCCGCTCGTGCTCCCCGCCGGGGTGCATGCCGGCCGCCTGCTCGCAGGCGTGGATGGTCTCGTCCGCGCCGATCCGGAAGTGCAGGTGGAAATCGACGACGTCCAGTCCTCGATCGACGATCATGATTCCCTCCCGGTCGGCAGCGGGTCGGCGGTGGGCGGCTCGGGCGGCTCGGCGGCCACCCAGCCGGCGACGATCTCGCGCAGCCGCTGACCGGCCAGGGCGCGGACCTGCCGGCCGGCCTCCTCGCTGGCCAGCGAGACGTGCCCGGACCAGCCCTGCCAGGGCTCGGGTCGGGACTCGACCAGCACGTACGGGTGGCTCACCGGCAGCTTCGGCCGGGGCGGCAGGTCGGTGGCGGCGTCGAGGCGTACCGCGTCGGGGTCGAAGCCGAGCACCCCGGAGGTCTCGTACGCCCCGCCGTGCCCGCGGGCCGGCAGCGCGCCGTAGATCTCCGTCGTCTCCGCCGGGGTGACCAGCTGGAACCAGTTGACCAGCAGCAGGCTGGCGGTCCGCCGGCCGGAGACCCACTCCATGGCGGCCCGGACCGTGGACATGTTGGCGTCGTGCCCGTTGACCACCAGCAGCCGGGGGAAGCCGGCGGCCACGATCCCCTCGATCACGTCGGCGAGGTAGCCGACCGCGATCTCCGGCCGGATCGCGACCGTCCCCGGCCACGGCCGGGTCTGCCCCGGGCAGGCCGCGTACGCGACGGCGGGGAAGAGCACGCCGCGCGGTCCGGGCGCCTCGGCGGCGCTCTCCGCGGCGAAGCCCTCGGCGAGGATCAGGTCGGTGCCGAGCGGCAGGTGCGGGCCGTGCCACTCGACCGCGCCGACCGGGAGCACCGCGAAGTCCGCCGAGGCGGCGACCGCGCCGAGTTCGCCGCCGGGAATCCGGGCGGCGGGGAGCAGCCCGCCGCCCGCCGGCCAGCGGTCCGTCACGCCGTCCATCGCGCCGCCTCCCGGCTGGCCTTCGGGCCGCTCTCCAGCCGCCCGGAGACCACCATCACCACGAAGATCAGGACGACCTGGAGCATGCCGTACGCGGCGGCGGTGCCCACCTCGAACGAGTACATCCGGTTGTTGATCTCGACGGAGATCGGCGCGGTCTCCGAGGTGTAGATGAGCACCGAGGCGACGAACTCGCCGACGCCGTGCACGAAGGCGAGCAGCGCGCCGGCCAGCACGCCCGGCAGCATCAGCCGCAGGGTGACCGTGCCGAACGCCCGCCACCAGGACGCGCCGAGGTTGCGGGCGGCCTCCTCCAGCGACGGGTCGAGCTGGGCCAGCGTCGCCGAGCTGGAGCGGAACACCAGCGGCAGGAACCGCACGAAGTACGCCAGCGGCATGATCCAGAAGGTGCCGATCAGGACCTGCCCGAAGCTGAACGCGTTGCCGGTGCTGAACGCCGAGATCAGGTTGATCGCCACCACCGTGCCGGGCAGCGCCCAGGCCAGCATGACCGCCACGTCGAGCAGGGCCCGGCCGCGGAAGTCCAGCCGACGCACCGCGTACGCGATGAGCACGCCGACCACCACGCAGGCGACCGTGGCGATCAGGCTCATCTTCAGGGAGTTCACGATCGGCCGGTACGCCCCCTCGTCCGTGAAGATCGTGACGAAGTTCCCCATGGTGTACGCGGACGGGATCACCTCGGTCGTCCAGGAGCCGTCCCGCGAGAACGCCACCAGGGCGATGGTCCCCACCGGGGCGAGCAGCACTCCGGTGGCGAGCACCGAAGCGAGCAGGGCCAGCCAGCGGCCGAACGGGTTGGTGATCTCGCGGCGGTGCGACGCGACGCCCTTGGACTGCGAGCGGTAGCTGCGCCGCCCCTCGTACCAGCGCATGCCGAGCAGGAACAGCACCGACACCACGCCGAGCACCGAGGCGTACGTGGAGGCCATCGGCAGGTCGCCGTTGGTGCGGTTGATGTAGATCTGCATGGTCATGGTCTGGTCCACCCCGAACAGCAGTGGGGCGGTGTACGACGCCAGCGACGTCATGAAGACCAGCAGCGAGGCGGAGACCAGCGCCGGGGTGAGCATCGGCAGCAGCACCGTGCGCCAGACCCGTACCCGGCCGGCACCCAGGTTGTAGGCGGCCTCCTCGACCGACGGGTCCATGCCGACCAGCGCCGCCGAGGCGGCCAGGTAGAAGAACGGATACATGGTGAAGGTGTGCACCACCAGCACCCCGGCGATGCCGGTGAACGGCAGCACCGGCTGCTCCGTGCCGAACAGGTGTTGCAGGCCGCGCGGCAGGATGCCGGTCTCGCTGTAGAGGAGCTGGAACGAGATCGCCCCGATCAGCGGCGGCAGCGCCGCCGGCACCAGGATGATCGCCTCGATCAACCGGCGGCCCGGGAACGAGAAGCGCTTGAGCAGGAACGCCATCGCCACACCGACGATGCCGCAGAGCAGCACGCTGGCCGCCGAGATCACCAGCGAGGTGACCAGCGCGGAACGGGCCACCCCGTCGCCGGTGAGGAAGACGCTGTAGTTCGCCAGGCCGTCCACCCCGACGCTCTCGGCGAAGGTGGCGAACATCGGCTGGACCACGTACCCGAAGAGGACCAGCGCCAGCGGGAAGACCAGCACGTACGGGAACCAGGGCGAGTTGGCGCCCCCGGCGAGCCACCGGGGCGCGCGGGCCCGCGGCGGGGTCGGGTCCTCGGTGACCGGCGGGACGGTGGCCGCGCCCGGAGTCGCGGGAATCGTGCTCACGCCACCGCCTCGCTTCGCTCGACGGCGGCACCAGGCATCACGCTACTGACCTGGCTGATTCGCTCGCTCCGCTCGCTCATGGCCGCACCACCCACATGCGCTCCCGGGGCAGCCGCAGCCCGACCTGATCGCCGGCGGCCAGCCCGGCCGGTACGTCGATGGCGGTGACCTGCACCGGCTCGCCGGCCACGTCGACCACGAGGTTGGTGGCCATGCCGGTGAACTCCACCTCGGTCACCCGGCCGGGGAGCGCGTCGGCGTCGGTGGTCGAGGCGAGCCCGATGTGCTCGGGCCGGACGGAGACCAGCGCGGTCGCGCCCTCGCGCAGGCCGTGCTCGGCGGGCGCGGCCACGGTCACCTGGTCGCCACCGGGCAGCGCCACGGTGACGGTCTGCGGGCCGGCGGCGGCCACCGGCAGGCTGAGTACGTTGCTGCGGCCGATGAACCGGGCCACGAAGGCGTTCGCCGGCCGGTGGTAGATCTCCTGCGGCGCGCCGATCTGCTGGACCCGGCCGGACTCCATGACGGCGATCCGGTCGGACATCGCCATCGCCTCGGCCTGGTCGTGGGTGACGTAGATGGAGGTGGTGCCGGCCTCCCGCTGGATCCGGCGGATCTCCACCCGGGTCTCCTCGCGCAGCTTGGCGTCGAGGTTCGACAGCGGCTCGTCGAGCAGCAGGGTACGCGGGCGGATGACCAGCGCGCGGGCCAGCGCGACGCGCTGCTGCTGGCCGCCGGAGAGCTGGTCGATGCGGCGCTCGCCATAGCCGGCCAGGTGCACCTGGCCCAGCGCCTCCTCGACCCGCCGCCTCGACTCGGCCCGGCCGACCTTGCGGATCTTCAGGCCGTACGCGACGTTCTGCGCCACGGTGAGATGCGGAAAGAGCGCGTAGTTCTGGAACACCATGCCGGTGTCGCGCTTGTTCGGCGGGCGGTGGGTGACGTCCTCCTGGCCGAAGCGGATCCGGCCGGAGGTCGGGAAGTAGAAGCCGGCCACCATCCGCAGGGTGGTGGTCTTGCCGCAGCCGCTCGGGCCGAGCAGGGTGAAGAACTCCCCTGCGGCGATGCTGATGTCGACGTCGTCGACGGCAGCGCTGTCGCCGCCACGCGCGAAGCGCTTGCTCACCGACTCCAGCGTGACATCGATCATGATGTCTCTCCTTGCGTCCGGTACCGGGTCTGACCGGTGGTGGTGGGGGCCAGACCCGGTCTGGCGGTGCGTACGGAGGGGGTGCCGGGTGCGCGGCGCGCACCCGGCACCGCCGGGGTCAGCCCTTGTTCTTGATCTGGCTGTTCCAGTGGTTGATCCACTCGGTCTCGTGCTTGCCGATCACGTCCCAGTCGACGTCCAGCGGCTTGAGGTCGAGCTGGGCCAGCCACTCCGGCTTCTCGGCGATGTCCACGGCCGGAATCTGGAAGTAGTCCTTGGCCAGGTCGGCGCGGAGCGAGTCCTCGAAGAGGAACTCGATGAACTTCTGCGCGCCGGTGCTGTTCCCGCCCTTGACCGCGGCCAGGCCGTCGACCAGGACCGGGGCGCCGGAGGACGGCATCACGTACCCGAAGGGCATGTTGGCCTGCTCGGCCTGGAGCAGGATGTCCTGCAGGTTCCAGGCGCTGAGCACGCCCTGCTGACGGGACAGCTTCAGGTAGAGGTCGGTCGGGTTGGCCGCGTACGCGCCGGTGTTGGCGTCCAGCTTCTTCAGCCAGTCGTAGCCGGGCTGCGGGTTGCTGCCGTCCGGCGACTGCCGCTGGATCATCGAGGCGTAGATCGACCGCATCGTGCCGGAGGCGGCCACGTCACGGATGATGATCTTGTTCTTCCACTCCGGCTTCAGCAGGTCGTCCCAGTCCTTCGGGGCCTTCTCCGGGGTGAGTGCCTTGTTGTTGTACATGATGACCTCGGGCAGCAGGATCTCGCCGAACCAGCGGCCCTCGGGGTCCTTGTACTTGGCGTCCATCTTGCCGGCGAACGCCGGCTGCCAGGAGGTGAGCAGGTCCTCGGCGGCCCCGGCGGCCAGCCCCTGCTGGGTGCCGCCCCACCAGACGTCGGCCTGGGGGTTGGCCTTCTCGGCCCGGACCCGCTCCAGGATCTCCTGCGCGCCGAGGTTGAGGACCTCCACCTTGCCCTTGTACTCGGGGTACTTGGCGGTGAACTTGTCGACGACGAAGGTGGCGACCTTCTTGTCGCGGGCGGTGTAGATCGTCAGCTTCTCGGTGCCGCCGCCGGCCGCGTCGTCCGAGCCGCCACCGCCGCAGGCGGTGCCGGCGGCGAGGACGGTGGCGAGCGCACCGGCGAGGAAGAGTCGACGTCTCATGGGGTACCTCCGAGGGGTGAGAACTACGTTGTTCCGAGTAGCGGGTCAGGGGGCCGGCAGCAGGGTGGACAGCCCCGCGGCGGCGGCGGAGAGGGCGTAGCTGACCGCGCCGTGCAGCACGGCCCGGTCGCCGAGGACCGCCCGGCGGACCTCGGTGGGGCTCGGCGCGGCGGCCGAGACCAGGTTCTGGAGCCGGTCGACGGCGACGTCGTCCAGTTCGGCGGCGGCCCCGCTGAGCAGGACCCGACCGGGGTCGACGACGCAGGCGCAGGAGACGATGAGGCGGGACCAGGCGGCCAGCACCTCGTCCAGGTACGCGGCGGCCCGGTCGTCGGCGGCGGCCAGCTCCACCAGCGCCCGGACCGGCGACGCGGGACGGCGGCCCGGCGCCAGGGAAACCACCTTCTCGGCGATGGCGCTCTCCGACCAGCGGGCCTCGAACGGGCCGATCCCGTCGTGCCCTCGGTCGGTTGGGTCGAGCGGCAGGAAGCCGACCTCGCCGGCAGCCCCGCCGGAGCCCCGGCGGACCTGGCCGTCCAGCACCAGGCCGGCGCCGATGCCGTCGGCCACGTGCAGCAGGAGCAGGTCGGCCACGTCCGCGCCGGCACCGGCGGCGTGCTCGCCGGCGGCCATCAGGTTCACGTCGTTGTCCACCACCACGGGCACGCCGAGCCGGCGCTGAACCGACTCCCCTATCGGCCGTCCCTCGACCAGGCCGACCGACGGGGCGAGCCGGACCGCGCCTCCGGAGGAGACGCCGGGGGCGGCGATGGCCACGCCGCGCAGCGCGGGCAGGCCGTCGCCGGCCAGCTCGGGCACCGCCTGGCAGATCAGGTCGACGATGTCGCCGGTGAGCCGGACCGTACGGTGGGCGACCACCACGCCGTCGCTGTCGGCGATCTCGCAGCTGATCCGGGACGGCTCCAGCGAGACGGCCGCGACCAGCTCGGCGCGGGGGTTGAACTCCAGCATGGCGCGGGGCCGGCCGGCCCGGGACGCGCCGGGGCCGCGCTCGATCAGGTAGCCCTCGGCGATCAGGTCACGGACCAGCGGGGTGAGCGTGGCCGGGCTCAGCCCGGTGAGCTCGGTCAGCTCGGCGCGGGAGAGCATCCGCACCTGGCGGGCGGCGGAGATCACGGAGAGCCGCTTGATCTCCTTCGACCGCTCCCGGCTCACCGGGCTCGTCGGTGGCGTCACCACGTCAGTCACACTTCCTTCCTACGGCGAACGAATTATCGAGTCAAGTAACGAATGGGTCTCGGCCAGCCGAAGCAGCCGTGATGACCAGGGGAAATTCCTACGAATCGGGTCACGGAGGGACGGCGCTCCGAGGCTCGAATCGACGGCCGATGGGGCACATGAGGGGCAGTTAGTTTCTTTCGCAAAAGAAGAAAGATCTTGCACAGCATTGACGGCCACCGCGCCGGTCCCTAGCGTCACCGGGCGAAGGCCTTCCAGTGTGTACGGCCCGCCGTACCGCTGCGTACCCGGCGATCCCCGGGTGCCCAAAGCGCGCCCGCTGTCCGGGGCTCCCACCACCGTCCGAATGCGACCGCAACGTCGACGCCGCGCGTCCGACGTCGACCGCGGCTGCCCGGACCCGTTCCCGCGGAAGGATCTGCATGCGAATCAAGGCGTTCCTACTACCCACGGCCCTCGCCCTGGCCCTCTCCGGGGCACCGGCCACGGCCCTCGCCGCACCCGCCGCCGACCGTCCCGCCGACACCGTCGACCTCGACGTGCTCTTCGTCAGCGCCCACCCCGACGACGAGGCGGGCAGCCTCGCCACGCTCGGTCAGTGGAAGGAGCGCTACGGCGTGAAGGCCGGCGTGGTCACCATCACCCGGGGCGAGGGCGGCGGCAACGCCGTCGGCCTTGAGGAGGGCCCGCCGCTCGGCATCATCCGGGAGCGTGAGGAGCGCACCGCGATCGGCCGGGCCGGGGTGGAGAACCTGTACAACCTGGATCGCGTCGATTTCTGGTACACCGCGTCCGCCCCGCTGTCCGAGCGGATCTGGGGGCACGACGGCACGCTCGCGCAGATCGTGCGGGTGATCCGGCAGACCCGCCCGGAGATCGTCATGACGATGAACCCGTCACCGACCCCGGGCAACCACGGCAACCACCAGCAGGCCGCCCGGTTCGCCGCCGAGGCGTTCCACGCCGCCGCCGACCCGGCCGCCTTCCCCGAGCAGCTCTCGAAGGAGGGCCTGAAGCCGTTCCGGGCGGCGAAGTTCCTGCGTACGGGTGGCACCGGCACCTCCGCCGCCGGCCCGTCGTGCGCGTCCAGCTTCGTCCCGACGGTGCCGACCGACCAGGTCTTCGGCGTCTGGGAGGGCACCCCGAGCAGCACCGGCAGGACCTGGGCCGAGATCGAGGTGGAGGCACGCCGCGACTACGTCACCCAGGGCTGGGCCGGCACCGCCGCCGCCCCGACCGACCCGGCGAAGATCCGCTGCGACTTCTACACCCTGGTCGACAGCCGGGTCCCGTACGACCCGGCGGACGTCTCGCCGGAGGCGATCCTGCGCGGCTCGGTGCTGCCGGCCGCGCCCGGCGGACTGCCCCGGGGCACCGAGCTCTACCTGACCACGGACCGGTTCGACCTCGCCCCCGGCGAGACCGTCGAGGTGACCGCGCACGTCCGGGCGCCCCAGGACCGGGCGCTGACCTCGCCGCGGCTCGCGCTGCGGCTGCCGGCGGGCTGGACCGCCACCGGCTCCGGCACGCTGCGTGGCGCGGTGCCGCCGGGCCAGGAGCGGGCCGCCACCTTCACCGTCACCGTGCCCGCCGACGCCGGGAGCAACCAGCAGCAGCTCGTCGGCGCGACCCTGACCACCGGGCAGGGCGCGGGGCGTACCGACCGGGCGGTCCGGGTGGTCGCCGACGTGCGAGGCACCCTGGAGCCGCTGCCCGAGGTGGGCATCTTCCGGGACTGGGTCGGGACGAGCGGCTACCCGCAGCTCGACACGCTGATCAAGCCGGTGCTCACCATCGGCTCCGGGCAGCGCCGGACGGTCCGGGTGGACCTGCGCAACCACGGCGAGTCCGCGCAGCGCGGCCAGGTCACCCTCGGGCTACCCGCCGGTTTCGCCGCCGACACGGCGACCAAGAGCTACCCCGAGCTGGCGCCCGGCGCCACCGGCGCGGTGACCTTCACCGTCACCAACACCGACGCCACCCTGCCCACCGCCAACGAGGGTGGCACGGACGGCGACTACGGGATCACCATCACCACCACCAGCGCCGCCGGCAGCACCGTCGAGACCGGCGCCCTGGAGATCGTCCCGACCAGCGTGGTGCCGCACGCCGGTCCCGGCCACGCCGTCGACGGGGTCGCCGCCCCCGGCGAGTACCCCGGCGAGGAGCTGGACCTCTCCCGCATCTGGGAGGGCGAGCCCACCACAGCGCAGGACGCCTCGGCGACCGGCCGGATCGCCTGGACGGAGGACGCTCTGAAGGTCTTCGTGCAGGTCACCGACGACGTGCTCGGCAAGAAGGTGGTGCCGCAGGACTGCAAGCGGCAGCGCCGCACCGACAGCGTGGAGATCATCGTCGACCCGAAGGGGAACTCGGCGGACACCTCCACCGTCTTCAAGGCCGGCATCTTCCCGGTCACCGACGACCCGGCCAACGGCGACCCGCCGTGCTGGCAGCGGGACGCCGACAACCGGCAGGGGCCGGGCGCGACGACCGCGCCGGGGATGACCGTGGTCAGCAAGGTCACCACGCCGTACACCGGCTACACGATCGAGGCGAGCATTCCGTTCGCGGTGCTGCCGGACGCCGTCGACCCGGCCCGGATGGGCTTCAACGTGCTGGTCTACGACTCGGACACCCAGGACCTGACCTCGCAGTCCCGGCTGGGCTGGTCCACCTTCACCGGGGTACGGGCGGACCCGTACCGGTACGGCCTGGTGACCCTGCCCGGGTACACCCCGGCCGCGCGGCAGCCCAGCACCCCGGTGTTCCCGGACACCGCCGCGCGCAGCGTGCACAGCCCGCAGACCATCGCGCAGTCGGCCGTGGACGGGGTCGCTCCGGCGGCCGTCCCGGGCCTGCCGGCGGGGGCACTGCGACTCGGCGACGCCCGTTCGGTCCCGGGTGGCGTCTCGGTCACCCTGCGGGCGGACCGGTCCGGCACCGCCTACCTGTACGGCTGGGACGGCGACGTGGCCCTCGGTGACCGCACCGTCGACCTGACCGCCGGCCGGGCCGTGACGGTGGTCGTCCCGGTCGCCGGTGGCACGCCGACGTCCCTGCTGGCGGCGTTCGAGGCCGGCGGCTCGGCCCTGGCCCGCCAGCTACCGCTGGCCTGATCCGGCACGGCGGGGCTTCGCACCGGAGCCCCGCCGTCCCGCAACATCCGCGCAACTTCAGGGAAGTTGCTGCCCCAACGCGGTTGGAGGCGGCAACTTCCCTGAAATTGCCGCCTCCAAAGCGGGGTCAGCTGCCGCAGGCGGTAGCCGGCAGGCCGGTCACCGGGACCGGGGAGCGACCGGCCGGGAGGGCCTTGCCGGCGAGGACGCCGGCCAGCGCGGTCAGCGACGCCTGGCTGGACGAGTAGGTGGCCAGCAGGGTCGGCGACTTCGCGTCGGCCAGCACGTACGGGGTGTCCATCGCCACCGTCACGGCCGCGTCGGCCCGCAGGTCGCCGGCGCCGTCGCCGTACCCGACGAGGTGCACGATCCGGCCACCGCTCGGCACCACGTCGACCCCGGCGGCGGTGAGCGCCTCGGTCAACGCGGCGCGGGCCCGGTCCCGCCCGGCGGCGGAGGTCACCGTGACCGGTCCGGTCACCGGGGCGTCGCACCGGCCGCGCAGCATGGTGACCGCGGCGGCGGCCAGGTCGGCGGCCGCCGCCCGGTGCTCGGCGCTGCCCAGCGTCGACAGGTCGGGGGTGGGCCGGTCGGCCAGTTTGAACTTCATGGTCAGCACCCGGGTGACCGCCTCGACCAGCCGGGCCCGGGGCAGCGACCCATCCCGCAGCGCGGCGAGCAGCCCGTCGTACGCCTGGGTCACGTTCGGGGTCATCAGGATGAGGTCGTTGCCGGCGTTCAGCGCCCGCACCGCGGCCTCCCCCGGCGACCAGCGCTTGGCCGGCGCCATGTTCATCCCGTCGGTGATCACCACACCCTCGAAGCCGAACTGGCCCCGGAGCACGTCGGTGAGGAGCTTGCGGGAGAAGGTGGCCGGGGTGCCCGGGTCGATCGCCTCGACGTCGAGGTGGGCGGACATCACCGCCATCGCGCCCGCGTCGATCCCGGCGCGGAACGGCGGGAACGCGGTGCTGTCCAGCACGGCGCGGGACTGGCTGACGACCGGCAGGTCCTGGTGCGAGTCGGCGGCGCTCAGGCCGTGCCCGGGGAAGTGCTTGACGCTGGCCGCCACCCCCTCGGCCTGCAACCCCCGGACCGCGCCGGCCACCTGCGCCGAGGCCCGCTCCGGGTCGGCGCCGAAGGAGCGGGAACCGATCACCGTGCTGCGGGTGGTAAGCACATCGGCGACCGGGGCGAAGTCCATGTTGATCCCCATGGCGGCCAGCTCGGCGCCGGCAGCCCGCCAGGCGGCCTCGGTCAGCGCCGCGTCGCCGGCCGCGCCGGCGGCCAGCGAGCTGGGCAGCAGGGTCACCCCGTCGGTGATCCGGGTGACCACGCCGTACTCCTGGTCGGTGCCGATCAGGAAGGGCGCCGGGCCGGCGGCGAGCTTGCCGGCCGCCTCGCGCAGCCCGGTGGTCAGCTCGCGGACCTGCTCCGGGTTGTCGACGTTGGTGGTGGCCTGGTTGCCGGAGGTGGGATCGTCGGCGCTGAATCCGACCAGGATCACCCCGCCGAGGCGGTACCTCGCCACCATCTCGGCGGGCGTGTCGACCCCGGCGAGTTCCTGGTTGCCGGCCGCCGACCCCGGCGAGACCCGGGTGGCCGAGCTGCCGTACGCGTACGGCATCAGCACCTGGCCGACCAGGTCCTCGTCGGCGAGGGTCCGGACCAGCGCCGCGGCCCGGGCCGCGGGGTCGCCGGCGGGAGGCGGGCTCGTGGACGGGGCGGAGCGAGGCCGGTCCGGCGCGCCCGCGCAGCCGGAGACGAGCAGCGTGGTCAGTACGGAGAGCGCGACGAAGGCACGCCGAGGGGTGGGCGACACGCGGAACATTCCACCAGTTTTCCGCGTATCAGGGCAACGTGAACTTTGTTCAACCCACTCGGGTGAGCAGCGTCACGGGCGCGCCGTCGCCGGCGTACCGGTAGGGCTCCAGCTCGGCGTCCCAGGCCGTGCCGAGCGCCTTGTCAAGGGCGTGGGCGAGCGCCTCCGGGGCACGGGCGGACGCCAGGATGCCGCGCAGCCGGTCCTCGCCGAGCTGGATGTCGCCGGCCGCGCCGACCGTGGCCCGGAACAGGCCCCGCCCGGGGACGTACATGAACCGCTCGCCGTCCACGCCCGGGCTCGGCTCCTCGGTCACCTCGAAACGGATCATGGGCCACTGCCGGAGGGCAGCAGCCAGTTCGGCGCCCGTCCCCGGGCGACCGGTCCACCCGCACTCGGCACGCCGCGCGGCGGGCTCGACGGGCTGGGCCGTCCAGTGCAGGTTGACCGGCGCGGCGAGGACGCGCGCGATCGCCCACTCGACGTGTGAGCACACGGCGAGCGGGGTCGAGTGGACGTATACGACGCCACGCGTTGGCACGGTGACCTCCCGGAGGGCGAGGTGCGTCTTCCCCTACGACCTCGTCCACCCAAGTGGCACCTGCAACCCATGATGACCGGTGTGACGGATGGTACGCCAGCGAATCGGAAAATTCGCCGCGAGCGGTCGCCGGGAAATACCCGGGCGGCTGACCCCGTTGACCCCCGTGACGGCGCGACGACCAGCCAGGCGTCGAGGTCGTGTACAGTTCTCTGGGCGGTTCTGTGCCGCCGCACAATCTTCGCGGGCCGACACCCACCCCGGGTGTCACCCGCACCAGCCCCCGGACGCTTCAGTCCTCCCGTACGTCTGCAAGGAGTACTTCCGTGGCGAGCAACACCTCTAAGACCGCGCGCGCGTCAGTCCGGGCCGGCCAGGCTGGCCAGGGTGGCGCCCTCAGCGTGCTGGGCGAGTTCAAGTACCTGATCCCGCTCAACAGCGGCAAGCACGCCTACGTGCGCAACCTGACCAACGGCAAGACCGCGCACCTGCGCACCGACTCCGAGGCCTTCGTCGAGGAGATCCGGACCCTGGCCGCCGCCGGCCACGCCGCCAAGGTCCGCGCCGAGATCAACGGCCTCGCGGCCGCCTTCCCGGAGCACGGCTGGGACGCCACCGAGAAGCGTCTCGTCGAGGCCGGTGTCTTCGAGGGCTGAGTCCCGCACCGCGTCACCCGAACCGCCCGCCGAATCACCGGCGGGCGGTTCGTCGTCTCCATCGCCGGAAGCGCTCACGCCGACGCCGGGCGAGCCGCCGGTGCCGCGCGCGTCAGAGGCGTGGCACGCGGGAATCTTTCACCTCCGCGGTTGGCATGCTGTGAT
Source organism: Micromonospora eburnea (assembly GCF_900090225.1). Taxonomy (NCBI): domain Bacteria; kingdom Bacillati; phylum Actinomycetota; class Actinomycetes; order Micromonosporales; family Micromonosporaceae; genus Micromonospora; species Micromonospora eburnea. The sequence goes on from NZ_FMHY01000002.1 coordinate 5,575,920, forward strand.
TGACGGGTAGCCGGATCGTCACCGCCGGGTAGCGCGGTGCGCGACACCGGCGGGCGCGGGAGGTGGACGGATGCCGGCGGAGCTGGAGGTACGGCTTCCCGACGGCGTACGCCTGCACGTGGTGGCGTCCGGGCCGGTCGACGCCGAGGTCACGGCGGTCCTGCTGCACGGCTGGACGCTGGACGGGCGCAGCTGGCACCGCCAGTTCGCCGGGCTGCGGGCACGCTTCGGCGACCGGGTACGGGTGGTGACGTACGACGCCCGGGGGCACGGCCGGTCCAGCTGCATGGCCCTGCGTACGGCCACCCTGGCCCAGCTCGGCGACGACCTCGCCGCGGTGCTGGACGAGCTCGTCCCGCACGGGAGGATCGTGCTGGCCGGGCACTCGATGGGCGGAATGACTGTGATGGAGTACGCCCACCGCCACCCCGCGCACTTCGCCGCCCGGATCGCCGGGCTGGTCCTCGTGTCGACCACCGCCGAGGGGCACACCCACACTGCCTACGGGCTCTCGCCCCGGATCGCCCGGTTGATCCGGCTCGCCGAGACCACCGGCGCCGGGGTGCTGGCCCGCTGCGGCTCGTGGCGTCCCCCGCACGCGCTGCTGCGCGCCCTGCGGCCGAGCATCCGCTGGCTGCTCTTCGGCGAGCGGTGCGACCCGGCCGACATCCGGCTGGTCACCTCCGCGGTGGCGCACGCCTCGCTCCGTTCGATCGGCGGGTTCCGCGCCTCGATCGGCGTCCAGCACCGGCTGGACACCCTGGCCGCGCTCGGCCACCTGCCGGCCGCCGCGCTGGTCGGCGACCGGGACCGGCTCACCCCGCCGCCGTGCGCCCGCTCGATCGCGACGGCGCTGCCCAGCGTCGAGCTGACCGTCTGCCCGGGCGCCGGCCACATGCTCATGATGGAGCGCCCGGACGAGGTGAACCGAGCCCTCGCCACGGTGCTCCACCGGGCTCTGACCGGGCCGGGCGGGCTCACCGCATCGGTCGGGCCCGACGAGCTCACCGCCCCGGTCGGGCCGGACCCTTCGCTGGCCCGGCCGGTGACGGCGAGCGGAACAGCCGGACAAGGGGTGGAAACACCCGGATAACGGGCAACCGGCACCGGTGGGCCCCGGGTGCCGGCATGGCCGCGACAAGGGCCTCGGCGGCGGGCCCGTACCCTCATTCAGCCCGCCGTACCCGCCGCGTGATCACAGGAGCCCCCGACTTGAGCGACGAAACCACCCTGGACCGGGAGATCGCCGTCGAACAGCGACATCTCGACCGGGTGTACGCCCGCCTGGCGGAGCTGCGCCGGTCGGCCGCCGAGGCCGAGCGGGAGGGCTACCGGCTGGCCCGGGTCGGCAACTTCGGCGCGCTGGTGGAGCGGGACGCGATGGTCTTCCACGCCGCGCAGCGCCGGCACGTGCTGGACGCCGAGCATGAGGGGCTGGTTTTCGGCCGGCTCGACCTGCGTACCGGGCAGGTGCTGCATGTGGGCCGGCTCGGCGTACGCGGGGAGGACGCCGAGACGCTGGTGGTCGACTGGCGGGCGCCGGCCGCCGCCGCCTTCTACCGGGCCACCCCGGCCGACCCGATGGGCGTGGTACGCCGGCGCACCATCCAGTCGTCAGCGGAGCGGGTCACCCGGATCGAGGACGACCTGCTGGACCCGGAGGCGGCACCGCCGGACCTGGCGGTGGTCGGCGACGGGGCGCTGCTGGCCACGCTGTCCCGGGCCACCGGGCGGGGCATGCGGGACATCGTCGCCACCATCCAGCGGGAGCAGGACGAGGCGATCCGCTCCCCCGGCTCGGGGGTCACGATCGTCTCCGGCGGTCCGGGCACCGGCAAGACGGCGGTGGCGCTGCACCGGGCCGCGTACCTGCTCTACTCCGACCGCGCCCGGTACGCCGGCGGCGGCATCCTGGTGGTCGGCCCGTCCGGCGTGTTCGTCGAGTACATCGCCTCGGTGCTGCCCTCGCTCGGCGAGGAGACCGCCACCCTGCACTCGCTCGGCTCGCTCTTCCCGGGCATGTCGTCGACCCGGACCGACCCGCCGGAGGTGGCGGCGGTGAAGGGGTCGCTGCGGATGCGCCGGGTGCTGGAACGCGCGGTCCGGGACGCCGCGCCGGACTCCCCCACCGAGCTGCGCCTGCTCTACCGGGGCGAGCTGCTCCGGCTGGGCCGGGCCGAGCTGGACGCGATCCGGGACCGGGCCCTGCCGCGCGGCGCGCGCCGCAACGAGGTGCGCCGGGTCGGCTTCGACGCCGTCCTCGCCGCCCTGTACGCGCAGGCCCGTGGGTTGCGGATCGGCCGGCTGCCGGAGCAGCCCGTGTTCGAGGACGAGATCATCGACCGGCCGGAGTTCCGGGAGTTCCTCAAGGCGTGGTGGCCCCGGTTGCACCCGCGGCATGTGCTCGGTTGGCTGGCCCGCCCCGAGCGGCTGCGCCGGTACGCGGGCGGCGTGCTCGCGGCCAACGAGATCCGGCTGCTGACCGAGGCGTACCGGACGCTGGACGTCGAGGGGCTGACCATCGCCGACATCGCCCTGCTGGACGAGCTGGACGCGCTGCTCGGCAAGCCGGTGCAGCGGGCGAGGCCGAAGCGCGATCCGTTCCGGCTCGCCGGGGGCGTCCGGGAGCTGAGCACGTTCGCGGACCGGCAGCGGGCGGCCCGGGCCGCCGCCCGGGAGCGGCCGGAGGACTACCGCGACTACGCCCACGTGGTGGTCGACGAGGCGCAGGACGTCTCGCCGATGCAGTGGCGCATGATCGGCCGGCGCGGCCGGCTGGCCTCCTGGACGGTGGTGGGCGACCCGGCGCAGACGGCCTGGACGGGCGATCCGGAGGAGCTGACCCGGGCCCGCGACCAGGCGCTGGGGCGGCGGCGCCGGCACCGGTACGAGCTGACCACCAACTATCGCAACTCGGCCGAGATCTTCGCGGTGGCGGCGGCGGAGATCCGCCGACGCTACCCGGACCTGGCGCTGCCGACCGCGGTGCGCTCCACCGGGGTGCCGCCGGTCGAGCGGACCGTGCCCGCCGCCGAGCTGCCCGCCGCGACCGTCGCGGCGACCGAGACGCTGCTGGCCGAGGTCGAGGGGACGGTCGGCGTGATCACGCCGGTGCCGCGCCGGGACGAGGTCGCCGGCTGGCTGGGCGACCTGGGCGGCGGCCGGCTCCAGGTGGTGACCAGCCTTCAGGCCAAGGGCATGGAGTACGACGGGGTGGTGCTGGTGGCGCCGAGCGAGATCCGGGCCGATCCCGGGTCGGGCGTACGGACGCTCTACGTGGCGCTGTCCCGGGCCACCCAGCGCCTCACCACCCTCGACCCGGCGCGCTGACGGCGCCTGCGATCGCGGCGGACCCTGAGCTGGCCCACCTCAGGCGTTCACTTGCATACATAGCGATGTGAGCATAGATTAGGCGCGAGCGAGGTGCGGGACGAAAGGGTGTGGGCGTGGGCGCAGGTCATGACCACAGCGGCGGGATCACCAACGCCGCGCACCGCCACCGGGGTCGACTCTGGGCCGCGTTCGGGCTGCTCAGCGCCCTGATGGTGGTCGAGGCGGTGACCGCGTTCGCCACCGGCTCGCTGGCCCTGCTCTCGGATGCCGGGCACATGTTCACCGACGTGCTCGGCATCGGCATGGCGCTCGCCGCGATCACCGCCACCCGACGCGCCAACACCGATCCGCAGCGCACCTTCGGGCTCTACCGGCTGGAGGTGCTGGCCGCGCTCGCCAACGCGGTCCTGCTCGGCGCGGTCGCCGCCTACGTGCTCGTCGAGGCCGTACGCCGGTTCGGCGAACCGCCGGAGGTGCTCGCCGGGCCGATGCTGGCCGTGGCGGTGCTCGGCCTGCTCGCCAACCTCGTCGCGTTCGCGCTGCTGCGGGCCGGCGCGCAGGAGAGCATCAACCTGCGCGGGGCGTACCTGGAGGTGCTCGGCGACCTGCTGGGCTCGCTCGGCGTGATCGCCGCCGCGCTGGTCATCACGTTCACCGACTGGTGGTGGGCCGACCCGCTGGTCGCCGTCGCGATCGGCCTGTTCATCCTGCCGCGGACCTGGCGGCTCGGCCGGGCGGCGGTCCGCATCCTGGTGCAGGTCGCGCCGGAACACCTCCAGGTGACCGCGGTGCACGACCGGCTGGCCGCGGTGCCCGGCGTCGCCGAGGTGCACGACCTGCACGTCTGGACGCTCACCTCCGGCATGGACGTGGCGTCGGCGCACCTGACCACGGCCCCCGACGCCGAGGTGAGCGAGGTGCTCGCCGCGGCCCGGGCCGCGCTGCACGAGGACTTCCGGATCGATCACGCCACGTTGCAGATCGAACCCGGAGCGTCGGCCGGAACGTGTGGACCGGCGGAGTGGTAATTAGGGCAAACTTAAATCCAAGTGGCTATTGTGCATTCATGCCGGCTTTAATCCGATTCCCAGCCCTCGTCCGGCGGGTCCCGGCCGGTAGGCTCAGTCGCGGTCTCCGCAGGCGGCACAGCACGTCGCCGGTGGTGGCCGTCGCCTAATCGCCGCAGCTCGGCGAGCCGGGGAACCACCTTCCTGGGGTGCATCCGCGTCAGCGGTAGGGATCTTCCGTCCCGAACCCGTCAGCTAACCCGGTCGGCGGTTGACGGAAGGACAGCTGGAATGCCATCTGCACGACGGACGGCCGCCCGGTTGGCGGCCCTGCTCGTCGCGGCGCTCGCCCTCGGCGTCGCGACCGCGCCGGTCTCCCCCGCCTCGGCCGCCCCGACCGGGCTGCTCGCCGCCGCGCCCGGCGACGACGAGGGCGGCACCGCGGCGCTACGCGCCCAGCTCGACGCGGCGAGCAAGGGCTGGCTGGACGCGCGGGCGGCGTTGAACCGCTCGGTGAAGCGGCAGCAGCAGCTCACCGCCCAACTCAAGACGATCAACGCGGAGCTGGGCGTACGCGACGCCAAGGTCGGCGAGATCGCCGCGGTCGCGTACCGGGCCGGGCGACTCGGCACCGCCGGGGCGCTGCTCAACAGCGGCAGCCCGCAGAGCTTCATGGACCGCGCCGCCACCCTGCAACAGGTCGCCGCGCAGGAGGACCGCGCGCTGCGCGACCTGATCGACACCCGGGACCAGGCCACCCGTACCCAGGCGGCGTTGACCGGCGAGATCCAGGAGCAGCGCCGGCAGGTCACGGTGATGGCCAAGCGCAAGGAACAGGCGGAACGCGCGCTCGAGGTGGCCAACAAACGGGCCGCCACCACCACCGCCAGTGGCGGCAGCGTGCAGGGCACGTCCCGCGCCAACGCCACCCCGGCCCCGCGCAACGCCGACGGTTCCTGGCCGGCGGAGTCGTGCAGCGTCAACGACCCGACCCCGGCCAACGGCTGCATCACCCCGCGTACCCTGCACGCGCTCCAGCAGGCCAAGGCCGCCGGGTTCACCCGGTACGTCTCCTGCTACCGGCCCAGCGGCTCCGGCGAACACCCCAAGGGCCGCGCCTGCGACTTCGCCGCCCAGAAGGACGGCTTCGGCGGGGTGGCCACCGGCGGCGACAAGACGTACGGCAACAACCTGGCCGCGTACTTCATCCGCAACGCCGACCCGCTCGCCGTGCTCTACGTGATCTGGTACAAGCAGATCTGGCTGCCCAGCAGCGGGTGGAAGGCGTACAGCGGCGGCAACGGCGACCCGTCCAGTGACCACACCAACCACGTGCACCTGTCGGTGTACTGACCACCCCGGGCCGGCTACGCCCGGGGACGTACGGCGGATGTCGTCGTACGGGTCACGACAGCGGGGCGGCGACGGTCGAGCATCGAGGGCATGAGCCGACTCTCTCCCACCGGACGCAAGGCCCTGCTCACCCTGCACCTGGTCACCTCGCTCAGCTGGCTCGGCGCCGACCTGGTGCTGCTCGCGCTGGGGGTGGCCGGACTGCGCGGGGCCGACGCCGAGGTGGTCTACCCGGCCGCGGGCCTGCTGGTCACCTGGCTCTTCGCCCCGCTGAGCGTGCTGGTCTGGCTGGTCGGGCTGGCCAGCGCGCTGCTCACCCCGTGGGGCCTGCTGCGCTGGCGCTGGGTGCTGGTGAAGTTCGCGATCACCACGGCGATGCTGGGGTTGGTGCTGCTGCTGCTCGCCCCGACGGTGCGCCGGATCGCCGAACTGGGGACGGACCTCACCACCCGGGACCGGCTGGACCTGATCATCCCGCCGACGGTCTCCACCACCCTGTTGATCGTCATGACCGTGCTGTCCACCTACAAGCCATGGGGACGCCTGCGCCCGGCCGCCCCGGTGGCCCGCCGACCGGGTGATCGTGCTCGGTCAAGGATGTAGTGACCCGGAACCTCCGACGGAGGCCACTACCTCCCGGATCGAGCACGATCTCGCGGCGGGCGCGCGGGTGGGCACAGCACGCGGGGCGGACGGCGGGCGGCGGCCCTGACTCAGCCGGCCTGCTCCTCGAGGGTGGCGCCGAGCCGGCTGGCGAGGCCGAGGTGGGCCGCCCGGGCCTGCCGGAAGGCGTACCCGAAGAGCGGCGCCGGGGCGGAGAGGGTGATCTCGACGTCGATGCGCACCACGCCGCCCGGCTCGTCCCGCAGCCGGGTGTGATTACGGACCGTGGTGGCCGGCTGCTGGCGGGCCACCGTCACCACCTCGTCCTCGGTGGCGACCAGCACGTCCGCCTGGTAGGTGACCGGGAAGTGCAGCGGACCCAGCTCCAGCCGATCGGTGATCGCATAGCTGGCCAGCGCGCCGGGCCGGGGCGGCAACTGACGGACCCGGACGATCAGCGGATGCAGCTCGCCCTGGCGGGTCAGGTCGCTGAGCAGGGCGACCGCGTCCGCCCGGGCGCAGCGGGCCTGCACGGTGTAGCTGAAAGTGTCGCTGCTGAGCACGCCGTACCCCCTTGCCCGTCGGCGTCCGCATGATCGTCCCGTAACCGGGGCCGGCTGGCAACGGGCGGCACGGAGCCCCGGCCCGCTCAGGCGCCGGGCAGCACCTGGGGGGTGCTGCCGGCGAAGTATGGCTCGGGTGCGCCGAAGAGGCCCAGCAGGCCGGTGACCCACAGTTGGCGGTGCACGAACCGGCTCGGCTCGGTGACCACCAGCTTCACGCCGCTGACCTCGGCGGTCTGGAAACCGGCAACCATCGCGCTGATGCCGACGGAGTCGATGAAGGTGACCAGCCGCATGTTCAGCTCGATCCGGGACGGACGGCCCTTCGCGAGCACTTCGGCGATCGCTTCCCGCACCTCGTACGCGGTGTCGACGTCGATCTCGCCTCGCGGCGCGATCTGGATGACACCACCCGGCAACATCGACTGCACGATCGACAGGCTCACGCGAGCACCTCCACTCGCCCGTACGGGCGCCTCATCAGTACGCGGGCCGCGACCGAGAGTATTCCTCCGACGGCCTCGGTCGCCACCCCTCGGGATGGGCAATTCGCGGACTGGGCACACCTGGGCATCCCAATCCGGATCCTCCAGTTCCTCTTTCTTCCGGACGACGGGTTCGCTTCGTCCAACGACCGGCCCGGCCGGCCGATTCGCCGCCCCAGGGTAACGGCCCCGGGGCCGGTCCGGCTCGCACCCGGGCCCGGCGCGTTCGCCGGGTTGACCCGTCCCGCCCCATCGACCGTGCCTGACCTGGATGGTTTGCGGCAACTGCGGGCGGGGCACTGCCCGAGTGAGTGAAACGTCACCCGCCGGACGACCGCCGGAGCCCGATGTGGCGCCGGACTCCGCCCCCGAGGAGGTAACCCCATGTTCGGAACGACCCTGCTGGACCGCCGCGGCAAGCCCGAGCGAATCGCGGACCAGGCGTGGCGGCACCTGCTCGACGCCGCCGGCTCCGCCGGGGACGGGGTTCGCGGCGTTGCCCGCTCCGCCCGGCGCAACGGGTCGGGCCTGGCCGAGGACGCCACTGACCTGGTCGGCTCCGCCGCCGGCGAGGCCCGCCGCCGCGCCACCCTCGCCTTCGACGCGCTCGCCGGCCGGCGGCCGGCGCTGCCATGGGCGCTGCTGGTCAGCGCCGCGCTGGTCGGCGCCGCGATCGGCTGGGCCGTCGGCACGGCCGCCCGGGCCGCCGGGAGCCGCCGGCCCGAGGTCGAGGAGATCCAGTTCCTGGACGTGGACCGGCTGGACTCCCCGGCCGACCGGGACGGCTGACCGGCACCCGCCGACGGCGGGGCCCGACAAGCCGCGGGCACCGCCGGCCCGGACCGGCGAGCCGGAGCCACCAGAGCCGGTGGGGACCGGCGAGCCAGGGGGCACCGCCCGCGCGGACCGACGGTGGCCGCCCCGCGGACGGGACGGCCACCGTACGGAAGGTCAACGAGTGGTGCAGGAGATGAGCCCAGGCACCAGGTTGGTCCCGGTCCAGCTCCCGAGGAAGCCGAAGCTGGTGGTGGCGCCGACGCCGAGGGGGCCGTTGTAGCCGGCATCCCTGACCGTCACCAGCCTGCCGCTCTGGGTGTACGTGCCGCCCCAGAGCTGGCTGATCTGCTGCCCGTTGTCGAAGCTCCAGGACACCGACCAGCCGTTGATCGGCGAGCCCATGTTGTTACGGACCGTCACCTCGGCCTGGAATCCGCCCTCCCACGAGTTGGTCACCTGGTAGGTCGCCCCGCAGCCGCCGGCCGGATTCGGCGTGGTCGGCGGCGCGGTCGTCGGCGGCGCAGTGGTCGGAGGCGCAGTGGTCGGCGGCGCGGTCGTCGGCGGCGCAGTGGTCGGCGGCGCGGTCGTCGGCGGCGCAGTGGTCGGCGGCGCGGTCGTCGGCGGCGCGGTGGTCGGCGGCGTGGTGCCGCCGAGCCGGTCCGCCACCAGGATGCCCCGGCCGTTGGTGCCGAGGTAGACCCGGCCGTAGACGCGCGGGTCGCCGGTCAACGCCTCGCCGGCGTTGCCGTACTGGTGCTGGTCGTCGTTGATCCGCACCCAGCTTCCGCCGGAGTTGTCGGAGCGGTAGACGCCGTGCTGGCCGTCGACCGTGCCGATGACGAAGAGCGCCGGGTACGTCTGCCCCGGCGCCGCCTTGCCGAAGCCGACGTTGATCGAGGTGCTCACGCCGGTGACCATGGTGAAGCTGGTCCCGGAGTTGGTGGAGTGCCACAGGCCACCCTCACCGGCCAGCCAGATGTCGCCCTCCTTGCCGGGCAGCGCCTTGAACTTGACCCCGGTGGTCGGCAGGCCGGTCGCGGCGCTCGCGGTGAAGGCGGCCCCGCCGTTGGTGCTGACGTAGAACTTCCCGTTGCTGACTCCGTAGAACTTGTTCGGGTTCACCCGGTCGGACTCCACGGTGGCGTTCGCCGGGATGCCGGTCGCCGCGGTCCACGAGTTGCCGTAGCCGACCGTGCGGACCACCTGCTGGCCGGCGTCGCCGGGCGCCCAGACGAACTGGCTGCCGTCGGCGGAGGCGGCCACCGTGCCGCCGTTGTTGATCCCGCCCGGTTCGCTGCCCTGGAACCAGTTCGCCCCGCCGTCGGTGGAGAACGCGACGTGCCGGTCGTTCGGCCGGTCCGAGGCGGTGAAGTTGCCCGCCCGTACCATCACCGCCGGCTTGGTCTCGGCGTAGTCCAGGCTGGTGGTGCTGGTGAAGACCGGCTGGGTGAACATCGAGGCCGGCACCGCGTTCAGGTCGGTGTGCCGGAAGCCGCCGATGTCGCCGAGCCCGCTGATCAACGGGGCACCCGAGGGCGGGCTGATCAGATCGAGTACGGCGGTCTCCTCCAGGCCCTTGACCATCGGCTTGATGGTGAGCTGCCCACCGGTGTCCCACTTGGTCAGGTCGGTGCTGCCGTAGATGGTCGCCCCGGTGCCGTACATCATCCGGTTGCTGTCGAACGGGTCGATCTCCAGCGACTCGTTCATCCAGCCCAGCTTCGGGGTCTCCTCCGGCGGTTGCGGGTTCGCCCCGAAGGTCAGCCACGGCACCGAGCTGATGTTCATCGTGTACTTCTTGGTGCGGTTCGGGTAGCTGGACCAGTCCCAGATCCGCGTCCAGGTCGCGCCGCCGTCGGTGCTACGCCAGAAGATCGCGTCCGGCCACCAGGAGACCTGGGTGGCCACCATGAGGGTGTTCGGCTTCTGCCGGTCGATGGTCAGGCCGGAGTAGCCGAAGTAGTCGTCGCCGCTCGACGAGGGAATCGGGCTGATCTGCGTCCAGGCGCCGGTGGCCCGGTTGAACTTCCACACGTCACCCTTGCCGCCGTCGTACGGGCCGCCGGTGTCGCTGGTGGCGATGTAGAGGTAGCCGCCGACCGGGTCGACCACGCCCTTGTGAGCGAGGTAGCCGGTGGGCTGGCCGGCGATCCGCTCCCAGGTGGTGCCACCGTTGGTGGTGCGGTAGACCGGGTTCTGCTTGTCCGCCACGCCGACGTAGACGGTCTGCGTGGCGTTGCCGGCCGTACCGGTGCTCTTGTCGAAGCTCACCCAGGTCAGGCCCTGGTTCTGGCTCTGGTAGCCGCTGCTGTCGTTGGGGTCGGCCCGGTAGTTGCCGACGTTCGGGAAGTTGGCGACCTTCGCCCAGGTCACCCCGTAGTCGGTGCTGCGCCACAGGCCGTTGCCGCCCTCGGCGCCGTAGTAGAGGATGCTGTTCTTGTTCGGGTCGACGGCCAGCCGCTCCCCCATGCCCCGGCCGGGCATGTTGCCGCCGTTCTTGAACGGCAGCGCGGTGGCCTGCCAGGTGGCGCCCTTGTCGGTCGAACGCAGGATCGCGCCGTTGTTCGGGTCCCAACTGTTGGTGTACATACCGACCGCGGCGTACACCCGGTTGGTCTGCACCGGGTCGGTGGCGAGGCTGACCACGCCGTTCCAGCCCCACTTGTCGGCGCCGACCCAGTCCAGCAGCGGCGTCCACGACTGGGTCGACTGCTCCCAGCGGTACGCCCCGCCGATGTCGGTGCGGGCGTAGATCAGGTTCTTCTCGGTCTGGTTGAAGACGATGCCCGGGACGAAGCCGCCACCGTCGATCCGGACGTTCTTCCAGCTGTACGGCTCGGCCGCAGCGGCGGCGGCCGGGGTGGCGGGGGTGGCGGCGAACTGCACGACGACGGCCGCCGCGGTGGCGGCCAATGCCGCGGCAGCCGCGCCGGCGAGACTTCTGCGCATGGGCGGGTTCCTCTCGGTTGCCCGTGGTGGGAGCCGACAGCTCCGAGGTCGTGGGGCGGCATCGGACGCGCCGAACCGGAGTTGTCGGCGACGGCTCCAGGTCGTGGCGCGTTTGCGCCACGACCTGGAGTTGGCAGAGCGACGCGGCGGCCGGGGGCGACCGCGCCCTGGCGTCGAGGTGGAACCGGGGAGCTGCCCGGGCTCCCCGTCGGCGTGTGGGCTCCCGCAGCCGAGGGACATCCACCTTAACCGATGGGTGGCCGAATTAGGAAGCGCTCCCAACTAATTCGGGTCACCCCGCCGGGGTGAGGGCAGGTCACCCGGGGTCGGGACAGGATGAGCGATGGCGGCGCCCGTGCCGGTGGCGGAGCGCCCGTGCCCCGAACCGACCCGGGAGGGAGGCCACCCATGGCCACCGCGACGATCACGCGCACCGATCAGGACATCCAGTCCGACGTCCTCGACGAGCTCACCTGGGAACCCCGGGTACGCCCCAACGAGATCGGGGTGACCGTCTCCGAGGGCGTGGTGACGTTGACCGGCTGGGTGGACAGCTACGCCAAGAAGTGGGCCGCCGAGCGGGCGGCGCACCGGGTGTCCCGGGTCCGGGCGGTCGCCAACGACCTCGCCGTCCGGATCGCCACCTCCGCCGAGAAGAGCGACCCGGAGATCGCCACCGCGGCCGGCCGGGCCCTGGAATGGGACGCCTTCGTGCCGATCGAGACGCTGGACGTGACCGTCTCCGACGGCTGGGTCACCCTGCACGGCGAGGTCGAGTGGGAGTACCAGCGCCGGGCCGCCGAACGGGCGGTCGGCCGGCTCACCGGCGTACGCGGGGTGAGCAACGGGATCACCGTCCGGCCGGGCACCCGCGCCGACGGGCACCAGTTGGCCGAGCGGATCGTGGACGCGCTCGCCCGCAACGGCGCCACCGAGGCGGAGGGCATCAGCGTCCGGGTGCGCGGCGACACGGTGGTGCTGGCGGGGCTGGTCCACTCCGTACCGGAACGCGAGGAGATCGAGCGGGTGGTGTGGTCCGCTCCCGGCATCCGCGAGGTGCACAACCACGTGACCGTGGGCGAGGGCGCCCGATGACGACCCCGTTGCAGGTCACCACCGCGCGGCTGGGCGTACCGGTGACCGACCTCGACCACAGCCTCGGGCCCGTCGACGCGCCGGTCACCATCGTCGAGTACGCCGACTTCCAGTGCCGGTTCTGCGGGGCCGCCCACACGAACCTGGCCGAGGTGCTGCGCCAGCGGGCCGAGACCGTACGGCTGGTCTACCGGCACTTCCCCATCGCCAACGTGCACCCGTACGCCGAGAGCGCGGCGGAGGCGGCCGAGGCGGCCGGCCGGCGGGGCCGGTTCTGGGAGATGCACGACTGGCTCTACGACCACCAGGACCAACTGGACCCGGTGCACCTGTCGCTCGGCGTCGAGCAGCTCGGGCTGCCCGCCGAGGAGGTCAACGCGGAGGTGGGGCGGATGGCGAACGCCGACCGGATCCGGCGGGACTTCGTCGGCGGCATCCGCAGCGGGGTGACCGGCACCCCGACCCTGTTCGTCAACGACGTCCGCCACGACGGCGGCCACGACCTGGCGGACCTGCTGGCCGCGGTCGACACCGCCGCGAACGCCTGACCTGTTTGGAGGGGCCCCCTGTACAACGCCAGGCGTTAACAAGGGGCCCCTCCTTGCATCAAATCAGGCGCAGTTCGCGGGCGCGCTGGACGGCTTCGCGGCGGCGGGTCGCGTCGAGCTTGCGGTAGATGTTGCGGACGTGGGTCTTCACCGTGTTGACCGACAGCGACAGCTCGCCGGCGATCTCCACGTTGGACAGGATGCTCTGGAGGTAGCGCAGGATCGTCAGCTCCCGCTCGGTGAGCGGCTCGTCGAGCGTCCGCTCCGGCCGGACCGGCCGGTCCGCCGCCTCGTCGGCCCGCCGCTCGTCCACCCCGCGTACCAGGTCGCTCACCGTCGCCCAGTGCGCCGTGCCGGAGTCCAGGTGCGCGGCGAGGAGGTCACGTACCCCCGGCTCGGCGTGGGTGAACACCCGCCGGTAGCCGTCCGGCTCGGCCAGGTCGAGCACCTGCTCCAGGACCCGTCCGGCACGCCGCTCGTCGCCGCCGTCCCGGGCCAGGACCGCGTCGAGCAGGCCGGCGGCGAGCCGGACCGGCAACGGCCAGGACGCCGCGCCGGGCGCGGCCCAGTCGGGCAGCGCCGGACCGGCGGCCCGCGCATTGCCGGCCCGCAGCTCCACCTGGGCCAGCGCCACCCCCAGCGCCGCCGCCTCCGCGCCCCCGTCGTCGAACCCGGGCAGCGCGTCGGTGAGCAGCGTGCGGCCGGTGTCCACGTCACCGACGCCCGCCCGTAGCCGCGCCTCGGCGGCGGTCAGCCAGGCGGCCAACTCCCGGCCCGGTACCCGCTCCCGGGCCTCCGCGAGGGTCCGCAGGGCGGCAGCCGACCGGCCCTCCGCGGCCAGCAGCTCGGCCCGGCAGAGCGCGGCCAGCGCCGCCGCTGCCGGCTCCGCGGTGGCCGGGCCGGCGAGGGCAAGGTGCGCCGTGGCCTCCGCCGGTTCGTCCCGGTGCCATGCCACCAGGGCCAGCGCCAGGTACGCGTAACCGCAGTCCAGCCGGGAGGACCAGCCCTGGCAGGCCGGCGTGGCCAGGGCCTCCCGCGCGGCGTCGGCGGCCGCCCGCAGCCGGCCACGGGCCGCGTCCAGCAGCGCCGACCGGCTGGCGCCGACCAGTTCCGTACGCGGTCGCCCCGCTGCCCGGGCCGCGGCACGGGCCTCGGCGAACCGCTCCGCGGCGGCGGGCAGCTCGCCCTCGGCCAGCGCCACCAGGCCGAGCGCGGTGCCGGCGACCGCCCGGATGTCGGCGTCCTCCCCGGCCCCGGCCCGCGGGTCGTCCCCCGGCCCGGTGACGGAACGCGTGGCGAGCAGCCGGGCGGCGGCACGGCGTACCTCGGCACGGTCCCCGGTGAGCCGGGCCAGGGTCAGCTCCAGCGCGGTGGCCAGTCGACGGAACCGGTCCCGGCGCGGGGCGGGCAGACCAGCGGCCTGCTCGACGGCGTGCCGCAGGTGACGCCCGGCCGCCTCGACGTCCCCGCCGTACGTTCGTTCGGCGGCGCAGGCCAGCGCCAGCTCCGGATCCCGGCGGACGGCGTCGACGGGCGGTTCGGGCGGTGGTGGGGCGGCCGGCGCCTCCCGCCCGTACGGGGCCAGCTCCGGCCACCGGGCGATCAGCAGTTCGGTGGCCCGGTTCCACTCGCCCCCGGCCAGCGCGTGCCGCAGCGCCTCGGCCGGCCGGTCGTTGCCCGCGTACCAGCCGGCGGCCCGCCGGTGCAGGTCGCGCAGTTCCTCGGCGGTGAGCCGGCCCAGCTCGTCGTGGAGCAGATCGGCCAGCAGCGGGTGGCACCGGTACCACGGCGGGGTGCCGCCGTCGTGTTGGACGAAGCCGCCGGCGCGGGCCAGGTCGGCCAGTACCTGCCCGGCGTCGGGCCGACCGGTCACCGCGTCGGCGAGGTCGGCGCAGACGGCGGCGGCGACGGCGCTGCGCCGCAGCACGTCCCGGGCGTCCGGGTCCAGCGGGCCGAGCACCTCGTCCCGCAGGTACGCGGCGACATCCGGCTGGTCGCCGCCGAACCGCTCGACGGCACGGGCCGGGTCGGCCTGGGCGCGCAGCGCCAGCGCGGCGAAGCGCAGCCCGGCCGGCCAGCCGCCGGTCCGCTCCCGCAGCCGGGGCACCGCCGCGGCGGGCAGCGGCACCCCGTGCGCGACCAGCAGATCCGCCACCTCGTCGTCGGTGAACGCCAGGTCGTCCGGGCCGACCTCGGTCAGCTCCCCGGCCAGCCGCCACCGGTGCAGGGACAGCAGCGGATCGGCCCGGACGCCGGCCACCAGCCGTAGCCGCCCGTCGGTGTGGCGGAGCAGGAACTCCAGCCCGGTCAACGCGCCCGGATCGGTGATCCGGTGCAGGTCGTCCAGGACCAGCCGGACCGGTCGATCCCGGGCGGCGAGCGCCGCGGCGAGCAGTTCGAGCTGGTCGGGCCGGGGCGGGCTGTCCGGCACCGGCGGCTGCGGCCCCTCGTCGGGTACGCCCTCCGCGGCCGCCCGAAGCGCCGCCGCCAGGTACGACCAGAGCCGTTCCCCGGTGTCGCCCTCCTCCACCGCCACCCAGGCGGGCGGCGGCTCGGCCCGGCCGGCCCGGGCCCACGAGGCGAGCAGGGTGGTCTTGCCCCAGCCGGCCGGCGCGCAGACCAGCGTGACCGGTCCGGCCACGCCCCGGTCCAGCCGGTCCAGCAGTCGCGGCCGGACCAGCAGCGGCTCGGGCAGGGCACCCGGCGCCAGCCGCGACCCCAACAGCGGCACCACCCCACCCCCACCCCCATCCCACCCCATCCACCCTCCCCCTCCCTGCTGCCCCCACCACTCCCACCACTCCCCACCCACCCACCCCCGCCCGCTGGCGGTGATCAAGGAGTTTGCGCCTGGACGGAGATCGACTCAGACGCAAACTCCTTGATCAACCGGGTCCGGCGAACGGGCGTCGCGGGGGATGGGGGGTACCCGGCAGGGCGGGGTTCACCCCTTGCGGGGGAACTGCGGTCACCCGGGGTGGGGGGAGGGTGGGTGCGCGGGTGAGGGAGGGGACGCGGGGCGGGACGACGGGAGGGGCCGGTGGCAGGGATGGCACGGGTGGCCGGCGCGGCGCGCGCCCTCGTACGCCGACGGGAGCGCTGGCCGCACGCGGCCGGCACCGATCCGCGGCCCGGGCGCTGGCAGGTGGTGACCGTGGCGGGCCGGCCCGAGGACGTGCTGCCGCCCGGGCGGTGGCCGGAGCCGCTGCGCCGGCTCGACGGCGCGGTCGAGGTGTACGCCCGCCCGGCGCCCGGCGGCCGCGGCACCGAGCTGGCCGCCCGACCACTCGGCGGCGAACTGCGGCTGCCCGGCCTCGCCGCCCACCTGGTCGGCGACGATCCGGGCCGGTTCCTCCGGCAGGCGTTACGGGAGGCCAAGCAGCTCGCGGAGACCGGGGAGGTGCTGCGCGCGGACCGCTCCCGGCTGGACCGACCGGGGGTGGCCGGGTGAGGGCGCTGTGCTGGGAGGGCACCGGCACGCTGGCGGTACGCCAGGTCCCCGACCCGGAGCTGCGCAACGCCCAGGACATGATCGTCCGGGTCCGGCGGAGCGCCACCTGCGGCGCGGACCTGCCGCTGCTGACCGGGCGGATCCCGTACCTGGCCGCCGGGGACGTGCTCGGACACGAGTTCCTCGGCGAGGTGGTCGAGGTCGGGCCCGAGGTACGCCGGCACCGCGTCGCCGACCGGGTGGTGGTCTGCGCGGCGATCGCCTGCGGGGCCTGCTGGTTCTGCCGGCAGGGTCTCTTCGCCTGCTGCGACAACGGCACGCCGGGTGCGGCGGCGGCCGAGTCGGCGTGGGGTCAGCCCACCGCCGGCTGCTACGGCCATCCGGGCCCGCTGGGCGGCTTCGCCGGCAGCCATGCCGAGTACGTGCGGGTGCCGTACGCCGATGTCGGCGCGTTCACCGTGCCGGACGGGGTCAGCGACGACCGGGCGGTGTTCGCCTCGGACGCCGCCCCGACCGGTTGGCTGGGCACCGAGCTGGGCGAGGTGGCCCCGGGTGACGTGGTGGCGGTCTGGGGTGCGGGCGCGGTCGGCCAGCTCACCGCCGGGGCCGCCCTGCTGCGCGGGGCCGACCGGGTGATCGTCGTCGACGGCCACGACGACCGGCTGCGGATGGTCGAGCGGCACGTGGGCGCGGAACCGCTCGACTACCGGTACGTGGACGTCCCCGCCGAGCTGCGGGAGCGCAGCGGCGGCCGGGGCCCGGACGTGTGCGTGGAGGCGGTCGGCATGGCGGCCGACCCGCCGGGCCTGCTGACCGGCCGGCTCGGTGGCGGCGCGGACCGGCCGCTGGCGCTGCGCGAGGCGGTGCACGCCTGCCGCAAGGGCGGCACGGTGGTGGTGCTCGGCACCTGGACCGGCTTCGTCGACACGTTCCCGCTGGGCGCGGTGATGAACAAGGGGCTGACCGTGCGCAGCGCCCGGCAGCACGGGCAGCGCTGGATCCCGATGCTGCTGGAGCGGATGGCCCGCGACGAACTGCGTACCGAGCACCTGGCCACCCACCACCTGCCGTTGGAGCGAGGTCCGGACGGGTACGCGCTGTTCCGCGACCGGGCCGACGGCTGCGTACGGGCGGTCTTCTCGCCGTGAACGGCCGCCGCCGGGTGGCACACTCGGCTGGTGCGCAACGACCGCCCGTACGACCTCGTCCTGCTCGGTGCCACCGGGTTCACCGGCAGCCTCACCGCCGAGTACCTGGCCCGGCACGCCCCGGTCGGGCTGCGCTGGGCCCTGGCCGGCCGGAACCCGGACAGGCTGGCCGGGGTACGGGACCGGCTGGTCGGGATCGACGCCGGCCTGACCGAGCTGCCGCTGTTGACCGCCGACGTCACCGACACCGCGTCCCTGCGGGCCGTCGCGGAGCACACCCGGGTGGTCGCCACCACCGTCGGGCCGTACGTCCGGCACGGGGAGCCGGTGGTCGCGGCGTGCGCCGCCGCCGGCACCGACTACGTCGACATCAGCGGCGAACCGGAGTTCGTCGACCTGATGTACGTGCGGCACCACGCCGAGGCGGTGCGTACCGGGGCGCGGCTGGTGCACGCCTGCGGCTTCGACTCGGTCCCGCACGACCTGGGCGTCTGGTTCACCGTCCGGGAGTTGCCCGCCGACGGGCCGATCAGCGTGGACGGCTACGTCCGGGCCGGCGGGCGCTTCTCCGCCGGCACGTACCACTCGGCGCTCCTCGCGTTCTCCCGCAGCGGCCAGACGAGGCGGGCGGCGCAGGCGCGCCGGGCCGTCGAGCCACGGCCGGAGGGTCGCCGGGTCCGCGCGGTGCCCGGACACGTGGGTCGGGCGCGGGCGACCGGCGGGTGGGCGGTGCCGCTGCCCACCATCGACCCGCTGATCGTCCGCCGGTCGGCGGCGGCCCGCCGGGAGTACGGCCCGGACTTCCGCTACCGCCACTTCGCGGCGGTGAAGCGGCTGCCGACCGTGCTGGCCGCCGGGGTGGGCCTGGCCGGCCTGGTCGGGCTGGTGAAGCTGCCGCCGACCCGGCGCTGGCTGCTCGGCCGGCTCGCCTCCGGGCAGGGGCCGAGCGCCGAGCGGCGGGCCCGGTCGTGGTTCCGGGTCCGGTTCGTCGGCACCGGCGGCGGCCGGACCGTGGTCACCGAGGTGGCCGGCGGCGACCCCGGCTACGACGAGACCGCCAAGATGCTCGCCGAATCCGCTCTCTGCCTGGCCTTCGACGACCTGCCCCCGAGTGCCGGGCAGGTGACCACGGTGACCGCGATGGGCGACGCCCTGCTGGGCCGCCTCACCCGCGCCGGCCTCACCTTCCGCGTACTGGAGTAAGGAAGGGTTCCTTGTTAACGCCTCCGGTAGAGCAGGGGCACCCTGTTAACCGACAGAGTTGACCCTCGAGCGGGTTGAGGGCTCAGGATCACCGAACGTGGAGAGCGAACTGCGTAGCATCGGCGAGCTGGCCCGGGCCAGCGGGCTGACGGTGAGCGCGCTGCGGTTCTACGACCGTTGCGGCGTGCTGGTCCCGGCGCTGGTCGACCCGGCCACGGGTTACCGCTGGTACACCGACGACCAGATCGCCCCGGCCCGGCTGGTGGCCGGGCTGCGCCGGGTCGGGATGCCGCTGGCCGGGATCGCCGACGCGCTGGCGCATCGGCACGAGCCGGCGGTGGTCCACCGGCTGCTGGACGCGCACCAGCGGCGGCTGGAGGACGGCCTCGCCGACGCCCGCCGTGAACTCTCCCGGATCCGTGCCCTGCTCGACCCCGAGGAGATCCCCATGACCACCCGTCTCGTGCTGGACCGCGCCGACCTGGCCGCCGCCGTGGACGCCGTCCGGTTCGCGGTCGGCGCCGACCCGGAACTGCCGGTGCTGTCCGCCGTGCTGCTGGAGGTGGATTCGGACAGCGTACGGCTGGTCGCCACCGACCGGCACCGGCTGGCCGTGGCCCGCGCGGTCGGGAAGGTCGACGGCCCGCAGGTACGGGCGCTGCTGCCGGCGGGCGCGGTCGACGAGCTGCGCGCCCTGCTCGACACCGGCGTCGGGATCACCCCCGAGGCACACCTGACCGTCACGCCGGACCGGGTCGAGGTCTCGGTCGCCGGCCGCACGGTGGCCGCCGCGACGCTGCCGTACGACTTCCCGGACTACCGCCGGCTGCTGCACGTCCACGTCGCCGGCGCGCCCGCGTACCGGATCCGGGTCGACGTGGCGGCGCTGCGCGCCGCGCTGACCGCCGACGACGTCCCGGTGCTGGTCCGGGAGCACGACGGGGTGCCCGCCGAGGTGGCCGTGCTCGGCCTGGACGACCGGGGCGGCCTGCGCGTCGTCGAGCCGGACGAGGGTCCGGCGGCGGACGCCGTACGGGTCGGGGTGAACCGGGAGTACCTGCTCGACGCCCTGGACGCCGGGGACCGCGGCCAGCTCGTGCTGGAGCTGGACGGCCCGATCACCCCGCTGGCCGTCCGCCGGCCGGACGACGTGGACGCGTACTCCATCCTCATGCCGGTCCGGCTCTGACCCGCAGGCGCCGGTAGCATCTGGGGGTCCCACCTGACTGCCTGGACGGAGGCGTACGGAGCAGCATGCTCGACATGGAGTTGATCCGGAAGGATCGCGAGGCGGTGGCGACCGCGCTGGCGAAGCGACTGGATCCCGCCGAGGTCAACCGGGCGCTGGACGAGATCCAGCGGCTCGACCAGGAACGTCGCGCCCTGATCACGGAGATCGACGCCGAGCGGCAGCGCCGCAAGGCGGAGGCGCGCGCGTACGCGCAGGCCAAGCGATCCGGCGCCACGCCGGAGCCGGTCGCGCCGGAGGCCGAGCGCAAGCAGCTCGCCGAGCTGGAGTCCCAGCTGGACGAGGTGCAGTCCCGGCTGCGCACCACGATGAGCGAGCTGCCCAACCTCCCTGCCGACGACGTCGTCGCCGGTGGCAAGGAGGCGAACCGGGTCGTCAAGACCTTCGGTGAGCCGCCGGCCATCGAGAAGGTTCGGGACCATGTGGAGCTGAGCCGCGCGCTCGGCCTGGTCGACCACGAGCGCGGCGTGAAGCTGGGCGGCTCCGGCTTCTGGATGTACACCGGCATGGGCGCCCGGCTGGAGTGGGCGCTGCTCAACTGGCTGATCGAGCAGGACATCCAGGCCGGGTACGAATTCCTCCTCCCGCCGCACCTGCTGCTGGACAGCGCCGGCTTCGCCGCCGGCCAGTTCCCCAAGTTCTACGACGACGTCTACCACCTGGACCGGCAGTCCGCCCCCCGCGGCCAGTTCCTGCTGCCGACCGCGGAGACGGCGATCCTCGGGGCGTTCCAGGACGAGATCCTGGAGACCGCGAAGCTGCCGTTGAAGGCGTTCGCCTACACCCCGTGCTACCGCCGGGAGGCCGCCGGGTCCCACTCCGACGAGCGCGGCACGGTCCGGGGCCACCAGTTCAACAAGGTGGAGATCTTCCAGTTCACCCTGCCGGAGCAGGCGGACACCGCGTTGACGGAGATGGTCGCCCACGTGGAGCGCCTGGTCGAGGGGCTGGGCCTGCACTACCAGACCAGCCTGCTCGCGGCGGGCGACGCCAGCGCCTCGATGAAGAAGACCCTCGACATCGAGGTCTGGATGCCGAGCACCGGTAAGTACAAGGAGGTGTCGTCGGTCTCCTGGGCCGGCGACTACCAGGCCCGTCGGGCGGCCATCCGCTACCGGGAGCCGGGCGGCAAGCAGACCCGGTTCGTGCACACGCTCAACGGTTCGGCGCTGGCCACCAGCCGGCTCTTCCCGGCGATCCTGGAGCAGTTCCAGCAGGCCGACGGGTCGGTGCTGGTGCCGGAGGTGCTCCGCGACAAGCTCGGCACCGACCGGCTCACCCCGGTCCGCTGACCCCGGCGGCCCGCTGACCCGCGTACGGTCAACTCCGGATGCGGCATGCGGTGGTTTCCGTAAACGTTGGATACCCCCGTTTGCCGCATCTGGAGCTGCAACGACGGAGCAAGCGGCCCTCCGTCGCCTAAAGTCTGGTTCGTGCTGTTCGACCGATTGACCTCGCGGTGGACCCTCGGCTGGTTGGGCGCCGCCGTGGGCGTACCGCTGCTGCTGGTGACCGGGCTGCTGGTCGGGTGGGCACTGACCGGCACCCCGGCCCCGGCCGCCGCGCCCGTCGCCACCACGCCGCCCTCGCCAACGGCGAGCCCGACGCCGGAGGACTCCGTGCCGCCGGCGGCGCCGGCCCCGGACGACCTGCCGGTGGTCACGTACGACCCGGCGCCCGGCGGGTTTCCCGCCGACCCGGGTACGGGCGACACCCGTCCGCTCACCACCGGCCTCACGCCGACCCGCGCCGTCGCCGCCTACGACGCACCGGGCGGGCGGCCGCTGGCCTTCCTCGCCCCCACCATCAGCGGCGTCACGTTGACCATGCCGATCGTCGACCGGCGGGTCGGCTGGACCGCCGTACTGCTGCCCTCGGCGAACCGCCGGATCGCCTGGCTCCCGGCCGGCGGCTGGAGCACGACCGCCCTGGCCGACCAGATCGTGGTGGAACGCCGATCCCACCGGCTCACCTGGTACCGGGACGGCCGCGCGGTGCAGTCCTGGGAGGTCAGCCTCGGCATGCCCGGGCAGTCCACCCCGCTCGGCCGCACCTTCATCCTCGGCCGCACTCCCCCGCCCCAGTCGGTCTACGGCGGCGTCGACATCTTCGCCCTGGGCGCGATCCCCGACGACCCGGACGCGGTGCCGACCGGCCTGCGCGGCGCGCACATCGGACTGCACAGCTGGTACACCGACGACCCGCTCGGCAAGGACGTCACCAACGGCTGCATCCGGTTGACCCGCAGCGGCCAGCGCAAGCTGCTGGCCGAGGTGCCGCCGGGCACCAGCGTGGTGGTGGTCGACCAGCTCACCACCACGCCGCCGGCCGCCTGACCCGGCTCACTGGCCGAGCAGCCAGCCGTTCTCCTCGGCGACCCGGACGGCGTCGGCCCGGTTGCGCGCCCCGGTCTTGCCGATCGCCGAGGACAGGTGGTTGCGCACCGTCCCCTCGGAGAGGTGCAGGATCGCGGCCAGCTCCGCCACCGTGCCGCCCGACCGCGCGGTCCGCAGCACCTCGGTCTCCCGCTCGGTCAGCGGGCTCGCCCCGGTGGCCAGGGTCTCCGCCGCCAGGGTCGGGTCGACCACCCGCAGCCCGGCGTGCACCCGGCGGACCGCGTCGGCGAGCTGCCGGGCCGGGGTGTCCTTGACGACGAACCCGTTCGCGCCCGCCTCCATCGCCCGGCGCAGGTAGCCGGGGCGGCCGAAGGTGGTCACCACCAGCACCCGGCAGTCGGGCACCGCCGCCCGCAGCGCGGCGGTCGCCGCGATCCCGTCCAGGCCGGGCATCTCCACGTCGAGCAGGGCCACGTCGGGCTGGGCGCGTCGGGCCTCCGGCACCACCTCGTCGCCCCGGCCCACCTCGGCAACGACGGTCAGGTCCGGCTCCAGCGACAGCAGCGCGGCCAACGCGCCCCGGACCAGCGCCTGGTCGTCGGCGAGCAGCAGCTTGATCGGCTCGGTCATCCGCGTGTCCTCCGCTCTCCGGGCCGGCCACCCCGCCGCCCGCCGCCCGTCCAGGCCCGGCCGCCCGTCGCGACCTCACCGCCCGGCAGAGCCCGGCCGTATGTCGCGGCCCGGCCACCCACCACGATCCCGCCGCCCATCAGGACCCCGCCGGCAGGGCGACACGCAGCAGGAAGCCGCGCCCGCCGGGGCGACGGCCGACGGCGACCGTGGCGCTCAGCCGCCGCGCCCGCTCACGCAGCCCGACCAGGCCGTGCCCGGCCGAACCGGGCTCCCCGACCGGCCCCCGGCCGTCGTCGCGGACCTCCACGGACGAGCCGTCCACCCGGATCTCACACCGCCGCGCGCCGCTGTGCCGGACCACGTTTGTCACCCCCTCGCGTACCGTCCAGCCGAACAGCTCGTCCGCCTCGACCGGGAGCTGCGGCAGCGTCTCCGGCAGCTCCGCGGCGATGCCCGCGGCGGCCAGCGCCGAGCGGGCGCCGGCCAGCTCCGCCGCGAGGCTCACCCCCCGGTACGCCCCGACCGTGCCCCGTACGTCGGCCAGCGCCTGCCGGGCCAACCGCTCCACGTCGGCGATCTCCGTGGCCGCCCGGGCCGGATCCAGCTCCAGCAGCCGGCCGGCCAGCTCGGCCTTGACCGCCACCACGGTCAGCGAGTGGCCGAGGATGTCGTGCAGGTCGCGGGCGGCACGGGCCCGCTCCTCGGCCACCGCGAGCCGGCGGATCTCCTGCTGGGCGGCCTGGAGTTGGCCGTTGCGCTGGGCCAGCCGGGTCACCCCGAACATGGCGAACGAGGCGAGCAGGACCGCGAACACCACGGTGCCCTCCGCCTCCCAGCCCGGCACCAGGGCGGCGGTGACCAGCGGGGTCAGCGCGGCGAGGAGGACCACCACCGCCGCCTCGACCGTCGGCAGCAGGAACACCGCCGCCGCCGCGACGAAGACCAGCGTGGTGAGCCAGTCTCCCGAGGTGCCCGGCATACCGGCGAGCCCGAGCCCGAGCAGCAGCGCCAGCGCCGCCCGGGCCCGGCCGCGCGGGACGGTCAGGTGCGCCTGTAGGCGGGCCCGCGCCCACTGGAAGACGTACACGTAGGTCACGCCGAAGGCGACCAGGGTGGACGCGCCCACCACCCGTCGCCACACCTCGGGCTGGTGCAGGGCGGTGAGCAGCGGGATGTTGAGGAAGAAGAGCCAGACCGCGGAGAGCAGCCAGCCGGTTACCCGCCAGTGGGTCCTCGGCTGGCTGCGTTCCGACGGCAGGTTCACGACGAACACGCTAACCTCCGCCCGTACGGGTCAGACGCGGCTGGTGTCCCGGCGGAACAGCCGGGCCGCGCCGAGGCCGAAGACGGCGGTCCAGACGGCGACGTTGCAGACCGCGACCCAATCCAGCCCGTCCCCGATCATCGGGGACCGGGCGAGCTGACCGACGCCGTACACCGGGGTGAACTTGGCGATCTGCTGCATCACATTCGGCAGCATGTCGAGCGGGAAGAACAGGCCGCCGAACATGGCCAGGATCGCCAGCACCGGGCCCATGAACTGCATCACGTTCTCGGCCGGGGCGAGGTAGCCGACGAAGAGGCCGAGTGCGGCGAAGACCAGCGAGCCGAGCCACGCGGTCAGTCCGGACTCGATCCAGACGTACGCCGGCAGCCGGACCCCGGAGGCGGCGCCGACGGCGAACTCGACCAGCACGCCGAGCAGGCCGAGCACCATCGCGGTGGCCACCTTCGTGGCCACGTACGCGGCCGGGTGCAACGGGGTGAGCCGCAGCTGTCGGCTCCAGCCCAGCGACCGCTCGGTCGCGACCGCCGCCCCGGCGCTGGTGGTGGCGACCATCGCGGCGTAGACCGCAAGGCTGATCATGATCCAGCCGGTCACCGGCAGCCCGTTGTCCAGGTGCTGCCCGCGCTGGGGCAGGCCGAAGAGGAGGAAGAAGACCGCCGGCATGACCAGGATGAACAGCAGGGTCCGGCGGTTGCGCAGCACCCGGCGGATCTCGATGCCGAGCACCGGGGTGGAGAAACCGCCCAGGGCGGGAGGCCGGCGGTTTCCGGCCCGGGTGGACGAAGCGGTGGTGGACGAGGTGGTGACGGTCATCTCAGGCTCCGGACTCAGCGGGTCGGCGGTCAGGCGGTGGTGGTCAGCGCGAGGAAGGCGTCCTCTAGGTTGCGCGAGGTGATCTCCAGGTCCCGGGCGTCGGTCCGGGTCAGCAGGTGCCGGGCGACGACGTCCGAGTCCTCGGTGTGGACCAGGACCGCGTCGCCGCGTACCTCGACCGACTGGACGCCGGGCAGCGCGGCCAGCGCGGCCTGGTCGGCGCCGGGCAGGGTGGCCCGCACGACCCGGCCGGAGGCCAGGTTCTTGATCTCGGCGGTGGTGCCGTCGGCGACCACCCGGCCCTGGCGGACCAGCACGATCCGGTCCGCGTACGCGTCGGCCTCGTCCAGGTAGTGGGTGGCGAAGAGGACGGTCCGGCCGGAGCGGGCGTCGGCCCGGATCGCCTGCCAGAAGTCCCGCCGGCCCTCGACGTCCATTCCGGTGGTCGGCTCGTCGAGCACCATCAGATCCGGGTCCGGCAGCAGCGCCAGGGCGAACCGCAGCCGCTGCTGCTGGCCACCGGAGCACTTGCCCACCGGCCGGTCGGCGATGTCGGCGATCCCGGCCCGCTCCAGCACCTCGGCCACCGGCCGGGTGTAGCCGTAGAAGTGCGCGGTCATCCGCGCCGTCTCGGCCACGGTGAGGTCCTTGAGCAGTCCGCCGGTCTGCATCACGGCGGCGACCCGGCCGAGCCGGACGGCGTCGGCCGGCGTACCACCGAAGAGCCGGACGGTGCCGGCGTCCGGGCGGGCCAGGCCGAGCAGCATGTCCACGGTGGTGGTCTTGCCAGCGCCGTTGGGGCCGAGGAAGGCCACCACCTCGCCCGGCTGGACGCGGAGGCTGAGCCCGTCGACGGCGGTCACCGGGCCGAAGGTCTTGGTGAGTCCGGCCAGCTCGACGGCCGGTGGGATGTCGGTCATGACAAGGATCTTCCGGGGGTCGGCCCGTCCGTCCCCGGAACGACCGTCACCTTCGGACCATGACATTTGTCAGGCCCGCCCGCCCCGGGCAGCCGACCGGCCGCCCGGGCGGGGGTGGTCAGTGCCCGTCGCGGGCCCGGCGGGGCAGCAGGAACGCGCCGACCAGGGTGACCAGCACCAGCCCCAGCTCCGCGACGAGGGTGATCCGCACCGCGTGCGACACCCCGTGACCGATCCCGTCGAAGAAGATCGTGCCGAGCAGGGCGACGCCGAGTGCCCCGCCGAGCTGCTGGACGGCGGTCAGGGTGCCGGAGGCGGAGCCGGTCTCCCCGTCCTGCACCCCGGAGAGCACGATGTCGAAGAAGGGGGCCATCACCAGGCCCATCCCGAAGCCGACCGCCAACAGCGCGGGGGCCATCCGCCACGGGGTGACGTGGTCGCCGGCCAGGCTGAGGGTGACCAGCATCCCGGTGACCCCGGCGAGCACCACCACGAGTCCCAGGTGGATGAGTCGCCGGCCGAGCCGCTGGGCCAGGCCGGCCCCGGCGAGCACGAAGGCGACCACCATGCCGAGCGCCTGCGGCACCCCGGCCAGGCCGGTACGCAGTGGCGACCAACCCAGGCCGAGCTGGAGGTAGAGGCTGAACACCAGTGAGAAGCCGGTCAGCGCCGTGAAGAAGGCCAGGCCGGCGACGAGCCCGCCGGTGAACGCGCGACGGCGGAACAGCGCCGGCACGACCAGCGGATCCCGCCCGGCGCGCTGCCGGCGCACCTCGTACCCGGCGAAGACCGCGAAGACCACGATCGCGGCGGCCAGCATGGCGAACGCCCATCCCGGCCAGTCGTGCTCCCGCCCCTGCACGAGCGGATAGACCAGCAGCACCGCGCCCAACGAGACCAACGCGACGCCGGGCAGGTCGAGGCGGCTGACGTGGGTGGCGCGGGACTCGGGCAGGAAACGCGCCGCGCCGAGGGCGGCGAGCAGCCCGAGCGGGATGTTGATCAGGAAGATGGCCCGCCAGCCGGTGCCGGCGAGGTCGGCGTCGACCAGCCAGCCGGCCAGGATCGGGCCGCCGACCGCGGAGATCCCCATGACCGGGCCGAACGCGCCGAAGGCGGTGGCGAGCTGGTACGGCGGGAACATCTCCTTGATCAGCCCGAGGCCCTGCGGGAGCAGCACCGCCCCGAACAGGCCCTGCGCGACCCGGGCGGCGATCAGGGTGCCCGGACTGCCGGCGAGCGCGCAGAGGGCCGAGGCGGCGGTGAAGCCGAGCACCCCGACCAGGAACATCCGACGGCGTCCGTACAGGTCGCCGAGGCGACCACCGGTGATCAGGCCCACGGCCATGGCGAGGGTGTAACCGGCGCCGATCCACTGGATGACGGTGGGCGAGCCGCCGAGGTCGGCGCGGATCGCCGGGCCGGCCAGGTTGGTGACCAGCACGTCGAGCAGGTCCATCACCTCCGCGGCGAGGATCACCGCCAGGGCGAACCAGCGCCAGCGGTGGCCGGCCGGCTCCCCCGTGCCGGCCGGGCCCGGCGGAGCCGGCGAGGCGAGTTCCGTGGTCATCACGTCCTCCAATGTTTCGAACACTGTTCGCTGACGAACAGTGTTCTATCAACGAACGGCGTTCGCGGCAAGTACGATGTTCGAGTCCCCGAATCCGGAGGTCGTCGTGAGCGAACAGCCCGCCCCGCCCTGGCGTACCCGGCCGCGCAGCCGGGCGCCCCGACAGGCGCTGAGCCAGCAGGCCGTGGTCGACGCCGCCCTTGCCGTGATCAGCCGGGAAGGGCTGGGCGGGCTGAGCATGCGCCGGGTGGCCCAGGAACTGGGCACCGGGCCGGCCTCCCTCTACGCCCACGTCTCCGGTCGGGAGGAGCTGCTCGAACTGGTCGTGGACCGGGCCAGCGCGGAGATCACCGTCCCGGAACCCGACGCGGAACGCTGGACGGAACAGGTCCGCGACGTGGCCCGGCAGGCGTACCGGGTGTACGCCACACACACCGAGTTGGCGCTCGCCTCGCTGGCCACCATCCCCACCGGTCCGAACGCGCTCCGGGTCACCGACGGGCTGCTCGCCATCCTCCGCTCCGGCGGAGTGCCGCCGCAGCCGGCGGCCTGGTTCCTGGACCGCCTCTTCCTCTACATCGCCGGGGACGCCTACGAGGGCGCCCTCTACGCGGAGAAGGTGCGCGCCTCGGGGCAGGACCGGGCGGCCTGGTGGGCGCGGATGCGGGCGCAGCTCAGCGGGTACTACCGGAGCCTGCCACCGGAGCGCTACCCGCACCTGCGGGAGCACCTGGAGGAACTGATGGCCGGCGACGGCGACACCCGCTTCGACTTCGGGCTCGACCTGCTGATCCAGGGCGTCGCCGCACACGTGCCCCGCCGGGAGTGACCCCGGCCCGGCCGGGTAACCAACGCCGCGGCAGACGTCGCGGCACCGGGAGGTCAGGCATGGGCGTACCGACGGGACGGGTCGACACGATCGTGCTGATCCACGGACTCTGGATGACCTCGCGCAGCTGGGAGAACTGGGCCGACCGGTACGCGGCCCGCGGCTTCCGGGTGCTCACCCCCGCCTGGCCCGGCATGGACCGGGAGGTCGAGGAGCTGCGGGCGGATCCGACGCCGATCGCCGGGCAGCGGATCGCCGACATCACCGACCACTACGCCCGGGTCATCCGGGACCTGCCCCGGCCACCGATCATCATGGGCCACTCGATCGGGGGCCTGATCACGCAGCTGTTGCTCGACCGGAAGCTCGGCGCCGCCGGGGTCGCCGTGCACAGCGCCCCGGTCCGGGGAGTGCTGCGGCTGCCGCTGAGCACGCTGCGCTCCGGGTTCTCCATCCTGCACAGCCCGGCCAACCGGCACCGCGCGGTGCCGTTCACCGCCGAGGACTTCCGGTACGCGTTCGGCAACACGATGAGCCAGCAGGAGTCGGACGCGGCCTGGGAGCGGTACGCCGTACCCGGGGCCGGTCGCGTCCTGTTCGAGATGGCGTTCGCCAACCTGAACCCGGAGTCGGCCGCGGAGATCGACAAGAAGCGGGACCAACGGGCCCCGCTGCTGCTCACGGCCGGCGGCGCCGACCACGTCATGCCGCCCTCGGTAATCTCCGCCAACGCCAGCCTCTACCGGGGCTCGACCGCGATCACCGGATACCGCTGCAACCCCGGTCGGTCGCATTTCGCGCTGGGCGAGCCGGGGTGGGAGGAGGAGGCCGACTTCGCGCTGGAGTGGGCGGTCGAGGCGGCGAACGAATTCTCGCCGACCGTGGTCAGCCAGGCCCCTGGCCGCCGCCGGCCCTCGCCCAACCACCGCTGACGCGGCAGGCCCGGCTGAGAACCTGGAGGCTCCCGGCCCCGCCGGGGCCAATGCGAGCGCGTCCAGGGCCGGCAGCAGCGCGGACCCCCCGGTTTCCCAGCAAGATCTACGAGGGAACGGCGACGCCCACCGGATGCGGCGCGGAGCACATCGAGACTCGCGGCCGGCGTGTTTGACAGCGATCATCCGCGACAACAGGATTGGCCGATGTTCCCCGACGAGTTGAGGTCTCGGGCGCAGGCGCAGCGCGCGGCCGGACGGACCCCGATGCAGATGGCCCGAAGGCTGGACGCTCCCCGAGCCCCGGTCGATCCGCTGGTCCGGGGCGTCGCCGTCAACCGGCCGGACCCGCTCGGCTTCGGGGAGCTGCCGCTCATCGGGTGCTGGGTCAATCCAGGGTGGAGCAACGGCCTGATCATCGAGGACCGGCCCGCCGACTGGATCGACCCCGGCGCTCCGCGGCACGACTCCGGCGGCCTGACCGGCATCGTGGTCGCGCGACAGGACGACCGGGGGATCAGTCTGGCCGGTTTCCTGGTGGACACGTACTGCCTCGGGGCGAAGAACGCGGTGCCGCCGACCAGGCTGGACCAGTACGACATGCCCTTCTTCGTCGCGGAGTTCTTCGGCGCGTACCCCGATCCGCCGATGCGCGCCCCCATCGACCTGGCCCGGAACCTCGTCTGCGGTGCCGTCGACTTCGCCCGGCGGCTCGGCTTCGAACCGCACCAGGACTACGACTCGGCGGTCGGCCACCTCGGGGCGTGGCAGCCACCCGGCCGCATCAGGTTCGGCCGACACGGCCGACCACTGTTCATCCAGGGTCCGCACGACAACGCCGGCCGCATCATCCAGACCCTCGACCGCTCGGTGGGCGCGGGCAACTACGAGTACGCCCTCGTCGCCGGCGGATAGCGTCGATCGTTCCGGGCCCGAGCCGGCCCCCTGGCGGGGTGCCGGTGCGGGAGTCCAGTGAGGTGATCAGGTGCAGTTGGACGGCTTCGTGCTCGACCACATCCCGGCGGGCACCGGCGAGTCGACCGAGGACTTCAGCTACGAATGGGACGACGTGGCGTTCACCTCCCGGGTGTGGGAACGGGAGGTCGACGGCGGCCACCAGGTCGACCTGCAGGTGCTGGTGCTGCGCGGGCCGCGGCTGGCCACCGCCACCGCCCTGCGGGACTTCCTCGCCGAATATCACGAGCGCGACCCCGGCACCTGGGCACTGAGCGATTTCCAGCCGGGCGGGGCGACCGCCTTCATCGGCGAGAACGAGGCGTTCTGGCTGGTCGAGCCCGGGGTGGCGGTGCAGGTGAGGTCCCCGACCGGCCGGTTCGGCGCCGACGAGCTGCGAGCGACGGCGCTGGGCGTACGGCCGGCCGGGCCGGGCGGGTAAGCGTCACCGGGCCGGGCGGGTGAGCGGCACCGGGCCGGGCGGGTGAGCGGCACCGGGCCGCGGTCACGGCCCGCCACGAGGCCCCGCGCTCCGATCGCCCTGAACGGGACCATCCGCCCTGGCATGGGTCCGCGATCGGCGGGTATGACGGGAGCATGAGGGCGAGCTTCCGGCTTGGCCGGATCGCGGGCGTACCCATCGGGGTCAACTGGAGCGTCCTGGTCATCTTCGTACTGATCGCCTGGGCGCTCTCGGCCAGCCTGTTCCCACACTCGTACCCCGGCCATTCGACCTTCGCGTACGTGGTGGCGGGGCTGGCCGCGGCCGTGGTGTTCTTCCTCGGTCTGCTCGCTCACGAGGTGGCGCACGCGGTGATCGCCAAGCGCAACGGGATCGACGTCGAGAGCATCACGCTCTGGCTCTTCGGTGGGGTGTCCGAGCTGAAGGGCGAGGCGCGGGACCCGGGCGCCGAGTTGCGGATCGCCGGGGTCGGGCCGCTGGTGAGCCTGCTGATCGGGATCTTCTTCGGCGTGATCGCCGCGCTGGTCAGCCTCGGCGGTACGCGCGGCCTGCTGGTCGGGGCGCTGTCCTGGCTGGCCGGCATCAACGTGCTGCTGGCGATCTTCAACGTGTTGCCGGCCGCCCCCCTCGACGGCGGGCGACTGCTGCGCGCCGCGGTCTGGAAGGCCACCGGGGACCGGACGAAGGCGTCGGTGGTGGCCGCCCGTGCCGGTTGGGCGCTCGGCGTCGTGCTGATCATCATCGGGTTCTGGCGGTTCGTGGCCGGCGCCGGGTTCGGCGGGCTCTGGCTGGCGCTGATCGGCTGGTTCCTGATCGGGGCCGCCAGCATGGAGGAACGCCAGGCCCGGATGGGCAGCGCGCTGCGCGGCGTACGCGTCGCCGACGTGATGACCCCGCAGCCGCAGACCGCCTCCGGGGAGATGACCGTCGCCGACTTCGTGGACCACTACCTGTTCGCGTACCGGCACACGGCGCTGCCGCTCACCGAAGACGGGCGGCCGGTCGGCCTGGTCACCCTCGACCGGGTACGCGGCATCCCGCCCGACCGGCGGGAGTCCACCACGCTGGCCGAGGTGTCGTGCCAGGCCGGCGACCTGGTGCTCGCCAACCCGGACGAGCAGCTCAGCGACCTGCTGCCCCGGCTCAGCGGGTGCGCCGACGGCCGAGCCCTGGTGGTGACCGAACAGCGGCTGGTCGGGATCGTCTCCCCCAGCGACATCAGCCGCGCCGTGCAGCGGGGCAGCATGCGCGAGCAGATGGCCGCCGGACGCCGCTGAGCGCGGTGTTCACCCGCCGGGTTGGCGCTGCCGTCGGGCCCGCGTGGCTCGGTGCGCGCTTCGTTGCCGGCATCAGGTCCAGAGCGGGCGAGAGCCGTACCGTGCCGGGCGACCGGTCGGGAACGGACCGTCAGGACCGCGGAAAGTAGCGGTCCAGCTCATCGGTGCGGAACTTCCCAGCCGGATCGAGGTCACGCAGCAGGGCCCGGAAGTCGTCGTGGCGGGGGTACGTCGCGGCCGGGTCGCGCCCGAAGAGCTTGCCCCAGTGCGGGCGCGGCGCGAACGGGGCCAGCCGCTCCTCCACCTCGGCGAGCACCGGGGCCACGGCTGCCGGGTCGCCGATCCAGGTGAAGTGGACCGCCAGGCTGTCCCGGTCGTGGTTCGGGCTGAGCCAGAGCGTGTCCGCGGCGACCGTACGCAGCTCGCACACCTGGAGCACCGCGGCGATCCGGTCGGCGGCGGGGTCGAGCGCGGCGAGCGCGTCGGTGGCCGCCGCGCGCGGCAGGTGCCACTCCGACTGGAGTTCGTCGCCGCTGCTCGGGGTGAAGCCGAGCCGGAAGTGCGGCAGCCGCTCGTACCACGCCCCGGGCTCGCCGAGCTGGGCGGTGCAGTGCTCCGCCGGCATCCCGGGCACCGGATGGCAGGGCGCGTCGGCGGCGACGGTGCCCAGCCAGTCCGCCGGGAGGGGCGGCTCGTCGGCCCGCTGCTTGACCCACACCTGGTCCAGCCGCGACGAGCGCCAACGGGTGAAGACGGAGACGCTGTACGCCGCGTCGCAGGCGGCGTCGAGCGCGGCGCGGGGCAGCCCGAACCGGACGTACTGCCGGACGTCGAAGGTGGGCACCACGTCGAGGGTGACCCGGGTGACCACGCCCAGCGCGCCGAGGTTGACCACCATCCCGGCGAACCGCGGGTCGCCGCGATCCACGGTGAGCAGGTCGCCGTCGGCGGTGACCAGTTCCAGGGCGGCCACGGCGGTGGCCAGGTTGCCGTGGGCCGCACCCGATCCGTGGGTGGCGGTGGCGACCGCGCCGGCCACCGAGATGTGCGGCAGCGAGGCGAGGTTGGCCAACGCGTACCCGTCGGCGTGCAGGCGGGTGGCGACGTCGCCGTAGCGCAGGCCGGCGGCGACGGTGACCGTGCCGCGGTCGCGGTCCAGCGCGACGGTGGGGGCCAGCCCGGCCACCGAGACCAGCTCCCCGGTGGTGTCGCCGAGCCGGTTGAACGAGTGCCCGGTGCCCACCGCCCGGATCCGGCCCGCCCCGGCGACCAGCTTGCGCAGCTCGTCGATGCTGGACGGCTCGTGCCGCGCCCGGGCGGCGTACCGGACGTTGCCGGCCCAGTTGCTGCCGACCCCGGTCATGCGGCCGCCTCCTGCTGACGGTTGGTGTGCGGGGTACGCGCGTCGGTGAAGCGGCCACCGGAGTACCGGGTCAGCGCCGCCACCACCTCGTCGGGGCGCTCGCGTACCTGGGTGAGGTTGAGCAGTTCGACGGCGGGCCGCCCGTCGCCCGGGTGTCGCGCGGTGGTCGGCGGGCCCGGCGGCGGGCCGGCGGCGGGCACCCCGACCAGCCGGGCCGCGTCGTCGAGGGCGAGCGCGTCGAACTGCTCCCACCGGTACGTCCCACGCAGGCCCGGGCGGCGCACCTCCAGCCCTTCCGGCCCGATGACGAAGCGGAACGGCCGCGCCGCGCCGACCAGCACCGCGCCGCCGACCACGATGACGCCGAGGGCCGCCAGCATCTGCAGCAGGGCGCCCTCGCCGGCCACGGCGAGCACCATCATCCCGCCGGCCACGCAGGCGACGGCCAGTGGCAGCGCGCCGCGGCTGCGGTGCAACTCCATGTCGTGCCCCCGATCCTGTGCCGTGGTCCGGGGTGCATCATGCACCACGGTGTCAAGGCAGGGGCTGCGGGCGCCGGCGGTGGCGCGAAGGGTCGGGCCCGTGGTCGATGCCTCCCGGTCGAGGTGGCATTCGCCCGCTTGTATTCCTTGATAGGCATATGAGCGGTGAGGCATATTGGGCGTACGCCCGCTACGGGCCGTGAACGACTGGCTCGGGCCGTACCGACGGATGTGGACGGACCACCTCGACGCCCTGGAGCGCCATCTCGACAGTCAGGAGTGACGATGGACCGTGACAGCTTCCGCCCCGGCCCGCTCGCCGAGGTCGCCCGCGTACCGGCCGGAGACCGGTGGGACCTGGTGTTCGTCCGGGACCTGCGACACCCGCCGGAGAAGGTGTGGGCCGCGCTGACCGAGCCCGACCGGCTCGCCCAGTGGGCGCCCTTCCTCGCCAGCCGCGACCTCGGCACGCCCGGGGACGCCACGCTCGGCGCGCTCGACGGCGAGCGGCGCTTCGAGGCGCCCGCGACCGTGCTCCGCGCCGAGCGACCGGTGCTGCTCGAATACACCTGGGGTGACGACATGCTGCGCTGGGAGTTGAGCCCGAGCGACGCAGGCACCCGGCTGACCCTGCGGCACCGGATCGGCATGCCCGACCTCGCCCCGATGACGGCCGCCGGCTGGCACCTCTGCCTGGACGTCGCCAGCCACCTGCTCGACGGCGACCCGGTCGGCCCGATCCGCGGCGCCGAGGCGAAGGACTTCGGCTGGGAGCGGCTGCGCGACGCGTACGCCGAACGGCTCGGGCAGGCCCCCGCGGGTGAGCCCGGCGGACTAGCCTGAGGCGTGACCTCGACAGCCGTCTCCATCCACGGGCTCGGGGTGGCCTTCGGCGCCCGGCCCGTGCTCCAGGACGTCGACCTGACCGTGGCCGTCGGTGCCGCGCTCTGCCTCACCGGAGACAACGGCGCCGGCAAGACCACCCTGCTCCGCTGCGTCACCGGCCTCGTCGAGCCGGACGCCGGGACAGTACGGGTCTTCGGGCAGCGGCCCGACGAGACGGCAACGTTCTGGCGGCGGGTCGCCACCACGGTCGAGCAGCCGAGCTGGTATCCGGGCCTGACCGTCCGCGAGCACGTCGAACTGGTCCGGCTGGCCAACGGCGCCGACCCGGGCGACGGCCGGATCGACCACCTCTTCACCGCGCTGGGGCTGCATCCGCTCGCGGACAGCACCCCCGACACCCTCTCCTCGGGCCAGCGACAGCGTCTGCTGCTCGCCGTCGTCCTGTCCCGGCCGAGTGAACTGCTGGTCCTCGACGAGCCCGAGCAGCGGCTCGACGCCGGCATCCGCCAGGTCGTCGTCGGGCAGTTGCGCGACTACCTGGACACCGGAGGCAGCATCCTGATGGCGAGCCACGACCCGACCCTGGTCGCCGCCGTGGGATGTCCCGTCCTTGCGCTCGACGGCGCGCCGACGCCGACCACCAGCGGCGCGGCGTGACCGCCCGGCTGGCCGGCGGCTCGGGCACGGACGAACTGCAGGCCTCGGCCGTCGAACTGCGCCGGTGGGTCCGCCGCCGACAGGCGTCCGCCGGTGGAGCCGTCTCGATGGGGACGGTGTACGTGGGGGTGCTGGCCGTCGCCATGGCGGTCGCGCTGTTCGGGCCGGAGTTGGGGCGTATCCTCTGGCCCGCCGCACCGATCGTCGACCCGGACCCGCTGGCGGTCGTCGCCCTGATCGGGGTCGGCGGCGCGGGCGGGTGGTTGGCGCTGCGTCGACTCGGTCCACTGGTCATCAGCCGCCCGGACGCCAGTTGGCTGCTCACCGCGCCCGTACGCCGGCGTGGGCTGCTGCTTCCGGCGCTGGTCCGCGCAGTGCTCGCCACCGCCGTCGTCGGGGTCGCCGTCGCCGTGGTCGGCGTCGGTCGACTCGCCGCCCGCCCGATCGACGGGGCGGCGCTGCTCGGCTGGGCGGCCCTGGGCGGCGCAGCGGGCATGCTGGTCGCGCTGGCCGCGGTGCGGGCCCAACGCGACCCGGGATGGGGCCACCGATGGGACCGGCCCGTCACCGCGCTGCTGCTCGGATCCGGCGCGTCGGCTCTGGTCGCCCCCGTGGCCCCGGCGCCGCCGATCGCCGCGCCCAGCGCCCCGATCCTGTGGGCTGCGGCGCTGGCGGCGGTCGCCGCCGCGGTCCTGGGCACCGCCGTCGCGGTACGCCGGCTCGACGACCTCTCCGGGCGGCGGTTGCGGGAGGCCTCGATCCTCGTCGGCTCCTACCGGGACGCCGCCTACACGGCCGAGCCCTCCTTCCTGTCCGATCTTCGGGAGCGCCGCTCGTGGCGGGGCCGTTCGCTCCGGTCGGCGCGGATACGCCGGCTACCCGGGCTCCCGATCGAGGCGATCCACGACCTGCTGGTGCTGCGACGCAAGCGACGCCGCCTCGGCTGGCTCACCGCTGCCGCGCTGCTCCCGGCGGCGCTCGCCGGCAGCCCGGGCTGGGTGCTCGTGCTGGCCCTGCTCGCCGGGGGCCTGAGCAGCGCCGACACCACGCTCGCCGCGGTACGTCGCGACTCGGCCCAACCGGCCCTGGTCCGGCTGCTGGGCCGCACCGGTCGCCAGGTCGTCGCCGCCCGACTCCTCGCGCCGGCGTTCCTGGCCGCCGCCTGGTCGGGGCTGGCGCTGGCCGCCCTGGGCCTGCGGTCCGACCTGCCACCCGGCCCGTGGTGGGCTCTGGGGTTGGCGGTCGGACCCGCCGTCGCCGTCGCCGCGCTGCGGCGGGCCCGGGCCCGACCGATCGACAACAGCATGCCGCTGGTCGACACCCCGATGGGCGCCTACCCGCCGGGGCCGCTGATCTGGCTGCTCACCGGCCTGGATCTGCTGGTCGCCCTCACCCTGCCGACGGTCGCCGCGTTGCTCGGGAGCACCGGGTCGACCGTTCTCGGGTGGGGCTGGGTGCTGGCCCAGGCCGCGTTCTCCGCACTGGGCGTCGCGGCATACCTGGCGCTGACCACCGACCGGACCCGCGCGGCGGTCTGACCAACTCAGCCGGCCACCGGGGTATCCAGACCGGGCGCTGGCGGCAGAGTGATCGCCGTGGCGGCCTTGCGGATCGGCTCGGTCACCCGGCGGATCATCCCCTCCCGGCCGGGCAGGCGCGGCATGAGCCGCAGCATCAGCGTCTGGAACCGGATCTGCGCGTTCGAGCCGAGCACCATGCCCTTGAGGTTGCGCTCGGCGAGCTGCTGGTTGGCCGCCACGAACGGGCGCATCCGCCGCTCGTAGGTGGCGAACCCGGCCACCGGGTCGCCACCGGCCTCCGCCAGCGACGTGGCCAGCACGTACGCCCCGACCAGGCTCAGGCTGGTGCCCTGTCCGGAGGCGGGCGAGGCACCGTAACCGGCGTCGCCGACCAGCCCGATCCGCCCGGTCGACCAGCGGTCCATCCGTACCTGGCTCATCGCGTCGAAGTAGAAGTCCGGTGCGTCCGCCATCGCGGCGAGCAGCTCCGGCACCCGCCAGCCGGCCCCGGCGAACGCCGCGGCCAACGCCGCCCGCTGCGCGGCGACGTCCCGGTGGTCGGGCTCCTCGGCCGGCGACGGGCAGAGGAACAGCGCCCGGGCGTCGGGGGCGCCGGCGGTCCGGTAGACACCGACCGTCCGTCCGGGGGCGGCGTGCATCAGCTCGACGCGCTCCTCGCCGTACTCGGCCGGCACGGTGAAGATCGCGATGTGGTGCCCGAGCGTACGCAGGTATTCCGAGCCGGGCCCGAAGGCCAGCCGCCGGACCGTGGAGTGCAACCCGTCGGCGCCGATCACCAGATCGAAGCGGCGGTTCGGTCCTCGCTCGAAGGCGACCTCCACCCCACCGGCGGACTGGTCCAGCGCGGCGATCGAGTCGCCGTAGACGTATTCCACGTCGCCGGTGGCCTCGATCAGGATCCGGGCGAGGTCGCCGCGCATGATCTCGACATCGTCGCCCTCCCGGCCGCCGAAGAGCGCGGCGTCCATGGTGGCCAGTTGCCGCCCGCCGGCGTCGACGAAGCGGGTCCGCCACATCCCGGTGTCGTGGCGGCTCACCTGCTCGCGCAGGCCCATCCGGTCCACCACCGTCAGGGCCGCGCCCCGGATGTCCACCTTGTATCCCCCGTCCCGGGGGGCCGGGGCCCGCTCGACGACGGTCGGACGGAAGCCGTGGCGGCGCAGCCACCAGGCGAGCGCAGGGCCGGCGACGCCGGCACCGGAGATCAGCACATCGGTCATGCCGCCGACAGTACAAGCGTGTTAGACATCTGTGCAAGACGCCTGTGCAAAGAATTTGCTACCCTGTTTCGCATGGGAAATCGGGAGGACCTCCTCGCCGGGGCCAAGCGCTGCCTGATGGAGAAGGGCTACGCCGGCACCACGGCCCGCGACGTCTCCGCCGCCGCCGGCACCAGCCTGGCCGCCATCGGCTACCACTTCCGCACCACCAAGGCCCTGCTCAACGAGGCCCTCATCGAAGCGATGGCGGAGTGGGGCGAGGAACTGGGACGCGCGCTCGCGGACGACGGGGCTCCGGACGCCACGCCGGCGGAACGGTTCGAGGCGGCCTGGGAGCGGATCATCGAATCCTTCGACCGGCTACGGCCGCTCTGGGCCGTCCAGTTCGAGCTGATCTCGCAGATGGACCGCGTGCCCGAGCTGCGGGAGGCGTTCGCCACCGCCAACCGGCAGGCCCGGCTCGGCCTGGCCGAGGTATTCCACCGGCTCGACCCGGCCGCCGACGAACCGGCCGCGCTCGCCCTCGGCACGTTCCACCAGGCACTGCTCGCCGGTCTGGCGACCCAGTGGCTGGTCGACCCGGGCGCGGCCCTCTCCGCCAAGGAGCTGACCCAGACGCTGCGCACCATCAGCAACGACTTCCGAACCAACCAACCCTGACCCCCGCGATCCACTCCATGTGGCGCAAACGGTGGTCACCGGCCCGGCCGAGACCACCGCTTGCCGCACACGGAGTCGATCAAGGGCGAGGCGGGCACCGGCACCAGGATCATCCGGAGGCCCGAGCGGTGCGGCGGCGGGCCGAGCGGGCGGCGAGGCTCACCACCGTCGTGCCCGCCGCCGTGCCGACCAGCACCAGCACCGCCCCCACCGCCCAGAGACCGGTGTCGTCCGTCGACGCGGCATGCGCCGCCCAGGCGGCGGTGAAGGCGACCGTCATCGCCGGTGCCACCAACCAGGGGCTGAGCCACCAACCGCCGGCGGCGGCGAGCAGGGCGAGGGTGAGCACGACCCCGACCACCTGCCACCCGGCGTACGGGCCGCTGATCGCGCCGGTCTCCGGGTCGACCGTGTAGCCGGTCTCCCAGCCGAGCCAGGCCCACCACGCACCGACCGTGGCCACCACCAGCAGCAGCCCGAGCAGGGTACGCGTCGTCTTGGTCATGGCCCGATCCTCCCGGGCCGGGCGGCAGGACGGATGAGCACGCGTACCCAGGGTGGGCCCGCCACGGACCGGGACGGGTGGCGGTTACCGGCGCTGCGCCCAGTCGACGCGGGTGAGCTCGTACTCGACCTCGCCGTGTTCTGATCCTTCGATCGCCTCGGGCCAGTCTCCGGTGAAGGTACGGAGGAACGACATGCCCGCCTTCTCCATCACCCGCCGGGACCGGGTGTTGACCGCCATGGTGTTCGCGGTGACCCGCTCCACCCCGAGGTCCGTGAAGCCCTTGTCGATGAGGGCCCGCGACCCCTCCGTGGCGTAGCCCTTGCCCCAGGCGGCCCGGTTCAGGCGGTAGCCGAGTTCGACCACGGCGGGGCTGTGCTCGTCGAGGGGACGGAACTCGAACCAGCCCAGGAAGGTCCCGGTGGCCTTCTCCTCGGCGGCCCAGTAGCCACGCGTGCCGAGGCACGGGTAGTCGTGCAGCAGCCGGGGCAGGGTCCGCTCCTGGATCGCCTCACGACTCGTCGGCCGGCCGCCGTTGATGAAACGCATGACGTCGGGGTCGTCGTCCAGCGCGACGAGGTGGTCGACGTCGGTGTCGTTGAACGGCCGGAGCACGAGCCGTTCGGTTTCCAGGAAGACCTGCATGTCGCGATCCTCGGTGCGGCCGGCCGGTCGCGCCACCGGATATCCCGGCGTCAGCACGCGGCCGTCCGGCGGCGGTCGCGCCCGGTGCCTGAACAATTCCTGAACGGCACCCGAAGCCGGCAGATCAGACTGCTGATGTGGACGGACGCGGGCCGCTCTGCCGGCACAGGTGCATCCGGTGAGTGATGTCAGCATCCCCGGCTATGACGACTTCCGGCTTCTCGGCCGGGGTGGCTTCTCCGCCGTCTACTCCGCGCGGCAGGTCGACTACGACCGCCGGGTCGCCGTCAAGGTGCTCGACATCGGCATCAACGACGACGCCCTGCGCCGGAGGCTCCAGCGCGAGCGGGCGGCCACGGGCCGGTTGACCGGTCACCCGAACATCGTGACGATCCTGGACTCGGGCTTCCTGGCCGACCGGCGACCGTTCCTGACGATGGCGCTGTGCCCGCAGGGGTCGCTGGCGGACCGCGTCGCCCGCGAGGGCCCGCTCCCGCTCGCCGACGTCCTGCACGTCGGGGTGACGATCGCCGGTGCGCTGGAGACCGCGCACCGGGTCGACATCGTCCATCGCGACATCAAGCCGGAGAACATCCTCATCACGGCGATCGGTGAACCGGCCCTCGCCGACTTCGGCATCGCGACCATCACCGATCACCGGTCCATGACGCGGAACACGCAGGCGTACACGCCGAATCATGCTCCGCCGGAGGTGTTGCGGGGCGAGCCGGCGGGGGTCGCCTCCGACGTCTACAACCTCGGTTCCACGCTGTACCAACTGCTGGCGGGACATCCACCGTTCGCCATGTCGGGCTCGGCGGGGCTCGCCGTCTTCGTCGACAAGGTGCTCAACTCCGAGGCTCCACCGCCCCGCGACGACCTGCCCGAGTCGCTGCTGGGCGTGCTGCGCCGGGCGATGGCCAAAGCCGCCACCGACCGGTACGCCAGCGCCGCCGAATTCGGCGAGGCGTTGCGCGACACACAGCGAGAACTGGGCTTGCGGGTGGATGACCTGCCGGTGCTGGTGACCGCCCCGGACGTACCGCAGCCACCGCCCGCACCGCAGGCGACCGTCCTGCCGTCGACCGGCGGCGGCACGCGGTTCCCGGACGCCTCCCCGAACGCGGCGCAGCGGCCGGGCCCACCCCAGGCGGGCTCCGCTGGCCCCGACGCGACGGTCCTTCCCCCGGCGCCGAGCATGGCCTTCGCGGCCGCCCCCGGGGCCGGGGCGGCGACCCGCCTCGGGAACCCGCCCCCGGCGCCACCGGCGCCACCGTCCGTGCCGGCTCCGGCGGCTCCCCCACCGAAGAAGCGCCGGGGCCTGCTCGTCGCCGCCATCATCGGCGTCCTCGTGGCGCTCCTCGGCACCGGTGGGTACGCCGCCATGACCCTCGCCGGCGAACGCGACGACAAGACCACGTCGCGGGTCACGCCGCCGGCCACGCCCAGCGGCGCCACCGAGCCCGCGCCCGGCGCCTCACCCGACGGCGGCACCGGACCCGCGCCCGGTGCCTCGTCCGCGGCACCGAACGCCCCCGCGTCGGCGCCACAGCCCGGGTCGACGTCACCCAAGCCGGCCGGCCCCGCGATGACCAGCATCGTCGTCAAGAACATCACCTGCGCGACCAGCTCCCCGGGCGGGCCGTGGGAGGGGCAGTTCGATGTCTCGTGGAAGGCCACCCGGGCCGACAACGTGCAGCTGTACGGCCCGACGTCGAGCGCCTTCCTGGGCGGGTTCGAGGGCGCCTCGGGCGAGGCGACCTTCGCCTTCCCCTGCACGCCGAACGGCAGCTTCCTGCTCCGGGCCGTCCCGCGGTCACAGTCGGCTCCCGGGCCGTACAAGGACTACAAGGGCCGCTGGCCGGACTCGGCGCGGGTCACGAACTTCACGGTCTCGAAGCTCACCTGCGACGGCAGCGCGCCGAATCTCGAACTGCGGTGGTCGAGCCGCGGCGCCGACGAGGTACACGTCTTCTACAACGGTGACATGGCCGCCTCCCTCGTCGGTCTCTCCGGCGCGGCGAACGGCAGCGGCGTCGCCTACGGCGACTGCACCGCCGGGAGCAGCTACTTCCTGCGCGCGGTGGCCTACAAGAACGGCGTACCGGGTGGTTCCCGCGACGTGCACGTGAAGTGGTGAGCATGGATCTGCTGCTGACCGTGGTGGACACCACGGGCGCCGAGCACGACATCCGCCTCCTCGCCGAGCCGAGCGCCGATGTGCGTACCCTGCTCGACGCCGTGCGTCGCGCGCTGCCGGGCCCGGCCGCCGGCCAACGCATGTTCGTCGAGCGCACGGGTGGCGAGGTCGAGGCCGGGCGTACGCTTGCGGAAACAGGCGTACGCATGGGCGACCGGCTGCTGCTGACCGGACCGGTCGCGCCGCCGTGGCTGATGCCGGCGGGAATGCGGCCAGCCTTCGAGGTCCTCGTCACCGGCGGCCCGCAGGCCGGGCGGCGCCTGCCGATGGCGGCCGGCGCGAGCGTCTACCTGGGGCGTGATCCCGGCTGCCAGATCGTGGTGGACGACGTCGAGGTCAGCCGCCGGCACCTGCACATCGGGGCGGGCTCGCGGCAGATCACCGTGACCGATCTGGGCTCCAGCAACGGGACGTTCGTCGACGGGGTGCGGGTCGAGGGCACCGTCACGGTCGAGCCGGGGCAGGTCCTCACCGCTGGGACGACCACGCTGACCGTCGCGCGTTCCGGCCCGGCGACGCCCGACGGCGCCACCGTCCGCGATG
Source organism: Micromonospora eburnea (assembly GCF_900090225.1). NCBI lineage: Bacteria > Bacillati > Actinomycetota > Actinomycetes > Micromonosporales > Micromonosporaceae > Micromonospora > Micromonospora eburnea. The sequence continues at coordinate 5,618,361 of NZ_FMHY01000002.1, forward strand.
GTCGCGTCGCCTTCTCCCGGCCGCCTCGGGTGCAGCGACCGGTCGAGCCGCAGACGCTCACCGTCCCGATCGCCCCGGCGTCCCCGCCGAAGCGGCGCGTCCCGCTCGTCGCCGCGATCGTTCCCGTGCTGCTCGGGGCCGGAATGGCCTTCGTCATGGGCCCGATCATGCTGCTCATGGCGCTCTTCGGTCCGGTCATGCTCGGCGTCTCCTGGTGGGAGGACAAGCGCAGCGGCCGCCGGGACTTCACCGCGGCGAGCGAGCGGTACACCGCCGAGCTGGCGGCGCTGACCGAGCAGGCGGCGCAGGCGTACGCGCAGCTGCACGCCGCGCGCCTGGCCGCCGCACCCAACCCGGCCGACCTCACGGCGAGGGCGCTGCGGCACGCACCCGACCTGTGGGAGCGCCGGGCCGCCGACGACGACTTCCTGACCGTACGTGTCGGGACCGCCGACCTGCCGAGCCGTCTGACGCTGCGCCCGGAGTCCGACCGGGAGCCGGACGAGCGGGCCGGGGCGCTGATCCGGACGTACGCGCTGGATCGGGCCGCGCCGGTCGACGCGGATCTGCGTACCGTCGGGGTCCTGGGGGTCGCGGGCTCGGAGCGCGACGCGCTGCTGCGGTGGCTGATCCTCCAGTACGCGATCCTGACGAGCCCCCGCGAGCTGGCGATCGTGGTGCTTGGGTCGTCCGAGGAGTGGGCGTGGACGCGCTGGCTGCCGCACACCGAGACGATGACGGCCGGGCTGCCGGGCGTACGGACGGTGGCGTTCGATCCGGAGGACGCGCGCGCCGTGCTCCAGATGGTCGACGACCTGGTGCAGCAGCGGCGCATCACGCTGGAGCGGCGGGGCGACCCGGGCGCGTGGCCGCCGAACGTGCTGCTGGTCGTGGCGGGCGACGCGGGCGTGCCCCGTTCGGCCCTGTCGCGGGTGCTGGCCGACGGGCCGCAGGTCGGCGTGTACGCCGTCGCGGCCGCGCCGACCGCGGAGACGCTGCCCGGCGAGTGCCGGGCGATCGTGCGGACCGGGCCGGGTCACGAGACGTCGGTGACCGTCACCCTGACCGGGCGCACGATCGGCGACATCGTGGTGGACGGCGTCGCACCGCAGCTCGCCGCCGACGTCGCCCGGCGGCTCGCGCCCGTGCTGGACAGTTCCGCCGCGGCGGTCACCGGTGACCTTCCCCGCCAGGTGCTCCTGCTGGACCTGCTGGGCCTGCCCGAGCCGGACGGGCCGAGCGTCGCCCATCGGTGGAGCACGCTGGGCGACGACGGCCTGGGGGCGCCGATCGGCCACGGCCCGCGCGGGCGGTTCACGATAGACCTACGCCGCGACGGCCCGCACGGTCTCACCGCGGGCACCACCGGCGCGGGCAAGTCCGAGCTGTTGCAGAGCATGATCGGTTCGCTCGCGGCCACCTACCCGGCGAGCCGCCTGACCTTCGTCCTGGTCGACTACAAGGGCGGCGCCGCGTTCAAGGACTGCGTCGGGCTGCCGCACACCGTCGGTTTCTTCACGGATCTGGACGCCCACCTCGCCCGGCGAGCACTCATCTCGCTCAACGCGGAGCTGCGCCGCCGGGAGGAGATCCTCCGCGAGCACGGCGCCAAGGATCTCATCGAGCTCGAACAGCGCCACCCCCGGCACGCCCCGGCGAACCTGCTCATCGTCATCGACGAGTTCGCGTTCCTCAAGAAGGAGCTGCCCGAGTTCGTCGCCGGGGTGGTCGACATCGCGCAGCGCGGGCGGTCGCTGGGCGTGCACCTGATGCTCGCGACGCAGCGCCCGGCGGGCGTCATCGACGACAACATCCGCGCCAACACCAACCTGCGCATCGCGCTGCGCGTCGCCGACGAGGGCGACAGCAACGACGTCCTCGACCGGCCCGACGCCGCCCGCATCCCCAAGAGCCTGCCCGGTCGGGGCTACGTGCGGGTCGGGCACAGCGACATCAGCCTCGTCCAGAGCGCCTACGCCAACGCGCGCACCTCGGTGGGGGGCCAGGCGGCACCCACGCTGGTCACGCTCGCGCCGCCCGGTTCCGGGCTCCGGGAGCAGCCGGCCGCGCGGTCCGCCGACGCCGCGGGCGACGACCGTCCCACCGATCTGCAACGCCTCGTCGCAGCGGTCCGCGCGGCGCACCGGACGGCCGGCGTACCGGACCAGCCACGGCCGTGGCTCGACGCTCTGGCCGGACACTACGACACCGCCGCCATCGCCGGTGACGCCGCCGGCCCCGCCGACGACGGCCTGGCTGTCGCGCTCGGCGTCGCCGACCTGCCGCACCGGCAGGCGCAGCAGCCGTGGCTCGTCGACCTCACCGAGCTGGGGCACCTGCTCGTCTACGGCACGGCCGGTTCGGGCAAGACCCAGGCCCTGCGTACGCTCGCCGCCGGGCTGAGCCGCCTCGACCCCGCCGACGTGCACATCTACGGAGTGGACTTCGCCAGCGGGGGCCTTCGGCCGCTGACCGCGCTGCCCCAGTGCGGCGGCGTCGTCGGGGTCGACGAACCCGAGCGGGTCGATCGGCTCTTCACGATGCTCGACGGGGTCATCGCCGAACGCAAACGGCTGCTGGGCACCACCGGCTCCTCGTCCGTCGCCGAGCATCGGCGCAAGACCGGCGAACGGTTGCCGTTCCACGTCGTGCTGCTCGACGGATACGCGGCGTTCCACCACGCGTACCTCAACGTGGACCGGGGGGAACTCGTCGACACGCTCGCCCGGCAGATCGCCGACGGCAGATCGGCGGGCGTGGTCTTCGTGATCACCGCCGACCGGCGCAACGCGATCCCGTCCACCCTGTCCGGGGCCATCTCGGCCCGGCTGGTGCTGCGGATGGCCGATGCCGAGGAGTACGCTGCGCTCGGCCTGCCGATGTCGGTGGCCCAGACCGAGCTGCCGCCGGGGCGGGGCTTCTTCGACGGCGACGAGGTGCAGATCGCCGTGCTCGGGGCGGACCCCTCCGGCTCGGCCCAGGCCGCGGCGCTCGCCGCCCTCGGCTCGACCACCCACCCCACCAGACCACCGGCCGTCACCGTCCTGCCCGACTCCGTACCCCTGGCCGAGGTGGAGCCGGGGCCGCTGCGCGTACCGGTGGGGGTCTCCGGGGTGACGCGCCGCGTCGCCGACGTCGACCTCGACGACGTGCCGGTCCTCGCCGTCTTCGGACCCGACCGCTCCGGGCGCTCCACCGCGCTGTCCACGGTCTGCCACGGGCTCCAGGGGCGGCTCCCGGGGCTGGAGGCGTATCTGCTGGCCCCTCGGCGTACGCCCCTGCTGCGGATGCCGGGGTGGGCCGAGACGGCGGTCGGGCTGGACGCGTGCGACGCTCTCGCCGGACAGTTGCAGGAGCTGGTACGCGAGCGCGTCACCGCCCCCGGCACGCCGTGGCTCGTCGTGATCGACGACGGCGAGGAGATGGCCGACTCGCTGGGCGCGTCCGCGATGTCCACCCTGGTACGCCGGGGCCGCGACGCGGGCCTGGTGCTGGTCGCGGCCGCCGACGTCCACGCGGTGCACCGATCGTTCGGCGGTTGGCTCACCGACCTGCGCAAGGCCAAGCACGGCCTGCTGCTGCGGCCGGAGGTCGACGTGGACGGTGAGCTGTTCGGGCTGCGCCTGCCGCAGAGGGCGAGCCGCCGCTTCCCGCCCGGCCGCGCCTACCTGGTACGCCGGGGCGACGTGGACTACGTACAGGTCAGCTCGTCCTGAACGAGGCGAAGATGGCCCGGAACGTGGTCGCGTAGTCGTCGGCGAAGGCCGCCGGGCAGGTCGCGTAGGCGTGGACGAGATGTCGCGTGCCCTGCCCGACCAGCAGCGCCGCCTGGGTCTGGAAGAGCGGGAACGCCAGCCGGTCGCTGCGGAACGTGACCGCCGAGAGCAGCGCGTCGTGCCCGTCGATGGTCTCGTGCCGCCGCCCGTGCACCTGCGGGTCGAGCATCCTCGTCCCGTGGGCCGCGGCGGCGGTTTCCACCAGCTCGTCCAACGTCGCGTCCACGAGTACGCGGGTGCTCAGCACGACGAGATTCACGGTGAAGTCGGCCGGCGACCGCGTGTCGACGGCGAACGCCGACGCCGTCGCGTGGGGGCGTTCCGCCCAACTGTCCGGCAGGGTCAGCCGGAAGGCCGGCGGGGCCGGCGAGAGGGCACTCGGGTAGGTCAGTTCCATGGCGGGTCTCCGGCCGGTCGGGCGAGGAAGCGAGCGGCGGCGCGGATCACGCTGCTCGCGGCGTCATCGGGTGCGGTGGCGGCGGCATGTGCCCCGGACAGGTCCGGGGCGGCGGGGACGGCACCGATGGTTCCCGTCGTCGCGTGAACGGCCTGATCGACCGTACCGCGAGCAGTGTCGACAGCCGCTCCCGCCGCACCGGTCGCCTGGCTCACCGCGTCTCGTGCCGTGTCGGCGGCGGACCGCGCGGCGTCGGTGGCGCTGTCGACCGCCTCCCGAGCCGCGGCACCCGCGCTGTCCGCGGCCTGCTGGGCGACGTCGAGCGCCGCGTCAGCGGCGGATGTGGCCTGGTCCACGGCCTGCTGCGCGCCGTCGACCGCATCATGCGCCGCGCCCCCGAGCGCACCGGCCGCGTCGGCGAGACCGCCGGCGGCGTCCGCCCCCTCGGGCAGCGCCCCGGCGCCGTCGAGCAGGGAGTCCGCCAGCGCGGGGGGATCGAAGAAGTCCGCGACCGCCTCGCCGACGTCGACCGCCGCGTCCGCGATGGACGTGGCCGCGTCAGCGACCAGGTCGAGCGCGCCTTCGAGCGTACCGATGGGGTCGGTGATGGCGTCGCCGATGGCACCGAAGATCTCCGCGGGCGAGATCGACAGGTCGAGCGAGAACCCGGCGCCGATGCCGAGCGCCGCGCCGACGTCCACCTGGAAGCCGACCTTGTCCCACGACAGGGTGCCGCTGCCGCTGACCTTGATGCCGACGCCGACCTTGCCCTCGACGCCGACCTTGGCGCTCCCGGCGCTGCCCCCGATGGAGGCGCCCGCTCCGGCCGAGGCGCCGGCCTCCGCGTCGAGGCCGGCACCCGCCGAGACCCCGTCCTTGCCGACGGAAGCCTCACCGTGGCCGCTCGCGTGGGCACCGGCCTCGGCCTCGGCGTGCCCGCTGGCGTCCCCGACGCCGTCGACGCCGATCGAGCCCTGCGCGCTGGCCCGGGCCTCCGCCGAAGCCTCGGCGCTGGCGGAGACGCTGACCCCGTCGGGCCCGGCCGACGCGGACGCCTCGGCCTCGGCCCGGGCGCGGACCGACGCGTCGGCCTGCCCTTCGGCGTGCACCGGACCCGCGTCGATCCGGCCTTCGGCGTGCACCGAGGTCTCGACGCCGACGCCGGCCTTGGCGTGCGCGTGGGCGTTGCCCTTCTTGTCGACGCCGGCGTCGGCCTCGCCGTAGGCCCACCCGCTACCGGAGACCGAGATGCTGCCGGCGCCCGAGACGACACCGCCGCCGAACGAGCCGCGCGCCTGCCACGAGGCGCCGAAACCGGTCCGCGCCTCGACGCTCACCTGCGGCGGAAGGCTGCCGTCGGCGTTGACCCACTGGGTGTCCCACGGCTGCGGCGCCGACGACCGCTGGAGGATGCGCAGCAGTAGCGGGAACCAGAACACATCGAGTTCCTGGCCCGGCGGCGCGGCCGGCGGCGGGGGTGGCGGGTCCGCGACCGGTGGGTGCCCCTCCTCCGCCTCGACGCCGAGCACATGCTCGGCGAGGTTGTCGTGGTCGTTGGTGATCGCACCGCCCAGACCGTCGAGCCCGCCGAGGATCTGCTGGTAGGCCGTGAAGAGGGCCGGGTCCTCGCTCAGCTCGGCGCCGGCCCGCAGCAGGTCCATCCGGACGTCGGACAGCTGCTGCAGAGCCCCCTGCAGCGTTCGGGTCAGCTGCCGAAGGTCATCGGTGTTGATGCGTACGCGTTCGGTCACGATCCGCTCGCCAGCTGCCGGCCCTGCTGGCGCAGCAGGCGGCCGAGGTCGCGTAGCTGCGTCGCGACCCGCACCGCCTCGCCTCGCCGCCCGCGCATCGCCTCGCGGAACCGGTCGGCCTTCGCGCACTGCCAGTCCGCGTTGTCGCCCCTGCTGACCAGTTGTTGGCCGACGTGGTAGACGTCGTCGGCGCGATTGAGCAGCAGCCGCGCCAGCTCCTCAAGCCGCGCCGCATCCATGGCCACGGGTTACGAGCCGGCCTTCATGAGGGCGTCACGACGACGGGCGATCTCCGCGCCGGCCTCGCCCATCTGCTGCTGGAGGCGCTGCAACATGGGCTCGAAATCGCTCTGCCACGACTCCCGGAAGCGCGACGCGGCCGGACCCTCCCAGTAGGTGTTGCCGAGCTGGCTGCGGATCGTGCTGAGCACGTCCGCGACCATGCCGGCCTGCCGGTCGAAGGTGGCCTTCAGCGCGGCGAGCTGGTCGAGCTCTCCACCGATCATGGGCATGACGTTTCCTAACTGTCGAAGGTGAACGAGCGGTACAGCGCATCGATCAGCTCGGCGCCGGCCAGCGGCGTGAGCCGCACCGTCGCGTCGTCGTCGGGCTCCGCGCCACGGTCGTCGGCGAGCGGCGTCAACAGCGCGGGCACCAGCCAGTAACCGCTGCCCGTGGCCCAGGCGAGTTCCGCGCCGGTCCGGCCGCCCCCGGTCCGCGACAGGACACTCACCGCGGTCAGGTCACCGCCGGCGAGGGCGGCAACGGCATCCTCAGGTACGCCCGCGGCGGCCAGCGCCGCGCGAACGGTCTCCGCCGAGCGCAGCACGCTCAGCGGAACGCTCACCGATGCCGCGGCCGTCCTCGGCAGCTTCTCGACCCCGGCGCGCCACCCGAGCCGGGGCAGCAGATCGTCGCTGTGGAACGGGGTCAGCCGCACGCCGCCGGGCTCGGGCAGCACCTCCACGGCCGCGTCGCCCGCAGCCGCGTAACGGATGGGAGGCGCCCACCGGCCTGCGACCGCCCGGTGCAGCTCGACCGTCAACGCGGGCCGGCACACGACCTGCGTCAGGCGTACCACGGACAGGGGAACGCGTGGCGGGTCGCCGGGCAGGACGACCGCACGCTCCACCAGCGACCGTCGTGACGCGGCGAGAGCCTCCTCCCGGCGCCGGCGTGGGTACACCGCCACCGGCGCGCGCAGATGACGCGGCACCGGCTCCCCGAGCAGACCGGCGACCTGCACGAAGTCGGCGTGGCTGAGCGCGAGCGACTGCTCGTCCCGTGGCCCGCTCAACACCGGTTCGCTCATGCCACCAGCCGTTCGACCGCTAGCTTGAGCAGGCCGGGCAGGGCCGCTTCACGGCCCGCGGCGGCCGGGAGCAGGGCCACCTGCACGGTGCTGTCGCCGACGCGGGCGACCGCCGCCCCGGTACGCGCGAACGCGGCCTCGCCGATGCCGGGCAGCGGCGTTCCCTGGCTCGCCGCCCGCCACGCCATCGAGCCGAGGAAGCCGTGCGCCGTGAGCAGCATGAGAACCGGGCCCTCCGGTGCGGTGAACTCGACCATCCCACCCGGCCCCAGCGTCGGCTTCGCGGTGACCGGCGACGGCCAATGCAGGGCGCTCGCGACCTCATCGGCCTGCAGCAGCGTGACGTTGCGAGCCAGGGCCGCGGCCGGGGCCGCGCTGCCGCCGTGGGGGTGCCGGTTGATCGCGGCGAGGACCAGGTTGTCGGTCGGCACCTCCGGTTGCGGCCCGTGCGCCGTCCCCCGCTCGACGACGTTCACCGCCATCACGCGCCGCGACCAGGGCCGGACGGTCATCTGGATCGTGTCGCCGGTCGCGCAGCCGCCCGCCAGCGCCAGCGGAAGGGCCCAGGCCACCGTGCGGTCGCTCGTGCCGTCGTCGACCGCGAGGTAGTACGTGATCGGCTGCGGAGGGCTGTCATCGCTGCTGGAGGTCTGCGTCCGCCACAGGGCGATCCAGAGGACCTGGCCGGTGACCGTCTTCGGCGCCGTGAGATCGGTGATCGTGCGCACGACGGTGTAACAGCCATTGAGCAGCAGTACCGCGCCGGCCACGGTGATCAGGGCCGAGGTGAGGCCGGCGAACGGGGCGAAGGCGCTCGCCGACACCGCGTCGATCTGCATGGCGATGTCCACCACGACGTGGCCGTAGCGGGCGATGAAGTAGCCGATGACGCCCAGCAGGACACCGCGGAACACCAGCTTCGGTGCGGTCTCCCCGTACCGTCCGCTGCTCGGGTACCGCACCCGTACCCGGTGCCAGGTGCCGCCGAAGGTGGACCAGACCCGGGTACGGTCACCCATGCCCATGTCGATGACGGCGCTCGCCGTGCGGGTCGCCCCGAGCGCGGCGCCGTAGGCGAGGTAGCGGTCCCAGAGCCCGACGGCGGACGGGGGCAGATCGGCGAACGCCTCGTGCCCGCGCAGCCAGTCGCGGACACCCATCCATCGGCTCGCGGCCTGCCGCCCCGCAGCGGTGTCCCGCTCCCCGTTGTAGCGGCCGGCGACCGTCGACAGCCACGCGAAGCTGATGACGGCCGCCCCGATGGTCGCCTCCAGGTCGTCACCGCGCTTGTCCGGGGTACGAAAGGCCCAGTGACCGAAGCCGTAGGTAATCCCGGCCGCGGCGACCGCGGCCACCGCCACCAGCAGGACGACGATCGCCGGGCCGAAGCGCCGGCGCGACAGGCCGCGCGCCCGGCTGTCCGCGATGACCTCCCTGCGCAGCGCCTTCCACCAGGACTTCGCCGCCTTCTCGTCCCGGAAGGTCATCGCGGTCAATGGCACGACGCCGTCCATGGCCAGGTCCTTGACGCGCTGGTAGATCCGCCGCTCGTACGCGTTCAGGCCGGCCGGGACGCTGCCCGTCAGGTGAACCGTGGTGTGGTACGGGTCGTTGTCGGGCTGACGGAACTCCAGGTAGCCGCGAGCGCCGAGATCCAGCAGCGTCGCCTCGGCGGCGTCCTCGGTGACCTGCCAGCCGGTACCGAGCAGGCTCGCCACGGCGGGCGGCTCCTCCGACAGATCCTGCGAGGGCGGCGCGGGGTGGATGTGTCGCGGCTTGGTGAGCGACAGCAGCAACGCGTACGCGCCGAAGAAGAGCGCGAGGGACGCGCCGATCGCGCCGAGTTCGAGGACGGCCGGGTTCATGGCCTAGAACCGCACCTGCACCGGGCCGCGCTCGCCCTCGGCCGTCTCGAAGAACTCCCGCGCCTTGAACCCGACGAGGCCGGCGATCAACATCGTCGGGAAGGTCTGCCCGGCGGTGTTGAACGTCTGGACGGCCGAGTTGTAGAACTGCCGTGCGTACGCGATCTTGTTTTCCGTCGTGGCCAGCTCGGCCTGCAGGGCCGCGAAGTTCTGGTTGGCCTTGAGGTCCGGGTACGCCTCCGCGACCGCGAAGAGCCGGCCGAGGCTCTGGGTGAGCGCGTTCTCCGCCTGGGCCCGCGCGCCGGGTTCGGCACTCGCCGCCGCGACCGCCCCGGTACGCGCCGCGGTCACCGCCGCGAGCGTCGCGCTCTCGTGCGCGGCATATCCCTTGACCGTCTCCACGAGGTTCGGGATCAGGTCCGAGCGGCGCTTGAGCTGCACGTCGATCTGGGCCCACGAGGCGGCGACCTGGTTGCGCAGTCGCACGATGCGGTTGTAGGCCACGATCATCCACCCGAGTACGCCGACGATCGACAGACACACCAGCCCGCCCACGACCGCCATGATTCCGCCTACCTCCGCCACGGAACTGCCTTTCTACTAGGGGAATCAGTGGAGGATCTTGTCGAGCATCGCGCGGGACGTCTGTTCGTACTTGTCCAGATCCCAGTCGAAGCTGCTCAGGTTCATGGTGTAGCTGCCGGCTTTGCTGATGACGACGATCTCGGCCCCGATGTCCTTCACCGCGATGTAGCCCTTGTCGACGTTCTGGAGCTCGGTCACCCGCTTGAAGGTCTCTCCGGCGTTGCTGCGCTGATAGTCGTAGGTGAGGGCGCCGCTGCTCGACGTCGACATGGTGATCGTCACCATGGCGATCCCTTCCTTGTCACGCCACAGGCAGTGCCCGTCGTCGTGCATCTCCTGCCCGACCAGCTCGGAGACCTGCTCGGCGGTGAAGGGGCACTGGGGCACCGTCTCGTTGGCCACGCCGTCCCCGGTCGTCGAGGAATCGTCCGACGACGAACCGCTGCTGTTCGACTCGGCTGCGGTGCCCCCGCAGGCGGTCACGGCAAACAGGATCAGGCCCGCTAGCGGGGCGAGCACGCGGCGCATGGGTTCTCCTCTGGGAAGGTCACGCTTCGAACGCCAGTCAGGTAAGGGCCACGGCATGCCGGGCGAGGTCCCTCGGCTCCCGCGGCCTCCCGGTCATGATCTGATGGCGGTAGGGCAGGAGCCATCCGTGGCAGCACGGAAGAATCCGCTCACCGGCTCGTCAGGCCCGCGGCACCGGCCGACCTGGCGCCACCGGCAGCCGGTGTCGATCCGCCGGACCCGCCGCCGCGGCAACTCCCCCGAATCTGTGTCATCGATCCCCCTCTGACGCGAACCGGCCGCCCCACACGATTCCGCCCTCACGGACGGCCGGCGGCACACGCCGCGTCCACTCGACCAGTCTGATCGGCCGGCTTCGGAAGTCGTTCAGGAATTGTTCAGGCGGACGGGTGCAGCCGCGTGGGGAGGGACATCGGCGGGCTCGGCAGCCACGACGTACGCGGTGGCTCGCCGGGTCAGAGCGGCGGTCGTCCACGTCGGGGAAGAAGAGGCCGGACCTGGCCTAGGAGCCGAGGTACCGCAGGATCGCCAAGACCCGGCGACTGTAGCCGGTCACGTGGGACAGGTCGAGCTTGTCGAAAATGGTGTTGATGTGTTTCTCGACCGCACTCTGCGACACGTGTAGGCGTTCGGCGATGGCGGCGTTGGTGTGCCCCTGAGCCATGTGATGCAGTACGTCGCGTTCGCGAGCAGTCAGGCGGTTGAGCGGGTCGGTGTGGCTGGTGGCGGACAAGAGTTGCCGGACGACCTCGGGGTCGAGCGCCGTGGCACCGGCGGCGACACGGTCGAGCGCGTCGAGGAAGTCCTCGACCTGGGCTACCCGGTCCTTCAGGACGTAACCGACGCCTTCGGACCGGTCGGCGAGAAGTTTGGCGGCGTAGCGTTTCTCGACGTACTGGGACAGGACGAGTACGGCGATGCGCGGCCAGCGGCGGCGGATCTCCAGCGCGGCCCGCAGTCCGTCGTCGGTGTTGGTGGGCGGCATACGGACGTCGGTGACGACGGCATCGGGGTGGTGCTGCTCGACGGCGGTGACGAGCTGGTCGGCATCCGCGACGGCGGCCACCACGAGGTGCCCCTCGTCGGCGAGGAGGCGGGCCAGCCCTTCACGGAGCAGGGTGGAGTCTTCGGCGAGGACTATGCGCATGGCAGTTCCACCCGGATCGTCGTCGGGCCGCCGGCTGGGCTGTGCAGGTCGAACTGACCGTCGAGCGCGGCGACCCGGCGCACCAGCCCCTGTAGGCCGCTGCCGTGTGGATCGGCGCCGCCGGGGCCGTCGTCACGCACGTACATCTCGATTCTTGTGTCCTGCGCCTCGATCTCGATGGTGATCAGGGCGGCTCGGGCGTGTTTGGTGGCGTTGGTGATCGCTTCACAGGCAACGAAATACAGCACGGTCTCGATCGATCGGGCGGGCCGGACCGCGACGTCGTAGCTGATTTTGACGGGGGTCGCCGACCGTTGCGCCACCATGTTCAGCACCTCGTCCAGGGTGGTGTGGTCGAGCGCGGAGGGATATACCCGCCAGGCCACGTCCCGCAGGTCGTCGACGGCGCGCTGCGCGTCCTCGTGCGCCTGCGCAAGAAGTTCGCGCACCTTGTCGGGGTCGCGGGTGCGTCGCGCGCGGCCCAGCAACATGCCGAGGGCGACGAGGTGTTGCTGAAGCCCGTCATGAAGGTCACGTTCGATGCGCTGGCGCTCGGCGTCGACCGCGGCGATGACGCCGGCTCGGCTGAGAGACAGCTCGCTGATCCGCTGTTGCAGCGCCGCTCGTGTGCTGGATTCGAGCAGGCCGCGGGCCAGCCACCGGTCCAGGGTGGCCACGCTGGCTATCGCCTGTAGGTTCACCACCAGCAGGGTCGCCCCGATGAGCACTTGCACCAGGAAATCGGCCGTGGTCATGGTGCCCACGACGAAGGAGCGCACCACGATGGCGGCGAGCACGGCACCGACCACGAGCAGGCCGGAGGTGAGCACGCCGAGCGCCGCCGGTAGGAGCCGGGCGGCGAGATAACCGAGCACACGCGGTCCGCTCGCCCGGATCGGCGGCGGGGCTGGTTCCGAGGCGATGACGGCCAGGCGACGCCGTTCCCACCTGGCGATGCGTTGAGCAGACCGGACGGTGCTGGCGCTGATGCGGCGGCGAGCCGCCGGGGCCGGCGAGACCGCGACCACGACGAGCCCGGCGACGGCCAGGAACAGCAACTCGGCCGCAGCGGTGAGGGCGCCGACTGCCACGCCCGCCACCGGCCGGCCCCAGCGAGCCACAGCGCCGACCCACAACCGCCGACCATGCGCCGCGCGCTCCGCCACCAGGCCGTCCCTCCACAGCTCTCACGTCGTCTCGGGTTGAGGGCGGTCACGGGCACCGCGTGGCCCGGCCGCCCACCCAACCTACCTATCGACCACCGGCGGCTTTCATGACCTGCGTGTCGACCCCGCCGTCGGCATCACCAGCCGTCCTCCGCGCGGCGCGGGGTTCCGTACAGGGTGCCGCGTACGGCCTGGGCCGGGTTGGCGACCCCGGAGTGCCCGTACCGTTCGACCCGCGTGCCCGGCCGGTACGGTTCGGGCTCGGCCACTGGGGCGCGCAGCAGTGCCGGCTCGTGCGGCGCCGCTTCGTGTGCCGTCGCCGACCGCCTCCGACGCGTCCTGATCAGGCGGGAGACGACGAAATACCCCACAGCGAGCGCGCAGACCGCGATGACAATCTTCTGGAACGTCCCGGCATACGCCTCGACGGAGGGCCAGTTCTCCCCGAGCAGGTAGCCGGCCATCACGAACACGGTGTTCCAGATCAGGCTGCCGAGGGTGGTGTAGAGCAGGAACGTGGCGATCGGCATCCGCTCCACACCGGCCGGAATGGAGATCAGGCTACGAAAAATCGGGATCATCCGGCCAAAGAAGACGGTTTTCACCCCGTGGCGGACGAACCACGCCTCCGTCCGGTCGATGTCGCTCAGCTTCACCAGCGGCAGCCGCGCCGCGATTGCGCGGACCCGGTCCCGCCCGAACACGACGCCGACGTAGTACAGCGCCACCGCGCCCAGCACCGAGCCGACGGTGGTCCACACAATCGCGGCGAAGAGGTTCATCCTGCCCTGACTGGCGACGAACCCCGCCAGCGGCAGGATCACCTCGCTCGGGATCGGCGGGAACAGATTCTCCAACGCGACCGCCAAGCCGGCGCCGGGGGCGCCGAGCCGCTCCGTCAGGTCGGTCACCAACCCAACCAGACCACCCTGCGGCGGATCGGACTTCTGGGCCAACAGGCCGGCGTGCATCGATGCGTGCCACAAACTGATCATGCCGAAGACGCTATGAACTCACCTCGGCCCGAACCATGAGGTCGACCGCCGACCTCAGCCGGCCGACCTCAACGCCGGGGTGCGGAAAACCGCACCCCCTCGTCGCGGCGGTTCCCGCGACGATGGTCGTGATGCGGTTGCCCAAGGGGTACGTCGTGTGCCGACAATCGCTGGCGGGTGCGAGTCGCGCCCCGCATCGTCGTCCTCGCGCCAGGGTTGGGCCAACCGATCGAGTAGTCATGGATCCTCGGTATGCCTGCCACCGGGCCGTGGGCTTTGGTTACCCGTGTTGGCCCGGTGCAGGCCCCCCGGGTTATCTGGTGATGAGGTCGCGTTCGAGTTGGATGATCGGGTTGATTGTGGTGTCGTAGTTGCTGAGCACGATGGAGGCCCAGTTCAGATCGGGGTAGATGTCCAGGCGGTTGGCTGCGCCGGGGCCGCTGCCCGAGTGCCCGACGATGCGCCGGTTGTTGAGGATCGTGTTGAGGTAGCCGTACCCGTAGAACTCGACCTGGGCCGGTGGCTCCGACGGCGGCAGGGCGTGCTTTCCGCTGGTGATGAGGTCGACGAACGCGGGGTTGAGCAGTTTGCCGGCGGTCAGCGCGCGGGCGAAAGCGAGCAGGTCGGACAGGGTCGAGTAGGCGCCGCCCGCCGGTCCTGTGCTGAACGGCGCATACGGGCTGGTGGCGAAGTCGCCACGGGTGCCGTCGCGTTGCGTCGAGTACGGTCGGGCGATGGCGTTGTTGGCCAGCACCTGGGGTCGGCCGTAGAAGTCGGTGTGGGCCATTCCGGCGGGTGAGAAGACATGCTGGCGGATGTAGTCGAAGTACGACTGTCCGGTCACCTTCGCCACGATCGCGCCGAGGACGAAGAAGCCGTCGTTGCTGTACGCGTATCGGGTGCCGGGGGTGAACTGCAGCGGCGCCTGCCGGATGAGCGCGAGGGTGCCATCCATTACCTCGTCGAAGCTGTTCCAGTCCAGTCCTGGTGGGGTGCCGCCGCCGACGGCGGGCCGGCCGACGCCCGAGGTGTGGGTGAGCAGTTGGTGGACCGTGACCGTGCCGGCGACCTCGGTGGCGAAGCCGTCGAGGTGGGTGCCGAGGGTGTCGTGGAACGCCATCTTGCCCTGCTCGACCAGTTGGGCGATCGCGAGTGCGGTGAAGGTTTTCGTGATGGACGCGAGCCAGAAGACGGTGTCCGGTCGGTTCGGTATGGACTGGTCCTTGTTGGCCATGCCGTAGGCGCGCACCAGCACCGGTTGACCGTGGTGAGCGATGAGCACGGTTCCGGAGAACATGTCTTGTGCGGCCCGCCCAGCCACGAACCGGTCGTACGCACCGCCGGGCCGCAGATCCTTCGGCCGTGCGGCATTGGCGGCGCCGGGCGCGGCGACGAGCGCCGTACCGGCCAAGGAGGCGGCACCTAGCGCGCCGAGGACGGTTCGTCGGGCCATGGGGCGGGTCATCGAGGGCTCCTCGCGAGGGTTTCGTAGATGACGGTGGCGATCTCGGCCATTGCCTCCTGGGCCTGGTCGCCAAGGCTGCGGACAGCCTCGAACGTCGTTTCCTGTCTCATGAACTGGGCGAAGGTGAGCCACCGGCGGTCCGGCAGCTCGATGTACCCGGCGAGGGCCTTGTGGAGCAGGGCACCGCCGGTGGGGGTAGCCAGGCCACCGGTGCCGGTCTTGGCGAAGACGTGGCCCGCCGCCGGGGAGTTCGGCTGGTTACCGGCGATGGAGCCGTCGCTGCCCATGATGGGCAGCGCTTGGCGGTACTGCGCGAAGTACGGCCGCCGTTTGATGTGGGTCAGGAACCGGATGAAGGTGTTCGCGGTGTAGCTGCCCTCGGCCGCTCCGGCCAGGTCGGGATCGAGCCCGGCCGCGCGGAACAGTTGGCGGAGGTACTGCTCGTAGGTCGCCTTCGGGGTAACGCTGTCGCGGCCCGCGACCGCGCCCACCAGATACGGGAACGTGACGGTGTGCACGTTCGAGCTGACCTTGAGCATGACCTTCACCTGTTCCGCCAGCGGCGGCGACACGTGCTCGGCCAGTCGGGCACCCCGCCACCCGGTCGGGGCCGCCTCGATACCGCCCCCGACCGTTACGCCCAGGGCGTGCAGCGCTTCGGCGAGCACGGTCCCCGCGAACCGCGTCGGGCTCGGCACGAAGTACGCGACAAATCGCGGTTGGGCACCCAGCGGGATGTCGCCGATGACCGTCACGGTACGGCTGCCGTCGGCGTTCGTGACGTCGTCGCCGAAGGCGAGCGGCCGTGCTGGCCCGGATGCCGGCACCGTGGTCACCTGGCTGACGAAGCGCAGGTAGCCGGTCTGCGGGACCGCCCGCACGATACCGGAGGCACCGGCAGCGCCGCCGGGGGTCACGACGGCGTGCACGACATGGTCGTTGACCATCATCGGCGACACCGTGATCCGCGTATCGCCCATGAAGACGCCTTCCTGCGCCTCCCGGAACAGCGACGCGTCCACCAGGATCTGACCCTCGACGCGCCGTACGCCAGCGGCGGCGACCTGCCCGGCCAGGTCACGGATCTCCCGCAACGGGTCCGGCAACGGGACCCCACCCGGGTAGGTGGGATCCGGGTCCGGCAGGTACAGCGTGCCGTCCGGCCGGCGACGGCCCGACAGCAGCAGGTCGCCACCGGCGACCAACACCAGGTCACCCCGGAGCACACCACGCACCACCGGCCCAGTTCGGTAGACCCGGGTCCGGAACCGGTGATTCGGCCCGAGCGCCTCGAACGCGGTACCAGCGACGAAGACCTTGAACGACGAAGCGGCCACGAACAACTCGTCCGGGCGCAACGCATACACGACATCGCCGGTGTCCGCAGCGGCGAACGCCATGCCCCAGCGCGAGCCCGCGAACGCAGGCCGCTCGATGATTGCCTGGATCCCCGCCGCCAGCTCCGACCCGGTCGGCGTGCTATTCACGGATCCGGCGTAGGCCGCTCCACCGGGCGCAAGCACCCCGCCCGCCGCGAGCGGGACCGCACCCAACATTCCGAGCACAGCTCTCCTGGATGGCTGCGTCAACGCAATCTCCTTCCGTAGGCAACAGCGATGACTTCTACCGGCCGGCGGATATCGGGAGCAGATGATCGAGCCATACCCAATCCATATGTGGCTGCTGGGAAACTGGGCCGATGCGGGTACTGCTGGTCGAAGACGAACAGCCACTGGCCGGCTACATCGCCGCCGGGCTACGCAAGCACGGCTGCGCCGTAGACATCGCCCTGGACGGCCAGACCGCCCTCGACAAGCTCGACCTCACCCCGTACGACGTCGTCGTGCTGGACCGGGACCTGCCGGTGGTCCACGGGGACACCGTCTGCCGGCGGTTGGCCGAGCGCGGCACGTCACGCATCCTCATGCTCACCGCCTCCGGCGCGGTCGAAGACCGCGTGGACGGGCTCACCCTCGGAGCCGACGACTACCT
Source organism: Micromonospora eburnea (assembly GCF_900090225.1). Lineage (NCBI taxonomy): Bacteria > Bacillati > Actinomycetota > Actinomycetes > Micromonosporales > Micromonosporaceae > Micromonospora > Micromonospora eburnea. Next base: position 5,635,340 of record NZ_FMHY01000002.1, read on the forward strand.
GGGCAAGCCGTTCGCGTTCACCGAACTCGTCGCCCGTGTGCGCGCCCTGGCCCGGCGCATCGGCACCGCCCGACCACCGGTCCTGCGCGCCGCCGACCTGCTGCTCGACCCAGCCCGCCGCACCGCTGAACGCGGCGGCCGGCTGCTGCACCTGACCCCGAAGGAGTTCGGCGTACTAGAGCAGCTCCTTGCGGCCGGCGGCGCTGTGGTCAGCGCCGAGGCCCTGCTGGACAAGGTGTGGGACGAACACACCGACCCGTTCACCAACGCCGTTCGGATCACCGTCGGCACGCTGCGCCGCAAGCTCGGTGAACCACCGGCCATCGAAACCGTGACCGGCGCCGGCTACCGGATCGGACCGTGACGGTGCGGCTCAGCGCCCGCAGCCGGCTCGCGTTGCTGCACACCGGCCTGGTCCTTGCCGCCGGTGCCGTACTGGTCACGCTTACCTACGTGCTGATGCGCCGCAACCTCAACGACCGGCCAAGGATGCTCGCTATCACCGGTTCACCCGATGCCGCGTCGCCGGTCCCGGCCGATGGCCTCGCGGCCCTGGAGACCGTCGACCGGCTGCACGCCGGGACACTTTCGCAACTGCTGACCCAGTCACTCATAGCGCTCGCGATCGTCACCGTGCTCGCGGCCGTACTCGGCTGGCTGCTAGCCGGACGGGTGCTGCGGCCGATCCGCGCCATATCCGACACCGCCCAACGGCTATCGGCGGAGAACCTCTCCGAACGGGTCCCCGTCACCACACCCGCAGACGAACTCGCCATGCTGGCCCAAACCATCAACGGCATGCTCGACCGCATCCAGTCCGGCATCGCCGAGCGGGACAAGCTGCTGCACAGTCTGCGCATGTTCGTCGCCAACGCCGCCCACGAACTGCGCACACCCCTGACCACCATGCGCACCGCCATCGACGTAACCCTCGACGGTCAGCCCTCCACCGAAGAGTTCCTCGTCATGGCCGGCGACGTGCGCACCGCGGTCGAACACAGCCAACGCACCCTCGACGGCCTGCTCACCCTGGCCCGCAGCCACACCGGGCCCAGCAGGCAACACCCCATGGACCTCGCCGACGTCGTGGCCGGGATCATCGACTCAGTAAAGGAAAAGGCGGATACCCAGCATGTCGAGCTGCGCACCGACCTGCGCCCCGCCCCACTCACGGGTGATCCCGTCCTGATCGACCGCATGGTCACCAACCTCGTCGACAACGCCATCCGCTACAACGAAACCGGCGGCAGCATCGCCATCACCACCGACACCGCAGCGGGACACGCCCAACTGAGTATCACCAACACGGGCCAGCGCGTCGAACCCGGCACCGCGAACCAGATCTTCGAACCCTTTGTCCGAGGAATCGCCAACCAGCCACGAATCGACGGCGGAGCCGGGCTCGGCCTGTCCATCGTGAGCGCCGTCGTCAACGCCCACCACGGGCAACTATCCAGCAACGCACCCGAAACCGGCGGACTGGGCATAATTATCCGTATCCCCACACGGTTCCGCTAGTGTTCTGGGCTGCCGCGCGAGACCGCGCCATCAGTGACGCCACCTCACCCGGCTCAATCAACATGCCGTGCTGATCAACCGGACTGCACGCCAAGGTCACGCGCACGGATCTGCCGCGGATAAGGCGCGGTGCCAGCTCAGTCAGGGTGTCAGCAGCCCGTCAACGCAGCCGTCCATCGGCGTCGAGCACTCGCCTACAAGCGAGGGGTCGCAGGTTCGAGTGCCAGCGGCCCGTCGGCCCAGCCGTCCACTGGCGACGGTGCAGCGCCAGACACCGGGCCGAAGCATCGATCCGGGACCGCGTGCACGAGCAGGGCCCAAGCCCGAGGCGTAGCTGATCCGGCCGATCACCGTGTCCCTCGGGCCACTCGGCGGTCGCCGCTCGACCACGGCCGCTCGACCGGGACACGCACGTTTTCCCAGTTCACGGCGCGTTTGCCAAGACGGTTCGGGTACTGCCCGTCCGGTTTCACGTTTGCCCAGCTCACGCGCTGTTGGTGGGCCGGAGGTACCACCATGCGAACCACACCGCGACGATCGCCGGTGACCCGCTACCACTGAGTTCAACCAGGTCACGGGCGCAAGGAGGCCCCCGGTGACGCTCATCGAAGCCCCACCGGGCACCATCCGGGACTTAGGCCGCGGTGTCCCGTGGCTCGAAACTGACGTTGAGGCTCACATCCAACGCGGCCGCCAACCGCTCCAGCACCGGCAACGTCGGAACGGTCCCTCCCGCCTCGAACCGGGCAACCGCCGACTGGGTCATTCCCGATACGTGCGCGAGTTGCGCCTGACTCCAACCCCGACGCTCGCGAAGCTCCCGAACCGCACGGCCGAGCTCGAACGCCAGCCGCGCCGCGTCGTACGCCTCCGCGGCTCCGGGCTCAGCCATGCGCCGGTCGCGCATGGCGGCCCAGTCTGCCCGTTCACCCATGGCCTAGCCCTCCTCCTCTTCGACGCGGTGCGCCTCGTCAACACACCGAGCCAACGCCCGACGCGCCCGGTCGACCTCTCGCTCGTCGCGCATGCGCGTCTTGTGGAACACCGTCAGCAGGATGATCCGCCTGTCGGACGCGATCCAGTAGGTGACCCTCACCGCCTGCCGCTCCAGGTGAAACCGCAACTCGCGCAACTTTCCATCAAGCTGCTTCGTGTACGGCTCACCCAGCAGCGGCCCCTGCTCCGCCAACAGATCGACGTAGAACGCCGCCCTGGCAAACAGTGCAGTTGGCAGGCTCTCCAGCCACTTCTCGACCTCCGGCTCCAGCTCAACGGCACCCCAGGTCATAGCGACAATGCTATACCAACGACTGCTCGTAACCAGGCAACAACATCAGCCGGAGCAACCACCGACCACAGCGATGGTTCGCATGCCGATCAGAGAGCATTGAGAAACCCCAGGTCAGGGGCGTAGGTGGGACGGAGGTACCACCATGCGAACCACACCGCGACAGTCGCCGGTGATCCGCTACCGCTGACTATTTCCAGCCCACGGGCGTCGGGCGCTGCTTGATGGCCTTGACTCGGCCCTTCCAACTGTCGGTACGGTGCCGCCGATCCGAAACAACCTCCGCACCGACGGCTCCCCGGTGATCTTCATGATCATGCCCTCAAGACGATCGCGTCCAGTCGTGATGAGGCCTGACCGAGCTGGCGTTGTCCGCCCCGTGACCGACCCAACTCCGGCCGCTCGGCGGACCGTCGGCTGCCTTGATGTCTGCCGCTGGCCGTAGGATGCGAGGCCGATGTGGCATGCGACCGGCGAGGAGCGATACATGGGTCAGGCAGCGGTAGGTAGTGGCGACCAGCAAGTCCCGATCGCCGACGACCAGCTGCCTGAGGACGTGATCATCGACCTGATCACCGGCGACGCGGTCAAGGAGACCGAGAAGGAGAAGGTCCGGCAGGAGCTCATCCGGGGTCTCTGGCGGGAGTACCGGATCCCCCTGGCCGATATGGCCCGTGACTTTCCGGTGCCGACCCTTACCGAGGAGGGCCGCCGGCGCATCCGCCGCGCGGACATCGCGATCTTCCGGCCGGGCACCGCGCACACCGCCGACAACGTGCAGCGGGTAGTGATCTGCAAGCCGCGCCCGAAGAACGGCAAGGTCACCAAGATCCGCACCCATGAGCAGGCCCGGCGCGACCTGGAAGAGCTGGAAGTGCTCATGGGCTACGACCTGGCACTCCAGATCGAGTATGGGATGTGGGCCAACGGCGTCGACTACTTCTTTCTGCACAAGAAGCAGGAACGGTTCGGGGTCACCTACCACCCTATGACTAGTTGGCCGCTGGTCAACGACAGTCTCGCCGGCCCCAATAGCCTGATCTCGGCTGCTAAGTTGCGTCGAGGCGAAGCGGGCATGCTCAAGACTGCCTTCCGTCGCTGCCACAACTACATTCACGGCAACGAGGGCATGTCCAAGGACGCCGCCTTCTGGCAGTTCCTCTACCTTCTCTTCGCCAAGGTCCACGACGAGCAGGTGAGCAAGGGTGATCCGAACGCCCGCCGGTTCTACGCCCTGCCCGAGGAGCCTTACGACGACGAGGGCCGGCGAAAGATCCGACGGCGGGTGCTCGACCTCTTCGCCGAGGTGAAGCAGGAATACCCCGACTTCACTGCACGGGACGAGATCACTCTCTCCGACCGGGCGCTCGCCTTCATCGTCAGTGAGCTCGGGGCCTACGACCTCGACGACACCGAGATCGACGTCAAGGGGCTCGCCTATCAGGAGCTGGTCGGCACCAATCTGCGTGGTGACCGGGGGCAGTACTTCACCCCCCGGGGAGCTGTGCAGTTGATGGTCGACATCCTCGATCCGCAGGCGGACGAGACGGTCTTCGACCCGGCCTGCGGGACGGGCGGCTTCCTCCGGGAGACGCTTCGCCACCGGCTGGTCAGTTGGCAGGTCGCCGAGGACACCGCCAACCGGTCCAAGACGCCTCAGCAGCTCGCCGCCTATCGCAGCCGGCTCCGCGGCTACGCCGAGAAATACCTCTTCGGGGCGGACTTCGACCCTTCTCTGGTGCGCGCCACCAACCTCAACGTCATGCTGCTCACCGGCGGACCGGGCAACATCTACCACATGGACTCGCTCGCCTTCCCGGTCGGGCATTTGGACGGGCTCGCCGAGGCGCGCAGTCGCATCCCACTCAACAGCATCGACGTGTTGATGACCAACCCGCCCTTCGGCACTGATATCAAGATCGTCGATGGCGACGTCCTGAATCACTACCGCGACGGGGTGGCGAAGTCGTGGTCCCGCAACAAGGAGACGGGCCAGCTCAACGCCGCAGACCGGGACGCGGCTCCGCCGATGGCCCCCGAGCAGCTCTTCATCCAACGCGCGGTCGAGTGGGTCAAGCCCGGGGGGCGGATCGGTATCGTCCTCCCGAATGGCATCCTGTCGAATCCCGGCCCGGCGGACGAGGCGATCCGGCGGTGGATCCTGGCGAACTGCTGGGTGCTGGCCAGCGTCGAGCTGCCGGTCGAGACGTTCATCGTCGAGGCGAACGTCAATATTCTGACCACCCTGCTCTTCCTCAAGAAGAAAACGGCGGAGGAAAGGATGGATCAGACTCTCGGGGTGCAGCAGGATTACCCGGTCTTCATGGCGGTAGCCGAGAAGGTGGGCGTCGACCGTCGCGGCAACGAGGTCTACGAGCGAAAGCCGAACGGCGACATCATCTACACGACGTACGTCGAGACCGAGGAGGTGCTGAATCCCGACGGCCGCACCGAGACCCGGGTGATCCAGCGACGACAGAAGGTCATCGACAACGACCTGCCGAAGATCGCTGAGGCGTACCACGCCTTCCGTCGCCACCATCCCGAGCCGGGCAAGCCGCGATGATCACGCGAATCGAGGCGTACAACTATCGGTGTTTCTCGACGCTCAGCGTCGACCTCGACCGATACCACGTCCTGGCCGGCGCCAACGGTGCCGGCAAGACTACCCTGCTCGACCTGTTGCCGCTCCTCGGCGACATGCTGCACGAGCGGCGGATCACCACCGCCTTCCTACAACGGCTCGACTCGCGGAGGTCGGTCCGCGCAAGCACCCCCACCGAGCTGCTGCACCACGGCACCGGTGACCGCATCGCGTTCGCCGTCGAAGCTCAGCTCCCGCCGGAGGTCACCGCCGTGCTGGCCGGCTCCAGCCTCGCGCGGTTGGACCGGCCCACCCCCACTCATCTGCGCTACGAGCTGGGCTTGGAGGTCTCGCGGTACGGCATGGAAGTCGCCGAGGAGCACCTCTTCCTCTTCGCCGCCGACGGCAACCGCCCAATGCCAGGAGAGATGGGGCAGGGGCGACCCGGCCGGGATCACGACGGCGAACTACGGCACCCCGACTGGCAGTCGGTCATCGCCCGGGAGGGCCGGGGCACCACGCGGTTGACCGCCGAGACCACCGCGAGCGAAACCGAGCTCCCGCAGATCCGGGTGCCGCCCGCCCAGCTCGCCCTGGCCACCGTGTTGCCCGACCCGGGTCTCTTTCCGGCCGCACTCTGGCTCGCCCAGTTGATAGGGGAGGGTGTCGTCTTCTTCGACCCGGAATGGGATCTGCTGCGCCGGCCTGCTCCGCCGGGCGATCCGCTACGCCTGATGCCATCCGGCCGCAACACCCCATGGCTCGCGCTGTACCTGCAACGCGCGGACCCGGAACGCTTCGCCTCCTGGATCGACCACGTGCGGACCGCGCTCCCGCAGGTCGAAAGCATCCGCCCGGTCGAGCGGGAGGAGGACCGGTACGCCTACTTCGCCGTCCGCTACAGCGGTGGTTACGAGGTCACGTCGTCCGGGCTCTCCGACGGCACGCTGCGCGTCCTGGCGTTGACCCTGCTGCCGTACCTGCCCGCCGACGCGGTGCCGGCGTTAATCGTCACCGAGGAACCTGAGAACGGCATCCACCCGCGCGCGATCGAGACCGTGATGCAGTCACTGAGTTCGCTCTACGAGGCACAGGTATGGGTCTCCACCCACTCACCGATCGCCCTGGCCCACACCGACCTCGCCGATGTCCTCGTCGCCCGTCTCAACACCGACGACGGGGTCAGCGTGGTACGCGGCAACCGGCACCCACGCTTGGTCGACTGGCGCGGGTCGTTGGACGTGGGCAGCCTCTTCGCCGCCGGGGTGCTGGCATGAAGCGGGACGTCGTCTTCCTCGTCGCCGACGCCGCCATGGATCAGATGCTGCGAGGCTTTCTCGGGCGGCCACAATTCCACCGCAGTATCGGTTGCAACCCCTTCCGCTTCGATGCGCGGGAAGACCTCATCGTCGCCCCGTTCCGTGACCCCGACGTCTACGGTCGAGCGGCCGAACTGCTCCAACCGTACGAACGGTCGCACCGGCACGCGGTCGCCATGCTCGATCTAGCCTGGGAGGGGAGCCCCACTCCCGAGCAGATCCGGGAGCACATCGGGGCGAAACTGAAAGCCGCCTGGTCCCACTCCGCGGTGATCGTCATCGAGCCGGAGCTGGAAGCCTGGGTGTGGCAGGAGAATCCACACGTCGCCGAGGCATTCAAGTGCGGCACCGACTTCCGCGACGTGCTACGGCGCAGCGGTCACTGGCCGGACGGTGCCAGCAAGCCGCCTGACCCCAAGGCCGCGCTGGAGTTCCTCCGCCGGAACCACCGGGCCGACCGATCCAACGCCGCCTTCGGCCGCCTGGCCCAGAAGATCTCCGTACGGCACTGCGAGGATCGCGCATTCTGTCAACTTCGCGACACTCTACGCGAATGGTTTAAGGAAGCTTCTTGAAGCTCGTCAATGCTGACAACCCGGTCCGTTCATCCTGGCTCGCCGAGCAGGGCTTCCGCCTCGATCCCTCGCCCTTCCTCTCCGGCGCCTACGAGGCCAAGAAACTCCTCGAACGCCTACCGCACACTCAACCACTGAGCCAGGTGGCCCAACCGGACGGCATCTTTCACCCGGGGCGGTTCTCCCGGCGCTGGGTCACCGACCCCGAGCACGGCATTCCATTCTTTTCCAGCACCGACATCCTGGAAGCCGACTTCAGCTATCTGCCCCTGATCGCCAAATCAGCTGCCGAGGAGAACCCTCGACTCAGAATACAACCCGGCTGGATCTTGATCACCCGCTCCGGCACGGTCGGGCGCATCGCCTACGCACGCCCGGACGTACGAGATTTCGCATGCAGTGAACACGTTCTACGGGTAGTGCCAGACAAGGCCAAGATTCCATCTGGCTACCTGTTTGCCTATTTAGGCAGCAGATACGGCCTGCCGATCATCACCAGCGCCGCCTACGGGGCGATCATTCAGCACATCGAGCCGCACCACATCGCCGGGCTTCCGGTTCCGCGATTCGACCCGGACATCGAGAATCAGATCCACCAGCTCATCGAGCAAGCCGCTGAGCTGCGCGCAAGCTTCCAAGCCGGCGTACGCGAAGCGACCCGCGACCTCTTCACCAGCTCTGGCCTTCCCGAACTGGTCGACTACTCATGGCACAAGCAGCCTCGCGCTACTGGCTTCGGCGCACGTCGCGTTAGACCGACTTCGCTTCGCGCCTCGAACTACGACGCACGCGCCAAGGCCCTGACTGAAAGAATCGGTTCCGTTGAAAGCATCCGACTGGGAGATGTATGCGCCGGAGGTAAACTTGCGTCGGGAGTTAGGTTTAAAAGAATAGACAGCCTCCCTGAAGCCGGTGCCGTCCTACTGGTGGGACAAAAGGATGGATTTTGGTCGCGCCCTGAAGGGCGTTGGATCAGCGCCGACCAATCACCTAACGGAATCTTCGCCAACAACGAGACGATCATGGTGGCATCGCAGGGACTTCCTGGAGAGTCGAGCTTAATCTGTCGCGCAATGATGGTAACCGGCAGCTGGCTGAAGTTTGCATATACTCAACATTTCCTAAGGGTCGAACCTGGAAAAGAAAGCATATCAGGCGCTTACTTATTCGCATTCCTTCGATCAGAGCCGGCCTTCCGGATTCTTAGATCGATGCTGCAAGGAACGGGACCTCAAGATATCCATCCAATTTTGCGGCGGGAGATCCCCGTGCCGTTGTGCACGCCCGAGGATCGAGAGCGGATTGCGGAGACTGTGCGGCAGGCCTACCGGGACCGGGACGAAGCTGATAGAAGGGAGGATCAAGCTCTGACTCTGCTCGATCAAGCGGTCCGAGAGGCGGCTGGCTAGCTCATGGCACAAATCGTCGGTGGCGGTCCCCCGGTCAACGACGCAGAACGCAAGGCCATCGCCCTGCTGCGAAAGCATGCCCCCGCCGAGTGGTCCGTTCTGCACAACATCGAAGTGCGCGGCCGGGCCGGCATCTTCGAAGTCGACCTCGTGGTGATCACACCGCACGCAGTATGGCTGGTCGATGTGAAGGGCACCTCCGGGCGGATCGAGGTCGCCGGCGCGCGGTGGTATCCGTCCCGGCGGGACGCCTTCGGCTCTCCGGCCGCCAAGCTGCGGCAGCACGCCCGGGTGGTCGCCGATCTGCTGCGCCGGCAGCGCCCTGAGCTTAATCGGGTCTACGTCGGCGCGCTCGTGGTGTTGACGGCCGACAACGCGAAGCTGATCGACCCGGTCGGCAACGACGCCGAGGACACCGTCACCCTGCCCGACCTGGTCGGAGCACTGGGCGACCTGGCCCGCGTGCGTACCGGCTTTCCCCGTGACATACGAGGCCATCACCCGGCGATCATCGCCGCCCTGCACGGCATCGTCGACCTGCCCACCGGCCCGCAGCGCTTCGGTAATTGGGAGGTGCGAGAGCGGCTCGGCGGTGACGACGTCATCACTGAGTATCGGGCGGTAAACTCCGCCACTCGCCACTCAGGGGACAGCGCCCTGCTCCGGGTCTACCGGGCAGACCCGTTCCTGCCAGAGGAGGAGCGGCGGGCCGAGGAGCGCCAGATCGCCAACGCCTACGACGCGCTCAACCGGATGGGCGGCCACCCGTGCGTCGTGGGACGACGGGACTTTTTTCCCATCGAGGACGGCAGCGCGTTCGTTCTCGTCCTCGATGACGTGGCCGGACAGCCGCTCCGCACGTACCTGGACAATCCCCGGGCCGCGCTCGCGGCGGACGCGAAGCTTCGCGTGGTGGTCGACGTACTGCGCGGTCTCGCCCACGCCCACCGCAACCGAGTCGTCCACCGGGCGCTCAGCCCCACCACCGTGCTGGTCACCGAGAGCGGGCGAGCGCTGCTGACCGGCTTCGACTATGCCCGTCCGGCCGGGCCGCCTCGCGACCCCACCGTGCTACGGCTCCTCGTCGACGCGCTCGACGAGCAGTACGTGGCCCCCGAGTGCCAGGCGCACCCGGAAAAGATGACCACCGCCTCCGACGTGTACGCGGCGGGTGTGATCGCGTACCGGGTACTCACCGGGGAGTTGCCCTTCACGTCCTCCACCGACCAGTTCGAACGCGGCAGCGTCCTCCCCGACGCCCCGATGGCGGAAGCCGGGCTCCCGGCGGGGCTCAGCGCGCTGTTGAAGCGGATGTGTGCGCGGGCCCCGTCGGGCCGGCCCAGCGCCGACGAGGCGCTCGACGAGATGCAGGCGGCACTTGGGCGGCGTCGGGAACCACCGACGCCGCCCTCGGCCGACCCCGCAGGCCCCGGCGGAGCAGACGAGCCGGACTTCTGGCACCTGCCGGAAGGGTATCCGCTGACCCCGAAGTACACGGTGCGCCGCCGGCTGGGGCGCGGCCAGTCCAGCGTGGCGTACCAGGTCTACGACGACCTGGCCGGGGCCGACCGGGCGGTGAAGCTCGTGCTCCGGGACCGGGAGTCGGTGATCGAACGGCTCCGGCACGAGTACAAGATCCTGATCGGCCTGCCGCCGCACCCGAACGTGGTCAAGGTCGAGGTCGCCGACTACCTGCACGGCCGGCAGATCCCCTACCTCGCCTTCGAGTACGTCGAGGGGCGGGACGTCAAGACGTTGCTCGCCGACCGCTCGTTGGGCCCGGCCGACGCGGTGGCGCTCGCCTGCGACGTGGCGCGTGGCCTGGCTTTCCTGCACCAGCACGGCGTCTACCACTGCGACATCAAGCCCGCCAACCTCTACTGGAGCGAACGCGGTGCGAAGATCATCGACTTCAACATCGCCCTGCACAGCGAATCCACCCTGTCGCCGCCCGGCGGTACCCCCCGGTACGTCGCCCCGGACCTGCGTGGTCACCGTCACCTCGACCAAGCCGACCTCGCCGACCGGGACGTCTACGCGCTCGGCGTGACGCTCTACGAGTTGCTGACCGGCGGTGGCTACCCCTGGGACGCTGCACAACCCGTCCCCGGGGAGCCACCGCGTGATCCACGTAGCTTCATCGGCCTCGGTGATCTGGCCGATCCGCTCGCCGAGGTGGTCCGCCGGGCGATCGCACCGCGTCGTAGCGATCGCTACGGCACCGCCGAGCGGTTCCTCGCCGCCCTCCACGAGATCCGGGAGATCCGGACGGTGTCGCCACCGCCGCCCGTTCCGGAGCCGGCCCCGGAGACCACCGGCGCGAACCCCTTCGTCGACTACCTTCAGACGCTCTACAGCCAGAGCGTCCGCAGCAACGCCGGCACCCGAGGCAAGGACACCCAGAAGCTGTACGTGGAGACCGCGCTGGACGACCGCCTTCGTCCGGCGGTGCTCAGCGGCGACCACGACCTGGTGATCATCACCGGGAACGCGGGCGACGGCAAGACGGCGTTCCTGGAAAGACTCGCCGAGCAGGCCGCCGAGCGGGGCGCGGTAACCGGTCCGCCGCGCTCCAACGGCGTCGACTTCCAGCTTCCTGGCGGTCGCTGGTGTCGGATCAACTACGACGGCAGCCAGGACGAGGGTGACACCACCAACGACGAGGTGCTCCAGTCGTTCTTCGCGCCCTTCGCAGGCGCGGACGCGACGGACTGGCCGCAGGACGAGACACGGCTCATCGCCATCAATGAGGGCCGGCTGGTCGACTTCCTGACCACCGAGGAGAAGGCGTACCCGAAGCTGGCCGACCTGGTCCGCGCCGGGCTGCAGGGCAAGCCGACCGCGGCGCGGACCGTGGTGGTCAACCTCAACCGGCGCAGCCTGCTCGCCCCGACCTCCGAACTCCAGGAGTCGATCTTCGATCGGTTGTTGATCCGGCTCACCGACGAACGGTACTGGTCGGCGTGCGGCGGGTGCGCGCTGGAGCGAACCTGCTACGCGCGGCACAACGCGATCACCTTCGCGCACCCCACCGCCGGCCCGCAGATCCGGGAACGGCTGCGTGACCTCTACCGGCTCGCCGACCTGCGCGGCCGGCTGCACATGACCATGCGGGACCTCCGGTCGGCCTTCGCGTACATGTTGACCTCCGGGCGGAACTGCGCCTCGATCCACCAGTTGTACGCGGCCAACGACACCGACGCGATCCTCGACTCGCACTACTTCACGAGCTACGGGGGCCCGCCGGGCGGGCAGGACCGCCTCCTGCGACTGCTTCGGGAGGTCGACCTGGCCAGCGCCCCGGCTCCCGCGCTCGACCGACAGTTGGACTACTTTGGTCCGGCGGCGGGCCGGGCGTTGGTGACCGTCGACGGACGTGGCGACCAGGATCAGCGGCTCCTTGCCCGGCTCGCCGAGCACCTCACCCGAAGTTCGGCACCGGAGCAAGACGATCGGGCGGCACATCGCCGGTACGTCGCGGCGGCCCGCCGCCGGTTCTACTTCGAGAGCCTCGACCAGCGTCGGTCCCGCGGCCTCCTGCCGTACCGGGGCGCGGACCGACTGCTGACCCTGCTCAAGAACCCCGAAAGCGTGGGGGAACGGCTGGACGAGCTGGTGGATGCAATCAACCGAAGCGAGGGGCTCACCGATCCGCGACAACTCGGGGACGTACTGGCCCTGCGGCTGCGTCAGGTGCCCGGGGAGACGATCCGCAGTTACCGGCTCTTTCCAAAGGAGCGACTCGCCCTCTCCGTCGGCGACGAGCCGAGCAATCCGTACCTGGAGAGCCAACCCGACGCCCTCGTGCTCCGCTACCACGGTGAGGTCGGTCATCGGGCACAGTTGCGGCTCCGGCTCGACCTCTTCGAGCTGCTGCATCGGCTGGGGGTGGGCTACCTGCCGGGAGAGGCCGACCAGCAGGGACTCTACCTGGGATTGACGATCTTCAAGAACGAGTTGTCCGCCGCGCCGTACCAGGAGATCCTGCTCGCCTCCGCCCGCGGTGAGCTGAGCCGGGTCCGGCGGGAGCCAGACGGGCTGCTCGTCATGCATCGCGGCGAAGCGACGGGGGGCCGGTAATGGGGCTGAGGCAACAGGACACCGATTTCCGCTATCCCGGAATCAGCTACATCGACTACAAGCTGCTCGACATGGATCGGGTGCTGACCGCCTTCCTTATGCGACTCAACCACGGCGGCGCGCCCAGCCGGGTCTCCCGCAGTGCGGACCTCACTGTCGACCACTACGCCGAGGAGATGAGCAAGAAAGAGGAGAACCGGCACCTCTTCGAAGGTTTCGACGAGGAGACCACCCGGCGGTGGGTGGAGAGTCACCTGATCGACATGGTGAACCGCGGCAAGCCGACCCAGAAGATCGCCGGACTCCGGCCGCTGTACGGCTACACCTACCGGCTGCGCAACGCCCGGCACTCCCGTTCCTACGGAGCCGACGAACACCTCTACGAACTGCTCCGGCACGCGTCGGCCGGCCGCGACGGCGACACCCTGCGGTTGCTGCGCGAGTTTTTCTTCCCTGACCTAAGTGGTGCGCTCGGTCCGCTTACCGCGACGGCCGACGTCGACGTGGAGACTCAGGCGCTGATCAGCCTCGTGGAGGCGGTCAAGAACCAGGTTACCGACACCCGGGACAACCGGGTACGGATGTCGTACCCGCCGTTGCTGCCGGACGCGGCGAAACTCCTCGCCGACGACGTGGTTCGGCTGCTTTACCACCGGCGATACATCCCCCGAAGCGTCATGATCGACTACCTGAAGATCCTCTTCGCCTTCCATCTGGGGCTCTACCACCTGAGGCTACTCAAGGCCCTACCGGCACTCACCGCCGGTCAAATCCCCGAATCCCAGCACGGCTTCTTCCTCGACGTGGGCGGGACGCCGAACAGTTCGACGGCGAGGCTCGCCGAGCGCAGCGCCCAGACCTGGTATGCACGGATCCCGGACTTCGTCCAGTCCACCTACTTGGTCAAGAAGCTCGACGACTTCGCCCGGCATCTCCAACGGCGCGGCAAGCGGGTCAGCGGCGCGGAGGGACCGGTGCCGGTGGCCGACCTGCTCCGTCTGCTCGGTCCGAGCTGGACCAAGGATCGGGACGCCTTCGGCACCTTCAAGTTGACCGCGCTGTTGGAGAGCACGGCGGCGGACGACCATGAGCGGGAGATCAGGGAAATCATCGATCTCGGGCTCGACGATTTCACCACGTACGTCGAGATCGTTACCGCCTACAAGGTCAACTTTCACCGCAAGTACCTTACTGAATGCCTCGACGCGCTGTTACTGAAGAACCGCTCGGGCGCGATGATCGCCCAGCCTCGCCGGGGGCGACGGCGCTTCGTCCTCGACGGTCGGCTACTCGAGGTGCTGTTGCAGATAGCCCTGCTCACACCGGCACCAGGCGGTGGAATGCACACCGCCGAACTCAGGGTCGACGAGTTCCTCACGATCCTCCGGGACCGCTACGGTCTGTATGTGGACCGGCTACCACCCGGAGACGGCTTCGACCGGGCGGCGATCACCGATCACACCGCCCTACGCGCCAACCTGAACGCTTTCATAGGCAGGCTGCGGGAGATCGGCTTCTACTCCGACCTCTCGGATGCCTACCTAAGCCAGACAATAACCCCACGGTACGTGGTGAGCACGGACGGGACGACGCGGTGAGCACGGGGCTACGAGAACTGACCGAGGACGACCTCGACAACGCGCTGGAGCGGCTGCTCGCTCCCCGGCTGACCGACTTGCTGCGACACCGTGCACCCGGCCATTGCATGCGGAACACCGATCTCGACGTGGCGCTCGCGGGCCGACTCTGCGACAGTGTCCGCCGCGCATTGGGTCCGAACGGGCAGGTGTACGTCCTGGCCGGCGCGGACTCCGCTGCCGGTGGCAACTCCGTCACCAGCACCAAGCTGATCGAGCTACGGAATCCCGACGCACACGGCGACCCCCGGCCGCCACTACTGGTCTTCGTTCCTCCGGGCGCTCGGGCCAGCGCAGAGGACTCCTTCGGCATCGCCACCTTCGAGCAGATCGAACTCGGCGACGTGTACGCCGATCTGGCCGCCCATCTGCTAGCGGAGCTTCCCCCGGCGCTGCGCGACGGTGTGATCGAGGTCTTCGGGGTACTTCGGGAGCGCCGGTGGGTGTACGCCTCGGCGATCGCCCGCGCCCGCTACCTGCTCACCGTGATTCAGAACGACAGCGACCCGCAGGCCGCGGGAGCCGCGATCTTCGAACTCGGCCTGGTCCCCGACTTCGCGCTCTTCACCGACCTGCGCAGCGTCCGCACCTGGACCGTCCGCAACCTGGAGAGCACCCTTACCATCGTCGAATCGGCCCGGCCAGCGCGGCAGCGGGTCGTCGAACTGGAGCTGACCGACCCGGCATTCCGGGCGCGGCTGGCCGACTTTCTCGTCACGTCCAGCGCGTCGACCGAAGCCGCCGGTCTGACCGATCCCCGCCGCTGGGCCCGCCGAATCGTCGTCGATCGGGCGAACTGGCGATTTTCCTTCCAACAGTGGCCGCTGCGCGAGGTGCAGGCCACCGTTGCGCTCCGGATCACAGTTGGCGAGCTGGATCTGCCCCGTGCGGGCACCGACCCGCAGCACGTCGACGATCCGGTACTCCAGAACATCAGCGGCCAGCTCTACCTCCCGGCCGGGACGCACGGTCAGAACGTGCTTCCGGTCAGCTTCCAGGTTGAACCGGACCCGCGACAGATCGCCGGCCTCGCCAAGTTCGCCGTGGAGCTCGTTCCCGAGGACGGCGGGCCGACGGGTGTGGCCACCAAGGTCAAGGTCAGCACCGTCGCCAAATCGACGTACCGAGCGAATCTCAGGAACCTTCGCGCGGCCGGGCTGGCCGCGGGCTGGCACTACGTGCGGGTGCTGCCGGTCGACTCGGAGGGCATCCCACTTCCCGTCGAGACCACGCGGCCCGACCAGCCCGGCAACGAGAGCGATCGTTTCTTCGTCGTGCCGGACGGAGACATCGACGAGCCGGAGCCGCGGCAGAACCGGCGCGACATCGGACTCACTCACGCCCTCCTACGCTGCGCCTTCAACGCGCCCGGTGACGCCGTCGAGGTGCACCATCGGGCCTGGCAGCACGACGGTGATCTGGTCGAGGTCAGCTTCGGGGCGGCCGGGCGGGTCACCATCCCGCTCTCCCCGGCACTGACCCGGATTCAACGCGCCATCCTCACCGAGCCCCGACGTCTCGCCCACTGGCGGGTGCTGTCCGGCAACGGCGCCGATCCGGGTGCGGCGGAAGCGCAGCCGCTGGCTTGGCCAGACCATCTCGTCGATGTGGTCGGCCGATTCCATGCCGCGCGGCACGCCGTCTCGACGGCTGTCCGAGGCGATCAGGAGTACGTGGTCGAAGGCTGCGACCTGCGCGACATCCGGGAAGCCAGCCGCGAGTACGCCGAGCGCTACGCCGAACTAATCGCCTGGCAGCTCCGGCGGGCCGAACGTGCCTCGCCCGACGAACTCCCCGCCCGCCTGCGCGAGCTCTCCGAGATTCTCCGGGTGGACACCGTCGCCGTCGACCACACGGATGCGTACGGTGTCCGCTCCGAGGTCCTGCTGGTCGCTCCCACCCATCCGCTCCGACTTCTCTGGCTCGTTACCTGGGCCGAGTTGGGCCAACGGTGGCTCAACGACATCCGGGACCGGGAACCGGACGCGGCGGAGAGCGCGCAGCAGGCGTTGTTCCAGCTCACTCCCACCGGCTTTCCACTCACTGTCCCGCGTTCGGGCGGTCGGCTGGCGGTCGCAGCGGAGGGCCCGTTCACCTACTGGGGGGTGTATCTGCCGTCGGACACCGCCGACCCGCAGGAGGTCCTGGCGGGCGTCGCCACCACCCTACGGCTGCCGGACCCAGCCGGACGTCCGGATGCCGGCCTGACCGGTCGACGACTCGCTGATCGCATCGAACGTTATCTGCGGCTCCATCCCTACGTCACGACGCTGGCTCTGAACGCGGTCAACGCTGGCCGGGCCGAACACCTCGCGGACGCCCTCGTCGAGTTACAGGGTCGAGTCGAGTGCGCGGACCTCTGCTACGACATCCGGCTCTTCCTGCCCGACCCGGGTCACCCCGACGCTGGATCCGCTCTCGCCAGTCTCCTGGACGGCACCTGGAGCACAGCAGCCGAGGCGGAAACGTTCCACGTGCCGCTCCCGGGCATCGTACCGAAGCTTTCGGTCGCGCTGCGGCCGCTCACCGAGTTCCGATCCGCGGCCGGCGACACCTCGGCGCATCTGACCGTGTTCTTCGACGCCTTCGGTGGCGAACAGATCGATACGGCACCCCCGCTGCCCCCCGTCCCGGCGCCCGTCCACGGGCTCCGCCAGGACCTGACACTGGAGTACGGGCAGGACGCCGAGCTGACCTCGTGGCGGAAACGGCCCCGGCACGGCCCGGCCCATCCGATACCCGGGGCCGAGGAGCTCTCCGATCTACTCTCTTCCCTTCCGGCAC
The DNA here is from genome assembly GCF_900090225.1 of Micromonospora eburnea. NCBI lineage: Bacteria > Bacillati > Actinomycetota > Actinomycetes > Micromonosporales > Micromonosporaceae > Micromonospora > Micromonospora eburnea. The sequence goes on from NZ_FMHY01000002.1 coordinate 5,652,534, forward strand.
TGATCTCCGCTAGCACCGCCACCGTCTCCACCGGCGAGCCCGGTACCCGGGCGGTGCCACGAATCACCCTCTCGCTCACCGCGCAGGACCGTGCGCTGCTCCACAAAGCGCATACCGTCAGCGACTGGGTGCTCACCATCGACCGCACCCTGGGCCTCGACTACTTCGACGAGCCGGGCAGTGGCGAGCGCCTGCACTACGTCATCGACCACGACTCGGAACTCGGTAATCCGCTCGGCCACCACGTGGTGATCAGTTCGCGGTCCGTCGAGGAGTTGCGCGCGCTGCTGGACCCCGTCATCCGGCAGCACGGCTTTCCGGTCGACGAACGGCACGTCGCCTCCTTCTTCGACCAGCTCCGGCTTCTCTCCGGGCGGCTCGCGCTCAAGCTCGCCTCGACCACGCCGACCCAGCGGACCGAGGTGTTCGGTCTTGCTCTGGCGCGGCTGTACCTGGAATATCAGGGAGTCCTGTCGGATCAGGTGCTGCTTCCGTTGGACTCTCATCTGGATCTCTACCAGGAGACGCGCCGCCGTGCCGACGCCGTCGGCGAACGCACCCGGCTGCACCGGAGCGATCTCGCCCTGTTCAGCCTGGATGCCCGCCGTCGGACGATTACCTGCCGGCTGGTGGAGGTAAAGAGCTATTCGACGCTGGCTGACCCGGGCGCATACCAGCAGCTGAAGGATCGGATGCAGGCGCAGCTCGACGGTAGCCAGCGTGTTATCGCCGAGCACTTCGACCCCGAACACCACCACCCGGACCGGGTGGACCGGGTGCTGCACAACCACCGTCTGGCCACGATCCTCCGCTTCTACCTCGATCGGGCTGTCCGTCATCGGATCATGCACCCGACGGCGGCAGCAGAGGCACGCTGGCTCATCGATCGGCTCGACGAGGGCTACCACCTCGAGTTCACTCGTACCGGTCTGATCTTCGACCTCAATGGTCACGGCTGCGACACCGAGCACGAGGCGGGTACCGAGTTCCACCGGGTTGGCCGGGAACTGATCCAGGAACTGATCACAGCGATTCCCACCGACCCCGCCAGCCTGACGGGGGAACGACCCGAGGGCGTGACGCTGGTCGGGGAAGAGCTCTCCGTACCCCGGCTCTGGACGGCCGCGTTCCGTGCGCCCTCGCGAAATCATGATGTTCCCGCCGGCGCTACTGCCGCCGATGACGGTACGACGACGAAGGGTACTACTGGCGCCGCGGCAACGTCGGCGCCCCTCAGCGGTAGCGAAGGTCATCCCGGTTCTCATATGGACGACCCAGGGCCGCCGACCGGACCGCTCAGCCAGGACGGGACTGCTCCCGGCGACGACAAGCAGCCTGTCCGCCGGGTACCCAGTCAGGCCACCGCCCCCGTCGATGAGTCTGTGAGAACTGACGCCGGCTCTGCGGGCACGAACACGCCCGAGGTGGTGGCTCGCCCGGACGTAGTATTGGGCGCGACCCGCGACTCGCCTCAGTTCGGGCTGTTGGGCGAAAGCGCCGGGCTCAAGGTGGCACTTGACCTGAACGAGACACACACCATCAGTCTCTTCGGCGTCCAGGGCGGTGGAAAAAGCTACACCCTCGGCACCATCATGGAGATGGCCCTGCTTCCGGCTCCACCGGTCAATGTGGTGCCACATCCGCTGGCGACCATCGTCTTCCATTACAGCCAGACCCAGGAATATGCTCCGGAGTTCACGAGCATGGTGGAGCCAAATGACGATCCCGATCAAGCGCGAGATCTCCAGAACCAGTACGGCATCGCCCCGCGGGGGCTTTCCGACGTCGTTATGCTCGTACCCGAGGACCAGCTTACGCAGCGCCGATTCGAGTACCCACATCTCACGGTACTACCCCTGAAGTTCGGCTCCGCCGAGCTTCGCGCCGAGCACTGGCGTTTCCTCATGGGGGCAGTGGGCAATCAGTCGACTTACATCCGGCAGCTACAGCGGATCATGCGAGCGCATCGAAACGATCTACGAATCGACGTCATTCGTCAGGGGATTGACGCCTCAGGCCTGCCGGATCACCTCAAGCAGCTGGCACAACAGCGCCTCGATCTCGCCACCCAATACGTCGATGACGAGGCTCGCATCAAGGACCTGGTCCGTCCCGGCCGGATGATTATTGTGGACCTGCGCGATGAGTTTGTCGAGAAGGACGAGGCGCTCGGCCTCTTTGTGGTGCTCATGCAGCTTTTCGCCGAGGCTCGAAGCGGGGAGCGGCGATTCAACAAACTTGTGGTTTTCGACGAGGCACACAAGTACATTGACAGCCCTGACCTGGTCGCTGGACTCGTGGAAAGCGTCCGGGAGATGCGACACAAAGGCATGAGCGTGCTAGTCGCGAGCCAGGACCCGCCGTCCGTGCCCATCTCGTTGATCGAACTATCGAATCATATCATTCTACACAAATTCACGTCACCAGCCTGGCTCAAGCATTTACAGAAGGCAAACGCCGCCTTGTCAGGCCTCACCCCTGGCAAGATGGCTGATCTCACACCCGGCGAAGGGTATGTTTGGTCTAGTCGAGCTACAAACCATACGTTCACCACTAAAGCAATCAAGATTCGGACTCGACAGCGCATCACCAAGCATGGCGGAGGCACCAAGACCGCGGTAGAGCAACGCCCCTTCGAGTGACCTCCTAACGGCGAGGAGGCATGCCTCGGCAAGTTCGACCTCGTGATCGTGGTGGCAAGGCCGCCTATATCCGAGGCAGAACCGGCTGCAGGTTGCACGGTACGTCGAGCTTGTCGACAGCCGACGCCGCACAGGCGTGGTCCCTGACTCGAGGATCACGTTGGGTGGCTCGCCTCCCGGCCGTAGCTGGGGAGTTCCAACTCGCCGACGGCACCGCCTCCAGGCGAGGACGAGTCGCACAGCTTGGTCAAGGCATCGAAGTGGGCGCAGTGTTCCATCACCGCGTGGTCGGTGGTGGTGAGCGAGCCGTGTCCGTCGAGGAAGCTGTCACGTAGGTCCGGGCGGAGAGGCCAGATGCGGGTGGCAAGCCGTACCAGGTCGCGGGCCGGCAGGTCGTAGCGGCTGTGCTCAAAATCGATCAGGCGGACGACACCATCGTCGCTGTAGATCATGTTTCGGGGCATGAAGTCCAGGTGACACGGCCGGGCCGGCAGCGGAGCAAGGTCGCGAAGAGCCTGCATATGGGCGCGTATCTCGCTTCGGCGGCTGGCCGTGATCTGGTCTCCGGCGCGGTAGATCCAGTATTCGGCGCGTTCGGCGAGCCAGGCGGTCCAGTCTGGTTCGAGGCGGGGCGGTCTGGCGGCATGCAGGGTTGCGAGTAGTTGCCCTGCCTGTCGGTACGCGTCCTGCTCGGCCTCAGGGTCGAGCTGGCGCTCGGCGAGCGGGACTCCGGGTACGGCGGTCACCACGATGGCGGGCGGGTCGTCGGTTGTGGCGAGCAGCCGGGGCGCTCTGTCGCCGAGTGCGGGGATCCAGGTGTGGTAGGCGTGGACTTCCTGGGTGTGGCGTTCCGGGCTGCGGTGTGCTTTGACGATGATTTCACCGTGGTCGCTCGTTGAGGCGCGTAGTGCGCGGGTGCCGGCGTGGCCGGGATGCCAGCCGGCGGGTACTGCCTCGGTGTCGAGTAGGCGTTGGCAGAGTGTCAGGAGAAGGTCGAGGTCGGTCACTGCGGGGTCCCGAGGTGTCGGGTGTCGTTGTGGGTGACGAGCTGCCAGATGGTGCGGCCGAAGCGGTTGGTGGGCCGCTGCCACCGGTTGAGCGAGGCGTGGTCGGTGACGAAGCCGAGCCGGAGGCAGGCGTTCTGGGGAAGACCGAGTAGCAGGGTGTGGGCTGCTTCGACGGTTTCGCCGTGGGCGGCAATGAGGATTCGTTCGCCGTCGTGTCTGGCGAGGATCTTCTGGAGGGCTGTTGTTGCCCGGTTGAGGTACTGGTTCCAGGTTTCGGAGCCGTGGGCGTACGGACGATTGGGAGCGTGCTGGGGCGGGCCCTGGAAGGCGGTCTTGACGTCGACCCATGGCTGGCCGTCGGCGTCGCCATGGTCGGGGCCACGGAGTTCCGGTTCGATGGTGGCGGACAGCTGCAGGGCTTCGGTGATGATCTCGGCGGTCTGCATCACGCGGAGCCGAGGGGTGGCGTAGTAGGCGGTGTATGGCCGGTGTGAGTGCTCGTCGGCCAGGCGGGCGGCGAGTTGTGCGACCTGATCGCGGCCGAGGTTGGTGAGTCCGGTGCAGCCGTGTTCACCGCCGACGATGCCGGCGACGTTGCAGGCGGCTTCACCGTGGCGGGCGATGACGAGTTCGGCCGGGACCATTCGAGGGGCTCCTTCGCGGTGCGGTCAGCGTGGCGGGAACGGAGAGGGCCAGGGCCGGACAGTGGGCCACGGGTGCCGGTAGCCGTTGTGGCCGAGGTAGCGGAGTGTCAGCAGGTGGTGCAACTCGGCGAATTGGCGCAGATCAGCAGGGCGACACTGCTGGGGCGCCACTGCGACGCGGTAGGCGCCAATGCAGCAGGCGAGTGTCTGCTCGTCGAGGCGGCCGTAGGTCATGGAGGCGGTGACGAGCAGTCCGGCGAGGTCGTAGCCGAAGGGGGCGAGGGTCAAGTCGTCGAAGTCGACGACGGCGACGCCTTCCCCGCTCACGAGGTAATTCCGGACGTTCGGGTCCTTGTAGAAGGCTGCTGGCAGGCCGGGACGGTCGAGTACGGCATCCACCGCCGCCACGTCGACGCCCGCGACGGCAGCGGCGCGATGCAACGCCGCGCGGCGTGGGTCGGCGAAGTCCGGAATAACCAGTTCGATCGTCGTGGTGTGGGGTTGGTGGAGGCGCGCTGCGTGCAACTCGCGTTCGTGTGCGGCGGCGTGCAGGCGGCCGAGCGCTGCTGCTACCCGAGGCAGGTCAGCGGCCGCCGGTGTGTGCCCCGGCAGTCGCTCGAAGATCAGATGCTGAGCGTCGCTCGCCAGTAGGCGCGGGAGGCGGACATCGGCGTTCAGGCTGGTGAGCCAGGTGTGGTGGGCGGCAGCGGCGACGCATCGTTCCGGGTCGTCGTAGCGCTTGATGAAGGTCCCGCCGTTCATGCTCACGCCGCTGCGCTGTAGCTGACGGCGGGCTGGGCGGTGCAGGATGTTTCGGCGTCAGCGAACGAGGTGGCTGCCGTCCCGTCCGCTGCGCTCAGGCCAGGGGCTGGTGTTCGCGGCGTACGCGGGTGATGAGCTGGTTGGCTTGTCGGCGGCTGGTGAGGGTTATCAGTCGTGCGTGCGGTCCGTGCTCGCGCTGGAGGTTCTGTACTCGCGGGCGCATGCTGCGCCGGTATCCGAGGATGTAGCGGACGAAGTTCCAGGTGATGCGGTCGTAGACGCCGTCCTGGTGGTGTTGTCCGCCTCGGTAGCGCCAGCGCCGTTGGGTGATGCCCCACAGGCAGGTGACGGCGGGTAGGTCGAGGAAGATCACGGTGTCCGCGGCGGCCAGCCGGATAGACAGGGTGCTGGCGTAGTTGCCCTCGATGATCCACCGTTCCCCGGCGACAAGTTTCTCCTGCTGGGCGGCGAACTCGTCCTGCGGCAACGGCCGCCACTGCGCGTCGTAGTAGACAGCGTCGAGGTGCGTCAGCGGCGCGTCGAGGATCTGGGCCAACTGCCGGGCGACGGTGGATTTGCCGCTGCCGCCGCAGCCGATGATGGCGATCCTGTCCATGGCTCTCCAGGATAGGGGTCCGGCGGCGTCGTGCCGGGTCGACACGGTGAGTCATGAGGCCACCGGTTCCGGGTGACGCAGGAGGCGATCGAGCACGTCCAGCTGGGTGGAGAGCCGGAACGGGTTGAGGTGTCGTAGGCATTCGGCGATCAGCCGGGCGTGCTCGCCGGTGCCGGCGATCTCGGCGAGCCAGCCGACGCGATGACGGACGTCGGTGGCGTTGCGGACGATCAGGGATGGCGGGACGAACGCGGCGCCGTTTCGGACATCGGCGGGGAGGATCGGCGCGCAGCCGGCGAGGACGGCTTCGAAGATCCGCTGGGTCATCTGCCCGGCGGCGGCGTAGCGGCGCGGCAGCAGCAGGACGGTGGCCAGAGCGTCGGCGTAGATCTCGGCGACGCGAGGAAAGGGAACCCGGCCGACGAAACGCACGTCAGGCCAGCGCGCGGTGTCGGTCCACTTGCCGGCCACCAGGTGGGGTAATTGGGCGGCGGCGGGCGCGAAGTAGGTGTCGAAGGCATCGTCGCGGTCGTACTGGTTGCCGACGTAGCAGAGCGGGTCAGGGCGGGGCAGGGCCGCCAGGGCATCGGGAGCGGCGGCGTCGATGGCCGTGTCAGCGACCGGGAACAGCAGTGGCACCGCGCCGGGAGTCGGGTAGAGCGCTGGTTCGCAGACGGTGACGTTGCGGGTGCGGCGGAGCGGGTCCGTAGCGGGTAGCCGGCGGTCTTTGTCCCACAGGATGGTTGAGGTGCCGAGCCGGTGGGTGTAGTGGGCGAGCAGGTCCGCTTGGCGGTGCAGGTCGCAGGTGTGCCCGGGGCGGCCGCATGGCGTGGTGTTGCGGCCGGGGATAGGCCATCGCCATTCGAGGAAAAGGGCGTCGATGTCGGGTAGTCCGGCATCCCAGCGGTAGTGGCCGGTGAGGTCGTCCCCTGCCTCGCACAAGTCGCGGTTGGGTTGCAGGAAGATGATGTCGTGGCCAGCCGTGTGCAGTCCGTCGACCAGGGTCCGGCGGTGGCTGCGGCCTCCGTCGGGGGTGTCGGTGACGCCGGGGCCGAGGAACCCCCAGAAGCTGTAGCCGATTCTCACTTCGTCACCCACCAGTCTTCGATGAGCAGCGCGTCGAGGCCGGATTCGACGAGACAGTCCAGGGCCATGTCAGGTGTGCCGCAGATCGGCTTGCCCTTGATGTTCAAGGACGTGTTGATCAGGACGGGGTGTCCGGTGATCTCGCCGAACGCGGTGAGGACGTCGGCGAGGAACGGGTGCTGTTCGCGGGTGACGGTCTGGACCCGGGCGGTGCCGTTGACGTGCACGATCGCCGGTAGCTGGTCGCGGGTCAGGTCGGTTACCGGCGCGGCGAGCGACATGAACGGCGAGAGTTGGCGCAGTCGGACGTAGTCAGCGGCCTTGTCGGCGAGGACGACCGGGGCGAACGGCCGGAACGGTTCGCGGAACTTGACGGTGGCGTTGAGTCGTTCGACCACTCCCGTGTTCAGGGGCGAGGCGAGGATCGACCGGTGGCCCAGGGCTCGCGGTCCGGCCTCCAGTTCGCCGGTGAACAGCCCGACGATTTCGCCCTCGGCCAGGCACCGGGCCAGGTGCTGAGCGGGTTCGGCCGGACGGCTCGCGTGGAGACCGGGCCGGGGTTGCGCTGGCAGCGCCAGGCCGGGGTAGGCGGGGCCGAGGTAGCAATGCTGGGCGATGCCGGCGGGTGGGAGGCCGGTCGCGTCCAGCCATGCCGCGGCTGCGGCGCCGATCGCGGTGCCGGAGTCACCGGGTGCCGGCGGTACGTGCACCTCGTCGACGATGCCGGCCTGGGCGATGAGGCCAGCGGCGACGCAGTTCATCGCGACCCCGCCTCCCAGGCAGAGCAGTCCGGATCCGGTCAGCTGGCGGGCGCGGCTGGCGAGATGCAGCATCACCTGCTCGGTGCGTTCCTGCAGGGCGGCGGCGAGGTCGGCGTGTACGGGTTCGACCGGCGCTGTCGGCGGGCGGGGCGGGCAGGTCGCGTCGGCGAACGCGGGCGTGACTCGGCCGTAGCGGCTGGAGAGCACTCGCAGGGCGAGCAGCGTCGGATCGAGGGTGAACCCGTCGGTGGTGAGTCGGATCGCCCGGGACATCAGATCCCGGAAGCGGGACGGGTCGCCGAGGGCGGCGAGCGCCATGACTGTGCCCTCCTCGTCGCTGCGTCGCCAGCCGAGGTGTTCGGTGATGGCTCCGTAGGCGTATCCGAGGGAAGCCGGGTCGTTGATCGCGTGCCCAAGTTCGAGTGTGAGGCGCGAGCCGTCCCGGCGGGCGTGCCAGGTGGTGGTGGTTTGCAGCTCGCCGAGGCTGTCGACGGTCAGGACCGCCGCGTCGTCCACACCGGCGGCGAGGAACGCGTACAGGGCGTGGGCACGGTGGTGTTGGACGGGCTGGAGGCGGGCTCGCGGGAAACGTTGGGTCAGGTCCCGCATCCGGGCCTGGTAGCGGCGGTGGACAGTGGTGAAGCTGCGGGCCCGGGCGAGAGCCCTGGTGCGGCTGGCAGGCTGTCGCAGGTGGGCGGGCAGCTGGCCCAACGCGGACAGGTAGCGGCGCCCGTCGAAGTTGTACGCCACCGTGGTCACGTCCTGCGGCGACAGGCCGGCCTCGCCGAGCAGCCAGGCGACGGCACGCGCCGGGTACGCCTTGCTGTGTTTGACCCCGTCGAGCCGTTCCTCCTCGACGAAGCCGACCAGCTGGCCGTCGACCAGCAGCGCTGCCGCCGAGTCATGCGTGTACGCGCAGAGCCCGAGCACCACGCTCGCGGTCATGCCACGGCCCCAGTGGTGAGCGCTGCCGGGGTGAGGTGCTCGTACCAGGCGGTGAGAGCGGTGCCGAGCGGGCCGGGCGTGTCGTGGGCGAGCTGGCGGGCCTGGTCCCGCTCGCCGGCCTTCCAGGCTCGGTAGCCGGCCAGCACGCGCCCGAACGCGTTCCACGGGGTGCCACCCGGCAGGCCACTGTCGCCGGAGATGACCTGTGTGAGGACGGCATCCAGGTTAGGCCAGGCCACGGAAATCGGCGGCATCTCCGCGACCTCGGGCTGGTGCTGGAGGCATTCGGCGGCGGCGGTGGCATTTTCGGCGTACAGGTGCAGCGAGTCGACGTGGTGGTGGTACTCGCCGACCTCGACCCCGAGCCACCCGGCCATCAACTCGTGCAAAAGGGTGGTGGCGAAGATGTCGTACGGGAAGCCGAGCCACAGGTCCTGGCTGCGCATGCTGGTGTGCATCACGAGACGGCCCTGCCGGATGAAAAACCGGTACCCGAGCGTGCACGGCACATCCCGATAGCCCCGGTGGTCACGAGACGGGTCGTAGATCTGGACGACGGCCTGCCGCGAATCCCGGTCGGACGACAGCTTCCGCACGACCGCATCGAGCTGGTCGACGCCGCCGCCCCAGCGGCGGATCCGCGGCCCGTACGCCCCCTGCAGCACCCCGTCGTCGGCGTATCGGCGCAGGTTATCGTTGAAGTCGAAGATCCACGGGTCGTCGGAGCCGGAGAGGATCCACAGCGCCTCCGCGACGGCGAACGCCGGGTTGATCACGCGGGCGGGCGGGACGGCGACCAGCCGCCGTCGGGGGTTCGTCAGGCACAGGTGCGCGCCCACGACCTCGGTGGTCACCATATCCCGGGGGCACACCGCTCGGCCGTTGAGCAGCACCGCCTGGCAGGCGGCGATGAACAACTCGCTCGCGGAGTCCGCGGTTAGAACGATCATGTGAGTTCCTTCGAGGTCAGGAGGTGAAGGCGGCGAGCCGATCGCGGGAAAGGTTGACCAGCCAGGCGGACTGGCGGGCCATGCCCTCGTGCAAACCGACGGTGGGCCAGTAGCCCAGCAGCCGGCCCGCGCGGGTCAGGTCGGCCGACGTTGAGGAGACGTCCCCGGGCTGGGCGTCCGCCACCTGGACCGGGATGTGCCGGCCCGTGACCTTGGACGCCTCCTCGATCGCGCCGCGCATGGAGACGCTCGCCCCGCCGCCGACGTTGACCACGGCGTAGCGGGCATCCACGTGTGCGGCAGCGAGCGTTGCGGCGACGACATCGCCGACGTAGGTGAACTCCCGCCGCTGGCTGCCGTCGCCGAAGATCGTGACCGGGAAGCCGGTGTACGCGGCGAACAACAGCCGGCCGATGGCCATGTCCGGCCGCTGCCGCGGCCCGTACACGGTGAAGTAGCGCAGCGCCACGACGGTGAGCTGGCTGTCCGGGCGGCGGGAGTGGGCCAGGCACAGGTGCTCGGCGGCGAGCTTGCTGACCCCGTACGGCGAGACCGGGCAGGTCGGGTCAGCTTCACGGCTGGGCCGGTTCGCCGGGCCGTAGACGCTGGACGACGAGGCGTAGACCAGCCGCCGCACGCCCGACCGAGCGCAGGCGTCGAGCAGCCGGTGGGTGCCGAGCACGTTGGCCTGGGCGTAGTCGACGAACTCGGCCCCCCACGACGGCCGGACTCCTGGCCGGGCGGCCAGGTGAAAAACGGTGTCGCAGCCGTCCACGGCATCGTCGAGCTGGTCGGTCGACAGGTCCCGGCACAGCGGGGTGAACAGCGGATTTCCGACCGCTGCCGCCAGGTTCTCGTCCGCGATGGGGTGCTCACCGAGCCGGCGGCGGTCCAGGCCGACCACCTCCACACCACGGGCGAGAAGCGCCTCGACCAGATGCGAGCCGATGAACCCGCCAGCACCGGTCACCAGCACCCGGGCCATCATCGCTGCCCGCTAACGCCGGTCCGCTGCGCGAACATCCGCTGCCACACATGCGTGAGCAGCGGCGGGTCGGCCGGCAAGACCGTCGCCCGGCCGGTGGCCGCTCGCGCCGAGGCGGGAGTCGAGGGGTGTGGGGTGCCCGTGGTGTTGGCGAAGGCGTGCCGCGAGGCGTACAGGGTCATGACGCCACCGCTCGACGAACCTGGCCCCTCGGCTGCCGGTCCTGGCGGACCCGCCGGAATCCCGGCGAGTCCGCCAGCGCGAGGCGGCGGCTGGGAGCACCCCGCCGGTCACCCGCCCGCGCAGCCCCGATGGCGGTACGCGGACGAGGAGTCAACCCCACGAACACGCATCCGGCCGCCGCAATCGGACGAGTCAACTCCCTGGCCGCCTTGCCGGACTCGATCAATCTGTCCACCATGAATCCCCTGGCGTCGATGACAATGGGTCGGTGAGCTGGCCCGCCGCTCAGCTGCGGTCTTCGATGCTCGTCAACAGCGAACCGTCCACAGGGACCGGGCGGTACCGTCCACTACCCGTCCGCTGGCGACCAGGTGATGACGGGCCGTAGCGGAAATGACTAGCGTGACCCTCGTCGACAGACACCGCGGGAGGTGCTCAGATGACCGGACGACGCCATCCCCCAACCGGCGGCTAGCGTGGGAGAGACTCCAGCGCGGCTGGTCGTACGAGGAGGTCGCCGAGCGCATCCGCGCGGGGATGAGCCACGCCGGAGAGACCGACACCGGGCTCAACGCCAACACGGTGCGGCGATGGGAGACCGGCGAACGATGGCCCGACCCGCGCTACCGCAAGCACCTGGTGGCCATCTTCGACAAGACAGCCAGCCAGCTCGGCCTCCTCACCCCCGACGAGCTGGCCATGTGCCCGCAGGCGGAGACACTGCACGAGTTCAGGAGGTTGTGGGACATGCTCACCGGAAACGAGAACGAAGGCGGCTGGGACCGGGCATCCGTCCTGCGCGCACTGTTCGGCGCAAGCATGCTGCCCCTGGTCGCACCGCTGCTGTCACTGGACCCGCAGCCGGCGCACGCCGACACCAAGACCATCGACCCGGACGCCTACACCGAGATCGTCCGCTGCCAGCGAGCGTTGTATTGGACCAGCCCGGCCCGGCCGCTCTACGAGGCCGCATACGCCCACACCCAGCTCGGCACCGGGCTCGTCCGCGCCGCGAGCGGCACCAGCCGCACCACCCTCGCCGCCGCCCTCGCCGAATCCGCGCTCCTCACCGCCCGGCTGGCCTTCTTCGACCTCAACCAACCCGCCATCGCCCAGCGCTGCTACGACGTCGCCCTCGCCGCCACCCGGGATGCCGGAGACCACGCCCTGGCCGCCGCCGTCCTCGGCCACATGGCCTTCATCCCCGCCTTCAGCCACGACCCCTCCGCCGCCCGCCCGATGGTCGACGCGGCGCTCCAGCACACCTGGCACGGCGTCAGCCCTGCCGTCCGCTCCTGGCTGCACTGCGTCGCCTCGGAAGTCGAAGCCCGCGCCGGCGCCGGAGCTACCAGCCGCCACCAAATCGACCTCGCCGCAACCGCGATCGAGGCCAACCCCACCCCGCCGGAATGGCTCGACTTCTACGACGCCGGCCGGCTGCACTCCTTCGCCGGCTACGCGGCCCTCGCGTCCGACGACCACACCGAGGCCACCAGACAGCTCACCGCGGCCCTGGCCAGCCTGAACGCCAACGCGGCCAAGCAGCGCAGCGTCATCCTCGCCGACCTCGCCTCCGCACACCGCGGCGACGGAGACCACGCCGCCGACTACCTCAACCAGGCGATGGACGCCCTGCACAACGACTGGTACGGCACCGGCCTGGAACGCGTCAGGACCGTCCGGCCCGTGCTCGGCGACAGCCGGCAGGGCCGGCAGCTCGACGAACGGATCGCCGCCCTCGCCGCCAGCCGAGCCGCCCTACCCGGCAGCTAAACCGCCGACTCGTTGTGCTTGCGCACCAAATCAGGCAGCTCAGCCAGCGAGTCGAGCCGGAACAGACAGCGCTCGCTGACGGCCTTATCGTCGAGGATGTGCCCCCACGGGCCGCGCCGCACCAGAGCGGTCGCGATCCCGGCCTCCTGCGCGGGCCGGATGTCGTTGTCCAGCCGGTCCCCGACATACAACACCTGATCGGCTGGGCAGCCCGCCTCCGCGACGACGCGATCGAAGAACGACGCCGACGGCTTCTCCACGCCCCAGCCGTCCGACGTGCCGATCACGTCCACCGGCAGGTCCAAGGCGCGCAGGATCGTCTCGGCCCGTGCGGTCTGGTTACCGGCCAGACCGACCTGCACGCCCAACTCGCGCAGCGCGGCCAGGCACGGCCGAGCATCCGGGTACAAGTTCTCCTCGGAGAAATGCTCCGGCTGACCAGCCGCTGCACGGCGCTCCCGCTCCTCGGCCAGGTCGAAACCGGGCCGGAAGACCTGGAACGTCTCCCGGTAGTCCAGGCCGCGAGCGATCACCGCCCCGAAGACCGCCGAGAAGGTATGCCGGGGCACGCCCAGCCAGTCCGCCCAGGTCCCGTACTCCCGGGACTCGTCGACGATCGTCTCGCCCACGTCGAAGAACACGCTCGCGATCACCCTGCGATTGTGCCCTTCTTGCCCAAAGTGATCAACACTGGTGACGGGCTGTCCACTGCGAATCCTGGCGGTGCCAGTTGAGGCGCTTGCGGTTACATGGGCGCCGGACCCGGAGTCACAGTTCGATTGCCGGCGTCCCTTTCTCACGACGGAGCCTGACAACCACGCTCTACGCCTGTCGCCGGAGGCTCCGGACGGACGGACCAGGCGGCACTGGGAGGCACTCCGGGCCACAAGGGCAGCACGTCTAGTGCCGTGACCACGAACGTTTGGGGTGTTGGGGTCAGGCTGCGTGGGTGGCGGGTTGGCCCCAGCGTCGTTGTCGTTCGCTGCGGATGCGGGCGCGTTCGCGGCGTTGGGCGGCCAGGACGTCGGGGTGGCGGGCGTTGGCGTTGCGCCAGCGCAGGTAGCCCTGCAGTTTCCGGGTCAGCGCGGGGTGGTTCGGGTGGTTCGAGCCGGCGATGACGAAGGTGCGAAGTGGCCCGAACTGGGCTTCGATCGGGTTGGCCCAGGAGGCGTAGGTCGGAGTGAAACAGAGCTCAACCTTGTTCCTGGCCGCCCACGTGTGGATCTTGAGGCCTTTGTGCGCGGACAGGTTGTCGAGGATGACGTAGATCGGCGCCCCGTCGGGCCGCGCGGCGCGGATCGACTTGAGCGCCGCGAGGGTGTTCGCGGCGCTCTTGCGGCGCCGGACGACGCCCCAGAGTTGGTCATCGCCGACGGAGTAGCAGCCGTGGAACTGCCGGACCCCGTGCAGCTTGTGGTAGTTCGCGGGCAGCCGGTGCGGGTGCCCGGCCGGCGCCCAACCGGATCCGGCCTGCGGACGGATCACCAGAGGGTCGAACTCGTCGAACGCGAACACCCGTTGTGGGAAATGGCTGCTCACGTACTCGATCCGGGCGAGCTTGGCCTCCCGCTGCGGGTCGGTGGACTCCTTCCACGTCTTGGTCCGCTGGAAAGTGATCCGGTGCCGGTGCAGGATCTGCCTCAGCCGCTCGCGCCCCACCACGATCCGGCGGGCGGCATGAACGCGCAGGTGGTCGGCGAGCTTGCGGATGCTCCACCGGGTGAACGGCCGCCCCAGCTTCTCGGGGCGGGTGTTGGCCGTCTCGACGATGAACTGTTCCTCGTCAGGACTGATCAGGCGGGGACGGCCACCCGCCCACCGAGACACCCCATGCCGATTCGGTGTCAAGCAGTAGCGGCTGATTGATGCGGCCAGGCGATGTTCTCGTCGTAAGCGGTGCCGGTTTTTAAGCAACCGTGAAGGATGCCGACCAGGCGGTTGGCGACTTGCCGCAGGGCTCGGCCGTGGTCGACGTCGCGGGCGCGTTGCTTGTCGTAGTAGGCGCGGGCGCCGGGCGAGCCGTTGACGGCGGAGAATGCCTGGGCGTGCAGCGCGTCGACCAAGCGGTCGTTGTGCACGTAGCGGGCCATGACCACTTTGCTTCTGCCCGATGCCCTGGTGACCGGGCTGGTCGCGGCATAGTTCTTGCGCGCCTTTGCACTGTTGTAGCGGTCAGGGTCGTCGCCGAACTCCGCCAGCAGCCGAGCTCCGGTGACGACGCCGATGCCCGGCTGCGACCGATAGATGGCGGCCTGGGGATGATCGATGAAGTGCGCCTCAACCTGTCGTTCCAACTGCTTGATCTGAATGTTGAAGACTGCGATCACGGCGCTCAGCGCGGCAACCGTAGCGGCGTAGGCCTCAGTAACCGCTGCCGAACGGCCCAGGTGTTCACTGCGCAGAGCGGCGCTGATGTCCGCTGCTTTGGCGTGAACCTTGTGTCGATGAACCCGCCGCAGCGCCGCGATGATCACCTCGACATCCAGTGCCGCAGCCTCCGCGGGAGACGGCGCTGCCTGCAACAACTCCAGAGCGTCAGCGCCGGCCAGCCCCAACTTCTCGTAGGCGACCAACGCGGCCGGAAAGTACTCCCGCAGCGCCGACCGCAGCCGCAGAACCGCACGGGTCCGCTCCCAGACCATCGTCTGATGTGCCCGGGCGACCACCTTGATCGCTTGAGCCGATGACGTGTCACCAGCGACCGGACGCAGTTGCGCCCGGTCGATGCGGACCATGTCCGCCAACGCGTGCGCGTCACCCTTGTCGCTTTTGGCTCCTGAGGCGCCGTAACGCTCCTTGAACCGGCTCGCTTGCCTCGGGTTGATCGCGAAAACCTGATAGCCGGCAGCGATCAGCGCCTCGACCCACGGGCCCCGGTCGGTTTCGATACCCACCACCACGCTGACATCGTCTCGGCTGTCCCCGGCATCCTCCCCAGCCACACGTTCGGCGACCAGTGCATGAAGGGCTGCGATACCCGTGATGCCTTCCGGCAACCGCCGCCTTGCCAGCACTCGTCCGGTCTGGTCCTGCAGCTCCACGTCATGGTGGTCCTCGGCCCAGTCATCACCGACGAACAGCAACGTTGCCCCTCCTCAACCTCGATGGCATCGATCAGCAGCCAGGAGGAGGACAGCACGTGCCCTAATGGATCAGTGCTCATCCCGAGCAGGGTCGAACGCTCGGACGGCACGACACCCCATCAACGGTCAAGCCTCCCCAGAACACCGACAGGGGCACGGTCTCAGTGCAGGACTCAACGTCCAGGGTCCAAGAGTGCTCACCTGCCAGCGGCTACCGTCCGAGTCTCCTGCAGCAACGTCAAGAAGCAATGCCGCCGGGTTCCCGGTAAGGCCCATTAGGGTCCAGGCTGGCCATCCCCATCTCGTTGAACCGGTGGATGACCTGCCGGATCGTGTCCTCGTCGGCTTGGACCAAGCGGGCGATCGCCGGCACCGTGTTCCCACCGGCAGACGCGAGCACGACCATCGCCCGCCGTAGTCGGATCGGCGAACCGGTTCCCCGGCGAGTGATTCTGAGCAGCTGCTGACCTTCGTGATCACTCAGCCGCCGCACACGTACAAGATCTGCCACCGCCACAGCCTGACCGCCGTGGCGCCGTCCGGCCGACAGGTCGGACGGCGTGTCATCCAACACCGTGAACGTTCGTGGTCACGGCACTAGCACTAGAAGGAACCGACGACAAGCTCCGTGGCCAATTCGTTACGCGATAATGGATTGACTGAATCAGTGTTGCCGGGGCGTACTGGTTGTACGTTCCCGCACCGCCGCCTGACACAGTCGGCCATGTATGCGGGCAGGCACTCCCAGTCTTGGGGTGCCTGCTCTTGTTCGTGCCGGCAATGTCGGAGGCGTCGAGAGATGGGAGGCCCCACATGAAGGATCGCCTGTCGGCGAGTTGAGCCGGCCGCACCACACCACGGTGTCTGTCGCCTTGCGCCGTGGTGAGTCCTGATCTTCGTGGCTCGGCTCGGCCGCCTGCCCTGTGTCCGTTGCTGACCGCAGCCTGCTGTGCAGGCTGCGGCGACGCCTGCTGCCCTGTTGCCTGCCCCTGCACGGGGCCTGGCTTGTTCGTTGACTCGTCCACAGTGATCCGACGGCCCCTTCGCCCAATGGAGGGCCCGCGCCCAACCAGGTGTCGCCCGGCAGGCGCGCCTGCTCGCGAGCATGACCGCAGCGGGCGGGCGCTCCCCGGGTGGCTCGCATTCGCCTCATCTGGAACCCCTACGACCATCGATGGAGCAACGATGACTTCACTCAACATCAACCTGGCAGGGCGGCCGACTATGGCCGTCTCATCTGCCACCCCGGTCCGCATCGGCCTGGCCACGCTGGTCGAGGCCCCGTTCGGACTACGCACAGACAGGTGGTGGGCCGTTGGCGCAACCTGAGCATCGACCGCGCGGCCCGGGCGACCAGGTGCGGTCGGGGCGAGGTCGGCTGGAAAACGCGATCCAGGTGCTGATCATGCTGTTGATCGGCGGCGCGGCGGGGGCGGCGTCCTTCCGCCACGTCCATGACGTCGCCGCCGCGCACGGGCAGCCGGGCTGGCTGGCGTGGGCAGATGCGGTCGTCTTGGAGCTGACGTCGATCGCGGCGGGCCTGGAGCTGCGTCGTAACCGGCGCCTGGGCAAGAGTGTTGCGTTCCCGGCGACCGTGTTGACGGTGGCAGTGTTCCTGTCCCTGTCCGCTCAGGTGGTGGAGGCGGAGGCGTCGGTGATCGGTTGGATCGCCGCCGCGCTGCCGGCGCTCGGCTTCCTGGCGATGGTGAAGATCGCCCTCGGCCGCGCCGACCCCGTTCCCCCCGACCGGACCACCCGGCCCGTCCGGACCGTGTGCGGACCAGCGCCCGCTACCGACGCCATGGTCCCGGACGCCCGTGAACCCGTCGCCGGACCGCCTGCACCGGTCCACGCCGGCACGCCCGCGGTCCGGGACTCCACCACCGCGGTCCAAGCTTCGGCCGACCAGCGCCCGGCGGTCCCGGACCACGGCCCGGCGGTCCCGGACCGGCCAAACGGCCAAGCGTCGGTTGGGGACGGCGGGCCGGAGATCGCGGCGCTGGCCCCGGCCGCCCGGACCGCTGTCCAAGCTTTGGCCGCCCAGGGGACACCGCTCTCCCGCAAAGCCCTCGCCCGGCAGCTTCGCGCTGACGGGCACCAACTGTCCAACGCCACCGCCTCGGCGCTCGTCCGCCTCCTGCGCGCCGAGGCCACCCCACCCCAGCAGCCCTCGCCACTTCTGTCAGGACCGGATGCCGCGTGACAGAACCATCAGCACCGACTTCTGTCAGACAAAGCGGTTTCTGTACTACGAGCGGGCACTTCTATCAGGAAGCCCGCCGCCTGACAGAACCTGACCAGACCTGACAAAGCGTGCACCCGTCGCCCGCCACGCCGGAGCGGCGGTGGGCGCGCCACCAGCCCGCTCGCATTCTTCCCAAGGAGCAGCAGACGTGTTTACCCAGCTTGACGCCATTCACCGGTGCCGGCGACACCGTCACCGGTCCACGCCACGCCTTCTCTCACACCATCACAACAGGCGGCTCGGTGCGGCCGACCGCGTCGGGGTCGGTGTGGATCCCCGTTCGACCATCCGCCTTGACACCGACCCCCAAACCGACCCCCCGATCCCGCTCACAGCCCAGGTCAGACCCACTCTCACCGCTGCGATCCGACTCCAGACAGACCCTCATATCGGGGGTCTCCCCCCTGGGGGCGCGTATGCGTAACCGCCTACCGGCTCCAGATCCGCTGCTGCGGCTGCAGGCCAGCATCACCGCCCGCGACGATCGCCTGCTCGGCTGGCTCTACGACCACGGGGTCCTCACCACCGACCAGATCGCCGCCGCCCTGTTCCCGTCCCTGGACTTCGCCCAACGTCGGCTGCGCCGCCTCACCGTCCTGCGCGCGACGGACCGCTTCCGACCCAACCGAGCCGATGGCGGCTCGTACCCGTACCACTACGTCCTGGACCAGCTCGGCTACGACCACGTCCACGCCCAACGCGGACTCGGACGACCACGCCGGGACCAGGCCCGCCGCCGCAAACAATCCCTCACCGCCCGGCCGGACCTGCCGCACCTGCTCGGCGGCAACCAGGTCTTCATCGACCTCGCTGCCCACGCCCGCACCCACCCCGACACGGTCCTGGACCGCTGGCAACCCGCCTCCGCGTTCCACGAGCCTGGGGTGTTCTATCGGGAAGGCGGCAACCCCCAGATGATGGTCCACGGACCGAAAGGACTTCCCCGCCCCGACGGCGCCGGTGTCTGGACCGAGCACGGACGGTCCGTGCCCTTCTTCCTTGAGTACGACACCGGCCGAGAACGCCTCGACATCCTCACCGAAAAGGTCGCCAAGTACGAGCGGCTGTACGCGATGAGCACCTGGGCATGGCCGGTGCTGTTCCACCTACCGTCGGCTCGCCGGGAAGCGAACCTGCACCACCGCCTCGCCGGCATCGACCTGACGGCGATCATCGCCACCACCACCGCCGAACTCCGCACCGCACTCGACGCCAGCCCCGCCGAACAGGTGTGGCAACTGTGCGGCCCGAGCGTAGGCCGTCACCTGCTCATCAACCTGCCCTACACCGACACTCACCACGACACCGTGTTCCCCATGCCCACACCCTCAGAGCCGAACGGACGGGCAGCCTGACGGCCCGCGAAGGCGGCGCGTGATGCGGCGTGTATGGCTGACACGCCGCCGAACGACCACGCAGGGCCATCGGTGGATACCTCCTGAATCCATCGCCGCCGTCAGGCGGCCACCAGCGGCTCCGTCATCCGACTCGACACGGACGCCGTGAACCAGCCGAAGGATCCTGCTCGCTGTCGGGCAGGCACGGAAGCCCGACCCCGGATCGCCGCAGGCGTCGGCCGAGTAGGCGCCGGTCGGCCGGCGCGAGCGAGGCTCATGGCACGACGGGCGTTGCGGGCGGCAGCGCACATGCCCCGCTGCCCGACGCATTGCAGGTTCCTGCAGTTGCCCTGCGAGTCCGGCTGGTGCGCGGCAACGACGTCGAGGGCCAGCCGCCACAGCAGCGGATCAGTCACGTCTTCAGGGATGACAGCCACGAGGCTGAGTCGTTCGCGGGACACGGCAGACCTTTCCGTTGGCAGGGGACACATAGTCGGCCGCCCGCCTACCTGGCCGACGGCACGGACACCATCGACACTCACCCCGGCCAAAAGGTCAAGCCATCCCACACACACCTGTTGAAATCGCTAACGGCAGAAAGGACACCGCATGAGAAAAGGACTGCGACCCGAACTGACTCACATGCATTTCGGAGGATTGTGGCGAACACGCCCCACGAAAATGCCGTCCGGAGGTATCCTGACGAACCGAATCCCGGTACCACCACAACAAATGGTGGTGCAACACCCGACCGTACCGGCAGAATGGAAGAAACGATCCCGATGGTTATCGCGCGGATCGACACCGTACCCATGACCGCCGACGAACTCGACAACGCCGCCGAAGCCCTCGCCGTTCTACTCAACCACTTCCTCGACGACCACCCGCACCTCACCCCGTAGCTGCTGGCGGCCTGACCGAGGCCGCCAGCGCCCCACCCCTCCGACCTCGAAGGACAGCGCACCAATGCCCGGTACGCCACCTCTCGCACCACAGAAGCGACGCGGCCGACGCGCCCACACCCCCACCACCACCGAGCGGCCAAGCGGGCCTTGCCGGGTTTGCATCTACATCCGCCGCTCCACCGACGACGAACACCAACCCTTCTCCCTACACGCTCAACGCGCCGCCCTGGAGAAATACGTCGCCTCGCAACCCGGCTGGACCATCGTCGCCGAATACGAAGACGACGCCTCCGGCGCCACCACCGAACGACCCGGACTGCAAAAAGCACTCCACGCCGCGAAAGCCGGCCTCTACGACGTGCTACTCGTCTACCGACTCGACAGATTCAGCCGCAGTGTCGCCGACCTACTCGACCTCATCACCATCCTCGAAGCATCGAATGTTCGCTTCTCCTCCGCGACCGAACCCGTCGACACCGGCGGCCCCTTCGGCCGCATGATGCTCCAACTCCTCGCCGTGTTCGCCGAATTCGAACGCAACATCATCATCGACCGAGTGAAAAGTGGCATGACCGCGAAAGCCAGCAAAGGCAAATGGACCGGCGGCACCCGCCCGTACGGCTACCGCGTCGACCCCGACACCCACCGCCTCGTCCCCCACCCCGACGAGGCACCCATCCTCCGCGAGATCTTCCGCCTCTACACCCGCGACCGATACGGCACCCGCGCCATCGCCACCGAACTCAACGCCCGCAGCATCCCCAACCGCACCGGCAAAACCTGGTCCGGACACACCATCAACCGCATCCTCGACAACCCCGCCTACGTCGGAGACATCGCCTACCGCGACGTCTACGTCCCCAACGCCCACGAACCCCTGATCGACCGGGCCACGCTCCAACGCGCCCAAGACATCGCCAACGCCCGAGGAGACGCCCAAACCCAGCGCGCCATGTCCGACTCGGACTACTACCTCACCGGCCTACTCACCTGCCCCCACTGCGGACAGCGCTACATCGGCACCTCCGCCAAAGGCCGCACCCGCCGCTACCGCTACTACACCTGCTTCACCCGCACCCGCTACGGCAAACACGCCACCTGCCCGGCACCCAGACTCCCCGCCGACGACCTCGACCAGATGGTCCTGCAAGCCCTCTACGACTTCTACACCACCGCCGAACCCGTCCTGACCGCCATGATCGAACGCGCCCAAGCCCAACGAGACACCACCAGCGACGACCGACGCGCCGAACTCACCGCCACCGCTTACCAGATCACCAGCACCGAGACAGCCATCAGCCGCTACCACACCGCCTTCGAGAACGGCACCATGGACGACGCCACCGCCGGGCCACGCATCCGCGAACTCCGCCAACGACTGGCCCAACTCCACACCCGGCACGCCGAACTCGAAACCGACCTCGCCGCCCAACCGGCACCCCCACCACCCGGCACCATCACCCGGATCCGGGACCACCTCAGCATGATCATGACCAGCGGCACCACCGCCGAACGCAAGGCCGCCATCGAGACCCTCATCGCCGAGGTCCGACTCACCGACCAGGGAGTCGTCCCCGTGTTCAAGATCCCCACCGACACGACGATGCCCCCGCCCGACCCGGACGGGGGCACTCACGATGATCAACCACCGGTTCGCACAATGGTGCGGTCGGTGGGGCGGACGGGACTCGAACCCGTGACCGATCGATTATGAGTCGACTGCTCTAACCCGCTGAGCTACCGCCCCGCTACCGCGCCGGATCCTAACCCGGCAAGTCGATCAGCGGCCACCACCAAACCGGCGTCGCCACCACCACATCAACACGATGGGCTACGCGACGATAGCAGTGAGCAGCCGGCGCCGTTGTCCCGGCGGGCGGCGACGGGGCCACCGCCGATGGCGGCGTGCTGTCACCGGACACCGTGCACCCCGCCGGCACCCGACCGGTCGCCGTCGCGGACGACGCGGGACAGTCGGCTCGGCCACCACAGGGCCGGCCCGAGGTCGTACGCGAACGCGGGCACCAGCAGCGACCGGACGACGATGGTGTCGAGCAGCACCCCGACGGCGACCGCCACGCCCAGTTCGACCAACACCACCAGCGGCAGCACGGCGAGCGCGGAGAAGGTGGCGGCGAGCACGATGCCGGCAGAGGTGATCACGCCACCGGTGACGGCGAGCCCGGCGAGCACGCCGGCCCGGGTGCCCCGCCGGACGGATTCCTCGCGTACCCGGCTCATCAGGAAGATGTTGTAGTCGATGCCGAGGGCGACCAGGAAGACGAAGGCGAAGAGCGGGAACGCCTGGTCGACGCCGGGGAAGTCGAGCAGATACCGGAAGATCAACGCACAGATGCCGAGGGTGGCCAGGAACGACAGCAGCACGGTGGCGATCAGCAGGATCGGGGCGACCAGGGCACGTAGCAGCAGCGCCAGGATGACCGCGATGACCAGCAGCACCACCGGGATGATGACGTTGCGGTCCCGGGCGGCGGCGTCGGCGGTGTCCACGTTGACGGCGGTGAAGCCGCCCACCACGGCACCGGCGTCGGGCACCTTGTGGACCGCCTCGCGCAGGTTGCGGATGGTCTGTTCGGCGCCGTGGCTGTCGGGCGGGTCGGCGAGGGTGGCCTCCAGTTGCACCCGCCCGTCGACCACCTTGGGCGGGGCGTTGGGCTCGGGCGGCCCGCCCGGCCCGGCCCCGGTCACCGGGCGTACGGATGCCACCCCGGGTACGTTCTGGGCCACCTGGGCGACCTGCCGGGCGGTGGCCTGGCTGGTGAAGATCGTGGCGGGGCTGCCGGTGCCGGCCGGGAAGTGCCGGTTGATCACCTCCTGCCCGGCGACCGAGTCGGTGCGCTTGGTGAACAGCTGCGACTGGCCGAGGGTGGTGATGCCGAGTTGGGTGAGCCCCAGGGTGAGCACGGCCAGCACCACGGCGGTGACCACCCAGACGGCGCGGGCCCGCCGGGCCACGAAGTTGGCGATCCGGCCCCAGACGCCGTGCTCGGCCTGCGGATCGGCGCGATCGAACCGGGGCCGCCGCGGCCAGAACGCCCATCGTCCGCCGAGCAGCAGCAGCGCGGGCAGGAAGGTGAGCATCACCAGCAGGGTGGCGGCGATGCCGACACCGACGACCGGGCCGAGCGCCCGGTTGGAGTTGAGGCTGGACAGGAGCAGGCAGAGCAGGCTGAGGATGACGGTGCCACCGGAGGCGATGATCGCCGGGGCAGCGCCCCGCCAGGCGGCCTTCAGCGCGTCCCAGGGGCGCTCGTGCCGGTGTAGTTCCTCCCGGTGGCGGGCGATCAGCAGCAGCGCGTAGTCGGTGCCGGCGCCGAAGACGAGTACGGTGAGGATGCCCTGCGCCTGCCCGTTCAGCTTGATGACGCCGTTGCCGGCCAGGTGATAGACGAAGATCGCGGCCAGCGAGTACGACATGCCGGCGGCGAGCAGCGGAAAGATCCAGAGCACCGGGCTGCGGTAGACGACCAGCAGGATGACCAGCACCACGACCAGGGTGACCAGCAGCAGCGGCCCGTCGATGGCGGCGAAGACCTCGATCAGGTCGCCGAGCAGCCCCGCCGGTCCGGCCACGTCCACGGTGAGCCCGTCCCGGTCCGCGCCGACGATGTCGCGCAGTTGGGCGACGACCTGGCGGATCCGTTCGCCCTCGCCGTTGTCGATCGGGACGATCACCTGCACGGCCTGGCGATCCTGGCTGACGATCGGTGGCGGCAGCGGAGTGACCACGCCGGGCACCTGGGCGAACCGCGCCGCGTCGGCCTGGACGCGCTGCTGGTCGGCCGGGGCGATGCCGGAGGTGCGCTGGTAGACGACGAGGGCCGGCGTGGTCTGCCGGGTGACGAAGCCGGCGGCGAGGTCCTGCGCCCGGGTGGCCTCGGCGTGCGCCGGGAGGAAGGCGGCGTTGTCGTTGGTGGCGACGTCGCCGAGCCGGCCCGCGTACGGCCCGGCGATGGCGCCGACGAGCAGCCAGCCCAGTACGACCGCCACCGCGACCAGCGTCGCCGTCCGGCGGCTCGGTCCCCTGGCCATCTCCACCCATCCTTGGACCGACGCACCCTCTCGACTCAGCGGGAGTTCGAGTCGACACCGCCCATCCTGCCGGGCAAAACGTCATCAGGTGGGTGAAACCGAGCACCACGCCGGGCACCATGGCCGAAAACGAGAAACGCCCGCCGGCTGGGCCGACGGGCGCGCTACTGGAGCTGAGCTCCCCCGTTTGGACTCGAACCAAAAACCTGCCGGTTAACAGCCGGCTGCTCTGCCAATTGAGCTACGGGGGACCGCAGGTCACCCGGCTGCGGATCTCTCCGCGCCGTGCGACGGCACAAGAATACAGGACATCGGGGGTGGTGCGCCAGGGGGTTACCCCACCGGTCGCGGCCCGCCGGCACGTCGGACCGGGCACCGGGCGCTGCCCGCCGTAATCCCGACAAATCGCCATCCCGACCCAACGAGGCATGGGCGGAGAGCAAGATGGGTAGTTAGCCGCCGACAGAGGACGCAGGCGCGAGATGGTCGCTCCGGCCGGGCAGTTCCCGGGCCGGAAACGACGGCGCGTCAGGTACGGAAGGAGCCGCCATGCGCGGAAAGATCATGTTTCTTGGCGGGCTGGCTGCGGGATTCGTCCTGGGCGCCCGTGCCGGCCGGGAGAAGTACGAGGAGCTGATGGTCCGGGGCCGCAAGATGCTCGACCATCCGACCGTCCAGGAGGCGGCGGGTGTCGCGCAGGCCCAGGCGAACCGGCTCTACGCCGAGGGCAAGGACAAGCTGGGGCAGACCAAGCTCGGCGAGAAGCTCACCAGCGGCAACGGCCGGCACGGGTTGACCGAGGCCGACAAGCCGTTCGCCGGCACGCCGGCCACCGCCGGCACCAAGTCCGGTTCGGGCTCGACCGGCGCGACGGCCTCGTCGGCCGGCGGGTCGAGCAGCAAGCCGTCCGGCACGAGCGGCAGCGGCAACGCCTGACGCCACCCATCCAGCAGCGGGCCGGTCCCCCCACGGGCGACCGGCCCGCTGATGCCTGTCCGAACGGCACCGGCGCACCGGATGCGTCGAGGCGGCCGATCGTCCAGGTCGGACAGGACGATCAGGCCGCCCACCAGGGACCAGGTCTTCGGGCCCGCTGGGCACCGCCGGCTCGACTGCCACCCGGGCCGTCGATGGCCCCGGTGGCGAACGCATTGACGTTCAGGGGGTGCGGAAGATCACTTCCATGGCTATGCTCACCGGACTTCCCAGGGCTCGCCGGGGTCAATCCATCTGGTGAGCCCGGCTGGCCAAATAGGAGGACATCGTGGTCTCCCGCAATGCCTGGCAGCGTGGCGTGGTGGCAACCGCGACCGCGGTGCTGGTCGGCGTCGCCGCCGCGGCGCCCGCAGCGCACGCCGAACCCAACAACAACAACTCACGGAAGTTGCGGGCGGCGGTCACCGCCGACGGCATCATCAAGCACCTCAAGGCCCTCCAGCGGATCGCCGACGAGAACGGTGGTACGCGGGTGGCCGGCTCGCCCGGCTACGACCGCTCGGTCGACTATGCCGAAGGGGTGCTCCGCGCGGCCGGATTCCACGTGAGCCGGCAGCCGTTCCAGTACCAGACGTTCATCTCGCACGGTCCCGGCCTGTTGCAGCGGGTGTCCCCGGCACCGGCCGCCGACCTGCCGAACGTGCTGATGAGCTACTCGGGCAGCGGCGACGTGACCGCGCCGGCCTCCGTGCCGACCGGCAGCGCGATGGGCTGCTCGGCGGCGGACTTCGGGCCCACCAACGTCGGCACCATCGTCGTCATCAGCCGGGGTGACTGCGCCTTCGGGGACAAGGCGACCAACGCCTACCACGCGGGGGCGGCGGCCGCGATCATCTACAACAACACCACCGGCGACCTGAACGGGACGCTGGGCGACACGTTCGCGCTGGACTTCGTGGCCACGGGCGTCACCCAGGCGCTCGGCGCGCAGCTCGTGTCGCAGGTCGCCAGCGGCCTGACGCTGCGGGTC
The DNA here is from genome assembly GCF_900090225.1 of Micromonospora eburnea. Lineage (NCBI taxonomy): Bacteria > Bacillati > Actinomycetota > Actinomycetes > Micromonosporales > Micromonosporaceae > Micromonospora > Micromonospora eburnea. Next base: position 5,678,477 of record NZ_FMHY01000002.1, read on the forward strand.
AAGGCCGACACCTTCCGGGGTACGGCCACCGCCGAGAACCTCATCGCCGAATCGGACTCGGGTGACCCGAACAACGTGGTGATGGCCGGTGCCCACCTGGACTCGGTCTCCGACGGCGCGGGCATCAACGACAACGGCTCGGGCAGCGGCGCCCTGCTGGAGATCGCCACGCAGATGCGCAAGGTCAAGCCGAAGAACAAGGTCCGCTTCGCCCTCTGGGCGGCCGAGGAGTCCGGCCTGATCGGGTCGGAGTACTACGTCGCGAACCTGTCGGCGGCGGAGCGTAAGAAGATCGCGCTCTACCTGAACTTCGACATGGTCGCCTCGCCCAACTACGTGCGGTTCGTCTACGACGGCGACAACTCGGCGTTCCCGGTCGGCACCGGGTCCGCTCCCGGGCCGGTCGGCTCGGGCGCCATCGAGCAGCTCTTCCACGACTACTTCGCCTCGCAGGGGCTGGCCTCGCGGGAGACGCCGTTCTCCGGGCGTAGCGACTACGGGCCGTTCATCGCCGAGGGCGTGGACATCCCCTCCGGTGGCCTGTTCACCGGCGCCGAGGGGATCAAGACCGCGGACGAGGCGGCGGTCTTCGGTGGCACCGCGGGCGCGCCCTACGACCCGTGCTATCACCGGGCGTGCGACAACATCAACAACATCAACAAGCAGGCGCTGGAGGAGATGTCGGACGCGATCGCGCACGCCGTGATCACGTACGCCTTCGACACCAGCAGCCTGCGCGCGCCGGTCCGGGGCAACGGTCCGGGTGCCGGCGACAGCGGTGGCGGCGGCCTGCACGACCACGACCACGAGGTCGCGCGGTAACCGTCCGGCCAACCGGACCGGCACCACACCTGAACAGGCGGGAGGCGACCTCGGGTCGCCTCCCGCCTGTCGTGGCGCCCGACAGGTCAGTCCCGGTTGCTGCTGAACGCGGCGTCGAAGGCGGCGGCCGGAGCGTCGAAGGCGAGCCGACGCACGAACCGCACCGCCTCGGGCGCGCCGACCAGGCGGTCCATGCCGGCGTCCTCCCACTCGATGGAGATCGGGCCGTCGTAGCCGATCGCGTTCAACGCGCGGAAGCAGTCCTCCCACGGCACGTCGCCGTGCCCCGTGGAGACGAAGTCCCAGCCGCGACGCAGGTCCGCCCAGGGCAGGTGGGAGGAGAGCCGTCCGCGCCGGCCGTCGCCGGTACGCACCTTCGCGTCCTTGCAGTCGACGTGGTAGATCCGGTCGGCGAAGTCGAAGATGAAGTTGACCGGGTCCAGGTCCTGCCAGACGAAGTGCGACGGGTCCCAGTTCAGCCCGAACGCGGGCCGGTGGCCGATCGCCTCCAGCGCCCGCTTCGTGGTCCAGTAGTCGTACGCGATCTCGCTGGGATGCACCTCGTGGGCGAAGCGCACGCCCACCTCGTCGAACACGTCGAGGATCGGATTCCACCGGTCGGCGAAGTCCTGGTAACCGCGTTCGATCATGGCCGGCGGGACGGGCGGGAACATCGCCAGGGTGTGCCAGATCGACGAGCCGGTGAAGCCGACCACCGTCCGCACCCCGAGCTTCGCCGCCGCCCGCGCGGTGTCCTTCATCTCCTCGGCGGCCCGCCGGCGTACGCCCTCCGGCTCGCCGTCGCCCCAGATCCGGGCCGGCAGAATGTCCTGGTGCCGCTCGTCGATCGGGTGGTCGCAGACCGCCTGTCCGACGAGGTGGTTGGAGATGGCAAAGACCTGGAGGTTGTGTTTGGCGAGGGTGGCCCGCTTCCGGTCCACGTACGACTCGTCCGCGAGCGCCTTGTCGACCTCGAAGTGGTCACCCCAGCAGGCGATCTCGAGGCCGTCGTACCCCCACTCGGCGGCGAGCCGGCAGACCTCGTCGAACGGAAGATCGGCCCACTGGCCGGTGAAGAGCGTGATGGGTCGCGCCATTGTCCTTCTCCCCTGTCGTGATGGGGGATTCCGTAGCGGACCGGGGCGAGGGCGACCGGGTGCGGGCGACCTCGCCGGGCACCGGTGGGCGCGGTCGCGCCTACGCCCGACGGGTTGCGCCTCCCGTCGGATCACCGGCCACCTCGCGGTCGCCGCTCCCAACTCTAGGCGGGATGCGTCCGCTGAAAAAGGGCTAACAAGCCACCTGTGCCCGGCTGTCGAACCGGGGGTTCCGCAACATCGGCGGGTGACCGACCGGCCGGACCGACGTCGACGGATCTCCGCTCGGCCAGCGTCCGGCGAGCGGCCCGGGCGGGCAGGCGTGACCGCCCGGGCCGGCGAAATGTCAGCTGGTGCGGCGCCCACCGACTTTTGCCGGTTTTGATGGCCGCCGCGGGAATTGACGCTCAGCGGCCAGCATTGGCTCCAGAAAACCAAGCCCTTGATCATCGTAAATCTTTTGAGTAGGCTGCCCGCATTCGTACATCGAAAATCATGGAGGAGCCAGGTATGCGCACCAGAGGCGGGGGATGGTCATCGGTCGTGCGATTGCTCGCGGCGATTGTCCTGGCACTTGGAGTGGGAGTCGTAGCCCTGGGGCAGGCGGCCCAAGCAGCGCCCCGGACGGTGTCGGATCACGAATCATCGGAGTTCGGGGTGGCGGCCTGCTACGAGGGATACATCCCGAACAGCAGCCTGTACAGCGGCAACGTCAGCGTGCACGTGCATGGCTCGGCGTGCACGACCCGATGGGCCCGGATCGTCTGGGACGACAACAACAGCTGCTGCACCCCCCTGTGGGGGAAGATTGAGCGGCAGGTCAACGGCACGTACGGGTGGCAGACGACCCATTCCAAGACCATCAAGCTCGGCTTCGGCGCCTTCGGCACCCACTACACGGACACCGTGCCCTGGGTCCAGTACAGCGATCAGCGCTTCCGCGCCTGCTACTCCTATGGCAGCACCCTGCCCAGCACCTGGACCTGTGGTCCCGCAGTTGGCTGATGCCGCTCATTCCGCACGCTGATTATCCGCCGGGATAATGCTGAGGAAAATCGAGTGCAATTCTGCCGGCGTCGCATGCCGCACCCTTTTGAAGGATGCGGCACGCGACGCCGCTGTCACACAGCCGTTTAATTTCGCGAATGCGGCATGAGTGGTGGCGCGATATCCCGGGGCTTGACGTTCGGGGGTTTCGTGATGATATTCGGCCCTACCGCGCCGTCGGGTGTCCGGACGGGACCCGTTTACCACGCAGGCGTTAACCGGGTGCCCTTCCTTGCACCTCAGCGCTGGCGGTGTGCCGCGCGGGTGGCGAGGTCGGTCAGCGCCGACCGGGCGGGCTCGGTCAGCGGGATGCGGTCCAGCGCGGCGCGGGCCCGGTCGACGCCGGCCTGGATCATCCGCTCGACCTGCTCCCGCGCTCCGGTCGCCTCGATGATCTCCCGCACCTCGGCCCCGCCGCCGTGGTCCAACTCGGGGTCGCCGACCAGCGCCCGCAGCCGCGCCCGCCCGGCCGGGCCGGCCGCCTGCCGGGCCAGCGCCATCAGCACCGTCGGCTTGCCCTCGCGCAGGTCGTCCAGGTTGGATTTGCCGGTCACCGCCGGGTCGCCGAAGACGCCGAGCAGGTCGTCGCGCAGTTGGAAGGCGTCTCCGAGCGGGTCGCCGAAGTCGGCCAACGCCGCCACCGTGTCGGTTTCACCCCCGGCCAGGACGGCGCCGATCTGCACCGGGCGGGTCACCGTGTAACGGGCGGTCTTCATCCGGGCCACCGTGAGCGCGCTCGCCACCGAGCCGTCGCCGGCGGCGGCGACCACGTCCAGGTACTCCCCCGCGATCACCTCGGCCCGCATCCGGGCGAAGACCGCGAAACCGCGCCGGACCCGGGCGGGGTCCAGCCCGCAACCGTGGAACATCTCCGCCGCCCAGGCGGCGCAGAGGTCGCCGCAGAGCAGGGCGGCATCCCGGCCGTACGACTCCGGGTCGCCACGCCAGCCGGAGCGGGCGTGCAGGTCGGCGAAGATCCGGTGCACCGAGGGCTGGCCGCGCCGGCGGTCACTGCCGTCGATGATGTCGTCGTGGATCAGGGTGAAGGCGTGGAACAGCTCCAGTGCCGCCGCGGCGGCCACGATCGGGCCGCCGTCGGGGCCGCCGAAACCTCGCCAGCCCCAGTAGCAGAAGAGCGGCCGCAGCCGCTTGCCACCGCTGAGGACGAACCGGTGCAGCACCGCATGAAGCGTCCGCGTGCCGTCGTCCGGCCGACCCGGCCGCTCGTGCAGAAACGCGGCGAGCGCGGCGTCGAAGCGGTCCCGCAGCAGGACCCGGTCGGTCGGTGCGACGGTTAGGGTCATGGCGCCTCCGGGGCCAGTCCGGCGAAGCCGGCGGCCGGTCCGGTGGACAGCGCGGCGAGGATGGCCCGCAGCACCAGCGCGGTGGACCGCAGCCGGCCCAGCGCCCCGACCGGCTCTTGCCGGGCGCAGGCGAGACGGGCCAGGTCGAGGCAGGTCCCGAGCCGACCGATATCCACGCTTGAGAATATCCTACCGGCTGCCCCCCCCGTGGACCCACCAGACCGCCCGGTTCCGGCTCGGAGCCGACCCGGACGGTCCGGCCGGTCGCCCGCGCCACCTCGGCCAGCCCGTCGAGGCGGCGATTGTGGTCGGGTCGGTCCGCCGGTGCGGCCGGGGAATCCCGGTCCGGCCGCACCGGGCGGCCGTGCTGGTCGTGCCGTACCGGACGTTCCGGTGGCACGCTCCCCAGGGTCGACCTCGTCCCCACCGCGGGGCGCAACCGCGGTGGGCCCTCGCCGGCCGGCATCGGGAAGCCTCTCGGGCGACGCCCGGCGGGCGCCGCGTCAGGATCAGGCGGCCAGTTCGGCCAGTGCCGGCCCCACCTCCGTCCAGCTGGCCAGCTCGGCCGAGCGGGTCACCGCGTCGAGCACGAGCTGGACCTGCAACGCGTCGGTGAACGACGGCGCCGGGTCGGTGCCGGTGGCGACCGCCTCGACGAAGTCGCGCATCTGGTGGGTGAAGGAGTGCTCGTAGCCGATGATGTGGCCGGGCGGCCACCAGGCCGACATGTACGGGTGCTCCCCCTCGGTCACCAGGATCCGGGTGAAACCCTGTTCGGCGGCGGGCCGGGCGGCGTCGTAGAACTCCAGCTCGTTGAGGCGTTCCAGGTCGAAGACTAGGGTGCCGAGCGAGCCGTTGATCTCCACCCGGAGGGCGTTCTTGCGGCCGGTGGCGAACCGGCTCGCCTCGTACGTGGCCAGCGCCCCGCCGTCGAGCCGGGCGACGAAGACCGCCGCGTCGTCGACGGTGACCGGGCCCGTCGCCCGGCCGTTGCCGTCGGCCTGCGCGGCCAGGCCGCTCGACTCGGCCGGCAGCGGCCGTTCCTTGACGAAGGTCTCGGTCAGCGCGCTGACCCCGGTGATCCGCTGCCCGGTGACGTACTGGGTGAGATCGATGATGTGCGCGCCGATGTCGCCGAGCGCGCCGGAGCCCGCCCTGTCCTTCTGCAACCGCCAGACCAGCGGGAACTGCGGGTCGATGATCCAGTCCTGGAGATAGGCCGCGCGCACGTGGCGGATCTCGCCGAGCCGCCCGTCGGCGACGAACTGCCGCATCATCGCCACCGCGGGCACGCGACGGTAGTTGAACCCGCACATGGCGCGTACGCCGTCGACGCGGGCCGCAGCGGCGGCGGTCGCCATCAGCCGGGCCTCCTCGACGGTGTTGGCCAGCGGCTTCTCGCACAACACGTGCTTGCCGGCGGCCAGCGCGGCGACCGCGATCTCGCAGTGGCTGTCTCCCGGCGTGCAGATGTCGACCACGTCGATCTCGTCGGACTCGACGAGTCGTCGCCAGTCCGTGGCGTATCCGTCCCAGCCGAGCCGGTCGGCGGCGGCGGCCACCCTCGGCTCGTCCCGGCCGCAGATGAGCGCCATCCGCACCCGCGCCGGCAGGTCGTACACCCGATTCACGGTGCGCCACGCCTGGGAGTGCGCGGCGCCCATGAACGCGTAGCCGACCATGCCGACCCGCAGGACGTTGTCGTGAGTGGACAAGGTGGGTCTCCCCCGTTGAATCAGAACCCGAGCTTCAGGTAGTCGCCCGCGTTCTCCTTGGTGATCGTCTCGGAGGCGAGCACGATCTCCTTCGGAACCTGGAGCTCCACCAGGTCGGACATGCCCCGGTTCTGGCCGATCAGGCGGGCCAGCGAGATGGCCGAGGAAGCCATCGACGGGCTGTAGGTGACGGTGGCCTTCAGGACGGTGTTGTCGGCCCGGATGTCCTCCATGGCCTTCTTCGAGCCGGCGCCACCGACCATGAAGAACTCCTTGCGGTTGGCCTGGTTGACGGCGGCGAGAACGCCGATGCCCTGGTCGTCGTCGTGGTTCCAGATCGCGTCGATCCTCGGCAGCGCCTGGAACAGGCCGGTGGCCTCCTGCTGACCGGAGTCGGCGGTGAACCTGGCCGCCCGGCGGTTGGCGACCTTCAGGCCGTACGAGCTGAGGGTGTCGGCGAAGCCCTTCGACCGCTCCTGGGTCAGCTCCAGCTCGTCCATCCCGGCGATCTCCCCGATGACCGGGTTGCTGACCCCCTTGGCCTTGAGCTGCTCGGCGATGAAGGTGGCGGCGGCCACGCCCATTCCGTAGTTGTCGCCCTTGATCTGGAGCCGGTAGGCCCGCGCGTCGGGGAACGCCCGGTCCAGGTTGACCACCGGGATGCCGGCCTTCATCGCCTCCAGGCCGAACGCGTTGAGTTCCTTGCCGTCGTGCGGCAGCAGCACGATCACGTCGGGCTTCTGGGAGAGCAGGGTGGACAGGGCCGCCCGCTGGGCCGCCGCGTCCGCGCCGGCCTCCACGGACTTCAGCTCCACGTCGGAGTACGCCCCGGCCTGCGCCTTGGCGTTGTTGGTGATCGCGGCGATCCAGCCGTGGTCGGCGCCCGGCGCGGAGAAGCCGATGGTCACCTTCTTGCCGGGCTCGCTGTTGCCGCCGGTCTCGGCGGCCTTGGTCTGGGCGGCGGTGGGCGCGGTCTCGTTGCTGGTGCAGCCGGCGAGCACGACGCCGGCGGAGAGCGCGGCTCCGCCGAAGAGCAGCCGGCGGCGCGACAGGTCGCGTCTCTGCGTTGTCATGACGGCCTCCTGGATGTGGTGGTGGGGCGGAAAAGGGTGTGCTGAGCCCGGCCACCGTCGCTGTCGAGGTGGCCGCCGGTGTCGCGGTGGGATCAGGTGGTGGTGGCCCGGTTACGCCGGAGGAACTGGGTGACGCTGCCGAACTGGACCTGCTGGACCAGGACGGCGGCGACGATGATGCCGCCCTTGACCATGTTCTGCGCCTCCGTGGAGAGGCCGTTGATGGCGAAGAGGTTGGTGATGGTGGAGAAGATGATCACGCCGAGCAGGGAGCCCACGATGGTGCCCCGCCCGCCGCTGAGCAGCGTGCCGCCGATGATCGCGGCGGCGATGGCGTCCAGCTCGTAGAGGTTGGCCATCGCCGCCTGGGCGGAGGTGGCCTGCGAGGTGAGCATGATCGCGGCGATGCCGCAGCAGAGGCCGGAGAGCGCGTAGAGCAGCACGGTGTGCCGGCGTACGTCGATGCCGGCGAGCCGGGCCGCCTCCGGGTTGCCGCCGACGGCCACCGTACGACGACCGAAGGTGGTGCGGTTGAGCAGCACCCAGCCGGCCGCCACCACCCCGGCGAGGATGTAGACCAGCAGCGGGATGCCGAGCAGGTTCGTGCTGGCGATGCCGTTGATGAAGGCGTCGTTGGAGACCTGGGTCTGCTTGTCGGAGATCTCGGCGGCCAGCCCTCGGGCGGCGACCATCATCGCGAGGGTGGCGATGAACGGCACCAGCCGCCCGTACGAGATGAGCAGCCCGTTGACCAGGCCGACACCCAGCCCGACGGTGAGGGCGCTGAAGATCATCCCGCCGGCGCCGTAGCTCTGGGTGGCGACCGTGGTGCACCAGACCCCGGCGAGCGCGACGATCGCGCCGACCGACAGGTCGATGCCGCCGCCGATGATCACGAAGGTCATCCCGACGGTGACCACCCCGACCACCGAGGCCAGCTTGAGGATGGTGAGGGTGTTGCCCCACACCCAACTCGCGTCGCCGTAGAGGTCGGGCCGGGTGAGGATGCCGATGACCACCAGCACCAACAGGGTGGCGAGCAGGCCGAGGTTGCGCCGGGCGCCCTCGCCCCCGTCACCGTGCCACCAGGACAGCCGCGGCGCGTCGGGCTTCGTGAACTCGGCCGGCAGCCCGGCCGCCCGTTCGTGAGTGGCGGTAGGTGTCGTCTCGCTCATGCCGGCGTGCCTTCCATGAGGGACCCCGCCATGACGAGGTCGAGCACGGTGTTCTCGTCGATGTCGCCGGCCGGCGCCTCGCGGACCACCCGGCCCTCCCGCATCACCAGCACCCGGTCGGCCAGGCCGAGCACCTCGGGCACCTCGCTGGAGACCAGCAGCACCCCGACGCCGCGTGCGGCCAGGGCCCGGATGACCTGGTAAAGCTCGGCCCGCGCGCCCACGTCCACGCCCCGGGTCGGCTCGTCGAGCAGCAACAGCCGGGTGTCCCCGAGCAGCCACCGGCCGACCACCACCTTCTGCTGGTTGCCGCCGGAGAGGGTGCGCACCGGTCGGCGTACGTCGCGGGGCCGCAGCTCCAGGGACGCGGCGATCCGGTCCGCCTCGGCCCGCTCCCGCCCGACGTCGGTGAAGCCGAGGCGGGCGTACCGGCCGAAGGTCGCCAGCGTGACGTTGCGGTAGATCGGCTCGCCGAGCAGCAGCGCCTGGCTCTTGCGCTCCTCCGGGGCCATGCCCAGGCCGGCCCGTACCGCCGCGCCGACACTGCCCGGGCGCAGCGCGCGACCACCCATCCGCACCGATCCGGCGTGCGCGCGCCGGGCACCGTAGATGGTCTCCAGCAGCTCGGATCGGCCGGAGCCGACCAGCCCGGCGATGCCGACGATCTCCCCGGCCCGCACGGTCAGCGACACGTCCGCGAACTCGCCGGCCCGGGTCAGCCCGTCAACGCGCAGCAGCTCCGCGCCGGCGGGCTCGTCGGCCGGGCGCTGCGGAAAGACGTACTCGATGGTCCGCCCGGTCATCCGGGCGACCAGGTCGCGGGTCGGGGTGTCGCGGGCCGGCAGGTCCGCCGCGGTGGTCCGGCCGTCCTTGAGTACGGTGACCCGGTCGCCGATCTCGCGGATCTCCTCCAGGCGGTGCGAGATGTAGATGACCGCGATGCCCTGCGCGGTGAGTTCCCGGATGATCCGGAACAGGTTGCCCACCTCGTCGTGGGCGAGCACGGCGCTCGGCTCGTCCATGACGATCAGCCGGGCCTCGTGGGAGAGCGCCCGGGCCATGCTGACGATCTGCTTGCCGGCGGCGGGCAGGTGTCGGACCAGCCGGCCGGGCGGGATCTCGGGGTGGCCGAGCCGGCCCAGGATCTGCCGGGTACGCCGGGCCATGTGGCCGCGGCGGACGAAGCCGAACCGGCGCGGCTCGTGGCCGAGGAACGCGTTCTCCGCCACCGACAGGTCCTCGACCAGGTCGAGTTCCTGGTAGATGGTGGCGATCCCGGCCCGCATCGCGGCCTGCGGGTTGGCGAAGCCGGCCGGCTCGCCACACCACTCGACCTCGCCGGAGTCCGGCCGGTGCACCCCGGCCAGCACCTTGATCAGCGTCGACTTGCCGGCGCCGTTCTGTCCGAGCAGGCAGTGCACCTCGCCCGCGCGGACCGCCAACTGCACGCCGTCGAGCGCGCGTACCCCGGGGAAGGTCTTGACCACGTCGGTGAGGCGCAGGACCACCTCGCCCGCGACGGCGTCGGCGGGGGCCTCCACCAGCGGTCCGGCCGTCATGACGCACCCTCGCTTCGCGACCCCGGATCGCTGCGCGTGCTCATGACGCCTCCCCGAAGGCGAGGTCGCTGGCGAGCACCGCGGCCCCGGCAACCCCGGCGCGGGGGCCGAGTTCGGAGAGGACGACCGGCAGGTTGCCGGTGGCCAGCGGCAGTGAGCGACGGTAGACCACGCTGCGGATCTCGGCGAGCAGGATGTGGCCGAGCTGGGCGAGCCCACCGCCGATGACGATCATCGACGGGTTGGTGAAGCTGACCAGGCCGGCCAACACGCTGCCGAGCCGCCGGCCTCCGTCGCGGATGAGCTGGATGCAGGTGAGGTCCCCCTCGACCGCCCCCTGCGCCACATCCAGCGCGGTCACCACCCCTCGGGCCGTCAGCCGTTCGGCGAGCGCCGGGGAGACCCCGGCGCGGGCCGCCGTGGTGGCGTCCCGGGCCAGCGCCGCGCCGCTGAACACCGCCTCCAGGCAGCCCGGGTTGCCGCACGAGCACATCGGCCCGTTCGGGTCGACCTGGATGTGGCCGATGTCGCCGGCGCACCCGTCGGTGCCCCGGTAGACCTCGCCGTTGAGGTAGATGCCGCAGCCGATGCCGGTGCCGATCTTGATGAGCAGGAAGTTGTCCACCGAGTGCGCGACGCCGCCGTGCCGCTCGCCGATCGCCATGATGTTGACGTCGTTGTCGACCACGGCCGGGCAGCCGTGCTCCCGGGTCAGCAGCTCACGGACCGGAAACCGGTCCCAGCCCGGCATGATCGGCGGTGACACGGGCACCCCGTCGCGGAAACTCACCGGCCCGGGCACGCCGACGCCGACCGCGTCCAGCCGCTCGTACGCCCCGTCGGCCCTGGCCTTGTGCAGCAGCTCGTTGACCCGCTGGAGGGTCACCTTCGGCCCGGAGCGGATGTCGGCGGACTCGGCGTACGCGGCAACCGGTTCGAGCCGGCCGTTGACCACCTCGACGTCGATCGAGCTGGCGCCCAGGTCGACCGCGGCGAAGCGCAGGCGCGGACTCAGCTCGACCAGCGTGGAGCGGCGACCGCCCCGGGAGGCGGCCAGCCCCGCCTCGGCCACGTAGCCGAGGCCGACCAGCCGCTGCAACTCGGCGAGGAGGCGCGGACGGGGCATCCGCAACCGGTCGCCGAGTTCGGCCCGGGACACCGCCCCCTCGTCCCGGAGCAGTCGTAGGAGCTGTACGTGCAGGGGGTCCACCGTCCGCACCGGGACGCACCTCCGCATCGGAGTCGTTCACATCGACGCGACGGCGATGTGTCGTGCCCGACACAGTAGGAGTCTTCCGGGTCACATGTCCATAGCTTCAAGCGATCCGATCCGAACTTTTGTCTATCCGAACAAAAGCCGGCGGCGGTCTGCCGAAAGTGATCTTGCCGCCCCGATTGATCCACTCCAGATGCGGCAAGTGGGTGTATCCGGCCCCCGGAAGGCCACAACGTGCCGCATCCCGCGCCGCCCCTACCGGCCAGGACCTCGGTCGCCGCGCTTCTTGCGGAGCTTGCGGTCGTCGCGCAGCTCCACGAACGGCTCCTTCTCCGGCGGGTGCCCCGCGGCGATGGCCCGGCCGCGCTCCAGCTCGGCGTCGAACTCGGCGCCGAACAGGACGGCGATGTTGGTCAGCCAGAGCCAGACCAGGAAAATGATCACGCCGGCCAGCGCCCCGTACGTCTTGTTGTACGAGCCGAAGTTGGTCACGTAGAGGCCGAAGAGCGCGGAGACGACCAGCCAGCTCACCACCGCCAACAGGCCACCCGGGCTGACCCAGCGGAAGCCACCGTGCCGGGCGTTCGGCGAGGCCCAGTAGAGGATCGCCAGAATCAGCATGACCAGCACCAGCAGCACGGGCCACTTGACGATGTCCCACACCGTCACGCCGGTCGAGCCGAGCCCGAGCGCGCGGCCCACGTGCTCGGCCAGGCTGCCGGTGAAGACCACGATCACGGCGCCGGCCAGCAGCATCGCGCAGATCACGGCGGTGACGCCGAGGCGGATCGGCAGCGTCTTCCAGATCGGCCGCCCCTCCGGCACGTCGTAGATGCGGTTGGCGGCGCGCATGAACGCGGAGATGTATCTGGAGGCGGCCCAGAAGGCGCCGACCAGGCTGAAAATCGCGGCGAGGCTGGCCAGCCCGCTCGACCGGTGCGCCTGGTCGATCGCGGTGTCGATGATGTGCCGGGTGTTCTGCTCCGGCACCACCTGGTCGACGGTGTTCCTGACCCCCTGGACGGCCCCGGCGCCGAGCAGGCCGAGCAGCGAGACGACCAACAGGACGCCGGGAAAAATCGACAGTACGGCGTAGTAGGTCAACGCGGCGGCCTCGTCGGTCAGGTCGTCCCGCTGGAACTCCCGCACCGTACGCTTCAACGTCGCCACCCAGCCGGGTCGCGGCAGCTCCCCCGGGCTCGTCGGCCCCGCGCCCGGCGCGGCTGGTCCCGAGCGTTTCGACTCGCCGGAGGCGGCGCCAGAGTCATCGCGGTCTGACCCGCTCCGGGCGGACGACTCGTCGGTGGCCATCGGCGCTCCCTCGCGATCGGCAGAGTCCCCCCGACATGCCCACTGATGGAGAGGGTTAACCATCGACCAGCGCACAGAGGTTCAGCGACGCGTGCGGGTAAGTGCGACAAACCGGACTTACGTGCGAATCGCACGACTCGTGCATTGGCTGCAGCCGGCCGCCGAACTACCCATCTCCGACGCCCGCGACAGCCTCGCGGACGTCGTTTGCCGCGCCCACTATGCCGGGCGGATCACTACGTCACCCGGCGAGGGCAGCGCCTCGCCGTCATCGTGCCGGCCGAGGTCGCTGAGGCGATTGAGCGAGCAGAGGACGCCGCCGACGTCGTCGCCGCCCGCGACGCCCTGGCTCGCATCGATGCCGGCGACAGCCCGATTCCGCTGGCCGAGTTGCGCGACGAACTGGGACTATGAGCTTCCCAACGCCACCGATCTACACTGTAGAGATCGACCGCGCGTCCGCGAAGCTGTTGCGCATCGCCCCACGCAGGCCCGGTTGGTCGCCGCGATCGCAGGGGCCGCGGGTCCTGCTCACCCAGCAAATGCCTTCCGTGACAGGAACATGGGACTCTCGACAAGCCCTATTTTCCCTGATCAGAAGGCACTTCTTTCCGCCGAATGCCCCTCACCCGAAAAATACGGAAGGCCAGGGATAAAGCGATTCCGCTGGCGGGCATGAACACAAAAAGCAGGCGAGGTGGCACTCCCCCGAGGTAGACCCAGACGCCAATGACGAGCCAAGCCAACACGGTTGCCATGAACAAGGCCCACCAGAGGGCATCTCGTGGCCGCATGGCACGAGTATACGACATTCACCCGGATGACCGAGGACCCGACCGTGCGCGAGCCCTTCCACAAGCACCTAGAAGTCAGCACTCGAGATTTCCCACGCCCACCCATTCTCTCCTCGGCAGGCCGGAAGGGATCGGGCACGGATTGTTGGACCCGAGCCCGATCACTTCCGCTACCGATCTAACGCAGCGAGTCGGGTAACGAGACTGGCGAGTAGGAGCAGACTCTTACGACACCTGGCCAATTAGTCACAATCTCATCGATAGGCACATTTTCCTTCCATCATGAGAATGTGCAACGCGATAGGAACCCCGGCGACCGAAAGCCCCACCACGAACCCGAAAGCGCCGATCCAGAAACGCGTCTTTGACCCCCGCGAGCAATACCAATTCTCATACCGCTTATTACCAGCATTGACTCGTCGATTAGAGTGGGGACTGCCAGGCATACAACGCATTTGCCGGCACTCACCGTGCTTCCATTCCCAACGCAGACCAAGATTGACCTTAGCGGCGAATCTCTTAACCCGCTTGTGCTTACGGCAAATCCAGCGCCAGTCGCTGCACCATTTTTTGCCATCGACATCGAACTTGTTGGCTGGGTCGGCACAGGTGTAGTCGTAGGCGTTGCAGCTGCCGCCATCGACGGGGTCGACTTGGAGGAATCGGCCGGTGGTGGTGTTGTAGAGGCGTACGCCCATCAGGATGATCCCGGACGGCGTGTCAGCCGCACGCTGCTTGGCACCGAGCCAGCCGTACCGCTGCTTGCCGACATCGTCGGCGTTGCGGAGCGTGCCGTACTCGGTGGCTTCGCTGGTGCGGGACAGGCCCTCGTCGTCGGCGTGGATCGCCGCGATCAGGTCACCGTGCAGGTTCGTGACCTGCCAGTCGACCTGCCCACTGTCGCTGTCGAAGATGCCGGCCATGCCCGACAGCCCCGACAACGGGCGGGTGTACTGATCCGCCGTCTCCTGCGTCCACGACGGGCTGTCGTCGTCACCGTCGTAGTGGTTGACCGACTCGACCACGTTGCCGCTGGCGTTGTCGGTCCAGGAGCGGATCCGCTCACCGGTGACGTCGAGGGTGTAGTCGGTGGTTCGTCCGCCCTGGGTGATCGTGTCCACCAGGTCGGTCGAGTGGTAGGTCATCGTGGCGTTGCCGCCGGATGGGTTGGCCGTGTCGACCGCCGGGACCGCCGTCGTCCGGCCCAGCGCGTCGTACACGTACCCGGCCGTGTTCACCCGGTCGGCGGTGTCGTAGGTCCAGGTCCGCGACGACGCCGCCGTCGAGGTCTGGCAGGAGCCGTCCTCCGTCGGGGCATATTCGGCCACGTTGGTCCGGTTCGACGAGGTGCTGAACCCGTACGACCGGGTGGTGCACTGACTGCCGATGACGTCCCGGATCGAGGTGAGCCGGCCGGACTGGTCGTAGGTGTAGCTCTGCTCCGACAGCGTCGATGCCCGTTGCCGCCACTGGCCGTGCGCCGACTCGGTCACCGATTCCCTGTAGAGGGTGCAGTCGTCGGCCGCGCAGCCCGGCTTGGCGTAGGTCAAGCCAACCTGGGTGCCGGTCTCGTCGGTCTCCGTGGTGACCTGCACCCCGTTGGGCCACGTCTCCGACGTCAGGTTCCCGTCGGTGTCGTAGCTGCCGGAGAAGGTCCCCGCCTGCTCGTCAGTGACCGCAGTCAGCAGACCACGCCGCTCGCTACCGCCGTCGTAGGTGTACGTCCGGGTGGCCTTGCCGTCGTTGCTGGTCGCCACCCGACCCAGCAGGTCGTACGTGGTGGTGGAGGTGACACCATCGGCGTCGGTGTAGGACGTCTGCCGGCCAAGGGTGTCGTACGCCTTGACCACCTGACTGGTGACCAGCCCGGCGGTGACGGACTGGGTCCGCAGCAGCCGCCCGGTGGCTTGGTCGTACACGTTGCGGGTGATCGGCACGGCGGTGCCGAGCCCGGATGCGACCGCTACCGACGTCTCGTACGCCCGGCTGGCGCTGTCATACGTGGTGGTGGTGGTCCGCAGCGTCCCGGCGCTGGTCTTTTCGGTCACCACCCGCGGCTGGTTGAACATGTCGTAGGTGGTCACCGTGGCCGGCAGCTCCGGCCCGGAGGCGGCTTGCCCGCCGGGCTGGATCCGGCAGGGCAGGTTCGCCCATTCCGGCTTCAGGTCGCACTCCGCATAGCCGGAGCCGGAGGTGGCGCGGTAGTAGATCGTCTTGCGGGTGGCCGGGGTGGTGGTGCTGGTGCCGCCGGCCGGCGTGGTCGTGGACGTGGACAGGCCGGTGATCGGGTCGTACGTCGTCCGGGTGGTGTGGGCGAGGCCGGCCGGGTCGACGATTACGGCGGTCGGCTGGCGTAGGTCCCGGTCGTAGTCGGTTTTGGTGGTGCGGATGTCGGTGTCGGTCTCGACGCCGTTGACGTTGATTTGCACGCCGACGCGCTGGGTGGTGATCAGGTTGTAGGGTCCGCCGGTGCTGAGCGGGCCTTCGTCGTAGGTGTTGATGGTGGTGTTGCGTCCGCGTACCACGACCCCGTCGGGGAGCATGACGTCGCGCTCCGGTTCGAGGGTGCGGGTCAGCTGCTGCCCATCATTGGAGTAGATGTTGAGCGTCGAGTAGCTGCGGGCGAGCATGCTCTCCCGTACCGCGTCATCGGTGGGACTGTCGTCGAGCGCGCGGGCGCGGTTGCCGGCGGTGAGCGTGCGGACGGTGTTGCCCCACTGGTCGTACCAGGTGGTGCTGATGTTCCCGCCGGGGGCGGCGGTGTTCACCTGTCGGGCGTTGGCGTCCATGTACGTGACTGTGGCGCGCTCGTAGGAGGAGGGCAGGGTTCCGGTGGCCGGGTTGCCGTCGGGTACCTGGTTGGCGGGGAAGACCGCGGTGGCGTCGGTCGGTGCCTCGGGTTGCGCCCACCGGTTGGTCTGCGATGGGGACAGGTCGTACGGTGCCCCGGTGCCGGAGGTCGGCACCTTGTAGACCACGGTGTTGACGGCGGTGCCGGCGGTCAGCGCCGACCGGGTCACCTTGTGCAGCCGGCCCTTGCCCGGGTCACCGGGGATGGTGGTGTAGCTGAGCTGCCAGGGCTCTTCCGCGACGGGCTTGACGGTGGTGAGGATGCCGTCGTTGTCGTAGTCGTAGGTTTCCCTCAGTTGCCGGGTGGTGCCGGCGTCGTTCCAGTCCAGCCGCGGGTCCCAGACCGCACGCAGCCTTCCGCCGTTGTCGTAGGCGTAGCGGGCCATCGGTACGGTCCGCATCGCCGGGGTGGGTAGGTCCGGGTCCCAGGCGGTGAACGCGATCTCCTTCACCCGGCCGATGTAGTCACCCCAAGCTGGCTCGGCGGTGCCGGTCGCGGTCGTCGCGGTGGCGTAGTTGAAAGTCAGGGCACGGCAGCCCTTGGCGAGGGAGGCGCAGCTGACGCCGTCCGCGACTGGGGCGAGCATCCGGATCGGGCGAACAATCTCCTTACCGGCGATCGTGGCCTTCTCCCAGTCCAGGGTCGTGGTCTGGCTGTTACCCGGCGTGGTCATCGAGGTCGGAAAGTACTTGCCGGCGGCGGTACCCGCGAGGTGTTTGAAGACGACGGTGTTGCCGTCCTCGTCGGTCAGGGTGTATGAGTCGCTGCCGCTGGTGTAGGTCAGCTTCAGGAACTCCATCCCAATCTCGGGGTCGAAGGCGGTGGCGGTCCGTTTGGTGAAGCCGATCGTGTCGCCCTCCGGCATACCGACCTGCACCAGTGACCCGTAAACGGTCAGCGACGTGTACGGCGATTCGGCCTCCTCGACCACGGCGCCGGAGACCCATCCGGGGCCGAACATGTTCGCCGCGTCCGCCTCGCCGGCCCGCCGGGTGTTGTAGGAGCGGGTCACGGTCAGGTCGCTGCCGTAGGAACTGACCGACACGTCGGTGTCCGACAGGCTGTAGTTACCGGTGATCAGGTTGACCGATCCCGGCCCGATCTCCTGCGATGCCGCCGACGCCTGATCCCGATCGAAGGTGATCTTCACCGGGCTGGACGTGCCACCCGTCCCGCCGGCGAACACGCCCCGCAGCTGCAGCGGGCCGCTCCGCGGGATCGATTCCGCGTCGCTGGCCGCCAGGGTGGCTTCCACGTCCCAGTTCAGTTTCGGGAAGACGCCGCCGCCGCTGGTGGGCAGGGGCCAGGTGACCGTGCCGCCGCCGGCTGCGACAGTGACGTGCCCGGTGGGGATGTTCACCCACGCGTCGGCGTCACCACGCCGCCACTGGTACGTCACCCCGGTCGCCGCCGCCTGGCCGACACCGGTGATCGCGGTCTTCGCCGCGGTGATGTCACCCGCCTTCGGCGCCGTCACGGCACCGGAGCCCACGTTGAACGTATACGTCCGGGTCGCCGAGGTGTTACCGGCACGATCCCGCGACCGCACATACAGCGTTTGCGGACCATCCACCGTCGGGGTGATCGACACAGTGGCGTTCGCGCCCAGGCTCGGCGCGTTCACCGTCTGGTTCGGCGGGTTGACATTCAACCCGTACTCGTACGCCGCCACATCCGCGACACCAGACGCGCCGAAGGTGAAGCTGCCGGCGGTGCCCGCCGCGCCCGCCCACAGGCCGGTCGGGTAGGCCGTCGAGGACACCGTCGGCATCGCCGACGGCGCGGTCGTGTCGATGATGACCGCACAGTACCCCGTCCACGCGCCGTTGGCCGAGCCGTCGTTGCCGCGCACCCGCCACGAATAGGTGCCACCCTCACCGAACACGCCCGCCGGGACCACCGTGGCCAGCCACGAGCCCGAGGCGCCCGGCCCGACGATCGCACCACCAAGCCGGGTGCCACCACCGGTCAGCCACTCGAACTCGGCCTTGACCTGCGACCCCTCAGGATCGGTGATCTGCGCCCGCAACTGCGGCGTCTTCGTGTTGATGTACGGCGTATTCGGATTGGTCGCGCACGGCGTCGACGGAACCGTCGCCCGCGACGTCACCGACGGCGGCGACTGGTACGTCAACTTCACATACGGATCGTTCGTGTTCTCCACCGAGTGGAACTTCTTCCACCCGAGGTTGTCCGTCTCCGACGTGGCCCGAATGCCGATGTTCACCGTGCAGCACGTCGCACCAGTGGCATGATCCGCGAAAGCCCCGGTCACCGACGAGTTCACCCAACCCGCCGCGCACGACGAGCTGTAACCCTTCGTCGCCGTCGTGTAACCCAACGGCCCCCGGCGCCACTCCGGCTGGTTCGTCCACCGCGTAGCCGTGCTGGCATACAACGTCTCCCAGGTCTCCCACTGCGCCGGCGTACACGACCAGGAGTAGTGCTCCCACAGATACAACGTTGCCGCCTGCACATGCTTGCCCTGCAAAAAGTCCAGATTGTTGAACCGCAGGAAAGACCGCGCAACCGTGGCACCCTTGTCGAACGTCCCCAGCTTCAACTCCGTAGCCGCAGACTGGTCCGAGGCGTAGTCCGACTGCACGAACGCGTCATAGCTCGGCGTGAGGGTCGTCGCCGGGTCGATGGTCACCGGGAACACCGTCGCCGGATCCGTCAGCCACCGCTCATCCGGGGTCAGCGTCATCGCCAGCCGGCCCGCCTTCGCCCCTTCGACCTTCTTCGCGACAGTCGTCCGCCGCACCCGCTCGCCCGACTGCGGGTCAACCTGCGCGTCCCACATCTCCGGCTGCGGCGACACCCCGACCGTCTCCCCAGCCCGGTTTCGGATCTCGAAACCACCACGCTGGTCATCAACCAGGGTGACCCCGTCCCTGCCCCGCAGCGGCAGAGACAGATCACGGACCTGAGCGACCGCGGACCGGTCCTTCACCACCACGAACTGCTCAAAGCCCGTCCGGGTGGACTCCACCACCAAGTCGACACCCGGGCGCACCTCCGGATAGGTGGCCTTCGTGCCCTCCACCACCGGCGCCGGCAACCGACCCGACCAGCCCAGAGACACCCTCCCGCCGTCGGCCGTCAGCGACACCAGATCATGTTCACCCTCACCCGCCGAACCAGACAGGCGCAGGTCTGCCGGATGAGCCTTCGCCGCCACCGACCCGTCCGCCTGCGGCACGAGCGAGAAGTCCACCGACTTCCAGCCACCAGACTGCTCATCCCGCAACCGCACCGGACCAAGGTGGACCTCCGCATCCACCCGACCATCCGGAAGCGCCCAGAACTCCGACGTATCCGACGTCATCCCGGCGATCCGCACCTTTTTCCCCGTCAGCCGCGCTGTCACCAGCGCTGACGTCTCATCCGGACGCTCCAGCACCTGCGGCTCGGCCGACGCGCGCTCGACCGGCGACTGCTGAGGAGCCGCAGCCGCCGGCGGCGCGGCCACCCAGTCCGCCATCGTCGCTGCCAGCACCACCGACATGCCGACAGCCAACACCCGCCCACCGCGACTACGCGACAGGTGGTGCATCCGGGACACCGCGCCCCACACGGATCTCCCTCGTTTCACTGACCCTCCTAGATCAACACAGGGAGTGAACACGAAACTACAATTGCGGCCCCCGCCTCATCGTCCGCACGCACAGGAACTATCACCGATACGTCGATGGACAGAGATCGACTCGCCTGCTAGGGCTGGGACGAGCTGCAGGTTGCGCCGCCGCGCCTGGCGCGCACAGCCTCACCAAACGTCGCCCGGTGTGGCCGACCTCATAGCGACCGACCCAGAGCGGGCTGCCCCGCTCGGCCCTGCTCGGTCAGTGGTACACCATGGACGCCACCAGCCCGGCGTTCCAGTGGGACTGCCGGCGTAGGGTCAGTTCGGGGCCGGCGGATCCGACGGCGCCGCGGGTGGTTGGCCGAAGTGCGCGCCGATCGCCCTCGCCGCCTGCGCTCCGGCGAGCCAGCGGTCGACGAGCAGGTGCTCCCCGAACCAGCTCACGATGCCGGTCCGCAGTTCCTCGCGGACCTCGTCGGCATCCGGATAGGCTCGGTCGCCGAACCGCCATTGCCCCGGCTCCGCAGCATCGACCAGCGCCACGCTCAGCTCCACCGTCGGCGCGCGCCTACCGTCGCTGCCTGCGGGGCCGCCGACCGCGACGTACAGGTAGCCGACCGCGCCCCGGTCGCCGCGCACCTCGGCGACCCGGCCGTCGAACCGCCAGATCGAGTCCCACCCCGACGACGGCGTATCCCCCAATTCCCGCCACCGGCGATAGGCGGCCATCCTCGCCGCGTCCGCGCGCCGTTTGCGCCGGAAGGCCACCAGCGACCCGGCCCACATCAGCAGCCCGAGCACCCCGCCACCCCACATCAGGTCACGGTCCTTGGGGGAGCCGATGGACATCACCGCGATCAGGATCGGGTAGCAACACAGGACGAGGAGCATCACCCAGGGCGTGTAGAAGCCGATGAGTCCGTGCCGGCCGGCGAAGTCCAGGAACTGGGGCGGGATCTCCTCCTCGCCCTCCGCCCCGCCTTCCGGCCCCGAGCCTTGGTCCCGCATCATCACGGGTTCTCCGACCTCACCGGCGAGCGTGCGAGGCTCTGCCCCTCCGGGTGGGCGGCATCCACCTCAGCCGGCGAGGCCGTGATCACGACGTGCCGCGAACCAGATCGACGCGGTTCCGAGCCAGTTGAAGACGATCTCCAGGCGCGCTCGGCCGAGCCAGTAACGCACGAGCGCGAAGCGCCGGCCGGGCGACTCCTTCAGCCGCACCAGAGTCGCCTCCTCCAGGCGATACCGCTCGGAGAGCAGGGTGGACGGATCTGACAGGAAGGGCATACAGGACCTCCCCGGTCACGGCGTGTCGCACGCTCGGCAGACCGCGTGTCGCGGCCACCCGGCCAACCAGCCCACACGGATACGCCTCTGAGGCATCATTCGAACGAAGGACGTTGCCTTCCCGCCGGCCGCGCAGCGACCCCGGCGACGAACGCCCGCCAGGCATCCGGACCGAACGCCAACACCGGCCCGCCCGGATCCTTCGAATCACGCACGGCAACGACGCCGGGAAGGTTGTCCGCCACCTCGACGCACGCCCCACCGCTGCCGTTGCTCCGAGTGCTCTTGCGCCACCGGGCACCACTCAGGTCCATGTCTCCGCCACTTCCGCTATCAAGTCGAGGGACTGCTGTTGCGATAGTGCCTCGCCACGGATCGACTCCCAAACCTCGACCATCTGCTGCACATACTCCGTGCGGTCAATCACCTGCCCGTGGCGCTGCCCCTCCAGGTAGACGACATCCTCCCCGGCTGAGGAGGTGGCGATCACGAAGGGGCCGTCGAGCCCAGGGTAGGCACCCGCCGAGAGCGGCACGACTTGGATACGGACCCGTGGCAGCGTCGATCCGAGTTTCACCAGGTGCTGCAACTGCTCGCACATCACCTCGGGCTCGCCGATTCGGCGGCGCAGCACATATTCGTCGAGGACCACGCTGAGCAGCGGCGGCCGATCTCGGGTGAGCACTGATTGACGGTCGATCCGAGCCGACACCTGCTGCTCGATCTCGTCTGGTGCGAACAGCCCGGCACCGACCAAGATGGCGCGGGCGTACCTCTCGGTCTGCAACAGGCCCGGCACATACACCGGCTCGAACCAGCGCAGGGCGGTGGCTTCCGCCTCGATTCCGGCCCAGTCGCGGAACCAGGGAACCACGGTCTCGCGGCTGATCCGGCGCTGGATGCGTTCGAACCGGCCGTCCGCGTCGAACACCGTGTCGCACCGGCGCGCGAAGTCTAGGCTCGGGCGGCGCTCGCAGGTCTCCACCTTGGCGACCAGGGCGGCCGAATAGCTCAACGCCTCGGCCAGCGCCGTCTGGGACATGCCGGTGGTGGCCCAAACGAGCCGCAGCTCCTCCGCGAAGTGGTCCAGCATGGACGAGCTTTCCACGGACAGCCTCCGTACATCCTCGTACCGCCTGGGGTCGCCCGCCGGACGCGCTGGTCGTCGGCGCGCGGGACCTCCCACCGTAGTCGCGCCATTACCAGACTGTCACGCAGCGGAACCGCTCACGGGATCGGACGGCGGGCGGAACCAGGCCGGAGGCGCCTGCGGACAACGGCGTCCGCAGGTGCCTCCCTCCAGCATCGACGGAGGCTCGACCATGCGACTCAGGTTCTGGCGCTGCGCGCGCCCGACACCGCCCAGCACGCTTCCCCGGCGTACCCCCAACGAGCGCCCGGCGTGGGCGACCGCGCCGACGGAGGTCTTCCCGATCAATGGCCCGGGACGCCCGGGGCGGTTGACCCGCGCACAGGAGTGGCGGGCGAACGGCGGACGCCGGCTGCCCGCGCCGCGTGCGGGCGAGGAGGACCGGGGCTGATGCCCCGCTACCGGCCGCACGTCGCGGCGCGTCCGTCCTGGCGCTGCCGGGTGTGCGGTGCCGCGTGGCCGTGCTCCCCGGCCCGGCTGGCGCTGCTCGGCGAGTATCGCGAGAACCGGGCCGCCCTGCTGATCTACCTCGCCACCGTCATGCAGGAGGCCACGGCCGACCTGGCCGGTCTCACCGGCCAGGTCGCACCCGAGGGTATGACCGAACGGTTCCTGGGCTGGGCGAGGGCCCGTTGACCAGCAGGGACCATCGGTTCAGGTTGGGTTACCGGTAGCTCCACACCACCGGTCGCGCCTTGTAGATGGCCGCACCGGGGCGGTAGCGGTTGCCGACGTACGAGCCGTTCAGCTTGTAGAGCCACACGTTGCCGGTGCCCCAGGTGCCGTCCGAGTTCGCCTTCGTCACCCTGGTAGTGACGACCAGGCCACCGGCGTGGTTACCGACGCTCTTGATACGCGAGTTGTCGATGTAGCCGCTGGCCCGGCTCAGCGTCCCGCGGTTGATGTTGTAGGTGTAGACGTGACTGGTCGTGCTGAGCCAGAGCTGCGCCGATGCGCCGTAGACCGGTGAAAGGTCGTGACCACCGGAGGGTGTGGTCCGGCAGGCCTTGCCGGTCAGGGTGGGACTGGTGGCCGATCCGCCGACCTTGTAGCTGCACAGCTTGGTGCCACCGAGCGCCCACAGTCGCTTCGTGCCCGGCTCCCAGAGCACGGCGTGCGCGCTCGGGAACGAGTAACTGCGGCCGCTGCTCTTTCCCTTGCCGTACGCCGTGAGTTTGCCGGAGGAGGAGGCGACCACGACCGCGCCGTTGGGCAGCAGCTCGATCGCGTGCGGGTTGCCGCCGGGGCTCGCCGTCCACCTCGTCTTCTTGGTCGAATAGTCGATGATCGCCGCCCGACCACCGGATGCGGTGACCAGGACGACCTTGCGACCGCCGTAGGTCCGGAACTTCACATCCGACACGTTCTTCCAGGCGGCCGTCCGTGGTGCGTTCCAGGACCAGAGCGGGCTGCCCTTCCAGCTGCTGGAGCCGAGGCTGAAGATTTTCACACCGCTCCGCTGGTCCACGACGGCCGCCTGCCCGGCCGCCGCCTGAGCCGGTGCTGACATGGCGACCGCGCCGCCGACCCCGACCGCGCACGACAGCGCCGCGAGGCCCACCTTACGTAGCCGATTGCGCCAATTCCCCGTAGTCCTCATGGCCCGGAACCGTAGCTCCAGTGGCTCCTGCCCGGAACGCCTCTGTCCACTTTACGACCTGTATGTCTGTCCTAAGCGGACGGCCTGACCTCAGTCCACGAGGGTCCGGCCGGTGAGGTGGAGGAAGACGTCCTCCAGGCCGCTGCGCCGGACCAGGACACTGGCCGGGACAAGGCCGCGCGCGGTCACCTCGGCCACCGCCGCGTCGCCGTCGGCCACGTAGAGCAGGATCCGGTCGGGCAGCACCTCCAGCCGCTCCCCCAGCCCGCCGAGCTTGCCGGCGAACGCCTCCTGCGACTCGGCGGCGAAGCGCAGCTCCACCACCTCGCGGGTGGAGTGCTGCTCGATCAGGGCCCGGGGCGAGCCCTCGGCCACGATCCGGCCGCCGTCCATCACCACCAGCCGGTCACAGAGCTGCTCGGCCTCGTCCATGTAGTGCGTGGTGAGCACCAGGGTCACGCCCTGCTGCTTGAGCCGGAACAGCCGCTCCCACACCAGGTGGCGGGCCTGCGGGTCGAGCCCGGTGGTGGGCTCGTCGAGCAGGACGATCACCGGGTTGTTGACCAGCGCACGGGCGATGGTCAGCCGGCGCTTCATGCCGCCGGAAAGGGGCTCCACCTTGCTCTCGGCCCGGTCGGCGAGCTGGACGAAGTCGAGCAGCTCGGCGGCCCGTTCGCGGGCCACCCGGCGCGGGATGCCGAAGTAGCGGGCGTAGCTGGTGAGGTTCTCCCGGACGGTGAGCTCCGGGTCGAGGGTGTCGAGCTGCGGGCAGACACCCAGCCGGGCCCGGATCGCCGGCCCGTCGCGGACCGGGTCAAGGTCGAGGATGCGCAGCTCACCGCCGGAGGGCGGGGAGACGCAGCCGATCATCCGCATGGTGGAGGACTTGCCGGCGCCGTTCGGCCCGAGGAAGCCGAATGCCTCGCCGGGGCGCACCTCGACGTCGATGCCGTCGACGGCGGCGAAGTCGCCGAACCGCTTCACCAGCCCCCGCGCCTGGATGAGTGGTCGCGCAGTGGTCACCGGCCGACCCTAGCCGCCCGGTCCGACAACCTCGACCGGTTAACGCCCCGCACCCACCCGGACAGCCGATGTGGCTTCGACTACGCCGAGTCACGGCCGAAAGAGCGACAGCGACCTCTGCCGCCACGACTTTTGCCCACCATTCTGGACAGATCATCCGTGGCCGTCCTGGAATGCTGGAACCACAGCTCAGCCGTGGGATCCGACATTTGCGAAGGAGATTCCTAATAGGCACCGCACTTGAATGGTCGCCACCTCACCTCCGTCACTCAATGCAATCACTGTCGGCAATGTTCCCCCGGATACGCGTTTCGCGTATCGTGCCTGCTCGTGTCGCCCGTTCGCCCCCTCGACGGCTCTCCCCCGAGCCACACCGACCCGGTGTCGCAACACCGGGACGCGGACGAGGCGCCCAAGGAACTCGGCGCGAGCTGATCCGACGAGGCCGGCCGGACCAACCGTTCGGGCCCGGCACCCCGACCCGACCGGGAGACCCCGTGCCGCTCCCCGAACCCGCCCGCGTACGCCGGCACCACCGGTCCGCGGACCGTACCGGCCGGCTCCGGTCGGTGCGTACCCAGTTGCTGGCGCCGATCCTGGTGGCGACGGTCGGTCTGGTGGTGCTCGGCGCCATCCAGACCGACGCCGCGCTCGCCGCCTCGGCCGACGCCGACCGGGGCCGCGTGCTCGCCGGCACCGCCACCGCGACCGTACGGCTGGTGCACGAGCTGGAACGCGAACTCGGCGAGACGGCGGCGCTGCGGCAGCGGGGGGGCACGGCCGGCCGGCCGCTGGTCGACGCCCAACGGCGGCGGGTGGACGCCGCGGTCGAGCGCTACCGCTCGGCCAGCGACGAGGCCCGCCGGGCGGCACCGGACCTGGCCCCGGTGCTCGACGACGCGGACGGCCACCTCGGCCAACTCGACCCGACCCGCCGGCTGGCGCTGGGCGGCGACAGCGGTGACCCGGCCTACGGGACGCTGGTCGAGTCGCTGCTCGCGGTCGCCGACGCGCTGCCGGCCCAGCTCCACGACAGCGGCCTGGCCAACGGGGCACGGCAGGTGGCCGCCGTGGCCGCCCAGGAGCACCTGGCGTCGCTGGAACGCGACCTGCTGCGCGGGATCTTCGTCCGGGCCGCCCTGGCCCCCGGTGAGCTGGCCCGGCTCGGCCAGCTACGCGGCGCGGGGGAACAGCGCCAGGCCGAGTTCCTCCGGATCGCCACCGGCCCGGCGAACACCGCCTGGTACCGCCTGATCGACGGCACCGACGTCGCGACCTCCCGACGGATGCGCAACGACGTGCTGGACACCGACGGTGGGCCGGAGGCGCTGAAGACCGACGGCGACGCCTGGTACGTGGCGCAGAGCGGCACCATCCGCCGCTACAACCTGCTCGGCCGGGAACTCTCCGAGGACCTCGACCGGGACGCCGCCGCGCTGGCCCGCACCGCCGGGCAGCGGGCCCTGCTGACCGGCGGGGCGACCAGCACCCTCACGCTCGCCTCGCTGGTCACCGCCGTGCTGCTGGCGGTACGGACCAGCCGGCGGCTACGCCGGCTGCGGGTCGCCGCGCTCACCATGGCCCACCGGGAGCTGCCGGACCGGATCACCGCGATCGCCGCCGGCCGGCCCTGCCCGGGCGACGGCACGTCCTCTCGGCTGACCGAGGGCGTCCGTCGCGGCCGCGACGAGGTGGCCCAGGTGGCCGAGGCGTTCGACACGGTGAACCGGGCCGCGCTGCGGCTCGCCGGCGAGCAGGCCGAGCTGCGGCTGGACGTGACCCGGATGGCCGAGTCGCTGGCCCGGCGGATCCGTACGCTGATCACCCGCCAGCTACGCCTGCTCGACGAGTTCGAACACGAGGAGACCGACCCGCAGGCGCTGGCCCGGTTCTTCGCGCTGGACCACCTCGCCGCCCGCCTGCGCCGCAACGGGGAGAACCTGCTGGTCCTCGCCGGCGGCGAGCCGGGCCGGGGGCACGAGGGCGTCCTGCTCCTCGACGACGTGGTCCGGTCGGCGGCCGCCGAGATCGAGGACTATTCCCGGGTGGAGGTCGACGTGCCGACCGCGGCGGTGCACGGCGCGGCGACCGGCAACCTGGTGCACCTCCTGGCCGAGCTGCTGGAGAACGCCGCCGTGAACTCACCGCCGCACACATCGGTGCTGGTGGACGGGCGGCGTACCGTCGACGGAGTCACCCTGCGGGTGCACGACCAGGGCATCGGGATCAGCGAGAGCCGGCTGGCCGGCATCAACGAGCGGCTCGCCGCGCCGGCCACGCTCTTCAACGCCGCGGCCGGCAGCATGGGCCTGCACGTGGTGGCCCACCTGGCCGCCCGGCACGGGATCCGGGTACGGCTGCACCGCGCCCCCACCGGCACCATCGCCCAGGTGGAGGTGCCCGAGACCGCGCTGACCCGGGTCGAGGCGGTCACCCGGCGCCCCGCCGCCGAGCGACGTGCCCCGGCCGACCGCGACACGCCCTGGTTCCGGTCGCGAACCGCGCCGGACCAGCCGTTCGCCGGCATGTCACTGGACCAGCCCTTCGCCGGAAGATCCCCGGACCGGGTGGCCGCCGGTGCGGTCGCTGGGGACATGGTCCCGGCCGCTCTGCTCCACGCTCCGGGCGGGCCCGTGGCCGGGGCGCCCGCGGCGGCCGGCGTGGTCCGGGGCGTGGCCGCCGTACGGCCGCCCGGGATCGCCCTGCCGGCGCCCGGCGCCACGCGGGTCCGCCCGTCCGGGGCCCTGCCGACCACCGACACCGGGCTGCCCCGTCGGATCCGGGGCGGCCACCTTCCCGTCACCCCACCCACCACCGCCCCGCCGCCCCGACCCGCTCAGGACCTGCTCGACCCCGAGGTGGTCCGGGCCCGCCTGTCCGCGCTCGCCGAGGGCGTGGCCAGCGCGATGCGCCGCAACCCGCACTCCACACCCACCGGGAGGACCCCATGACCTCATCCGTGACCGACGGACTCGACTGGCTGCTGGCGAACTTCGCCGAGCGGGTGCCGGACGTGTCGCACGCCCTCGCGGTGTCCGAGGACGGGCTGCGGCTGGCCGCCTCCCCCGACCTCTCGACGGACCAGGTGGACCAGCTCTCCGCCGTGATCAGCGGGCTGGCGAGCCTGACCGTGGGCGCCGCCCGGCTGATGTCCGCCGGCCGGGTACGCCAGCAGATCGTCGACATGGACGGCGGGGTGATGCTCATCATGGCCGTCGGCGAGCGGGCCATGGTCGGCGTACTCGCCGCGCCCGGCTGCGACCTGGGCCAGATCGGCTTCGAGACGGCGACGCTGGTCCAGCGGGTGGCCGAGGCCCTGGAACCGGCGGTCCGGGCGTGACCGGGCGCCCGCTACGACTGGTGGCCACGCTGCTGCTGGCCGTCCTGGTGGCGGGCTGCGGCGAGGCGGACCCCGGCCCGCCGCCGTGGCACGGCGGGCGCATCTTCCTGGCCACCGGTAACACCACCGGCGTCTACTACCAGCTCGGCGGCGGTTACGCCGACCTGATCAGCCGGCACCTGCCCGGCTACGAGGCACGGGCCGAGCCGACCGGCGCCTCGGTGGAGAACGTCAACCGGCTGGGCAGCGGCGACATGGAGATCGCGTTCAGCCTGGCCGACACCGCGGCGGACGCGGTCACCGGACGCGGCGCGTTCGACGGGCGGCCCCAGCCGGTCCGCGCACTGGCCCGGATCTACCGCAACTACACGCACCTGATCGTCCGATCTGACCGGAGGATCGACACCTTCGCCGAACTGCGCGGCAAGCGGATCTCGACCGGGTCGCCGAAGTCCGGCACGGACATCATCGCGGGGCGGATTCTCGCCGCCGCCGGGATCGACCCGGACCGGGACATCCAGCGGGTCAACCTGTCGCTGCCGGAGACGGTGCAACAGATGCGGGCCGGCAGCCTGGACGCGATGTTCTTCTCCGGCGGCCTGCCCACCCCGGGCATCAACGACCTGCTCACCAGCGCGCCGGGGGCGTTCCGGCTGCTTCCCCTCGCCGACCTGATCGAACCGCTCACCGCCCGGTACGGCTCGGTCTACACCACCGCCACACTGTCGAAGGATGTCTACGGCATGCCGGCGGCCACCCCGACCATCACGGTGGCGAACGTGATCCTGGTCCCGGCGGACATGCCCGACCAGCTCGCGTACGACCTGACCCGGGTGCTGTTCGCGCACCAGGGCGAGCTGATCCCGGTGCACCCCGAGGCGGTCAACTTCACCCGGGAGAGCGCGGCGGGCACGGAACCGGTCCCGTTGCACCCGGGTGCGGCGCGGTATTACCGGAACGGCTGACGTTCAGAGATTCGCCGGGGCGGTGGCGGCCCGGGCCGCGGCGACCAGCCGGTCGGTCTCGACGGCCACCGCCTCGTCGTCGACGGGCGTGCCCGGGTCGTAGCGGACCGTCCAGGTCAGACCGTCCATCCCGGGCACCCGGCGGGCGGCGATCCGGCCGGCCCCGCCGGGCACCGGGTGGTGCGCGGTGTGCGCGACCGAGCGGGTGACCCGGGTCCGCACCTGGTGCGGCAGGTCACCCGGGTCGAGCAGCAGGTAGGTCTCGGCCGGGCAGTCGGCGACGACCAGGTAGCCGTCCCGCTCGGCGACCGGTTCGGCCGGGGTGACGGTGAGTTCCCGGCCGGACCAGACCGCCTTGAGGATGTCGTGCCAGCCGATCCGGTGCCCCCGGCCGGGCAGCCAGAGCCCGAGATTGCTGGCGACCAGCACGCCGTCGCCCTCGCCGTTGCCGACGGCGGCCCAGGCGAGCACCCGTTCGTCGGTGGCCAGCGGCGGCCGGGCACCGGACGGCAGCTTCGGTTTGCGGTTGAAGAGTCCCATCACAGTCCCCCGGCGGCCTGCTCGCGCAGTGCCCGCGCGTGCTGCTCCAGCGAGAGCAGTTCCCCGAAGAGGGCGAAGTACTCGTCCTTGTTGCTCACCGGGTTGATCCGCTGGATCTTCGACTTGAGGTCCTTGATCCGGCCGGTGACCGAGCCCCACTGGAGCTGGGCCAGGGTGACCGAGACGTAGCGGGGGTCGGGCTCGCCGTCGATGCGCAGCGGCTCGACGGCCAACTCCCCGACGAGCGCCTGGCCGGCCAGGTCGTCGCAGGCGTCCCGGACCTGCTCGATCCAGACCGCGCCGCCGGCGGCCGCCGCCACCCCGCCGGCCGCGGCGATCGCCGCCCGGACCGCCGCGTGCACCGGGTGCCGGTAGGCGCCGGCCTCCACCGCGTCGAACATCGGGCCGGCCAGCACCGGCTCCTGGAGGGCGAGCTTGAGCGCCTCCCGTTCGACCAGCGACTGCGGGCTGTCCACGGTCGGCGCGACCGGTCCGCCCCGTGCCGGGGCGGGCGCACCGCCGGCCGGCTGCCCGGACGCGGCGGCCAGCACCGCACGCTGCACCGGCTCGATCTCCATGCCGAGGTCGCCGGCGAGCTTGCGGACGTACTCGGGGCGCTTTTCCCGGTCTTTGATCTTGGCGACCAGCGGCGCGGCCCGGCGCATCGCCTCCACCCGGCCGTCGACGGTGTCCAGGTCGTACCGGTTGATCGCGTGGCGGAGCGCGAAGTCGACCAGCGGCTCGCGGCGGGCGACCAGGTCGCGGACGGCGAGGTCGCCCTTGGCCAGGCGCAGCTCGCACGGGTCCATGTTGTCCGGACCGACCGCGATGAAGGTACGACCGACGAAGCGCTGGTCGTCCTCGAAGGCCCGCAGCGCGGCCTTCTGCCCGGCGGCGTCCCCGTCGAAGGTGAAGATGATCTCGCCGGCCCGTTCGTCGCTGTCGAAGAGCACCCGCCGCAGGACCGAGATGTGGTCGCCGCCGAACGCCGTGCCGCAGGTGGCCACGGCGGTCGGCACGCCGGCCAGGTGGCAGGCCATCACGTCGGTGTAGCCCTCGACCACGACCACCTTGCCCTGCTTGGCGATCTCCCGCTTGGCCTGGTCGATGCCGTAGAGGACGTGGGACTTCTTGTAGATCGGCGTCTCGGGGGTGTTCAGGTATTTCGGGCCGTCGTCGTCGTCGAAAAGCCTGCGCGCGCCGAAGCCGATGACGTCGCCGGTGAGGTCGCGGATCGGCCAGAGCAGCCGCCGGCGGAACCGGTCGATCAGGGTGCCCGAGCGGGACGGCCGGGACAGCCCGGCGGTGACCAGCTCGTCGTGGGTGAAGCCCTGCTGGCGCAGGTGCTTGGTGAGCAGGTCCCAGGCGTCCGGGGCGAAGCCGCAACCGTACCGCTCGGCGGCGGCCCGGTCGAAGCCGCGTTGTGCCAGGAACTCCCGGGCCGGACGGGCGCCGGCCGTGCCGAGCTGGGCCCGGTAGAACTCCACGGCGGCGGCGTGCGCGGCGACCAACCGCTGCCGCTGCCCCTGCTGGGGGCGCTGCCGCGGGGCCGACCGGTCGTCCTCGACGTAGCGGAGCTGGAGGCCGGCGCGGGCGGCCAGCCGCTCGACGGACTCGACGAAGCTCAGGTGCTCGGCGTCCATCAGGAACTTGATCGCGTCGCCGCCGGCCCCGCAGCCGAAGCAGTACCAGACATTACGGGCGGGCGAGACGTTGAACGACGGGCTCTTCTCGTCGTGGAACGGGCACAGGCCCTTGAGGTTGCCGCCGCCGGCCGCCTTCAGGGTGACCGTGTCGGAGATGACCTCGGCGATCGAGGTGCGCTCGCGGACCAGCGCGATGTCCTCGTCCCGGATCCGCCCCGCCATCTCCGCCACCTCCTCGGCGTACATCCTGCCCTGCCGGTCCGACGATCGGGCGGCCGGGGGACGGCCGATGTGGCGAACCCCGCGTGGGCTGGGCGCCGATCCGGTTCCCGTGCTCCCCCGGCCGCTCGTGCCGCCCGGTCAGGCCGACCGGCTCACCCCCGCGCCGCCCCCGATCCGGGGGAACGGCTCGATGGAGAAGACCACCTCGACCGGCACCTCGAAGTACGCCGCGATCCGCAGCGCCAGGTGCAGGCTGGGCCGGAACTCGCCCCGCTCCAGGTAGCCGACCGTCTGGTAGTGCACGCCCAGCGCGTCGGCGAGCTGCCGGCGGGAGATGCCCCGCTCCGCCCGCAGCACCGCGATCCGGTTGTGCACTGTCTCACTCATCGACGCCCTCTCATGCAACGCGCTGCATGGCCTTCTCCCGGCGGGCCGCGACCCGGGAACCGGACTCGCGGCGGGCCATCCGGCGCAGCACGACCGGGGCCAGGGTCAGCCCGAGCACGGCCCAGAGGCCCAGTACGCCGAACGTCTCCAGGTGCCGCCAGGAGCCGCCCAGCTCGACCGCGGCCAGGCCGTCGGGCAGCAGAGCCGAACGCGTCCCCAACCCTAGCCAGTAGATCGGGAAGACCTGCGCGATGGCCTGGAGCCACCCGGGGTAGCCGTTGATCGGGTAGAAGATCCCGGAGAGCGCGATGAGACCGAAGACCGGCATCACCACCAGGCCCATGTTGCGGGGGTTCTCGATCAGCGAGCCGATCACCGCGCCCAGCGGCAGCGTCGCCACCAGCCCGAGCGGCACCACCCAGGCCAGGGTGAACCACGCTCCGGCCTCGGTGACCCGGATCCCGTCCAGGAAGAACAGCCCGGGGGTGAGCTGGAGGACCAGCCCGATCAGCGACACCGTCGAGAGCAGGACGATCTTGCCGACCAGGTAGCCGAACATCCCGTTCGGCGTCGCCTTGGCCCGCAGCAGGGTGCCGTCCTCCCGGTCGACGATGAGCTGCTGGGACAGGCCGAGCAGGCCGCCGAAGGCGATCCCCATGCCGAGCGCGCTGGGCAGCGTACGCGCGCCGAGGGAGAAGGAGGTGCCGGGCACGGTGGCGCCGCGCATGAAGAACATGGTGACCAGCAGCGCCACCGTCGGGAAGAAGTAGTTCCACAGGTCCTGCGCGTTGGTGAAGCTGTTACGCAGCTCGATCCCACCGCGCCGCACGCCGGCCCGGACCGCCGCCATCGTCGGGTTCATCGGTCCCTCTCCTGCCACACCCGGACGGCGGCGCCGGCCCGGACTCCGGTTTCCTCTTCGTAGACCAGCGTCATGTACGCGTCCTCCAGGCTGGCCCGGCGGACCTCCAGTTCCTGCACCTCGTCGCCGTGCTGACCGAGCAGGTCGCGGACGAAGGCGGTGGCGTCGGTGGCGGAGTGCACGAACCGCTCCCCGGCCCGGGTCCACCGGATCTCGGCGTCCCCGGCGACCCGCCGGGCCAGCTCGTCGGGCGATCCGTCGGCGATGATCCGGCCCCCGGCCAGGATGAGGATCCGGTCGGCGAGCTTCTCCGCCTCGTCCAGATCGTGCGTGGTGAGCAGGATGGTGGTCTCGTCCAGGTCGGCGAGCCGGTGCACCAGATCGTGGAACTCGCGCCGGGCGGCCGGGTCGAACCCGACCGTCGGCTCGTCCAGGAAGAGCAGTTCGGGGCGGCCCACGATGCCGACCGCCACGTCGAGGCGGCGGCGCTGGCCACCGGAGAGCCGCTGCACCCGCTTGTCGGCGTGCGCGGTGAGGCCCACGGTCTCCAGCAGCTCGTCGACCGGCCAGGGCCGGCGGATCCGGTCGGTGGAGTAGGGGGCGTAGAAGTCGCCGAGGTGGGCCAGCACGTCCCGGACCCGCCACTTGCCGTGGTCGCGCCAGGACTGGAGCACCACCCCGAGGCGGGCACGCCAGCGCTCGTCGCCCCGGCCGGGGTCGACGCCGAGAACCCGGACGTCGCCCGCCGAGCGCATCCGGAAGCCCTCCAGGACCTCGATGGTGGTGGTCTTGCCGGCACCGTTTGGCCCGAGCAGGGCGAGCACCTCGCCGCGCCGGGCGGTGAAGTCGACCCCGTGCAGCACGTCGAGGCTGCCGTACCGCATGCGCAGGTCGCGGACGTCGAGGACCAGGTCCTCGTCGGGCGGGTGTGGAGTCTCGGCGACTCCCGGAATTTCCACCGCAGTCATACGGCGGAATGTAGCACCCCTACTACATACCGAGGTACACCCACTCTCGATGGGAAGCACGACGGGGCCCCACCCCTTGCCGATCTTGGCTACCGTGAGACCCGCCACCGGGGAGGGGACGGCAGATGGCCGACGACACCGAGCTGACCATCGCGCTCGCCGAGTACGAGCACCTGCGCGAGCTGAGCCGTACGGTGCACGACCAGTCCACCGCCCGGTTGACCTTCTTCCTGGCGGTGGCGTCCGGCGCGGCCGCGGTGTCGGCCGGGCTCATCACCACCGGCCGGCCCGACGGACGGTTCGCCCCGGCCGCGGCGGCCGGGCTCGGGCTGCTGGTCCTGCTGCTCGGGGTCTTCGTGTTCGCCCGTCAGATCGAGCTGAACGACCGGGGCCGCCGGTACGCCGTCGCCGCCACCGTGCTCCGCACCTACCTGGCCCGCCGCGCCCCCACCCTGAGCCCGTACCTCGTCATGCCGACGCTGGACGACCCGGGACCGTTCGCGCCCGAGCCGTTCCAGCGGCACTGGTTCCGCGACCTGGTCAGCCAGGCCGGCATGATCGCGCTGGTCAACAGCGCCCTCCTCGGGCTGGCCGCCACGCTGGGTGTGCTGCTCGTCGGCCCGGCCTGGCTGGCGGCGCTGGTCGCGGCGGCAATCGCCACCACGTCGGTCGCCGTCCACCTGAGCGCGATCCGCCGCCGCGTAGCCCGCTCCGCCGCCCGGGTCGGCACCGTCCTCACCGCCCGCCCCCTCACCCCCGCCTCCCCACCGGCAGAGGTCGGTTGATCATGAGGTTGTTGCCGGTCGCCCCGGGTGCCGCTCGGTGCCGGGGCGGCCACGACGCATCGGGCGGAGGCCACACCTTCATGGTCAACGCCGAGGGTGGGCCGGTGGGTCAGGTGGGGAGGGCGGCGGATTCCTCGGACTCGACCTGGGCGTTCCAGGCCGGCTTGGTGGAGCGCCAGCCCTCGTCGTCCATGCCGCGCCGCCAGTAACCGGAGATGGACAGCGCCGCCCGCGGCACCCCACGCTCGACCCGCAGCAGCCGGCGCAGCTCCTTGACGAAGGTGGCCTCGCCGTGGACGAAGGCGTGCACCCGCCCGGACGGGAAGTCCAGCGCCCGGACCGCCTCGACCAGCGCCTCGCCCACCGGGCGGCCGGCCCGGTGCAGCCAGCGCAGCTCGACCGCGCCCGGGCTGGTCAGCGGCAGCTCGTCGGCCGGGCCGTCGACCTCGACGAGGACCACCGCCCGCGCGCCGGCCGGCAGCCGCTCCACGGCGGCGGAGATCGCCGGCAGGGCGCTCTCGTCGCCGGCGAGCAGGTGCCAGTCCGCCGTCGGGTCCGGCGCGTACGCCCCGCCGGGGCCGGTGAACAGCACCCGGTCGCCGGGGCGCAGCCCGGCCGCCCACGGCCCGGCCAGCCCCTCGTCGCCGTGGTGCACCACGTCGATGGTCAGCTCGCCCGCCGTCGCATCCCAGGCCCGCACCGTGTACGCCCGCAGCCGCGGCCACTGCTCGACCGGGAACTCGCGCTTGATGGTGGCCAGGTCGGTGGGGTGGGGGTAGACCACTCCGGCCGGCGGGAAGAGGAGCTTCACGTAGTGGTCGGTGTACGCGCCCACCGGCAGGCCGGTCAGCTCCGCACCGCCGAGCACCAGCCGGATCAGGTGCGGGGTGGGCCGCTCGGTCCGCACGACCCTGGCGGCGGTGACCTTCTTCGGGCGCTCCGTCATGCTGCTTAGGCTAGCCTAAGTCGCCCCGCGCCCCCCACCGCGCCCATCATCACGCGTTGCCCGGCGGGGCGGACGGGCACGGGGGTGGGCGGGCGCGTGGGCCGGTCAGGGGGTGCGGGCCAGGCGGACGTGCCAGGCCAGGGCGGCCGGGTCGGTGAGCGAGGCCACCTGGTCGATCACCACCCGAAGTCGCGCGGCGTCGTCCGGCGCGTCCCGCCACAGCGGCGCGAAGACCGGGTCGAGCGCGTCCGGTGCCCGGTCCGCCAGCACGGCGACCAGTTCGGCGAGGATCTCCCGCTGCTGCGCGTACCGGGTGTCGGCACCGGGACGGCGCATGACATACCGCAGCGCGATGCCCTTGAGCAGCGCGCACTGCGCCCGGATCCGGCGGGGCACCACCAGGTCGGCGGCGTAGCGGCGGTGCGGCCCGGGGCCGTGGCGCTGCTCGGTGGCGGCCACCACGGTGGCGACGAAGCGACCGGTGAGCACGCTGGTGGTCGCCTTCAGCGCCGCGAGGGCCCGGTGGCTGCCGTCGTACGCGGCGAGTGGGGCGAGCACCGGATCGGCGAGCAGTTCGACCAGCACCTCGTGCAGGTCCTCGGGAGCCTCCCCGGAATACGCCGCCGCCACGTCGGCGCAGAGCGCCCGCCGTTCCTCGACGTCGTCCAGCAGCGGGCGCAGGCTGACGTACCCGCCGTGGATGCCGTCCTCCACGTCGTGCACCGAGTACGCCACGTCGTCGGCCCAGTCCATCACCTGCGCCTCCAGGCAACGCCGGCCGCCGGGCGGGGAGCCGGCGCGCAGCCAGTCGAAGACCGGCCGGTCGTCGGCGTACACGCCGAACTTGCGCCGGCCGGGGCGGCGCTCCCACGGGTATTTGCTGACCGCGTCGAGCGAGGCCCGGGTGAGGTTGAGCCCGACCGAGCGGCCGTCCGGGGCGAGCACCTTGGCCTCCAGCCGGGTGAGCACCCGCAGCGTCTGGGCGTTGCCCTCGAAGCCGCCGCAGTCGGCGGCGAGGTCGTCCAGGGCGTCCTCGCCGTTGTGCCCGAACGGCGGGTGGCCGAGGTCGTGCGCCAGCCCGGCGGTGTCCACCACGTCCGGATCGCAGCCGAGCCGGGCCCCCATCTCCCGGGCGACCTGCGCCACCTCCAGCGAGTGGGTCAGCCGGGTACGCAGAAAGTCGTCGGTGCCGGCGGTGTGCACCTGGGTCTTCGCGGCGAGTCGACGGAACGCCGCCGAGTGCAGCACCCGGGCCCGGTCCCGCTCGTACGGCGACCGCCCGTACCCGGTGTCCTTGGGCGTCTCGACGACGAAGCGCGCCGCGTCGTCGGCGCCGGGGCCGGCGGTCAACCGTCAGTCCCACGGTCACGCCGGCCCTGTACGCGGGGCTCGCAACCCCGGTTCACTCCGTGCGCCCTCGCAGCACGCAGAACTCGTTGCCCTCCGGGTCGGCCAGCACGGTCCACCCGACCTCGCCCTGGCCGACGTCCACGTGCCGAGCGCCCATGTCGACCAGCCGCTCGACCTCGGCCTCCTGGTCATCCGGGCGCAGGTCGAGGTGCAGCCGGTTCTTGGTCTCCTTCGTCCGGTCGACGGGGACGAAGACGATGCCGGGCAGCCGATCCGGCGCCGGGCGGATCTCCACCTCGTCCGGCTTCTCGCTGACCACCTGGTAGCCGAGCGCCTCGGCCCACCAGTGGGCGAGCCGCGACGGGTCCAGGGCGTCCACGGTCAGGCTCTCCCAGACGCTGGTCATGCGGCCACCCTTCCCCTGCTGATCGACCCGAGCGAGCCCAGGTTACGCCCGACCACCCCGGTCGGCGCGCCCACCGACCCGCCCCGCCCGCGACCCTGGCCGGACCGGTGGGTCGATCACGCGTTGGCGGCGATGACGGGGACCGAGATCGCCGCCAAACGTCATGATCATCCAGAGGGCGGGGGTCAGCGGGAGTCGGAGCCGGTGGTCACCACCGCGGCACGGCCGGCCTCCAGGCGGGCCACCGGGACGCGGAACGGGGAGCAGGAGACGTAGTCGAGTCCGACCTCGTGGAAGAAGTGCACCGAGTCGGGGTCGCCGCCGTGCTCGCCGCAGACGCCGAGCTTCAGCCCCGGCCGGGCGGCCCGGCCCTCCTCGGCGGCGATCCGGACCAGCCGGCCGACGCCGTCCCGGTCGATCGACTCGAACGGCGAGATGCCGAAGATGCCCAGTTCCAGGTACCGCCAGAAGAACGCCCCCTCGACGTCGTCGCGGGAGAAACCCCAGGCCATCTGGGTCAGGTCGTTGGTGCCGAAGGAGAAGAACTGGGCCGCCTCGGCGATCTGCCCGGCGGTCAGCGCCGCCCGGGGCACCTCGATCATCGTCCCGATCAGCACCTCGACGCCGCTGTTCCCGACCACCTCAGCGATGATCTTCTCGGCCTCGGCGCGTACCGTCTCCAGCTCCTGGACCGCGCCGACCAGCGGGACCATGATCTCCGGGCAGGCCGACCCACCGGTCCGGACGATCTCGACGGCGGCCTCGGCGATCGCGCGCACCTGCATGGCGAACAGGCCGGGGACGACCAGGCCGAGCCGGACGCCGCGCAGGCCGAGCATCGGGTTCTCCTCGTGCATCCGCCGGACGGCGGCGAGCAGCGCCTCCTCCTTGGCCACATCCTCGCCGCGCTCCTGCGCGACGGCCACGTTGACCGCGAGCTGCTCCAGCGGGGGCAGGAACTCGTGCAGTGGCGGGTCGATCAGCCGTACGGTGACCGGCAGGCCGTCCATCGCGCGGAAGATCTCGATGAAGTCGGCCCGCTGCAACGGCAGCAGCGCGGCGAGCGAGTCCTCCCGCTCGCGGTCGGTGCCGGCGAGGATGAGCCGCTCGACCAGCTCCCGCCGGTCGCCGAGGAACATGTGCTCGGTGCGGCACAGGCCGATGCCCTCGGCCCCGAAGCGCCGCGCCCGCGCCGCGTCCGCGCCGGTGTCGGCGTTCGTCCGCACCCGCAGCCGCCGCGTGGCGTCGGCGTGCGTCATGATCCGGTGTACGGCCCGGACCAGCGGGTCATCGGTCCGCTCCGGGTCGAGGTTGCCCTCGAAGTACTGCACCACCTCGGACGGCATGACCGGCACCTCGCCGAGGTAGACCTTGCCGGTGGTGCCGTCGATGGAGACGACGTCGCCCTCGTTGACGGTCTGCCCGGCGACGGTGAACCTCTTCGCCGGGATGTTGACGTCGAGTTCGTCGGCGCCGGAGACGCAGGTCTTGCCCATTCCCCGGGCCACCACCGCGGCGTGGCTGGTCTTGCCGCCGCGCGAGGTGAGGATGCCCCGGGCGGCGATCATGCCGTTCAGGTCGTCCGGGTTGGTCTCCCGGCGGACCAGGATCACCGGCTCCCCCTCCCCGGCCAGCTCGACCGCACGGGCCGAGGTGAAGACCACCTTGCCGACGGCCGCGCCCGGGGAGGCGCCGATGCCCTTGGCCACCGGCTCGAACTCGTGGTCCAGCTTGAACCGGGGGAACATCAGCTGGGCGAGCTGGGCGCCGTTGACCCGGTGCAGCGCCTCGTCCAGGTCGATCAGCCCCTCGTCCACGAGCTGCCCGGCGATGACGAACGCCGCGGCGGCGGTCCGCTTGCCGACCCGGGTCTGGAGCATCCAGAGCTTGCCGCGTTCGATGGTGAACTCGATGTCGCAGAGGTCCTTGTAGTGCTCCTCCAGCCGGGCCATGTAGCCGAGCAGCTCGTCGTAGGACGTCTTGTCGATCCGCTCCAGCTCCTGCAACGGCACGGTGTTGCGGATGCCGGCGACCACGTCCTCGCCCTGGGCGTTGGCCAGGTAGTCGCCATAGATGCCCTGCGCGCCGCTGGCCGGGTCGCGGGTGAAGGCAACGCCGGTGCCGGAGTCCGGGCCGAGGTTGCCGAAGACCATGGCCACCACGTTGACCGCCGTGCCCAGGTCGGCCGGGATACGCTCCTGCCGGCGGTAGACCACCGCGCGCTCGGCGTTCCACGACTCGAAGACCGCGCGGATGGCCAGGTCGAGCTGCTCGCGCGGCTCCTGCGGGAACTCCCGGCCGGTGTGCTCGGCGAAGATCTTCTTGTACGTGTCGACCAGCCCACGCAGGTCGTCCGCGTCCAGGTCCAGGTCGTTGTGCGTACCCCGGGCCCGCTTGGCCTCGTCGATGGCGTGCTCGAACTCCTCGCCCGGCACCTCGCACACCGTCTTGCCGAACATCTGGATCAGCCGCCGGTACGAGTCCCAGGCGAACCGTTCGTTGCCGCCGGCCTGCGCGGCGAGCCCGACGACGCTGCGGTCGTTGAGCCCGACGTTGAGGACGGTCTCCATCATGCCGGGCATCGAGAACTTGGCCCCGGAACGGACCGACACCAGCAACGGGTCCTCGGGGTCACCCAGCTTGCGGCCCATGCCGCGCTCCAGGGACTCCAGGTGCGCCTCGATCTGGTCGGCGAGCCCGTCCGGCTCCCGGCCGGTCGCCAGGTACGCCTTGCACGCCTCGGTGGTGATGGTGAAGCCGGGCGGGACCGGCAGGCCGAGGTTGGTCATCTCGGCGAGGTTGGCCCCCTTGCCGCCGAGCAGATCCTTGAGATCCTTGTTGCCCTCGGCGAAGTCGTAGACGTACTTGTTGTCCACCGTCTGTTGCGCTGCCACCAGAGCCTCCCACGCGCCTGCTGTGACACTTAACGAAGGTTCAGTTCGGACATACCCCGGGACCGGCCACCGGCAATCCGGCGTCGTCTGTATTCGGTGGGCGAAGGTTAAGCGAACATCGAGCGGCCTGGGACTGTTCGGTGACAATTGGCACAGCCGTCACCACTATCCGCGTTCGTACCAGTTATTGGGAACGCTTCCACGCGCACGATCACGCAATTCCGATTCCCCTCGTACTCTTGACGGCACTGGTCCTGCTGAACTTGACTTTTGCCATATCCCGCGCAAATACACCCCGGAGCCGTCGCCGTGCCGACCACCCCCGCCGCTTCGCCCGAGACCGGTCCCGAACCGCACGACCGGGTCGACCTCGCCACCCGGCAGCCGACCGCCGCCGAGCTGGCCCGAGCCGCCACCCGGGCGGCCGGTGAACTGCTCGCCCCGTCCGCGCCGGTCGGGCTGGCCGACGTGGTGCCCGTCCCCGAGCGGGTCGTGCCGGACCCGGCGGCCGACTTCACGCTGCCCGAGGACGCGGTGATCCGGGTGGACACCGACCCGGCCGCCCGGGACGTCGCGGAACAGCTCGCCGAGCTGCTTCGCCCGGCGACCGGCTACCCGCTCCCGGTCACCGACACGGCCGCCATCCGGCACGACGGCCGGCACGTGCTCACCCTCTCCGGCGTGGCGGCCCCGGCTGACGCGACGGACGCGGACAGCGCCGCCAGCGGGGCGGGCGCGGTCGACGCGGATTCTGCGGCCGGGACGGACGCCGAGCGGGTGGACGCCGCCGCGATCGATGGGGAAGCGCTGGGCGACGAGGGCTACCGGCTCGACGTGACCGGCACCGAGGTGCGGATCACCGCCGCCACCCCGGCCGGCCTGCTCCACGGGGTGCAGACGCTGCGGCAACTCCTGCCGGTGGCCGTGGAGAGCGCCACACCGGTCGCCGAACACTGGATGGTGCCCGGCGGCACGATCGTCGACCGCCCGCGGTTCGCGTACCGGGGGGCGATGCTCGACGTGGCCCGACACTTCTTCCCGGTCGAGGACGTGCTGCGGGTGGTCGACCACCTGGCCCGGTACAAGCTCAACCACCTGCACCTGCACCTCACCGACGACCAGGGCTGGCGGATCGCGGTCGACGCCTGGCCGAAGCTCGCCGAGGTCGGCGGGGCCACCGAGGTGGGCGGCGGGCCCGGCGGCTGGTACACCAGGGACGACTACCGCCGCATCGTCCGGTACGCCGCCCGCCGGCACGTCACCGTCGTGCCGGAGATCGACCTGCCGGGCCACACCAACGCGGCGCTCGTCGCGTACCCCGAGCTGGCGCCGAGCAAGATCGCGCCGCCGCCGTACACGGGCACCGAGGTCGGGTTCAGCTACGTCGACCCCGCCGACGAGCGGACGTACGACTTCGTCGCCGACGTGCTCGGCGAGGTGGCCGCGCTGACCCCGGGGCCCTGGCTGCACCTGGGCGGGGACGAGGCGTTCAAGGTGCCCGCCGACACCTACCGCGCCTTCGTCGAACGGGCCCAGGAGCTGGTGGCGGCGACCGGGAAGATCGTGGTCGGCTGGCACCAGCTCGCCCCGGCCGCGCACGCCGACGGGCGGGTCCTCCAGTGGTGGGGCACCAACGGCGACGACCCGGAGACCGCCGACGCGGTCCGCCGGGGTGCGCGCGTGATCCTCTCCCCCGCCAAACACGCCTACCTGGACATGAAGTACGCCCCGGACACCCCGATCGGGCACGACTGGGCCGGCCTCATCGACGTACGGACGGCGTACGACTGGGATCCGGCCGCCCACCTGGCCGACGTGCCGGCGGAGGCGGTGCTCGGCGTGGAGGCGCCGCTCTGGACCGAATCGGTCACCTCGCTGGCCGAAATCGAGTTCATGCTGCTGCCCCGGCTGCCGGCCATCGCCGAGCTGGGCTGGTCACCCCGCGCGACACACGACTGGGACGGGTTCCGCGGGCGGCTGGCCGGGCACGGCCCGCGCTGGGCCACCGCCGGCATCACCTTCCATCCGTCGCCGGAGGTCCCCTGGCCGGCGGACGAGCGTACGCTGCCCGCCGCCGCGGAGCGCATCCCGACGCAGCGGACCGATCCGGACGGCGCGGGCACACCCGCCCACTGAACGCCGCCGCCGGACCCGGCCGCCCGCTGCCGTCCGCCGATGCGTGGACCTGACCCTGCGCCCACTCCGCCCCGCCCGCTTGATCGGCTCCATGTGCGGCATGTGGTGGTCTCCGGCCTCCGGAAGACCACCACATGCCGCATCCTGCGTCGCCTCCCAACGGACTGCGGCACCCCGCCCGCGCCGAATGTCCGGTCTGCGTGGGATGGGTGGGTTCGCGGGGTGGGGTGTCCCGTGGTCGGGGCCACCCGTGGGCCGGAATCATCCGGGGGGTCGGGGCGTTGTACATGACTGACCGCGCCGCACCCCCCGCGCCGGTCACCCCGCCCGACGAAATGGGCCACCGGCCCGGCGGAATGACCCGCCACCGCCGGTCGTTACACCACCCGGGCCACCCGAGCAGGCCACGCCGCCGGACCCCCGAAGACTTTCCCCCTCCTGCGTGACACCCGCACCCCCCTGTCGCGGGCCTGTCGCGAACCCCCAACGAAAGGCTTTTGTCATGCGTACCGACATCCTGCGCAAGACCACCCTGACCGTCGCCGGTATCGCCGCCACCGCCGGTGGGATCGCCGGCCCCGCCATCGCCGCCCACGCCGCCGACAAGCCCGCCCCCAAGCCGGCCGCCGAGCGGGAACTCCACGTCCGCTACCAGGCCCAGCCCAACTTCTACTACTGCGGCCCCGCCGCCGCCCGTAACGCCCTCTCCGTCCAGGACAAGAACATCGACGTCGACACCATGGCCAAGGAGATGGGCACCACCGAGAACGGCACCAACAGCATCAACGACATCACCCCGGTCCTGAACAAGGAGACCGGCAAGACCGACGCCTACCACTCGGTCGAGATCCGTGACAGCAAGGCCGACGACAAGCAGACCGACAAGCTGCGCACCGACATCGTCCGCACCGTCGACGACGGCCGCGCCGTGGTCGCCAACATCGCCGGCACCACCACCGACACCGACGGCAACACCCACTCCTTCGAAGGCGGCCACTACATCAGCGTCGTCGGCTACCACGACAACGGCAAAACCGTCACCATCGCCGACTCCGCCAACCCGAACACCGCCTCCTACCGGATGAGCGTCGACAACCTCGCCGACTGGATCGCCACCCGCGGCTACAGCACCTCCTGACCCACCACACGAACCACGAAGGGCCGGCCCCACCACGGGGCCGGCCCTTCGGCGTATCCGGGATCAGCCGCCGGAGTCGTCCAGCTCGGCGCCGTCCGGTGGGGTGTCGTCGTCCCGGCTGGCCAGCCATCCGTCGGGCAGGAAGACCTTGCCCGGGGAGTTGGTCCGGCCGCGCGGCTGGCCCAGCGTCTCCACCGGGAACGGCACGGCCGGATCGAGCTTGCCGAGCAGGTCGTCGAGCTGGGCCAGGCTGTCGATCATCGCCAGGGAGCGGCGCAGCTCGCTGCCGATCGGGAAGCCCTTGAGATACCAGGCGACGTGCTTGCGGAAGTCGGTGCAGCCGTCGCGCTCGCCCCGGGCCGGGCTGCGGGCACCCGCCACGAACTGGTCCACCAGCAGCTCGGCGTGCCGCCGCATGGTCACCGCCACCTCGCCGAGGGTCGGCAGCCGCCGCTCCGGCCGGCCGTTGAAGGCGGCCTCCAGGTCGGCGAAGAGCCATGGCCGGCCCAGGCAGCCCCGCCCGATCACCACGCCGTCGACCCCGGTGTGGGCCACCATCCGCAGCGCGTCGTCGGCCTCCCAGATGTCGCCGTTGCCGAGCACCGGCACGTCGAGCGCCTGTTTGAGGGTGGCGATGGCGTCCCAGTCGGCGGTGCCCGAGTAGCGCTGCGCGGCCGTACGCCCGTGCAGGGCGACCGCCGCGACGCCGGCGTCCTGGGCGGCGAGCCCGGCCTCGACGTACGTCAGGTGGTCGTCGTCGATGCCCTTGCGCATCTTGACGGTGACCGGCACACCGGCGGGTGACGCGGCATCCACCGCGGCCCGGACCAGCCGGGCGAAGAGCCGGCGCCGCCA
This sequence comes from Micromonospora eburnea, assembly GCF_900090225.1. NCBI lineage: Bacteria > Bacillati > Actinomycetota > Actinomycetes > Micromonosporales > Micromonosporaceae > Micromonospora > Micromonospora eburnea. The sequence goes on from NZ_FMHY01000002.1 coordinate 5,722,524, forward strand.
CGGCAGGGCGGACCCGCCGCCACGCCGGGTGACCTTGGGGACCGGGCAGCCGAAGTTGAGGTCGATGTGGTCGGCGAGATCCCGCTCCACCACGATCCGCACGGCGGCGGCGGTGATCTCCGGGTCGGTGCCGTAGAGCTGGAGGCTGCGCGGCTGCTCCTCCGCGCCGAAGGCGATCATGCGCAGCGTCTTCGGGTTCCGCTCGACCAGCGCCCGGGTGGTGATCATCTCGCAGACGTAGATGCCGCCGCCCTGTTCGCGGCAGAGCCGGCGGAAGCCGACGTTGGTGATCCCGGCCATCGGCGCGAGCACCACCGGCGGCCACACCTGGTGCCGTCCGAGGGCCAACGGGCGCAGCGCGGGCACAGTCACCGCCCAAGTGTAAGGAGGGGCCCCCTGTTAACGCCTGCTGCATAGCAGGGGCCCCCTGTTAACAGGGCGCATATCACATGTGCCCCGTTCGGCGGGGGTTTTGCACAGGTGGGGCGGCGATCCACAGGCGGGTACCCGGCGGCGGGCGTCGCCGGTCCCCGGGAGCCAGGCTGCGATCATGGTCGAGCACCCACCCGCGCTGGATGTGGCGGCGCAGCGCCAGCAGCAGATCGTGACCCGGGCCCAGTTGCTCGCCGCCGGTTTCGACGACATGTTCCTCTACCGGCAAACCCGGCGCGCCCTCTGGCAACGAGTACTACCAGCCACGTATGCGCTGTTCAGCGGCAAGCTGACCAGCGAGCAACGACGGATCTCCGCCGCCCTCTACGCCGGACCGGATGCCCAGCTGACCGGGCTGGCCGCGCTGTCCTGGTACGGCTTCCGGTACAGCCCGCGGACCGACGACGTACACCTGGTCGTGCCGCACCACGCCCGACGCAAGTCCTCGGGCTACGCGGTGATCTCACGGGCACTGGCGCTGGACGCGAAGGCGCGGCAGACCGAGTGCTACCCGGTCTGCTCGCCGGCCCGGTCGGTCGTGGACGCCGCCCGGGGTCTACGAGAACTGCGCCCCGTACGCGCCATCGTCGCCGAAGCCGTCCAGCGCGGCTTCGCCGATCTCGACGCCCTGGACACGGAGATCGTCCGGGCCCGGCGCAGCCGCACCGCGCTGATCAGAAAGGCGTTCTCCGAGGTGGTCGCGGGCACCCGTTCCGCGCCCGAAGCGGAGCTACGAGAATGTCTGGCCGGCAGCCGGAGGTTGCCGGCGATCCTGTGGAACCCACGGCTGGTCGACGCCGAGGGGCGGAGGCTTCCGACGCCGGACGGCTACCTCGCCGAGGCGGCGGTGGCGCTGGAGGTGGACTCGCAGGAGTTCCACTTCAGCCCGCAGGACTGGGCGCGCACGCTGGAGCGGCACAACGAGCTGACCCGGCACGGGGTGCTGATCCTGCACTTCACCCCGGCCCAGATCCGCCGGGATCCGGCCGGGGTGCGGCGGATCGTGGAGGACGCCTACGCGACCCGATGCGGCACGTCCGCCTCCGTCACGGTTCACGCCAACCCAGGTCCGGGGTGTTGAGAAGGGGCCCCTTCTCTACCGGAAACGTTAAGAAGGGGCCCCTCCTTACAGCTCAGCAGCCGGGGAGACGCTCGATCAGGTAGCGCTCGACCTGGTCCAGGGAGATGCGCTCCTGGGCCATGGTGTCCCGGTTCCGCACGGTCACCGCGTTGTCGTCGAGGGTGTCGAAGTCGACGGTCACGCAGAACGGCGTGCCGATCTCGTCCTGCCGGCGGTAGCGGCGCCCGATCGCCTGCGAGTCGTCGAACTCGACCACCCAGCGCTTGCGCAGGTCGGCGGCGAGCTGCTTGGCCTTCGGCGAGAGCGCCTCGTTGCGGGACAGCGGCAGCACCGCCACCTTGACCGGGGCCAGCCGCGGGTCGAAGCGCATGACGGTCCGCTTGTCCACGCCGCCCTTGGTGTTCGGCGCCTCGTCCTCGTCGTACGCCTCCAGCAGGAAGGCGAGCACCGCGCGGGTCAGGCCGGCGGCCGGCTCGATGACGTACGGGACCCAGCGCTCGCCCTTGGTCTGGTCGAAGTACGACAGGTCGACGCCGGAGTGCTTGCTGTGCGTGGACAGGTCGAAGTCGGTGCGGTTGGCGATACCCTCCAGCTCGGCGAACTCGCTGCCGCCGAACTGGAACCGGTACTCGATGTCGACCGTGCGCTTCGAGTAGTGGGAGAGCTTCTCCTTCGGGTGCTCGTAGAAGCGCAGGTTGTTCTCCGACAGGCCGAGGTCGAGGTACCAGTTCCAGCGCTCCCGCAGCCAGTACTCGTGCCACTCCTCGTCGGTGCCCGGCTCGACGAAGAACTCCATCTCCATCTGCTCGAACTCGCGGGTCCGGAAGATGAAATTGCCCGGGGTGATCTCGTTGCGGAACGACTTGCCGGTCTGCGCGATGCCGAACGGCGGCTTCTTCCGGGCGACCGTTTCCACGTTCTTGTAGTTGACGAAGATGCCCTGGGCGGTCTCCGGGCGCAGGTAGTGCATGCCCTCGTCGCTCTCGACCGGGCCCAGGTAGGTCTTCATCAGGCCGTTGAACATCTTCGGCTCGGTGAAGGTGCCCTTGTTGCCGCAGTTCGGGCAGTTGATCTCGCCCAGGGAGGTCGGCGGGCGGCCGTGCCGAGCCTCGAACGCCTCCTCCAGGTGGTCGGCCCGGAACCGCTTGTGGCAGGACTGGCACTCGGTCAGCGGGTCGACGAACTCGGCGAGGTGGCCGCTGGCCGCCCAGACCTGGCGGGCCAGGATGACCGCGGAGTCGAGGCCGACGACGTCGTCGCGCTGCTGGACCATGGTCCGCCACCACTGCCGGCGGACGTTCTCCTTGAGCTCCACGCCGAGCGGACCGTAGTCCCACGCCGACCGGGTGCCTCCGTAGATCTCGCTGGAGGGGAAGACGAAGCCCCGGCGCTTGGCGAGGCTGACGACGGCGTCGATACGGTCGACTGGCATGTTTCCTCCTACGCCGGCTGGCGGTCGGCGGGGGCGATCTGAGTGGTACCGGACGGTCGGGACAACGGTACGACCACCGCGGCCCCGAGCCCAGCACAATACCGGGGCCCGGTCAGCGCACCCCGCAGACCTCCACGGCGCCCGTCTGCTGGTCCGGCGCCAGGGTCACCGTCTGGGCCTCCCGTCTGCCGCCGGCCAGCGTCACGTCCACCGGCACGGTCAGCGTCTGCGTGTCGACGTCGCCCACCCGGTAGCCGGTGATCTGCGGCTCGGTGGCCACCCGCTGCTCGAACTCCGGCCGGGACTCGCGCCGGCGGGCGTCGGCGCAGAGCTGGTCGTACGCCTTGGACCAGTTCCTGGCGACGAGGGCCCGGTAGTAGTTGTTGGTGACCGTCCGGCCCTGCTCCTGGATGGCCTGGACGTTGCTCACCGCCAGCCCGACGATGGCCGCGCCGCCCCCGCCGCAGCAGAGCAGCACCGCGAGCGCGCCGACGCCGAGCCCGAGCCAGAGCCGCGCCCGGCCGCCCTCGGTGGGCGGCGCCGCGAACGGCGGGGCGACTCCGGGGCCGGGCGGCGGCTCGGGGATGCCGGGCCCGGTCGGCGGTCCCGCTGTCGGCGGCACCCCGGTCGGTGGTCCCGCTACCGGCGGCCCGCCGGGCGGCATGTGAGGCGGAGGCGGGGCGGCCGGTCCGGGAGCGGTCATACGGCAGAGGGTAGTGCCCCCGGCGTCAGCGGTAAGGACCTGCGGCCCGATCACTGGCCACGACCACCACCTCGCCCTGCGGCGCGGCGCTGGCCAGCGTCTCGTACGCCGACGGTTCGTCGATCGACTGGGCCAGCAGTGGCACCGCGGTGACCTTGACGTCGAAGCCGCCCAGCGCCCGCCGGTACGCGCCGACCGACTCCCACTCGGTGACCAGGCACCAGTGTGTCGGGTCGTCCAGTGCCCGCAGCAGTTCCCCCCGAAGGTAGCCGGGGCGGGCCGCGAGCGCGGTGAGGGCGGCGTGCGCCCGCTCGGTGAAGTCCGACGCGCCGTCGGGGTCCACTACGAACCGGTTGGTGACCAGCACCGGGCTCCTCCTCGTAGAGTTTGTGGGATGCAGCGTACGCAGAGTCCCGTGCTGGCCCGACTGGCCCGGCTCAACCCGACGGCCGTGTTTCTGGCCACGCTGGCCCTGGTGCTGGTGGCGCTCTTCGCGCCGGGCCCGGTGGGCGGCATGCTGTTGCTCCTGCTGGCCGTGTTGCTGGTGTGGCTGATGACCGCCACCTGGGCGGTGCAGCGGCCGGCGACCCGGCTGCTGCGGCTGCTCATGCTGACCCTGTTGATCGCGGTGGCGCTGGCCAAGCTGCTCTGATCCGGCGCGGCCCGCGCTGACATGCAAAATGCGTTTTTGACAATCAATTTCGTTACCGCGGACAGTTGGTGGCATGAACGTCCGCTCCGTCGCACGCGCCCTGGCCGCACCCACCGCCGCCCTGCTCGCCCTCGGCGGCGTCGCCGCCTGCTCGGACAACGGTGGCAGCCGCACCGACCCGGACCGGGTCGACGTGGTGGTCGCCTTCTACCCACTCCAGTTCCTCGCCGAGCAGGTCGGCGGGGACGCGGTCCGGGTCACCAACCTGGCCCGGCCGGGCGCCGAGCCGCACGACCTGGAGCTGCAACCGCGCCAGGTCGGCCAGATCGTCGACGCCGAGTTGATCGTCTACCTCGCCGGCTTCCAGCCGGCCGTGGACGAGGCGGTGGCGCAGAACGGCGCCGACCGGGCGTTCGACGTCGCCGCCGTACAGCCGCTGCTGGACGCGGGGGCCGGCGGGCACCAGCACGACGGCGAGGCCGGGCACGACGACGAGACGGGCGGCAAGGACCCGCACGTCTGGCTCGACCCGACCCGGCTGGCCACCATCGGCGACCGGCTCGCCGAGCGGCTCGGCAGAGCCGACCCGGACCGGGCCGCCGAGTTCACCGCCCGCGCGGCGGCGCTCCGCGCCGACCTGACGAAGCTGGACACCGACTACGCCCAGGGCCTGCGCACCTGCCAGCAACGGGAGATCGTGACCAGCCACACCGCGTTCGGCTACCTGGCCGAGCGTTACCAGCTCGAACAGGTCGGCGTCAGCGGCCTCAGCCCCGACGCGGAACCCTCCCCGCGGCGTCTCGTCGAGGTGGCGGAGGAGGCCCGCAGCCACCAGGCCACCACCATCTTCTTCGAGACGCTGGTCAGCCCCAAGGTCGCCGAGACGGTGGCCCGCGAGGTCGGGGCGAAGACCGCCGTGCTCGACCCGATCGAGGGCGCGCCGGCCGACGGCGACTACCTGTCGGCGATGCGTACCAACCTCCAGACCCTGCGAACCGCCCTGGGATGCTCATGACCACGCCTGTGATCCAGGTAGCGCACGCCGCCGTCGGCTACGACGGGCCACCCGTGCTCCGCGACGTCTCCCTGGACGTCACGGCCGGCGAGGTGGTCGCCGTACTCGGCGCCAACGGCTCCGGCAAGTCGACCCTGATCCGGGCCGTGCTCGGCCTGGTGCCGATCGGCGCCGGGTCGGTCACCCTCTTCGGCACCCCGCTGCGCCGCTTCCGGCAGTGGCACCGCATCGGGTACGTCCCGCAGCGGCTGGGCGCCGGCGGCGGCGTACCGGCCACGGTGCGGGAGGTGGTGGCGTCCGGGCGGCTGGCCCGCCGGGGCGTACTGCGCCCGCCGGGACGGGCCGACCGGGAGGCGGTCGCCGCCGCGCTGGGGGCGGTCGGGCTCGCCGACCGGGCCGGTGACCCGGTCGCCACCCTCTCCGGCGGCCAGCAGCAGCGCGCCCTGATCGCCCGTGCCCTGGCCGGCCAGCCGGAGTTGCTGGTGCTCGACGAGCCGACCGCCGGGGTGGACGCGGGCAGCCAGGAGGCGTTCGCGGGGGCACTGCGCGGCTTCGTCAACGACGGCGGGACCGTACTGCTGGTCGCCCACGAACTCGGGCCGCTGCGCCCGCTGATCAGCCGGGCGGTCGTCGTCCACCAGGGCGGCATCGTGCACGACGGCGCGGTGCCGGAGCCCGCCGGCCACCACGCGGACCCTGACCACGAGCACGTGCACCCGCACTGCGACGAGGAGCCCGCCGGGCTGTGGAGCATCTGACATGGACCTCTTCCAGTACGACTTCATGCTGCGCGCCCTGGTCGGCGCGCTGGTCATCGGCCTGGCCGCCCCGGCGCTCGGCATCTACCTGGTACAGCGCCGGCTGGCGCTGATCGGCGACGGGATCGGCCACGTGGCGCTCACCGGCGTCGGCGCCGGGCTGTTGCTCAACCGGTCCCCGGTGCTGGTGGCGGTGATCGCCGCGACGCTGGGCGCGATCGCGATCGAGCTGGTCCGCTCGCGTGGGCGTACCTCCGGGGACCTGGCCCTGGCCCTACTCTTCTACGGCGGCATCGCCGGCGGTGTGCTGCTGGTCGGGCTCTCCGACGCCAGCAGCGCCTCGCTCAACTCGTACCTGTTCGGGTCGCTGATCACCACCTCCCCGGCGGACCTGGTCACCATCCTGGTGCTCGGCGTGGTGGTCCTGGTGGCCATGCTGGCGCTGCGCCCGGCGCTCTTCGCGGTCTGCCACGACGAGGAGTACGCGCGGGTGTCCGGGCTGCCGGTCCGGGCGCTCAACCTGCTCATCGCGGTGGGCACCGCGTGGACGGTCACGATCGCCATGCGCGCGGTCGGCGTACTCCTGATCAGCGCCCTGATGGTGGTGCCGGTGGCCGCCGCCCAGCAGGTCACCCGGGGCTTCCGGAGCACCATGACGGCGGCGATGGCGTTGGGGCTCTTCGCCGCCGGCGCGGGCATCTGGGTGGCCGCCACCGCCGACACCACCCCGGGCGCCTCGGTGGTGCTGGTGGCCATCGGCTCGTTCCTGGTGATCGCGCTCGTCACCGCGGCCCGGCGGGCGCTACGCCGCCGGGCCCGCCCGGTCGCGCCGCCGATCGCCGAGCCGCACGAGCCCGAGGTGGTGCTGCGGTGAGCCCGTACCGGCCAACGCTGCTGGGATTGGTTACCGTTACAGGGTGACCGCCACCCACGGATACGACGCCTTCGAGGGCGCCGGTGACCTGCTACGCGCGCTGTCGGCACCCATCCGGTTGGCGATCGTCAGCGAGCTGGCCGAGGGCGAACGCTGCGTACACGAGCTGGTGGAGAAGCTCGGCGCCCCGCAGCCGCTGGTCTCCCAGCACCTGCGGGTGCTGCGCGGCGCGGGCGTGGTACGCGGCTCCCGGCGCGGCCGGGAGATCGCGTACGCCCTGGTGGACGAGCACGTCGCGCACATCGTGGCGGACGCGGTGAGCCACGCCGGGGAAGGCTCGGCATGAGCGGGTTTTCCGACCCGTGCCGGCACGCCCGGACCGTGGCACGCTGTCCGGCGTGAAGATCTACGCCGATCGTCTTCCGACCCTTCTCCGTCAGCTCCTCACCGATCTGCTCGTGGTCGCCTGGGTGTACGTGGCGATCCGCTTCGCGCTCTGGCTGCACGACGTGATCGAGAAACTCGCCGTACCCGGACAGAAGCTGGAGGGGGCCGGCGGTGGCCTCGCCGACAACCTGGCCGACGCCGGCGGCAAGGTCGGCCGGGTGCCGCTGGTCGGCGACGAGCTGACCGCGCCGTTCGCCCGGGCCGCGGAGGCCGCCCGCGCGGTCGCCCAGGCCGGCCGCGACCAGCAGGAACTCGTCGGACAGTTGGCTCTCGGGCTGAGCATCGCGGTGCTGGTCCTCCCGCTCGGCCTGGTCCTGTTCGGCTGGCTGCCGCTGCGGCTGCGCTGGATGCGCCGGGCCGGCGCGGCGCAGGCCCTGGCCACCGCCCCCGCCGGACGGGACCTGCTGGCCCTGCGCGCGCTCGCCGGCCAGCCGCTCGGGCGGCTGACCCGGATCGCGCCCGACGTGGCCGAGGCGTGGCGGCGTGGCGACGACGCGACCGTCGACGCGCTCGCCGCGCTGGAGCTGCGCAGACTCGGCCTGAAGGTCGGCCGGTAAGGTGTGGCGGTGCTGTACTTCCTGATCGTCGTCGCCGTGCTGCTGCTGGCGTACGCGGGCGTCCTGGTGAGCTACGTCCGCAGGGGCCGCAAGATCCCGCCGGCCGCGTACCTGGTGCTGGCCGCGTTGAACGGCCTCATCCTGGCCGGGGTGATCGCCTGGGCGGTCGCCCGCTCCTGACGGGCCTCGGCCGCGTCACCCGGCCGGTGGGATGCGGCGGCGGACGTCCTCGGCGACGGACGGGCCGGGCCGCCAGCGGGCCACCCAGGGCAGTTCGGCCGGCGGGGTGACGACGCCCTCCTCCAGCGCGGCGTACCGGCCGGCGAGGATCCGTTTCGCGGCCGCCACGTCGACCGAGTCGGTGTTGGACCAGAGGGCGGTGAACAGCTCGTCAACCCGCAGCCGGGCCTGCCGACAGAACAGGTCGGCCAGCTCGACGTGCTCCGGGTGCTCCGCCCGCTCGGCGGTGGCCCGTACGCAGACCGCGGCCATCGCGAACAGCTCCGCGCCGATGTCCACCACCCGGCCGAGGAACGCCTGCTTGCGTTCCATCTTCCCCTGCCAGCGGGACATCGCGTAGAAGGTGGCGCGGGCCAGCTTGCGGGAGGCGCGCTCGACCTGGCGCAGGTGGCCGGCGAGCGGGCCGAACTCGGCGTACGCCCGGGGTGCCTGCCCCCGGCCGACGGCGAGGGTGGGCAGCCACCTCGCGTAGAAGGCGCCGGCCCGGGCGCCCGCCCTCGCCTTACGGCCCAGCCCCGCGTCCGGGTCGATGATGTCGCCGGCCACCGAGAGGTGCGCGTCGACCGCCTCCCGGGCGATCAGCAGGTGCATGATCTCGGTGGAGCCCTCGAAGATCCGGTTGATCCGCAGGTCACGTAGCAGTTGTTCGACCGCGGCCGGCCGCTCGCCCCGGGCGGCCAGGGAGTCCGCCGTCTCGTAGCCGCGGCCACCCCGGATCTGGATCAGCTCGTCGACGATCTTCCAGGCCATCTCGCTGGCGTAGAGCTTCACCAGCGCCGCCTCGATCCGGATGTCGTTACGGTCGTCGTCGGCGAGCAGGCAGCACAGGTCGAGCATGCTCTCCATGCCGTACGTGGTGGCGGCGATGAAGGCCAGCTTCTTGGCCACCGCCTCGTGCTCGCCGACCGGCCGGCCCCACTGGACCCGGTCGGCGGCCCACTCCCGGGCCACGTTCAGCGACCACTTGCCGGCGCCGACACACATGGCCGGCAGCGAGAGCCGTCCGGTGTTCAGCGTGGTCAGGGCGATCTTCAGGCCCTTGCCCTCGCCGCCGATCACGTTCTCCTTCGGTACGAACACGTCGTGGAACCGGGTGAGGCTGTTCTCCAGGCCGCGCAGGCCGACGAAGGCGTTGCGCCGCTCGACGGTGATGCCCTCGCTGTCGCCCTCCACCACGAACGCGGTGATGCCGCCGCGCCGCCCCCCGGTCGCCGGCACCCGGGCCATCACCACGAGCAGGGTGGCGACCGTGCCGTTGGTGGCCCAGAGCTTCACCCCGTTGAGCCGGTAGCCGGTGCCGTCGGCCGTGGGTTCGGCGGTGGTGGCCAGCCGGGCCGGGTCGGAGCCGACGTCCGGTTCGGTGAGCAGGAACGCGGAGACCTCTCCGGCGGCCAGCCGGGGCAGGAACCGCTGCTTCTGCTCGGCGGTGCCGAACATCTTCAGCGGCTGCGGCACGCCGATCGACTGGTGCGCGGAGAGCAGCGCGCTGATCGCCGGGTTGACCGAGCCGGCCCGCATCAGCGCCCGGCAGTAGTGCAGGTTGCTCAGCCCGAGGCCGCCGTAGCTCCGGTCGATCTTCATACCGAAGGCGCCCAGCCGGGCCAGCCCGTGGAACACCTCGTCCGGAATGTGCGCGTCCCGCTCGATCGCCGCACCGTCCACCTCGGCGTCCAGGTACGCCCCGAGCGCGCCGAGGAACCCCTCGGCCCGGGCGGCCTCCTCCGGGTCGGAGCGGGGCCACGGGTTGATCAGGTCGAGCCGGAACCGGCCGAGGAAGAGTTCCTTGCCGAAACTGGGCCGGTCCCAGGCCGTCTCGCGGGCCGCCTCGGCGACCTGGCGGGCTTCCTTCTCGGAGACCTGGCCGGCGTCGGTGGGCAGCGGCCCGGTGGGAACGGACGCGCTCGCGGGATCGGGCCGGTTGTTCTGTGTCGTGGTCACGGCTGCCTCCTGGGGACCTCGGTCCGGCTGCGTCAACGTGCTCGACAAATCGACGCTACCCCCGGGTGTTACCCAGGGGTAGCGTCCGCTGCACGTCCGATTTGGCGCGGACGGCGCCGTTCAGCCGCCGGGCAGCACCTGCGGATCGTCGTCCTCGTCGGCGATGTCGCCCTCACCCCAGTTGCGCCGGGCGAACGGCAGGATCACCCAGAAGGTCAGGAACCACATCCCGGTGAGCGCGCTCAGCACCAGGGCGATCGGCTGGCCCAGCACGAAGTCGGTGATCAGCAGGACCGCGCTGACCATCGAGATCAGCATGAGGGCCAGCCCACCGGTGGCCATCAGGTGGGCGAACCGGACCAGTTCCGGTTTGCGGCCCTGCCGGAACAGCGCCCGGTGAAAGGCGACCGGCGAAATGATCATCGCGGTGGCCCCGGCGGCGGTCAGCAACGCGACGAGGTACGCGTCCCGCTGGAAGTCGGTGGTCCGGGCGAACGCGTTGCTGAACGGCAGGGTGAGCAGGAAGGCGAAGAGGATCTGCACCCCGGTCTGCGCCACCCGCAGCTCCTGGAGCAGCTCGGCGAAGTTGCGCTGCCAACGCTGCCGCTCGGTCTCCTTGGACACGCGCCACTCCTCGGTGCTGCCGGCCGGGGTCCCCGCCGGACCGCACAGCCCTTGCCCCGTCCGGCGGCGGGCGAAACCGCCTCGGGTGCACACCGGGGTTCGGGACGCTTTGGAGCTGAGTTCGAGAACGAGTCAGGCCCGGTACGGGTGCCCCTGCGCCACCGGGCCGGCCCGACCGGGGGCGGCCCGGGTCGGCCCGAGAGGCGGCCGGTCGGGCCGGTGAATCGTCTGTGACATCAGCTCCACAGCGAATGGGTGGCTAACGCGCGCCGCCCACAGCCGCCGCACGGCATGGTCCCTCAGGCGCCCCGGCGGATCCGGCCGGCGTACCGGGCCTCCAGCTCGGCGTTGTGCTCGTCGCCGCCGGTGATGTTCGCCGACAGGTAGACCGGGGGCCGCTCCCCCGCCGCCAGCAGCCGGGCCACCACCTCCGCCACGATCTGCTGGGCCAGCAGCGCCGCCGTGATCGAGGAGACCGCGCCGACCGCGCCGCCACCGGGCAGCGGCAGGGTGGCGTCGCCGTACGGGGCACCGTTGTCGAGCACCACGTCGGCGAAGTCGGCCAGCTTGCGCCCGGACGGGTGACGCGAGGTCATCCGGGCCGAGTGGGCGGCCGAGGTGATCGCGATCAGGGCGTGCCCGCGCTCCTTGACGATCGACGCGAACTCCACCATCGCCCCGTTCACGCCGGAGTTGGAGGCGAGCACGAACACGTCCTGCGGACGGATCGGAGCCAGTTCGTAGAGGCGGTGCGCCACGGCCGGCTCGCGTTCCAGCTTCGGGCCGAGCACGTCGGCCGGCTCACCGCCGTACAGCACCAGGTCACGCAGCGCTATCCGGTTGGTGGGCACCAGCCCGCCGGCCCGGCCGGCGATCTCCATCGCCAGGGCCTCCGAGTGGCCGGTGCCGAACGCGTGCACCACACCGTCGGCGCGCAGCGACTCGGCGATCAGGTCGGCCGCCCGGCCCACGTTGTCCCGCTGGCCGGCAGCCACCCGGCCGATCGTCTCGGTCACCACCGCCAGGTACGCCTCGGCGCTCATGCTTCCTCCGTCCGTCGGTTGCGGGCCAGCCAGTCCACCGCGAAGTCGACCGCCGCCCGCTGTCGCATCAACCGGCCCGTCCCGGCGCCGACCGGCCCGAGCCGGACCGCCCCGGTGGCCTCCAGGTCGGCGCCGAGCCGGGCGAAATCGTCCTCGTCCAGGCACACGTCGTCCCACCACACCCACTCCCGCCCACCGTCGGCGCTGCGCACCGCCGCGCCGCAGCGCTGCCGGGGCGGCGCGGGCTGGCGGTACTCGGCCAGGTGCAGCGAGGTGTTGCTGCCGTGGTCGACGCCGAACAGCAGCACGTCGGCGTCCAGTTCGTACAGCCGGGCCAGCGGGGAACTCTCGCCGAGCATGTCGGTCAGCGCGTGGCCGGCGACGATCCGGTCGGCGGCGGGCCCGAGCGCGGCGAACGAGACGTGCGGGTGGTCGCTGCGCCGCGCGCCCGGCCAGGTGCGGACCAGCTCGGCCAGCGCGCCCATGAACCGGCTCGGCGTGACCGCCGGGTCGAAGGCCGGCAGCTCGGCCCGGATCACCGGCCACCACTCCGCCGGCACCGGCGGGTTGGTCCAGCCCGCCGGGTCGCTGTTCTCCGGGGTGTGGGTCGGCACCACGACCGTGCCGTCCGGCCCGAGCACGTCACGCAGGGCGAGCAGCACCGCCTCCGGGCCGCCGCAGAGGAAACCCAGCCCGCGCAGGGCCGCATGCACCAGCACCGTCCCGCCGGGGCGTACGCCGAGGGCGTGGAGCTGGGCGGCGAGCGACGCGCGGGTGTGCGGCCGGCCCGGCGCGGCGACGGCGGTCACGAGCCCACCCGGGCGAGGATCGCCGCGGCGAGCGGGCCGGGCGCCTCGTCGGGAATCCAGTGGCTGACGCCGGCCAGCTCGACGAAGCGGTAGTCGCCGGTGACATGCGCCGCGCACAACTCGGCGGCTGCCCGGCCGATCGCGACATCCCTGTCGCTCCAGACGAAGGTGGTCGGCACGCCCACCGGCCCGACGGCCCGCATGTCGGCCCCCGACATGGCCCGGTACCAGTTCAGGGCGGCGGTCAACGCGCCCGGCTCGCGCATCGGGTCGGCGTAGCGGCCCACCCGGGCGGCGTCGCCCACCCCGCCGAGCATTCTGCGCAGCGCGGCGGCCCGCATCGCGAGCAGCACCCGCTCCGCCGTGCCCGGCCTGCGGAACAACGACATGTAGGCGGACCGGGCGCGCTGCCGCGGCACGGTGGCGAGCGCATGGGCCATCGCCGCCGGGTGCGGCACCGACACCGCGGTCAGGGTGCGGACCCGGCTCGGGTGCGCCGCCGCCAGGGCCCACGCCACCGCCGCACCCCAGTCGTGCCCCACCACGTGCGCGGACGCCACCCCGAGCCCGTCGAGCACGCCGGCCGCGTCGGCCACCAACTCCGGGATCCGGTACGCCTCGGCCGCCGCCGGCCGCGCGCCCGGCGAGTAGCCGCGCTGGTCGGGCGCGTACGTGCGCAGCCCGGCGGCGTGCAGCGCGGGCACCACCTCGTCCCATTCGCCGCCGTGCTGGGGGAAGCCGTGCAGCAGCAGGACGGGGGAACCGTCCTCCGGGCCGCCCGTACGTATCTCGAACGTCAGCCCTCGCGCGTCGACCCGCATGACTCGGCAGCCTACCCAGCCCTGTCGATCGGCTGATGCCCTGCTGGGCCGGTGGCCGGGGACGGTGCTAGCGTCTGGACGAGACAACTTCACATCCGACAGGGGAGCGCACAGCGCTGAGAGTGCGGGCCGGTGCCCGCAGACCCTCGAACCTGATCTGGGTAATGCCAGCGCAGGGAGTTCGGTCGACCTCCAGCCGCGCCGCCGTCCGGTGACACCGGGCGCGGCGTGCGTCTTCTCCTGGTTCGTATCACTGGACTGGGAGCAACCATGACTCAACCAAGCACCAACCGGTGGCGCACCGTCGACATCGTCGTCGCCTCGGTGCTCGCCGTCGCGTTCGGCGTCATCTTCTGGGCCTGGGGCCTGATCTGGAACGGGCCGGCGGATGCCATCCCGCTGCCCGGCAGGGCGGCGCTGTACGGCATGTGGCTGGTGCCGGCCGTGCTCGGCGCGCTGATCGTGCGCAAGCCCGGCGCCGCGTTCTTCACGCTGACCATCGCCGCGCTGGTGTCGGTCGCGCTCGGCAGCAGTTGGGGCTGGACCCTGGTGGTGCAGGGTCCGCTGGAGGCGGCGGCCGGCGAGCTGGCGTTCGCGCTGTTCGCATACCGCGCCTACCGGCTGCCGGTCGCCCTGCTGGCCGCCACACTGGCCGGTCTCGCCGCCTCGATCTACGACGTCCTGGTCTGGTACCCGGGCACCGCGTGGGGCAGCTTCCGGCTGCCGTACATCCTCATCACGGCCGCCAGCTCGCTGGTCGTGGCCGGCCTCGGCAGCGTCGCGCTGACCCGGGCCCTCGCGGGCACCGGCGTCCTCGACCGCTTCCCCGCCGCCCGCGACCGCGCCGCCATCTGACCCCCACCGTCGACCGCGTTGATCAAGGAGTTTGCGTCGGCCGAAGCGGTTTTCCGGACGCAAACTCCTTGATCAACGATGCTGGGCCGGATCGGAAGGGGGTGTCGAGATGAGCGCGGTGGAGGTACGGGGGTTCGGGTGGCGGCATGCGGGGCGTCGGCAGTGGGCCGTGCGGGGGGTGGATCTGCGGGTCGAACGCGGGGAGCGGGTGTTGCTGCTGGGGCCGTCGGGGGCGGGGAAGAGCACGCTGCTCGCGGCGCTCGCCGGGCTGCTGCCCGAGGACTCCGGTGAGCAGGAGGGCACCATCGAGATCGACGGGCTCGACCCGCGCAAGGCCCGGGAACGGGTCGGCGTCGTCTTCCAGGACCCGGAGACCCAACTGGTGATGGCCCGCTGCGGCGACGACGTCGCGTTCGGGCTGGAGAACCGCGGCGTACCCGGCGAGCAGATCTGGCCCCGGGTGGACGAGGCGCTGCGCCGGGTCGGCTTCCCGTACCACCGGGACCGGCCCACCGCGGCGCTGTCCGGCGGCGAGCAGCAGCGGCTCGCCCTGGCCGGGGCGCTCGCCCTGCGGCCCGGGCTGCTGCTGCTCGACGAGCCGACCGCCAACCTCGATCCGGCCGGCGCCGCGCTGATCCGGCAGGCCGTCCGGGACGCCCTCGACGCCGACACCGCGCTGATCCTGGTCGAGCACCGGGTGGCCGAGGCGCTGCCGCTGGTGGACCGGGTGGTCGTCCTCGAAGCCGGCGGCGGGGTGCGGGCCGACGGGCCGCCCGCCGCGGTCTTCGACGCGCACGGCGACGCGCTCGCCGCCGCCGGGGTCTGGCTGCCCGGCCGAACCGTGCCGCCCCGGCACGCGACCACGCCGGCCGGAGAAGCACTGATCACCGCCGACCGGCTCGGCCTGCCGCCCCGGCTGGCCCCCACCGACCTTCGGGTACGCGCCGGCGAGGCGCTCGCCGTCCTCGGCCCGAACGGCGCCGGCAAGTCCACCCTGGCCCTGCTCCTGGGCGGCCTGCTCCGCCCCGGCACCGGTACGGTCACCGCCGCCGCCGAGCTGGCCGGCCGGGATGCCGGCACTCCCCCGCACCGCTGGCGGGCACCAGCGCTCGCCCGACGGATCGGCTCGGTCTTCCAGGATCCGGAGCACCAGTTCGTCACCAGCACGGTTTTCGACGAGCTGGCCCTCGGCCCACGTCGGACCGGCCAGACCGAGGCGGCGGTACGGTCCACCGTGGACGGGTTGCTGGAGCGGCTCCGGCTGGCCCGGCTGGCCGGGGCGAACCCGTACACCCTCTCCGGCGGGGAGGCGCGGCGGCTGAGCGTGGCGACCGCCCTGGCCACCGCGCCCCGCCTGTTGATCTGCGACGAACCCACCTTCGGCCAGGACCGGCGGACCTGGTTGGAGCTGGTCGACCTGCTCGCCGAGCTGCGCGACGCCGGCCACGGCGTCGTGGCGGTCACCCACGACCCGGACTTCGTCGCCGCGCTGGCCGACCGCACGGTGACGCTGACCGGGACCGGCACCGGGGAGCGACCGTGATCGGGGTGGAGCCGGTGGCCGCGCCCGGGGCGCCGCTGGCCCGGCGCAATCCCGTGGCGAAGGTGGCCGCCGCGTTGGTCTTCTCGTTCATCCTGATCGCCACCCTGGACCCGGTGGCCCCGGCCATCGCCATCGCGATCGAGCTGGCGGTGCTGCCGCTGTTCGGCATCCGCTACCGGACACTGGCCCGGCGGGCGTGGCCGTTGCTGGCCAGCGCCGGCGGGATCCTGGTCACCCTGGTGCTGTTCGCCGCCGACCGCTCCGGGCGGGTGCTGGTCGAGGCGGGTCCGCTCCTGGTCACCGAGGGAGTGCTGGTCACCGCACTGGGGCTGGTGCTGCGCATGCTCGCGGTGGCGCTGCCCGGGATCGTCGTCTTCGCCACCACCGATCCCACCGACCTGGCCGACGCGCTGATCCAGAACGCGAAGGCGCCGGCCCGGTTCGCCATCGGCGCGCTGGCCGCGTTCCGGCTGGTGCCGCTGCTGGAACAGGAGTGGCGGATGATCAGCATGGCGCGCCGGGCCCGGGGCGTGGACGCCGGCCGGAACCCGCTCGCCAAGCTGCGGCTCTTCGTGTCGACGGCGTTCGCCCTGCTGGTCGGGGCGATCCGGCGGGGCACCCGGCTGGCGGTGGCGATGGACGCCCGCGGCTTCGACGCCGGGCTTCCGCGTACGGTCGCCCGGCGGCAGCGCTTCACCCGGGCGGATGGCCTGCTGGTGGCCGGCGCGGCGGTGCTGGCGGGCGCGGCGCTGACGGTCAGCGTGGTGCTCGGCACCTTCCGCCCGCTGATCGGCTGATCCGGTGGCTCAGTCGACTCGGGTTGCGGCAGGTCGGAGGAGTTCCCCCCGGTTCGCCGCAACCCGAGTCGACCAACGGCCGCCGCCGCGCGGCCGGGCCGCGTCGAGCGACCGGTCAGCTACGCCGGAAGGCGTAGAACCGGGTCTGACCGGCGCGCTGGCTACGCCCGGCGAGGCGGGCGTCGCGACCGGTCGACGGCGGACCGGCCTTCGGCGGCGTCGCCCCGGGCACCTCCGGCAGGGACACCGGCTTGGCGACCGGCGCCACGGCGAGGGCGTCGAGATCCGTCGGGGTCACGTCCACCAGGGACGGCGACGGCTTACGGGACTTCTTCGGACTGCGCTTGGCGGGCATACGCGGACCTCCTGACTGTCGAGCGCGCCGGTCACGGCGCGACGAGCGGGCGGGCTCCGGCGGGTCCGACCACGACAGACGCCGCGACCGAAGGCGGCGAGGAGGTATGCGGACGCCCGGAGCAGGACGGGTCACGCCACGTGCGGTGGCGGACCGGAGCTCGGCGGAAGGGCGTCAGATACGCATGCCAGCAGGCTAACCCGCGATCCGCCGCACCGCACCCGATTTAACGCCCGCGCGAGCATTTACTGGCACCATCGGCGACATGCTGATCGCGTTCTCGATCACCCCGCTCGGCGTGGGTGAGTCCGTGGGCGACCTGGTCGCCGACGCCGTCCGGGTGGTCCGCGAGTCCGGCCTGCCCAACCGGACCGACCCGATGTTCACCACCGTCGAGGGCGAGTGGGACGAGGTGATGGCGGTGGTGAAACGGGCCGTCGACAGCGTCGCGGCGCAGGCGCCCCGGGTCAGCCTGGTGCTCAAGGCCGACCTGCGTCCCGGCGTCACCGACGCGATGACCACGAAGGTCGCCCACGTCGAGGCCCGCCTGTCCAAGGGTGCGGGGCCGACCGCCACCATGCCACCCAACCAGGAGTGACGCGGCACTGACCGGCCGTCGCATCCCGGCCCGCGCCCGGACCGGCCGCGATACGGTCGCAGCACGGGCAGCCGACGGAGGGTGGCGGTACGCATGGCGGCAGCGCGGGCGACGGCACAGATCGGCGTGACCGGCCTGGCGGTGATGGGCCGCAACCTGGCCCGGAACCTGGCCCGTCACGGCTTCACCGTCGCCGTGCACAACCGCTCGCCCGGGCGCACCCGCGGCCTGCTCGCCGAGCACGGCGACGAGGGCACCTTCGTGCCGTCGGAGTCGATGGCCGATTTCGTCGCCACGCTGGAGCGCCCCCGCGCGGTGATCGTCATGGTCAAGGCGGGCGCCCCCACCGACGCGGTGATCGACGAGCTGGTGCCGCTGCTGGAGGCGGGAGACATCGTCGTCGACTGCGGCAACGCGCACTTCACCGACACCATCCGCCGAGAGGAGGCGCTGCGCGGACACGGGCTGCACTTCGTCGGCACCGGCGTCTCCGGCGGCGAGGAGGGCGCGCTGCACGGCCCGAGCATCATGCCGGGCGGCTCGGACGAGTCCTACCGCAAACTCGGCCCGATCTTCGAGAAGATCGCCGCGCAGGTGGACGGCGTCCCGTGCTGCCGGCACATCGGCCCGGACGGCGCCGGCCACTTCGTGAAGATGGTCCACAACGGCATCGAGTACGCCGACATGCAGCTCATCGCCGAGGCGTACGACCTGCTGCGGGCCGGTCTGTCGGCGGGCCCGGCCGAGCTCGCGAAGATCTTCCGGCGGTGGAACGACGGCGAGCTGGAGTCCTTCCTCATCGAGATCACCGCCGACGTGCTCGCGCACACCGACGCGGCGACCGGCCGGCCGTTCGTCGACGTAGTGCTCGACCAGGCCGAGCAGAAGGGCACCGGCCGATGGACGGTGCAGAGCGCGCTGGACCTGGGCGTGCCGATCACGGGGATCGCCGAGGCGACCTTCGCCCGGTCGCTGTCCGGCCACGCCGACCAGCGCGCCGCCGCGCGCCGCGCGTTCCCCGACGCGGGCGGGAACTGGCAGGTGGACGACCGGGAGACCTTCGTCGAGGACGTCCGGCGCGCACTGCTGGCCAGCAAGATCGTCGCGTACGCGCAGGGCTTCGATCACATCCGGGCCGGCAGCCGGGAGTACGACTGGGGCGTCGACCTGGGCGGCACCGCCACCATCTGGCGGGGCGGCTGCATCATCCGGGCCCGCTTCCTGGACCGGATCCGCCAGGCGTACGACACCGAGCCGGAGCTGCCGACGCTGCTGGTCGCCCCGTGGTTCGCCGAGCAGGTCAGCGCCGGGGTGCCGGCCTGGCGGCGGGTGGTGGCCGACGCGGCCCGGGCGGGCGTGCCCACGCCGGCGTTCTCGTCGTCGCTGGCCTACTTCGACGCGCTGCGCGCTCAGCGGCTGCCGGCCGCGCTGATCCAGGGCCTACGGGACAACTTCGGGGCACACACCTACCGCCGGGTGGACCGGGACGGCTCGTTCCACACCCGCTGGGCGGCAGACCGCGCCGAGGAGGCGGCCTGACCCGCCCGGTGGCGGCGGGTCACGCCGCGGGGCGCCCGGCACCGCCCGACCTGAGCTATCGCGGCGTGCAGGGAGTCCGCCGACGGCGCAGAAGGGCGCTCACCAGGCCCGCCCCGACTCCTCCACCGAGGATTCCGGCTCGCCGCGGGGCGCCGAGCCGGAGTTGTCGGGCGGGGTCGGCGCCCAGCCGGCGGCCGGTTCCCCGGTCGACAGTTCGGCGATCTCGCCGGAGCGGACGGCCGGCGTGTGCCCCAGCTCGGCGCAGTACCGCTCGGCGACACCGGCGCAGACCTCCACGACCCGTTCCCGGTGCGCGGCGTCAACCAGGTCCGCGCCGGCCAGCGCGGCCGTCATCTCGTACCGGAGATCCCGCATGCCCACCCCCGTGGCCGGGCGCGACGCCGGCGGCCCGCCCTCGCGCCGATGGTATGCGCTGAGACCGCGCCGCCCGCCGCGAACGCGTCGACACCGCCCCGCCGGGGACCAGCCGGTCAGCGGGGCGGGGCCACCGGGTTCGGCAACGCGCCGCCGAAGCGGCGGTCCCGCTGGGCGTACAGCTCGCAGGCGTACCAGAGGTGACGGCGGTCGAAGTCCGGCCAGAGCGTGTCGAGGAAGACCAGTTCGGCGTACGCGCTCTGCCAGAGCAGGAAGTTGGAGGTGCGCTGCTCGCCGGAGGGGCGCAGGAAGAGATCGACCTCGGGGACCTCCGGGTGGTAGAGGTACCTGCCGATGGTCTTCTCGGTGACCTTGTCCGGGTCGAGCTTGCCGGCCGCCACGTCCCGGGCGATCGCGGCGGCCGCGTCGGCGATCTCCGCCTGGCCGCCGTAGTTGACGCAGAACTGCAGGGTCAGCGTCGAGTTGCCCCGGGACATCTCCTCGGCGGTCTGCAACTCGGAGATCACGCTCTTCCACAGCCGCCCGGCCCGACCCGACCAGACCACCCGGACGCCCAGGTCGACGAGTTGGTCCCGGCGGCGACGGATCACGTCCCGGTTGAAACCCATCAGGAACCGGACCTCCTCCGGCGAGCGCCGCCAGTTCTCCGTGGAGAAGGCGTACGCCGACAGGTAGGGGATGCCCAGCTCGATCGCGCCCTCGACGGTGTCGAAGAGGCTGTGCTCGCCCTGCTCGTGGCCCTTGGTCCGGGGCAGCCCGCGCTCCTTGGCCCAGCGGCCGTTGCCGTCCATGACCACGGCGATGTGCTTCGGCAGCGCCCCGTCCGGCAGGGCCGGCGGCCGGGCCCCGGACGGGTGCGGAGTCGGTGGCACCGGCTCCCGCCGGACGGCCCTCATCGATCGGATCACTTACGCATTCTCCCTGTTCACGCCAGTGGCGGCGGGTCCGGCGCCGGGGCGCGGCGGGACCACACCCGGCCCCGCGCCGCCGGGCGGCGGGACCGTGCCGGCCCCCGGGGCACCCCGGTCGACCAGCGGCAGCGAGCGTAGCGCGCGCTCCAGGTGCCACTGGAGGTGCGCCGCGACCAGCCCGCTGCACTCCCGGCGCACTCCGGTCTCGGTGGCGTCGGCGTACACCCAGTCGCCGGTGGTCAGCGCGGACATCAGGTCGACGGTGGCCGGGGCGGGATGGGCGGCGCCCGGTGGCCGGCAGTCCGGGCAGACCGTCCCGCCGGCCGGTACGGAGAACGCCCGGTGCCCACCCGGCGTGCCGCAGACCGCGCAGGCGGTCAATGCGGGCGCCCATCCGGCCAGCGCCATCCCGCGCAGCAGGTAGGCGTCGAGCACCAGCGTGGTGGCGTGCTCGCCGCGCGCCAGCGACTTCAACGCGCCGAGGGTGAGCTGGAACAACCGCAGCGACGGCTCCCGCTCGACCGGGGTGAGCCGTTCCGCCGTCTCGGCGATGGCGCTGGCCGCCGTGTAGCGGGGGTAGTCGCCGAGGAACCGCTTGCCGTAGAGGTCGATCCCCTCGACCTGACTGACGGTGTGCAGCGAGCTGCCAAGGTTGCCCTTGGGGTCGCCGGCGAGCTGGACGTCGACGTGCCCGAACGGCTCCAGCCGGGCGCCGAACCGGCTGGAGGTGCGCCGCACGCCCCGGGCCACCGCGCGCAGCCGGCCGTGCCGGCGGGTGAGCAGGGTGATGATCCGGTCGGATTCGCCCAACTTCTGCACACGCAGCACCACCGCGTCGTCGCGGTAGAGCTGTCGGCGGTATCCGGCCACCCGGTCATTCTCCCTCGGGGTGCGATCTCAGGGTCGGTTCGGGGTCGATCGGCGGTCGAACCCGGATGTGCCGCCCCGAGGGTCGGCCGTAGCGTGCTGGCCATGGCTCAGCAGCGAACCATCGTGACCGTCGCGGCCGCGGCCGCAGCCGCCCTGACCCTCCTGAGCGGGTGTGAGACCCTGGCGTTCCGCCAGCTGGACTACGACAACACCGAGGCGGTACGAATCACCCGGATCACCGTGCAGCCGGGCGCGGGCGACGTAACGGTGCGCGGCTCCGGTTCCGCCGCCGAGGTACGCATCAAGCGGGTGGTCCGCTACCACGGCGACCAGCCCCAAACCCGGTACGAGATCAACGGCGACGAGTTGGTGCTGGACACCCGCTGCGGCCACCGGTGCAGCATCTCCTGGGACGTGACCGTCCCCGAGGGCGTGGCGGTACGCGGCGAGAACGGCTCCGGGGACATCGTGCTGAGCCGGGTCGGCACGGTGGACGTCAAGCTGGGCTCCGGCGATATCAAGGTGACCACGGCGCGCGGCGACATCCGGGCCGAGACCAGCTCCGGGGACATCGCAGTGGTCGACGCGACCGGCGCGGTCCGGCTGCATGCCTCCTCCGGCCGGGTCGAGGCGCGGCAGTTGGCCGCCGGGGTGGACGCGGAGGCCGCCTCGGGAGACGTGACCGTCGAGCTGGCAGAGCCGGCCTCGGCCCGGGTGCACGCCGGCAGCGGCGACGTGGAGCTGACCGTGCCGGAAGGGCGGTACCGGGTGCGCTCCAGCACCGGCTCCGGCAAGGCCGCCGTGGAGGTGGCCAACGACCCGGGGGCCGCCCTACTGCTCGACGTCCGCACCGGCAGCGGCGACGTCACGATCACCCGACGCTGAGGCCGGGGGGAACGCTGCCGGCGCCGGGTCGGCGGATCAGCGGGTTTCGACCTCGGTGTCCGCCCACTCGGCCGCGCCCCGTGGCGTGGGCACCCGGCCCGGCCCGGACCCGGCGGGGCGGCCCGCCCGCGCACCGGCCGCCACCAGCTCGGCCTCCACGCCGACCGGCGCGGGGCTGACCGGTGCGGTCGCCGCCCGCTGGGCCGGGGCCCGCCGCGAGCGGCCGGGGATCGCCTCCGGCGTACGCCGGGCCGCCACGTCCTCGACCCAGCCGAACAGCAGGGTGACCACACCGACCAGCGCGAACACCAGCGCCACCCGGATCACCAGGTTGAACGAGTCGCGCGGGGCCCAGCCGACCAGACCGAACAGCGGGGTGAGCGCCACCACGAACGACATGTGCCACAGGTAGACGGTCAGCGCACGCCGGTTCAGCACGGTGACCGCCCGGCCCAGCGCCGGGATGCGGTCCACCCAGGGCGCCTCGGCCGGGGCCCGGCCGATCGCCACCAGGATGAACGCGGCCGACCAGACGGCGTTGCCGAGGTGGTTGTCGTTCAGGTCGTAGCCGCGTGGGCCGGGGTGGGTGAAGATCCAGGTCAACCCGGCAGCGCCGAGGGCGAGCACGGCGGGCACCAGCACCCGGTTGCTGAGCCGGCGGAGCATGCCGTCGTGGTGGGCGAACCCGAGCAGCCAGGCGCCGAAGTACAGGCCGAACTCGCGTAGCACGACCGGCGCGTCCGGGTAGATGCCGAACTCGATCACCAAAAGCAGCACGTACGGGGCGAGGACGGTGGGCAGCGGGGCCCGGCGGAACAGCCAGAGGACCAGCGGCGAGGCGAGCACGAACCACAGGTAGTCCCGCAGGTACCAGATCGGGCTCAGCGCCAGCGCACCCCAGTGGTTGGCCGGCGGGTCGCTGACCGGGAAGAGCCAGAGCAGCGCCTTCGGGGTGAACGGCAGCCCGGTGAGCAGCATGGCCGGCACGAAGATCGCCGCGAGCACCCACAGCGACGGCAGCAGGCGGCGCAACCGGCGCGCCACGGCCGGCACGCCGGTCCGGTCCAGCGACGCGGCCATCAGCGAGCCGGCGAGCGCGAACATCACCGACATCGCCGGAAAGATCAGGGTCAGGGCCGCCGACCCGACGACGTGGTAGACGACGACTCGAACGATGGCCAGGAATCGGAGCAGATCCAGGTATCGGTTTCGCATCAGCCTGCAGCAATGTCCGGGGGCAAGGGAGCAACGCTTTCCCTACCCTCCGACCCGGTGGGGCGAAACCGCGAGCAGATCAGGCCAGAAGTGAAAGATCCCATAATTCCGACCGATCCGGATCATTCCGAATCCGGGCCGCCGGTCCGTATTCCGGCACCGGCGACCCAGGCCCGCGGTCAGAAGCCCAGCTTGCGCAGCTGCTTCGGGTCGCGCTGCCAGTCCTTGGCGACCCGGACGTGCAGGTCGAGATAGATCCGGGTGCCGAGCAGCTCCTCGATCTGCCGGCGGGCGGTGGTGCCGACCTCCTTGAGCCGGCCGCCCCGGTGACCGATCATGATCGCCTTCTGGCTCGGTCGCTCGACGTACACGTCGGCGTAGATCTTGGTGAGCCGGCCCTCCGGGATCATCTCCTCCACCACCACGGCGATGGAGTGCGGCAGCTCGTCCCGGACGCCTTCCAGGGCCGCCTCGCGGATCAGCTCGGCGACCAGCACCTGCTCCGGGTCGTCGGTGAGCATGTCGTCCGGGTAGAGCTGCGGCGACTCCGGCAGGTAGCCGGTCATCACGTCGACCAGGGTGTCCACCTGGTGCCCGGAGACCGCGCTCACCGGCACCACATCGGCGAAGTCGGCCAGCTCACTCACCGCGAGAAGCTGCTCGGCCAGCCGCTTCTTGTCCACCAGGTCGGTCTTGGTCACCACGGCCAGCACGGTCGCCTTCAGGCTTGCCAGCTCACCGGTGATGAACCGGTCACCCCGACCGATCGGCTCGTTCGCCGGGATGCAGAGGCCGATCACGTCGACCTCGCTCCACGTCTCCCGGACCAGGTCGTTCAGCCGCTCGCCGAGCAGCGTACGGGGACGGTGCAGCCCCGGCGTGTCGACCAGGACGAGCTGCGATTCCGGCCGGTGCAGCACGGCGCGGATGACGTGCCGGGTGGTCTGTGGCTTGTTCGAGGTGATCGCGATCTTGGTGCCGACGATCGCGTTGGTCAGCGTCGACTTGCCGGCGTTGGGCCGCCCGACGAAGCAGGCGAACCCGGCCCGGTAGGGAGGCTGTTCCAGATCGCTCACGCCGCCGCCCCGCCACGCTCGACGGCGGCGCGCGGCGCCACGCTGCTGAGCCAGATGGTCCGCTCGCTCACTCGACCACCGTGCCGAGGACGGTGCCGTCCGGCGCGGCCACGTGGATCGGCGCGTCGGCGGAGAGGTCCCGCACAGCGGCGTGACCGGCGCCGTCCAGCGTTGAGGCCTCGGTCACCACCACGGCGGCCTCCAGCCGGCTGGCGCCGGCGGCCACCGCCGAGGCGACCGCGAGCTGGAGCGCGGTCAGGGTCAGCGACGGCAGCGCGACGCTGGCCGCCGCGTACGTCCGGCCGTCCTGGTCGCGGACCGCCGCGCCCTCCACGGCACCGACCCGGCCGCGCGCGCCCCGGGCCAGGACGACCAGTTTGCCGTCCTCGGCGCTCAACACGGCGGGGTCGGACGGGGCGGGCCGGGCAGCCGGCACGGCGGGTGACTCAGGCATCGGCGGGTTGCCTCTCCTCGGAACGATTCTGGTTACCGCGGGGCTCGGCGTGCTCGCCTCGCCCCGCGCTGTCGGATGCATCGCTCGGCGCGGCCCGGCTCACCAGCACGGTGTCGATCCGGTTACGCCGACCGGTGGTGCCCTCGGCGATCAGCCGGAGCCCGGCCACCTCGGCCTCGGCGCCGGGGATCGGCACCCGCCCGAGCGACTGGGCGAGCAGACCAGCGACCGTCTCCACCTCGTCGGTGGGCAGCTCGGTGTCGAACAGCTCACCCAGGTCCTCCACCGGCAGCCGGGCGGTCACCCGCACGGCCCCGTCCGCCAGGCGCTCGACCGGCGGGCGTTCGACATCGTACTCGTCGGTGATCTCACCGACGATCTCCTCCAGGATGTCCTCGATGGTGACCAGGCCACCGGTGCCGCCGTACTCGTCGACGACGATGACCATGTGGTTGCGGGCCGCCTGCATCTCGGAGAGCAGGTCGTCGACCGGCTTGGACTCCGGCACGAAGGTCGCCGGGCGCATCAGCTCCGAAACCGGGAGCTGGGTGGTGCGCGGATCGCCCCCCTGGGTACGCCGGATCAGGTCCTTGAGGTAGAGCACGCCGAGCACGTCGTCCACGCTCTCGCCGATCACCGGGATCCGGGAGAAGCCGGAGCGCAGGAAGAGCGCCAGCGCCTGGGCGAGCGTCTTGCGCTCCTCGATCCACACCATCTCGGTACGCGGCACCATCACCTCGCGGGCGATGGTCTCGCCGAGGGCGAAGACCGAATGGATCATCTGGCGTTCGCCGTGCTCCACGACACCGCGCTGCTCGGCCAGGTCGACCAGCTCGCGCAGCTCCACCTGGGTGGCGAAGGGCCCCTCCCGGAAGCCCCGCCCCGGGGTGACCGCGTTGCCGATCAGGATCAGCAGCGAGGCGAGCGGGTTGAGCGCCCGGCCCAACCAGCGCACCAGCGGCGCGACCGCACGGCCCACCGCGTACGCGTGCTGCCGGCCCAGCGTGCGGGGCGCGACGCCGACCACCACGAAACTGACCACGGTCATCGCCCCGGCGGTGACCAGGGCGGCCCGCCAGCCGGCGCCGAAGGTGTCCACCGCCACCAACGCGACCAGCGTGGTGGCGGTCAGCTCGGCCAGCAGCCGGAGCAGGAGCAGCAGGTTGAGATGGCGGACCACGTCACCGGCGACCGCCTGGAGGGTACGCGCGCCGCGCGCCCCGTCCCGGGCCAGCTCGGCGGCCCGGGCCGGCGAGACGGCGGCCAGCGCCGCCTCGGTCATCGCGATGAGGCCGGCGAGCACCACCAGCCCCGCCGCGACGACGATGAGCTGGAGATCGGGCAGATTGGCAGGGTCGCTGCCGGCTGCCAGGGTGGTCATCATGCCGACCGGGTCGACCGCCAGCTGGCCAGCAGTCGAGCCTGCAGACCGAACATCTCCCGTTCCTCCTCCGGCTCCGCGTGGTCGTAGCCGAGCAGGTGCAGCACCCCGTGCACGGTGAGCAGGTGCAGCTCGTCGGCGGCCGAGTGGCCGGCGGTGGCTGCCTGCTTGGACGCCACCTCGGGGCAGAGCACGATGTCACCGAGCAGCGCCGGCTCGCCGCCGGCCGGGGCGTTCTCCCCCGGACCGTGGTCGACGCTGCCCTCGTCCATGGGGAAGGCGAGCACGTCGGTCGGGCCGTCGCCGCCCATCCAGCGGTGATTCAGCTCGGACATGTAGTCGATGTCGACCAGCAGCACGGAGAGCTCGGCGAGGGGGTTGACCCCCATCTCGTCGAGGGCGTGCCGGGCGACGGCGAGCACGGCGTCGGTGTCGACCTCGACACCCGACTCATTGGCGATCTCGATGGACAACTTGTCTTTCCTCTGGTGATTAGCGGCGCCGGCCGGCCCGGCCGCCCTGGGCGGTCCGCTCGGACACGGCGCGCACGCTCTGTGCCTGCTGGTTCTCCCGCTCGGCGTCCCAGCGGGCGTACGCGTCGACGATCTCGCCGACCAGCTTGTGCCGGACCACGTCGGAGCTGGAGAGCTGGGCGAAGTGCACGTCCTCGACATCGCTCAGGATCTCCCGGACCACCCGCAGGCCGCTGGTCGTCCCGCCCGGCAGGTCCACCTGGGTGACGTCACCGGTGACCACGATCTTGGAACCGAAGCCGAGCCGGGTGAGGAACATCTTCATCTGCTCGGGCGTGGTGTTCTGCGCCTCGTCCAGGATGATGAAAGCATCATTAAGCGTCCTGCCCCGCATGTACGCCAGCGGCGCCACCTCGATCGTGCCGGCCGCCATCAGCTTCGGGATGGACTCCGGGTCGAGCATGTCGTGCAACGCGTCGTACAGCGGGCGCAGGTACGGGTCGATCTTCTCGTTCAGGGTGCCGGGCAGGAAGCCCAGCCGCTCCCCCGCCTCGACCGCCGGCCGGGTCAGGATGATCCGGTTGACCTGCTTGGCCTGGAGCGCCTGGACGGCCTTCGCCATCGCCAGGTAGGTCTTGCCGGTGCCGGCGGGGCCGATGCCGAAGACGATGGTGTGCGCGTCGATCGCGTCGACGTAGCGCTTCTGGCCGAGCGTCTTGGGACGGATGGTGCGTCCGCGCCGGGAGAGGATGTTGAGCGTCAGGACCTCGGCGGGCCGCTCGGTGCTGCCCTGCTCGAGCATGCCGACGGTACGCCGCACGGCGTCAGTGGTCAGGGTCTCGCCTTTCTCGATGAGTTCGAGCAACTCGCTGAAGAGACGCTCGGCGAGGGCGTTGTCCGCGGGCGCGCCCGTGATGGTGATCTCGTTGCCGCGCACGTGGACGTCACTGTTGACCGAGCGTTCGACGAGTCGCAGGATCTCGTCGCCCGCGCCGAGCAGGTTCACCATGATCTTCTGGTCGGGGACCGTGATCCTGGTCTGCACCCGGGGCGGGCCGGGAGGTGGGGTGCCGGTCATAGGTCGGGCCGTCGGGCCCTGCGCCACCTGCTTCCGATCTCGGTCGCCGAGCCCTGCCGGCACGGCGTACGGTTCCACCCATCGTATCGGGTCAACACCGGCCGCACCCCGCCCATTTCCGCCGGTAGGAGATCAACTGCCGGTGCGGAAGTCGTACCCCTCGAAGGTCTCCTGTTGGCGGGTGAAGCGGTAGGTCGCCCAGTGCATCCGGATCACCGCGCCGCGCTCGTCGCGGGTCAACCGCAGCAGCTCACCCACCTCGCGCCCGGCGACGGTACGGAACACGTCCGGCCGGTCCGGCAGCGGCGCGAACACCGCCGGCGGCTTGCCGGCCGGGTCGTCCGCGCCCCGGGCCCGCAGCGTCCCGTCGTGCCAGGAGAAGACGTACTCGAAGCCCTCGCCCCACCAGCGGCCCAGCATCCCGCGCAGGTGCTCGGGGGCCGGCGGGCCGGGGCGCCACGGCTCGATGTCGGCCGGGTCGTGCTCGGCCGCCGCGGCGAGCAGCTGGTGCGGCAGGTCGAACACCTCCACGCCGGTGCCGGAGGAGCCGAGCACCGCGCACCCCATCGCGCCCGCGGTGCCGTCCCCGCCGCGCCGGCCGTAGACGGCGGCCAGGAAACCGGGCATCGCCCCGTCGTGCCCCACGTGCACCACCCGCCCCGACTGTGGCACCACGATCAGGCCCAACCCGAAGCCGGCCGACCACAGCGCCTCGTCGGTGGTGGTCAGCGGCCAGCGCATCTCGTCGAGGGTGGCCGGGGCGAGCACCG
This sequence comes from Micromonospora eburnea, assembly GCF_900090225.1. NCBI lineage: Bacteria > Bacillati > Actinomycetota > Actinomycetes > Micromonosporales > Micromonosporaceae > Micromonospora > Micromonospora eburnea. Next base: position 5,751,146 of record NZ_FMHY01000002.1, read on the forward strand.
CGCCGGCCGGGTCCAGCGCGGCCGGATCGGCCAGGAAGGCCGCCCAGCGCGCCATGTCCGGCGCGGTGCTCCAGAGCTGCGCGGCCGGGGCTACCCCGCCGAAGTCGGTCGGCGGCTCCGGGCGCGCCTCGTCGGAGTACGCGTCGACCAGGAACCCGGTCGCCGCCCGGTCGCCGGGGGTGGGGCCGGTGGCGGTCAGCCCGAGCGGGGCGAGCACCCGCTCGGCCAGCACCTCCGCCCAGGTGCCGCCGCGCAGCCGGGCGACCAGCTCGCCGAGCAGCGCCATCCCGAGGTTGGAGTAGTGGTAGCGCCGGCCGGTCGGCAGCACCCGCTCCACCCGGGCCAGGTCGGCGATCAGCTCGGCCGCGTCGGGGGCCCGCAGCGTGTCCCAGACGTCGCCGTGCGGCTCGCGCTGGAGGCCCGCGGTGTGCGACAGCAGCCGGCGTACGGTCAGCTCGCCGTGCGCCGGCAGGTCGAGGTGCCGCCCGATCGGGTCGTCCAGGTCGAGCAGGCCGTCGTCCCGGCACTGCAGCACCAGCACCGAGGTGAAGGGCTTGGTGACCGAGCCGATCCGGAACACCGTGTCCGGGCCGAGCGGGGTGTCGTTGCCGGTCCCGCCGACCGCACAGGTCCAGAGCGGCCGGTCGGCCCGGTGCAGGGCGACCGAGACCGCCGGGATCCGGCCCTGGGCCTGCGTCTGCCGCACCATCCGGCCCAGCCGGTCATGCACCGTGATCATGGGTGCAGTCTAGGGAAGGGCTCAGCGGCAGAGCATCGGGCCGAGCGGCGCGCCGCCGAAGACGTGCGCGTGCACGTGGAATACCTCCTGGCCGGCGTACGCCCCGGTGTTGAACATCAGCCGGAAACCGTCGGCGAGCAGCCCCTCATCCTCGGCCACCGTGGCGGCGGTGGCCAGCACCTCACCGGCCAGCCCCGGGTCGCCCTGGGCGAGGGTGGCCACGTCCGCGTAGTGCTCCTTCGGGATCACCAGCACGTGGGTGGGTGCCTTGGGGTCGATGTCGCGGAAGGCGAGGGTGGTGGCGGTCTCCCGCACGATGGTGGCCGGAATCTCCCCGGCGACGATCCGGCAGAACAGGCAGTCGGTTCCCATTCCGGCAGTGTAAGGAAGGGTCCCCTGTTATCGCTTTCCGCATAGGAAGGGCCCTTGTTAACCGGCGTGCCCGGTGCGGCACGATGGCGCACATGACGGGACGGGCGGTACTGGTGACGGGGGCCTCGCGTGGCATCGGGCGCGCGGTGGCCCAGGCGTTCGCGGCGGGCGGGGACCGGGTGGCGATCCACCACCGGGACTCGGCGGAGCCGGCCGAGAAGCTGCGCGCGGAGCTGCCCGGCGACGGACACGTGGTGGTCCGCGCCGACCTCACCGACCCGGACGCGGTACGGGCGATGGTGGACGCGGCGGCGGAGCGCCTCGGTGGGCTCGACGTCCTGGTCAACAACGCCGGCGTGTACGGCCCGGCCGACCCGCCGCACCCGGTCTTCGAGAGCTCCTACGAGCAGTGGCGGCAGCAGTGGCGGCAGGTGCTGGACACCAACCTGTTCGGCGCCGCGAACGCTGCCTGGTGCGCCGCGCAGCACATGCGCGAGCGGGGCGGGCGGATCATCAACGTCTCCTCCCGGGGCGCGTTCCGGGGTGAACCGGACAACCCCGCGTACGGGGCGAGCAAGGCGGGGATGAACGCGATGGCCCAGTCCCTCGCGGTGGCCCTCGCGCCCTACGGCATCGCGGTGGCGAGCGTCGCCCCCGGCTTCGTCGAGACCGACATGACCACCGAGCACCTCCATGGCCCCCGGGGCGACGCGATCCGCGCCCAGTCCCCGTTCCGCCGGGTGGCGCGCCCCGAGGAGATCGCCGCTGCGGTGCGCTGGCTGGCCAGCCCCGAGGCCGAATGGGCCGCCGGCACCATCATCGACCTCAACGGCGCGTCCTACCTGCGGAGCTGATCCCGCCTCTCCGCCTCGGCATCGGTCGGTACCGCGCCGCCCAGCTCCGCGCGCCCGTGCCGGATCACCAGCGGTTCAGGCGGGCGGAGAGGACGCTGAGGGCGGCGACGCCGGCTGTGGAGGTGCGCAGCACGGACGGGCCCAGCCGGACGGTACGGGCACCGGCCTCGCGGAAGGCCGACAGCTCGGCGGGAGCGATACCGCCCTCGGGCCCCACCACCAGCACGATCTCGCCGATTTCCGGCAGATCGGCGGTGGTGAGGCGTTCCTCGGCCTCCTCGTGCAGCACGAACGCGGCGGCCGCCCCGGCGATCCGTCGGGCCACCGTCGCGGTGGACTCGTCGGGCGTGCCGGCCACCACCGGCAGCCAGGCGCGGCGGGCCTGCTTGGCCGCTTCCCGGGCGGTGGCCGCCCACTTCTCCCGGGCCCGTACGCCCCGGTCGCCGCGCCACTGGGTCACCGAGCGGGACGCCGCCCAGGGAACGATCTCGTCCACCCCGACCTCGGTCATCGCCTGCACGGCCAACTCGCCCCGGTCGCCCTTGGCGATGCCCTGCACCACGACGAGCCGGGGAAGGGACGCGTCGACGTACCCCCGGGAGGTGACCGCCAGGTCGAGGGTGCCCCGGCCGACGGCGGTGACCACCGCGCCGGCCGTGCCGCCCCGGCCGTCGGCGAGCAGCAGCTCCTCGCCGACCCGCAGCCGCTGCACGGTGGCGGCGTGATGCCCCTCCGGGCCGTCGAGGGTCAGCGTGTCGCCGGTGGGCAGCGCCTCGACCAGGAACAGCGGCGCCGACACGCTAGGCGTGCCCGTTGAAGGCGTCACGCATCCGGGAGAAGAAGCCGCCCTGCTTGGTCAGCTCGGCGACCTCCTCGCCCCGGGTCTTGGCGAACTCGCGCAGCATCCGCTCCTGGTCGGCGTCGAGCTTCGTCGGGGTACGCACGTCCAGGTGGACGTAGAGGTCGCCCCGACCGGTGCCGCGCAGGTGCGGTACGCCCCGGGCGCGCAGCCGCAGCGTGCTGCCCGGCTGGGTGCCCGGCTTGACGTCGACCGTCTCCTCGCTGTCCAGCGTCTTGATGGTGAGCCGGGTGCCGAGCGCGGCGGCGGTCATCGGCACGGTGACCCGGCAGTGCAGGTCGTCGCCCTTGCGCGAATAGACGTCGTGCGGCCGCTCGTGGATCTCCACGTAGAGGTCGCCGGCCGTGCCGCCGCCGGGGCCGACCTCGCCCTGCTGGGCCAGCCGGATCCGCATGCCGTCCTCGACGCCCGCCGGAATCTTGACGGTGAGCGAGCGGCGGGTCCGCACCCGGCCGTCACCGGCACAGGTCGGGCAGGGGTGCGGGATGGTGGTGCCGTAGCCCTGGCAGACCGTGCACGGCCGGGCGGAGACCACCTGGCCGAGGAAGGTCCGCTGCACCGACTGCACCTCGCCCCGGCCCCCGCACGCCTCGCAGGTGGCGAGGTGGGTGCCCGCCGCGGTGCCCGCGCCCGAGCAGGTGGTGCAGAGCACGGCGGTGTCGACCGTGATCGGGGCCTCGACGCCGAACGCCGTCTCGTTGAGGTCCAGTTCCAGCCGCAGGATCGCGTCCGCGCCCGGCCGGGTACGCGGACGCGGGCCACGCGCACCGCCGGCGGCGCCGCCGAAGAACGCGTCCATGATGTCCTGGAACCCGACGAACGGGCCGGCGCCACCCGGACCGCCCGGCCCGGCGCCCCCGCCGCCCGGTGCCAACGGGTCGCCGCCCAGGTCGACGATCTGCCGTTTCCGGTCGTCCGAGAGGACCTCGTACGCGGCGTTGATGTCCTTGAACTTCTCCTGTGCCTCCGGATCCGGATTGACGTCCGGGTGGAACTGCCGCGCCAGCTTGCGGTAGGCGCGCTTGATCTCGTCGTCGGAGGCTTCCCGGCTGACGCCGAGAATGCCGTAGTAGTCCCTGGCCACTGCGTTCGGTGTCCTCATGTTCGTCTCGCGTTGCGCCGGTCGCCGGCCTCAGGCCGGCCGTCGCCCCTGACTGGTCAGTTCTGGGCCAGCAGCTCGCCCACGTAGCGTGCCACGGCCCGCACCGTGGCGATGGTGCCGGGGTAGTCCATCCGGGTCGGCCCGAGCACCCCCAGGCCGCCGACGATGGTGCTACCCGGGCCGTACCCGGTGCTGACGACCGAGGCGGCCCGCAGATTGTCGATCTCGTTCTCGTCGCCGATCAGCACCCGGGTGGTGCTCGGCTCGGTCTCGCCGATGAGCTTGAGCAGCACGACCTGCTCCTCGAGCGCCTCGAGGACGGGCCGCAGGGTGCCCTGGAAGTCGAGCAGGCCGCCCCGGGTGAGGTTGGCCGTGCCGGCCAGCGCGATGCGTTCCTCGTGTCGCTCGACCAGCGTCTCCAGCAGCACGCTGGAGAGCGTGGCCATGGCCGGCCGCAGCTGCGGCGAGGACTCGTCCACCAGCGCCTGGACCAGCGGCGGCGTGTCCGACAGCCGGGTGCCGACCAACTTTTCGTTGACCAGCCGGCGCAGGTCGGTGACCTCCTCGACCGAGGTCGGCCCGGGCAGCTCGACCAGCCGCTGCTCGACCCGTCCGGTGTCGGCGATCATGACCAGCATCAGCCGGGTGGTGGAGATCGGCACCAGTTCCAGGTGGCGCACCTTGGAGCGGGCCAGGCTCGGGTACTGCACCACGGCCACCTGCCGGGTGAGCTGGGCCAGCAGTCGCACCGTGCGGTGCACCACGTCGTCCAGGTCGACCGCGCCGGCCAGGAAGCGCTCGATGGCCCGGCGCTCGGCCGGGCTGAGCGGCTTGACCCGGGAGAGTCGGTCGACGAAGAGCCGGTAGCCACGGTCGGTGGGCACCCGGCCGGCGCTGGTGTGCGGCTGCCGGATGTAGCCCTCGTCCTCCAGTACGGCCATGTCGTTGCGGACGGTGGCCGGGGAGACGCCGAGTTGGTGGCGCTCGACCAGGGACTTGCTGCCGACCGGCTCCTGCGTGGCGACGTAGTCCTCGACGATCGCGCGGAGCACGGCGAGCTTGCGGTCGTCGAGACCCATCTCCCCACCTCCTGACGCACCTCGGCCCGCCCGGCGTGCGGCAGCACCTGTTCGGGCAGGCGACCCGCGGCACCGGTCGAGCGTCTGGCACTCGACTGTAGCGAGTGCCAGTCTACGTCGGCGCGCCCACCGACGCGATGATCAGTGACGGACCCCGGGTGCGGCCCGCCGCACACTTCGCCAGAGCCGAACAGTCGGACATCCGGGTCGGTGTCGGTCTGGTGCATCCTTGCGAACGGGACCTAACGTGACGTCCATGACTGAACCACCTCGCCCTCCCGGAGCGGGGGACCCCGGCGCCCAGCCGCCGGGCGAGACCCCGCCGTCGGCACCATACGGCTCGCCCTCGGCGAACGAGCCCACCGCACCAATGTCCGGCGCACCCGGCGGCGCCGGCTATCCCCCTCCCGGTGGCTATCCGCCGCCGGGCGGCTACCCACCCCCGGGCGGCTACCCCCCACCTGGCGGCTATCCCCCGCCCGGTGGCTACGCCAGCAGCGATGACAAGACCTGGGCGCTCGTGGCGCACTTCGGCGGCGCGGCCGGCGCGCTGATCAGCTTCGGCCCGCTGGGTTTCGTCGGTCCGCTCGTCGCCTACCTGGCCCGCGGCCAGCAGTCCCCGGCCGTCCGGGCGCACGCCCTGGCCGCGCTGAACTTCCAGATCCTCTGGTCGATCATCGCGTTCGTGCTGCTCTTCGTGAGCTGGTGCCTGCTCTTCCTGCCCAGCATCGCGGTGGTGGTGATCCAGATCCTGTTCGGGATCATCGCCGGCATGCGGGCCAACGAGGGGCAGCTCTACCGCTATCCGATGTCCGCCAGCTTCATCAAGTGATCAGGACCCGGCCGGCCGGCGGCCGGCCGGGTCCCGGTCAGGGCAGCAGGTCGCGGACCACCGCGTCGGCCAGCAGCCGGCCGCGCAGGGTGAGCACCGCCCGGCCTTCGGCGTACCCGTCGGCGGTCAGCAGACCGTCGGCCAGCGCCCGCCGCGCGCCGGCCCGGCCCACCTCGTCGAGCGCGTCCAACGGCAGGCCGGCGGCGAGCCGCAGCCGCAGCATCACGTCCTCCATGTGTGCCTCGTCGGGGGTGAGCACCTCCCGGGCCAGGCCCGGTGACCGCCCCGCGGCCAGGCGTCCGGCGTACGCGGTCGGGTGCTTGACGTTCCACCAGCGCACCCCGCCGACGTGGCTGTGCGCCCCCGGACCGAGGCCCCACCAGTCGCCGCCGGTCCAGTAGAGCAGGTTGTGCCGGCACCGGGCCGCCTCGGAACGGGCCCAGTTGGAGACCTCGTACCAGGAGAAGCCGGCCGCGTCGAGGGCGGCCTCCGCGGCCAGGTAGCGGTCCGCCGCCACGTCGTCACTCGGGTACGCCAGCTCGCCGCGGCGCATCCGCGCGGCCAGCCGGGTGCCCTCCTCCACGATCAGGGCGTACGCGCTGACGTGGTCCACGCCCGCCGCCACCACCTGCGCCAGCGAGGCGGCGAAGTCCTCCGCGCGCTCCCCCGGCGTGCCGTAGATCAGGTCCAGATTCACGTGGTCGAACCCGGCGTTTCGCGCCTCCGATGCGGCGGCGGTGGCCCGGCCGGCGCTGTGCTTCCGGTCCAGGACGGCCAGCACCCCGGGCGCGGCGGACTGCATGCCCAGCGAGATCCGGGTGTAGCCGGCCGCCCGCAGCGTCTTCAGCGACTCCGGGGTGACCGATTCCGGGTTGGCCTCGGTGGTCACCTCGGCGTCGGCGGCCAGCCCCCAGGTCCGGTCGATGCCGTCCAGGATGCGGGCCAGGTCGTCGGCCGGGAGCAGGGTGGGCGTGCCGCCGCCCACGAAGACGGTGTCCACCCGGGGTGGTGGGGTGTCGCCCAGCACCCGGGCGGCGAGCGCCAGCTCGGCCAGCACCGTCTCGGCGTACGTCTCGCGACTGGCGCCGCCGCCCAGCTCCGCCGCCGTGTAGGTGTTGAAGTCGCAGTATCCGCAGCGGCTGGCGCAGAACGGGACGTGCACGTAGACGCCGAAGCCGCGCGCGCCGACGGCACGCAGGGCGGCGGGGGGCAGCGATCCGTCGACCGGGACGGATTCGCCTTCTGGAAGAGCGCCGGGCATGGCCACTAGTGTGCCCGGCATGACCTCTCCGGATGCTCTCGTGCGGGTCGCCACGGCCCGTGGGGTGACCACCCTCACCCTGGACAGCCCGCACAACCGCAACGCGCTCTCCACCCCGCTGATGACCGAGCTGCTGGCCGGGCTGGCCGCGGCGGTCGCCGACGACGCGGTCCGGGCGGTCGTGCTGGACCACACCGGCCCGGTCTTCTGCTCCGGGGCGGACCTGAAGGAGACCGCGGCCGCGTACGCCAGCGGGACGGTGCCGGCCGGGATGCTCGGCGACGTGCTGGTGGCGGTCCGGGAGTGCCCCAAGCCGGTGCTGGCGAAGGTGGCCGGGCCGGCCCGGGCCGGCGGGCTGGGTCTGATCGCCGCGGCCGACCTGGCGGTCTGCGCCCAGGAGGCGACCTTCGCTTTCACCGAGGTCCGGATCGGGGTGATCCCGGCGGTGATCTCGGCGACCGTGCTGCCCCGGCTGCACCCCCGGGCCGCCGCCGAGCTGTACCTGACCGGCGACACCTTCGACGGCCGGCGGGCCGCCGAGATCGGTCTGGTCACCGCCGCCGTGCCGCTGGCCGGCCTGGACGAGGCGGTGGCGGGCTACTGCGCCTCGCTGGTGAAGGGTGCGCCGAAGGCGCTCGCCGGTACCAAGGAGCTGCTGCGCCGGCCGGCCGCCACCGACCTGCGGGCGGAGATCGCCGAGTTGGCCGAGCTGTCCACCGGGTACTTCCTCTCCGCGGAGGGCCGGGAGGGGGTGGCCGCGTTCCGGGAGAAGCGACCAGCTCGATGGGTGGCCGCTCTGGACGGTGGCCCGGCAGAGAGCGCGAGCTAGGACCGGAGGCAGCAGAGGGCGGGCGCGGCCAGGACAGCCGGCAGCGGACGGGCGGGCGCGGTCGGTGGCGGGCCGGTGACGGAACGGGAGGCAACCGGTCGGTCGAGCCGTCCGTCGCTTCCGGGACGTACGCTGGTCGGGCTGTGGGACAGGAGGTGCCGGTGCGAACTCGGGTTGCGATCGTGGCGGCCGGTGTGGTGGTGGCCGTCGTCGCCCTGCTCGGCGTCTGGTTCGTCACGAAGCAGTTCGGGCGGCACCTCGGGCTCCCGCTGGCCAGCCGCACCTGCACCGTCGAGGCCGACGGGCGGGTCGTGCTCAGTGCCGAACAGATGGCCAACGCGGCCACCATCGCGGCGATCGGAGTGCAGCGGAAGATGCCCGAGCGGGCCGTGGTGGTAGCGCTGGCGACCGCGTACCAGGAGTCACACCTGCGCAACATCGCGCACGGCGACCGGGACTCGCTGGGCCTGTTCCAGCAGCGCCCGAGCCAGGGCTGGGGCACCCCCGAGCAGGTCCAGGACCCGCGCTACGCGGCGAACAAGTTCTACGCCGCGCTGAAGAAGGTCAAGGGCTGGGAGAAGATGCGGGTCACCGAGGCGGCCCAGCGGGTGCAACGGTCCGCCTTCCCCGAGGCGTACCAGAAGTGGGCCGCCGACTCGGAGGTCCTCACCCGCGCGCTGCTCGGCCACGCGACCGGCGCGGTGGCCTGCACGGTCGGGTCGAAGCCGACGATGCGCGGCCCGGCCGCGGCGGCGGCCCTGGTGGAGAGCCTGGCGCTGGACTGGGGCCTGCCCGACCTCACCGCACCCACCGACCTCACCGGCTTCACCGTCCCGGCGGCGGACAGCCGCAACGGCTGGCGGTACGCGCACTGGCTGGTCTCGCACGCCGACGACCACGGCGTGAAGCTGGTGCGCTTCGGTGACCTGGAGTGGACGGCCGAGCACGGCACCTGGGCCAAGGTGAAGGGCGGCCGGGCCGCCCCGACGCAGGTGCTCGCGGAGGTCTTCGCCGCGACCTGACCCGGTCCGGGCCGGCGCGCCGAGGGTGGGGCCCGGTGCCCCGTCAGCGGCCGGCGGTGTCGAGGCGGCGGCGGACCTTCGCCCGCAACGGCTCGGGCAGCTCCGGCACGTCGAGCAGCCGGGGCAGCAGCGCGGGCTCCAAGGTGGTCGCCCGGAACACCTCGCCGACGGTCACCCCGTGCGCCGGGCGGTCCACCACCTCGACCGGGTCGCCGGCACCGACCTCGCCCTCTCGCAGCACCCGCAGGTACGCGCCGGGCGCGGCCCGGACGGTGAACCGCTTGACCAGATCGGGCACGCCCCAGAAACCGGCGAAGGTGGTGCACGGGGTACGCGGCTTGGTCACCTCCAGCAGGGCGGAGCCCACCGCCCACCGCTCGCCGACCACCGCCCCGGTGACGTCCACCGCGTACGTGGTCAGGTTCTCGCCGAAGGCGCCCGGCCGGACGGCCCGGTCCAGCTCGGTGGCCCACCAGCCGGCGTCCTCCTCGGCGTACGCGTACACCGCCTGGTCGGGGCCGCCGTGGTGGGCCCGCTCGCCGATGAAGTCGCCGAGCACCCCGGCGAACCGGATCGCCACCCGGCCCGCGGTCGGCCGCTTGTCGATTCCGCTGCGACCGCTCGGGTCGCCCGCCCACTCCGCCTCGGTCACCCCGCCGAGGTTCACCGCCACCAGCCTGCCAGTCATGGCGGTGAGCCTACGGCCCTCCTTAACCCTTCACCGCCCCGGCGACAAGGCCGGAGACCATCCGGCGCTGCACCAGGAGGAAGAAGACGATCACCGGCAGGGTGAACAGCGTCGAGGCGGCCATGACCGAGCCCCAGGCGGTGTCGTCCCGCCCGAAGAAGAAGGTCATCGCCACCGGCAGGGTGTACTTGTGCTGGTCGTTGATGAAGGTCAACGCGAAGATCAGCTCGTTCCAGGCGGTGATGAAGGAGAAGATGCTGGTCGCGACGAGGCCCGGGGCGACCAGCGGGAAGAGGATCCGGCGGAAGGTCTGGGCCCGGCTGGCGCCGTCGATCGCCGCCGCCTCCTCCAGCTCCTTCGGCACCGCGGCCACGAAGCCACGCAGCATCCAGACCGCGAACGGCAGCGAGAAGCCCAGGTAGGTCAGGATCAGGCTGGGCAGGGTGTTGTAGAGCCCGAGCCGCTGGATCATCAGGAAGAGCGGGATGACCAGCGCCTCCAGCGGGATCATCTGCACCACCAGCAGCAGGATCAGGAACGTGGTGCGCAGCCGGAACCGGAACCGGGCCACCGCGGTCGCCGCGAGCAGCGCGACCAGCCCGCTGAGCAGCACCGTCGCCACCGCGACCAGCACGCTGTTGAGGAAGAAGTCGCCGAACGTCACCCCCGGGATCAGGTTCCCGGTGAGGATCTCCCGGTAGTGCTCCAGGGTGGGCTCGGCCGGCACCGGACGTGGCGTGGCCGAGAAGATCTCCCGGTTGGGTTTGAGTGAGGTGGCGACCATCCAGTAGACCGGAAAGGCCGCGAAGAGCGCGACCAGCAGGCCGGCCCCGTTGAGGGCGATCTTCTTCACGACGCGTCCTCCTGCCTCTTCATCACGACGCGTCCTCCTGCCGGAGCACCATGCGGACGTACAGGGCGGTCACCGCGAGCAGGATCAGGGTGAGGATGACCGCGATCGCCGACCCGAGGCCGTACTTCGGCGGCGGTGAGAACGCCTCCGCGTACGAGTAGATCGAGAGCATGAAGGTCGTCCGGTCCTGGGTGCCACCGGCCAGCACGAACTGCTGGGTGAAGACCTTGAAGTCCCAGATCGTGGAGAGCACGACGAGGATGCCGAAGACCGGGCGCAGGGTCGGGAAGGTGACCGACCAGAAGACCCGCCACGGCCCGGCCCCGTCCACCCGGGCCGCCTCCTGCAGCTCGCTCGGCACGCTCTTCAGCCCGGCCAGCACGCTCACCGCGATGAACGGGAACGAGTGCCAGACCACCACCAGGGTCAGGATCGCGAAGAAGAGCAGGGGGTCGTTGAACCAGCCGTACCCGGTCCAGTCGCTACGCCCGAAGAGCGCGGTGGAGAGCCCGTCCGGAAGCTTGTTGAACAGCCAGGTGACCAGGCCGCTGGTGTCGTCGAAGATCCACTTCCAGACGATGGTGCCGGTCAGCGCCGGGGTGGCCCAGGCCAGCATCACGCAGCTCGCGACGAAGGTGGCCATCCGCTTGCCGAGCCGGTTGAGCAGCAGCCCGACCAGGGTGCCGAGGATCATCGTGAGCGCGACGTTCGCCATGGCGAAGAGCACGGTGTTGCGCAGCACCGTACGGAAGAACGGGTCGCCGAGGATCTGGGTGTAGTTCGCCAGGCCCACCCACGGCCACTCGCGGTCTCCCCGGAGCTGCCGGACGCTGTCCAGCTTGTAGAAGGACATCATCACGACCTGGCCGAGCGGCCACAGCAGCAGCACCGCGATGATCGCGAGACAGGGCAGGAGCAGCACGTACGGGAGGTGGTCCACGCGGCGCCGCCGCGCGGGGGTCTCCCGCGCGGCGGTCGTGCCGGTGCCCTCGGTCAGCGTGGTCACTTGGCGTTGAGGATGCTTTCCATCTCGGTGGCCGCGTCGGCGGTGGCCTTCTCCACGGTCTTCTGGCCCTTGATGACCGAGCTGTTCATGGCCTGGGTCACCGTCTTGGTCCGGCTGACCTCCACCCACTTCGGGGTGAGCGGCGTCACCTTGGTGTTCTGCATGGCGGTGGCGAACGCCGCCATCACCTTGTCGTTGGCGTAGGTGCCGCCGCCGACCAGGTCCTGGTAAACGGGGAAGAAGCCGAGGCTGCTGGCGAACTCCTGGTCCTTCTGCTTGCTCAGCAGCACGGTCAGGTAGTCCCAGGCCAGCTCCTGCCGCTTGCTGTCCTTCCACAGGGCGATGTCGGAACCACCGGCGAAGGCCGGGGCCGGCTTGCCGTCCGGGCCCGGGATGGGGAAGGTGCCCCACACCTTCTCGATGTCCGGGTTGTCCTTCTTCATCGCGCCGCCCTGCCAGCTACCGGCGAACGCCATGGCGGCCTTGCCGGTGGCGAACTGGGTGCGGGCGTCGACCTCGTTCCAGCCGGCCGCGGCCGGCGGGGCGACCTTGTGGACGGTCACCAGGTCGGTCCAGAACTTGACCGCCTTCTGCGCCTCCGGCGTGTTGTAGCCGGACTTCCAGGTGTCACCCTGCTTGGTGGCGATCTCGCCGCCGGCGGCCCAGAGGAAGGAGTAGAACGGCAGCTCGGAGTTGCCGGGCAGGGCGATGCCGTAGGTGTTCGGCTTCTTGGCCTGGACGGCCTTGGCGGCGGCGACCAGCTCGTCCCAGGTCGTCGGCGGCTGCACGCCGGCCTCGGCGAACCAGTCGGTGCGGTAGTAGACCGCGCGCACGCCGGCGTACCAGGGGACGCCGTACTGCTTGCCGTCGAGCTGGGCGTTCTTCACCAGGTCGGGGAGGATGTCCTTACCCTCGGCCCAGCTGTTGAACTTGTCGGTGACGTCGGCGAGGGCCTCCTGCGCCGCCCAGCCCTGGGTCTCGGTGTTGCCCAGCTCGGTGACGTCCGGTCCTTCACCGCCGGCGAGCGCGGCCTGGAACTTCTTCGGCGCCTCAAGCCAGGGAATGTACTGCACCACCACGTCGGTCTCGGGGTGCTTCTTCTTGAACTCGGCCTCGACGCTGTCGAGGAACTTGGTCTGGGCCTCGCCGCCCTCGCCCATCATCCAGACCGTCAGCTTGCTGTTGTCCGCGGCCTTGTCGTCATCCCCGGAGCCACCGCAGCCGGCCAGCACCATCGCGGCCGAGGCCACGACGGCGGTGACCGGAGCCAGCCGCTTCCACCTGTTCACGCCATATCTCCCTCGCGATGGTTTGGCACTAACCTTCTCCGCCGCACCATAGTAGGAAAATTTCCTTTACAACAGGGGGGTGGCCGCGGCGACCGGGCGTGGCGACGGTATCGCAGCCTGCCGTCGATACGGCAGGGGTGCCGGCCAGGCAGATTCGCCGGACCCGACGAGCCGCCAGACACCAGAAGGGGCGCCCGACCTGGCGGTCGGGCGCCCCTTTTCCGGCGCTTCGGTGACGTGCCTCAGTAGCGCGAGACGCCGCGTCGACGACCCACACCGGACACCAGGGCCACGGCGACGGCGGCCAGCACGACCTGCACCAGCAGTTCCATCCAGTCGACGCCAGCGGTCTCGGTCGCGATGCCCAGGGCCCGGGCGAGCACGGTGCCCAGCAGTGCGGCGCCCACCCCGATCAGCATGTGCAGCCAGATCGGCATGTTCTGGCGGCCCGGAACGACCAGGCGACCCAGAGCGCCGACGATCAGACCAACGATCAACGCGGTGATGATGCCCGTGACGGTCATGGTCGTCTCCTCCCAAGAAGTTTTCACACGTTCCGTGTGGTTCCTGTCGTGACCGGTAAGTTCCCGACCCGCAGAGAAACCAAACCGACTCGCGCCATGACCGATACCGCCGGTCGATGCACGGACCCGGCGTGGAGCCTCATCCGGGTACGCGGAAACGGCCGGCGCCCCGCCCGCGAAACCCGGAAACGGGTCACCGGTGGCGGGGCGCCGGCCGTGTGTCGGCGTACCGGAGGGGTTACTTCTTGCCGGCGGGCTTGCCGTCCCCGGAATCGGAGGAGAGTGCGGCGATGAAGGCCTCCTGGGGGACCTCCACCCGGCCCACCATCTTCATCCGCTTCTTGCCTTCCTTCTGCTTCTCCAGCAGCTTGCGCTTACGGCTGATGTCACCGCCGTAGCACTTGGCGAGCACGTCCTTGCGGATCGCGCGGATCGTCTCCCGGGCGATCACCCGGCTGCCGATGGCGGCCTGGATCGGCACCTCGAACTGCTGGCGCGGGATCAGGGTGCGCAGCTTCGCCGCGATCGTCGTGCCGTAGTTGTACGCCTTGTCCTTGTGCACGATGGCGCTGAACGCGTCCACCGGCTCACCGTGCAGCAGGATGTCCACCTTGACGAGGTCGGACGACTGCTCGCCGGAGGGCTCGTAGTCCAGCGAGGCGTAGCCCTTGGTGCGACTCTTGAGCTGGTCGAAGAAGTCGAAGATGATCTCCGCGAGGGGGAGGGTGTAGCGCAGCTCCACCCGGTCGGCGGAGAGGTAGTCCATGCCGAGCAGGCTGCCCCGACGGCCCTGGCACAGCTCCATCACCGCGCCGACGTAGTCGTTCGGGGTGAGCACGGTGGCCCGCACGGTCGGCTCGTACACCTCGGCGATCTTGCCGGTCGGGTACTCGCTCGGGTTGGTCACCACGATCTCCTGGCCGTCCTCCTGGACGGCCCGGTAGACCACGTTGGGGGCGGTCGAGATCAGGTCGAGGTTGAACTCCCGCTCCAGCCGCTCCCGGATGATCTCCAGGTGCAGCAGGCCGAGGAAGCCGCAGCGGAAGCCGAAGCCGAGCGCCCCCGAGGTCTCCGGCTCGTACGTCAGCGCGGCGTCGTTGAGCTTGAGCTTGTCGAGCGCCTCGCGGAGGTTCGGGTAGTCGGACCCGTCGATCGGGTAGAGGCCGGAGTAGACCATCGGCTTCGGGTCCTTGTAGCCGCCGAGCGCCTCCCTGGCCGGCCGGGAGTTGATGGTGACCGTGTCACCGACCCGGGACTGGCGTACGTCCTTCACGCCGGTGATCAGATAACCCACCTCGCCGACGCCGAGCGCGTCGGCCTTCACCATCTCGGGCGAGATGACGCCGATCTCCAGCAGCTCGTGCACGGCGCCGGTGGACATCATCTTGATCCGGTCCCGGGCCTCGATCTTGCCGTCGACCACCCGGACGTAGGTGACCACGCCGCGGTAGACGTCGTACACGGAGTCGAAGATCATCGCGCGGGCCGGGGCGTCGGCCTCGCCAACCGGCGGCACGAACTGCCGGACGATCTCGTCCAGCAGGTGTGGCACACCCTCGCCGGTCTTGCCGGAGACCTTGATGCAGTCCGCCGGGTCGCCGCCGATCAGGTGGGCCAGCTCCTCGGCGTACTTCTCGGGCTGGGCGGCCGGCAGGTCGATCTTGTTGAGCACCGGGATGATGTGCAGGTCGTTCTCGAGCGCCAGGTAGAGGTTGGCCAGGGTCTGCGCCTCGATGCCCTGCGCGGCGTCGACCAGCAGGATCGCGCCCTCACAGGCGGCGAGTGACCGGGACACCTCGTACGTGAAGTCGACGTGGCCCGGGGTGTCGATCATGTTGAGCACGGCGGCCTCGCCGGCCCGGTCGCCCTCCCGGATGGTCCACGGCATGCGCACGGCCTGGCTCTTGATGGTGATGCCACGCTCGCGCTCGATGTCCATCCGGTCGAGGTACTGGGCGCGCATCTGCCGGGGGTCGACCACGCCGGTGAGCTGCAACATCCGGTCGGCCAGGGTCGACTTCCCGTGGTCGATGTGGGCGATGATGCAGAAGTTCCTGATGCGCGCCGGGTCGGTGGCACCAGGAGCGTTCGCGCCGGGATCGAGCGTCGGTGGCACAGCGGTCCGTTCTGGTCGGCTGACGTGAGCGGGCCGGCGCGCCGCCGGCCCCCTCTATGCTCCCACGCCGCCCGGGAAGCCGGTCCTCCCCCGTCACTCCTGCGGTGGCTCGGCGAAGAGTGCGGCCAGCCGGGGCAGCCGCCGCCGCGCCTCCTCCTCGTCGTCGAAGTCCCAGAAGTCGTTCAGGTCGGGCACCGGGACCGGGTCCCGCTCCGCCGGCAGGTCGGTCGCGGTGGCCTTCCGGTACGCCTCCCAGGGAACCGCCAGCATGTCCTCGCACTCGAACTCCTCGCCGCTGAGCGCGGCGGCCCTGACCTGCGGCAGCTCGGCGAGGGAGTCCGGGTCGGCGACCGCCTTCGCGAAGACCGCCCGGCCCTGGGCCATCAGCCAGCCCCGGAAATACTCGAAGCCGTCGTCGGAGGCGCCCCCGTTGATCAGATACGCCGCGCCCCAGAGGTCCACCCGGTAGGAGGCGGCGAGCACCCGCCGCTGGTGGTGGGCGTACCCGACGATCTCCGCCGGGTCCCGCTCGGCGAGCAGGGCGGCCACGCGGGCGGCGACCGCCTCGGGCTCGCCCCCGCCGCCGGCGCGGGCGCGGTCGATCAGCTGCCAGAAGTCGTCGGTCCTCATGGCCTGGCAGTCTCCCAGACCGGCTCCCAGTGCTCGCCCGGCCGCGGCGTCCATCGTCACACCCGGATACTGCCGGCGCGGTACGACAGTCCCGCCGGTGTCGGGCAGCATGATGCCGTGCCCGAGACCTCCCTGCCGCCGGTGCCGTACGCGGCGACGGCCGTCCGCCCCGGCTGGGCCGAACTGCCGGCCGGGCTGCGAGACGCGCTCGCGGCCCGGATCGGCGGCCACCCGGTGGCGGTCCGGAGCGCCGGCGCCGGCTTCACCCGGGGCTTCGCCGCGCTGCTGACCGGCCCCACCGGTGACCGGGTCTTCGTGAAGGCGGCGGCGCTGGCGGAGCAGCGGCACCTGGTCGACTGGTACGCCCACGAGGCGGCGATCCTGGCCCGGCTCCCCGCCGGCCTGCCGGTCCCCCGGCCGCGCTGGGCGCTGACCCAGGCCGGCTGGTACGCGCTCACCCTGGACGCGATCGACGGGCGGACGCCCCGGCTGCCCTGGGAGCCGGCCGAGCTGGACGCCGCGCTCGCCGCGTACGCCGAGGTGGCCGCCGCGCTCGCCGACCCACCGGCGGAGCTGGTGGCGCTCGGGCTGCCCCGCCTCGCCGATCTGGCCCGCGACGACATCCTCTGGTGGGGCGAGGTGGCCGCCGGCCGCGAGCCGATGCCGGCTCTTCCCGCCTGGGCCCCGCTGGCCGAGCTGGTCGCGCTGGAGTCCCGGCTGCCCGGGTACGCCTCGCACGGCGGGCTGGCCCACTGCGACCTGCGGGTGGACAACATCCTGCTCGACGCGGCGGGGCGGGCGTGGATCTGCGACTGGACCTGGCTCTGCCACGGGCCGGCCTGGTTCGATCTGGCCAGCCTGCTGATCACCGCGTACGCCGGCGGCCTGGACGCGGACACCGCCTTCGCCACCCACCCGGCGTCGGCCGGCGCACCGGCCGACGCGCTGGACGTCACCCTCGCGGCACTGTCCGGGTACTTCCTGACCAGCGCCGCCGCCGGGCCGTCGACCGCCTCCCCGCACCTGCGGGCGCACCAGCGGTGGAGCGGCGAACAGACGCTCGGCTGGCTAGCCGTCCGCCAGGGCTGGGGCTGAGCCGTTTTGGCTCGTCCCGGTCGACCTGGTAACCTGGCTTTTCGCGCGGCGATGACGCATGCTCGTCGTGCGCGAAAGCAGACCAACCCGAGCTATCAAGACGAGGCTGTCGCGTGGCGAACATCAAGTCCCAGATCAAGCGCAACCGGCAGAACGAGAAGCGCCGGCTGCGTAACAAGTCGGTCAAGTCGTCGCTGAAGACCGCCATCCGGAAGTTCCACGAGGCTGCCGAGGCTGGCGACACCGAGCTGGCCACCACCCTCATGCGGGACGCCTCCCGCAAGCTGGACAAGGCTGCCAGCAAGGGCGTCATCCACGCCAACCAGGCCGCCAACCGGAAGTCGGCGATCGCCCAGCGCGTCGCCTCGTTCTCGGCCTGACGAGCGCCGTAGACCCGACCGGAAGCCCCGGGGTACCGCCCCGGGGCTTCCGGCTGTCGGCGTTTTGGGTCACCGCCCTGACGCAGTGATCAACGCCGCCCTGTGCCCTGCTCCGGGCCGCCCTGCGCCCCGATCCACTCCGCCCAGCGCCCGATCCGCTCCGCTCCGCCCAGCGCACTGATCCACTCCGTGTGCGGCAAGGGGTGGTCTCGCGGGCAGTTGTGACCACGACATGCCGCACACGGAGTGGATCAAGATGCGCCGGCTGCGAGGCGCGGCGCCTACCGCGGCGTGTGCCCGGCCCGGCCGGACAGCCGGTGAAGACACGCGGCCAGCGAGCCGTCAGCGGGACGAGTCTCCGCGCCCGTCCGGCCATCGCTCGTCCTCGGGCGAGAGGACCGGATCGCCGGGGCGGGTCGCCCACTGCGCCGGATCACCGGAACGAGTCGCCCACCCCGCCGGGTCGCCGGAGCGGGTCACCCAGCAGGCCGGATCGACGGCGAGGGCCACACCGGGCAGCGCCCGCGCCGTCGCCGGTACGCGGGCCCGCCCGACCACCGGCTCGACCTGCCGGCGGAAACGGTCCCGTTCCTGCTCCGGCACCTGCGCCGCGCTACGGATCACCATCTCGGCGACCAGGTCGTTGAGCTTCACCATCGCCGCCACCACGGCCGGCAGCACCAGCACCGCCCACCAGCTGACCAGCTCGGCGAGGGCGAGCAGCACGGCGAGCGCCACCGCCCCCTCGAAGAAGAGGAAACAGAGCACCCCGCCCGGATTGACGAAGCGCAGCCCGAGCACCCGGGCGTAGAGCGGGCGGTGCCACTCCTCGTCCGTCGGCACGGTCGCCCAGGACCGGGCTGGTCGGGTCACCGGGCTCCGCCCTGCCGGGCCGCGGCGACGGAGAACACCGCCCGCTCCAGCGCGTATCCCCGGTCGTCGGCGCCACCCTTGACGGCCGCGTTGCACTCGGCGGCCGCCCGCATCGCCTCGACCAGACCCTCGGGGGTCCAACCCCGACCCTGCCGCTGAGCCCGCTCGATCTTCCACGCCGGCATGCCCAGGCTGCTGGCCAGCTGGTACGGGCTGCCCCGCCCGGCGGAGGCCACCCGGGCCACCGTACGCACTCCGTCGGCGAGCGCGTCGGCGATCGGCACCGGGTCGACACCGACGTGCAGCGCCCAGCGCAGCGCCTCCAGGGCGGCGGGGATGTCGCCGACCATCGTCGCGTCGGCGACGGTGAAGCCGCTCACCTCCACCCGCCCCCGGTAGTAGCGGGCCACCGTGTCCGCCCCGATCCGCCCGTCGGTGTCGGCGACGAGCTGGGAACAGGCGGCGGCCAGCTCCCGCAGGTCGGTGCCGACGGCGGCGATCAGCGCCTCGGCTGCGTCCTCGGTGCACTTCCCCCCGCTGCGGCGGATCTCGTCCCGCACGAAGGCGACCCGATCCCGGTGCCCCTTGAGCTTCGCGGCCGGCACCACCGTCGCGCCCGCCGCGCGCAGCCCGTCGGCGAACGCCTTCCCCTTCGCACCGCCGAGGTGCAGCACCACCAGCTGCACGTCGGGGTCCGGGTTCTTCGCGTACGCCAGCAGCGCGGCGACCAGGTCCTTGCGGGCGTCCTGGCCGGACCGGAGCACGAGCACCCGGCGCCCACCGAACAGCGACGGGCTGAGCATCTCGGCGATCTCCCCCACCACCAGGGAACCGGCCTGGTAGTCGCGGACGTCCACGTCCGGGTCGACGCTGCGCGCCCTGGCGACGGCTTCGGTGACCGCGCGCGTGGCGAGCAGTTCCTCGTCGCCGAGAACGAGCAGAATAGGGGGCAGGCTGGCGGGGGTCACGTCGCCCATACTCGCACGGCCCTCGCTCGGATCGTGCCTGCTCATCGGTGACTGTGACGGCGCAGCCCGCACTCAGTGCAAATCCAGACATTTTAGTCGATCCACCCGCTATGCCAACAAGTCGCCAGGCCTCCGCCGTCCCGGGGCGCGCCGCTCGCCGCAGCCGGCCACTCCGGCCGCCCTCACCGCCGCCGCCCCGGGTCACGCTCACCGTTGTCGCCCCGGCCGGACACCGCCGGTCACCACCGCCAGGCCGGCACCGTCGCGTACCGCCGCGAGGTCGCCGTCCGTGTCGGTCCGCAGCACCCGCGCGCCGGCCCGGGCCAGCCGATCGACGAGACCCGGGTTGGGGTGCCCGTAGTCGTTGCCGGCACCCACCGACACCAGAGCGACGGCGGGCCGGACCGCGGCCAGGAACTCCGGGTCCTGGTACGCCGACCCGTGATGGGCGACCTTCAGCACGTCGGCCCGGACCGCGCCGGGCGGCACGGCGGCCATGAGTGCCCGCTGCTCCTCCGTCTCGGCGTCGCCGGGCAGCAGGATCCGCACCCCGGCCACAGTGGCCGCCAGCACCAGCGAATTGTTGTTCGGATCCGACCGGCTCCCGTGCAGCGGGTATGGCGGCCCGAGCACCGTCAGCTCCACGCCCCCGGCCCGCCAGCCCCAGCCCACCGGCACGGGGCGCAACCCGGCGGCACCGCCATGCGCGGCGGCGCGTACCTGGGACACGCCGAAGGGCGGCTCGGCCAACTGCGGGGTCACCACGTCCGCCACCCGCCGGCCCCGGAACACCCCGGCGATCCCGCCCACGTGGTCGGCGTGGAAGTGGCTGACCACCAGCAACGACACCTCGCGTACGCCGAGCCGGCGCAGGCACCCGTCGACCCCGGCCGGATCCGGCCCGGCGTCCACCACCACCGCCCGCCCGGCGGCGACCGGCAGCACGACCGCGTCGCCCTGCCCCACCGCGCAGGCCACGATCACCCAGCCCGGCGGCGGCCAACCGGAGGCCAGCAGCCGGACGGGGAGCGTACCGAGCATCACCGCCACCGCGCAGACCGCGACGAGCCGTCGGAGCAGTTGGCGCCGGGCAGCGAGCAGCAGCGCTCCGCTGACGGCGGCCAGCAGCAGCGCCCCGGTCACCCCGCCCGGCCACGGCAGCGTCCCGGCGGGCAGCCGTGCCCCCTGCCGCGCGACGACTACCAGCCACCAGGCCGGCCAGCTCGCCAGCCAGGCGACGAACTCCGCACCCGCCGGCCAGACCGGCGAGGCGACGGCGGCGATCACGCCCAGCACGGTGGCGGGCGCGACCGCCGGCACCACCAGCAGGTTCGCCGGCACCGCCACCAGGCTCACCGTCCCCGAGAGACCGGCGATCACCGGACCGCAGGCGAGCTGGGCGGCGGCCGGGACCGCCAGCGCCTCGGCCAACCCCGGCGGTACGCCCCGCCGGCGCAGCGAGTCCCGCCAGCCGGGCGCGAGCAGCAGCAGCCCGGCCGTGGCGCACACGGAGAGCGTGAACCCCGGATCCCCGGCCAGGTCGGGGTCGACCAGCACCAACACGGTCACCGCGGCGGCGAGTGCCGGCAGCGCGGCCCGGGGGCGTCCCGCGGCGAGCGCGGCCAGTCCGATCGCCCCCATCGCGGCGGCACGGACCACGCTCGGCGACGGCCGGACCAGGATGACGAACCCGACCAGGGCGACCACGCAGAGCGCGGCCGCCGTCCAGGGACCGGCCCGGGCCCAGCGGGCGAGCAGCAGCACCGCGCCGACGACGATGGCCACGTTGGATCCGGACACCGCGTTCAGATGGGTCATGCCGGTGGTGCGGAAGTCCTCCTCCACGGCCGGCGGCAGCCGGCTGGTGTCCCCCACCACCAGGCCGGGCAGCAGGCCACCCTGGTCGTCGGGGAGCGGCTCGCAGGCACGTTGCAACCCGGCACGCAGGGCGCCGGCGGCACGCTGCGGCCACGGCGGCGCGCCGTGCCGGGTGGGCGGCCCGGCCGCCGAGAGCACCGCCGCCGTCAGGTCCCCACCACGCGGGGGCGACAGCCGCCCCCGGGCGGTCGCCCGCTGCCCCGGCAGCAGCGTCCGCCAGGCCGGATCGGTCGCCAGTACCAGACCGCGCACCGACCCGTTCACCTGCTGGCCGGTGGAGTCGGTGAGGCGTACCAGGTCGGCGCGCAGAAGCACGGTGCTCGGCCGGCCTGCGGCACCTCGGATCGGGCGCGGGTCGTCCCGGACCACCAGCTCGGCGGTGACCTGTGCCCGCTCGTCGACGAGCGCCCGCACCGGAGCCGCGTCGCGCACGGCCACCCGGGCGGCGGTGGCGGTCGCCCCGCAGACCACCCCGAGCAGCACGGCGAGGGCGATCCAGCCGTACCGGCGGGCGGGCGGGGCCGGCCGGCCCAGCAGGCCGCACAGGTGCAGGCCGAGCACGGTGGCCAGGCCGGCGGCGACAGCCGCGACCATGGCCGTCGCCGTCGCGCTCCGGTGCAGACCGGCCAGGGCGGCGAGCCAGGCCGCCACGGCCAGCCCGGCCAGACGTAGGTCGGGAACGTCACGCGGTTCGGCGTCGTCGCGCCGGCCGTGCTGCTGCGTCTTCGGGGCGTTCACACGGTCACCAGGTCCTTGAGCTGCTCGTACCGGGCGTCGCCGATGCCTTCGACCTGACGGAGGTCGGAGACCGACCGGAACCCGCCGTGGCGCTCGCGATGGTCGAGGATCCGCTGGGCGAGCACCGGGCCGACGCCGGGCAGCGCGTCGAGCTGGGCCAGGGTGGCCGTGTTCAGGTTGACCGGTCCGGCCGGGGCGCCGGCGCCCGCCGGCTGGCCGGGCGCGGGCTGCCCTGGTTGGCCGGGTTGCCCGGCCTGACCGGGCGGGGCGGCCACGCCGACCAGGATCAGCTCGCCGTCGGTGACCTTCCGGGCCGGGTTGAGCAGGGCCACATCCACGCCGGGCAGTGCGCCGCCGGCCGCCTCGACGGCGTCGGCGACCCGGGCGCCGGCCGCGAGCCGGACCAGACCGGGACGGCGTACCTTGCCGGCGACCGCGACCACCACCTCGCTGCCCGCCGAGGACGACGCGGCCGGGGAGGGCTGCGCCTCGTCCGGTGCGGCGACCGGCGCGACCGGCCGGACGGGCTCGGCCCGGGGCCGGGACCGCCAGGCCCAGATCCCGGCGGCCAGCACCACGACGGCGGCGACGACGGCGAGGGCCCGGATCCCGCGCCGGCCGGGGTCGAAGGCGCCCGGCCCGGGCAGCCGGGGCGGTCGGCCCGCCGGCGGCGACCCCGGATCGGGCTCGTCAATGGGGGTGACCTCGGCGAGCCCGGCCGCAAGCGGCATCGGTGCGGCCGACTCCACCAGCGCGGAGCGCGACACGGGCGGCACGACCGCGTCGGGCTTCCCCGGCACGGAACGCGGTCCCGCGGCGCGCCGGAGCGTGGCCGGGACGGGACCGACGGCCGGCCAGGCCGACTCGTGGCGCGATCCCGGATCGAACAGCAGGGACAGCCGCCGTCGCACCACGCTCTCCTCGTCGTCTGACACGGCGCGAGGCTAGGCACGAGCAGTGGTGGCGGTCAGGCCTGGACGGTCGCCCTGTGGACGAAACACCTCCCTGTGGACAGACGCCTGATCATGCCCACGGTGTGCTAACAGACGCGGCGAAGGACCGGTCCGCCCCGAGAAGGGGTTTCACGCTGACACCGGGGGTGGCCCGGTGTAGCCGCTGTTCCACCGGAACCGGTTGGCCGGCTGGGCGTACTCCTCGATGACGTGTGCGATCCAGCCTGCCGTCCGGGCGATCGCGAAGATCACCTCTCCGGCAGCCGGGCCCATGCCGGTCGCGTGCGCCAACGCGGCAACGGCGAAGTCGACATTGGGCAGGGCTGCCCGTCGTGCCGCGGTGGCGACCAGATCGTCGACGGCTCGCCGCAGCTCACCCTCGATCGGCAGCTCCGCGACGAGATCGAGGAGGGCCGCTCCACGCGGATCACCGGCCGGGTACAGCGAATGCCCGAACCCGGGCAGACCGCCGTTCCGGAAGCATTCGGCGATCGCGGCCGGTGCCCCGTCCCGCAGCGCCGCCTCGATCATCCGGTAGACACTGGTGCCCACGGCACCGTGCATCGGCCCGTCCAGCGCACCGAGGCCCGCCAGCACCGACGCGTAGGGATTCGCCCGGGTCGACGCCGCCACCCGCACCGCGATGGTCGAAGCGGCCAGGTCATGATCGGCAAGGAGGACGAGCGCGGCGTTCAGCGCCCGAAGGCCCGCCACGGACGCCGGCAGGTCGGTCAACCGTAGCCACAGGCGGGCCGCCAAGCTGTCGTCCGGAGCTGCCTCGCCGGCGGTCGGCAGGGCGTCGACCATGGTGGACAGCAGCGCGGGCGCGAGAGCCGTCACGGTGGCGGGCGCCAGGTCGAAGCGCAGCGGGTCCATCGCGGCCGCGACGGCGACGATCACCGGCAGCCGGTCGAAGAGCCGGGCCTGCGCCGGCAGGTGATCGCTCGCCCGTCTCGCCCGCTCGACGGTCTCCGCGGCCGCCACGAAAGGCTCCGGGCGCCGCTCGCCAGCCCAGAGCCACCGCGCGATCTCCTCGAACGGCGTCCCCGGCGCGAGCTTCGCGACGTCCAGTCCCCGGTAGTGGAGCCGCCCGTACGCGATCAGCGTGGTGGCGGTGCGCATCGCCGGCGCGGCATCGCGCTCCGGCCGGGTCGCCTGGGTACGGGATGCCAGCCGCTCGACGTCGGCCAGCCGGAAGCGACTGATCCGCTCGCCGGAAACCTTGACTCTGTCAAGCAACCCTCGGCTGACGTAGGCATAGACCGTCTCCGGCTTGATACGCAGGCGATGCGCCACCTCGTTGGTCGTCAGCAATTGGTCCTCGGACATGTGGTCATGCTCTCACGTTGACTGGATCAATGTTGACCAGCTCCGCCCTGCGACGTGACGCTGCCGGCATGGCTGACACCATCACCGCTCCTCGGGGACTCGCCGGCGTCGTCGTCACCGACACCACGATCGGCCGCGTACGCGGCCGTGAGGGCTTCTACCACTACCGGCAGTACTCCGCGATCGAACTGGCCGAGCGCCGCACCCTGGAGGACGTCTGGGCGCTGCTGATCGACGGCGCCCTGCCGGACGAGCCCAAGGCGCTCCAGCAGGAGATCGCCCCGCTGCGCCACATCCCACCCGCCGTGGCCGCCGCGCTGCCCGACATCGCCGCGGCCTCCCGATCGCAGGACCCGATGGGCGCGCTACGCGCCGCGCTGGCCGTCGCCGGCCTCGCCGCCGGGGCCCGCCCGCTGTACGACACGTCGCCGGCCGAGCGGCGGGCACAGGCAATGGCGCTCTGCGCCCTCACGCCCAGCCTGCTGGCCGCGTTGTACCGCCTGCGCGCCGGCCTGGATCTGATCGAACCGCGCGACGACCTGTCACACGCGGCGAACTACCTCTACATGATCACTGGCGAGGAGCCGTCCGAACCCCACGCCCGGGCGATCGAGCGCTACCTCATCGCGACCGTGGATCATGGCTTCAACGCGTCGACCTTCACCGCCCGCGTCATCGCCTCCACCGGCGCCGACATCTACGCCTGCGTCGGCGGGGCCCTCGGCGCGCTCTCCGGCCCCCTGCACGGCGGAGCGCCCAGCCGGGCCCTGGACACCCTCGACGCCATCGGCTCGATCGACCGGGCCGACGCCTGGCTGCGCTCGCGCGTCCTGAACGGCGAGCGGATCATGGGGTTCGGGCACCCGATCTACCGCGCCGAGGACCCGCGGTCACGCATGCTCAAGGGGATCGCCCGGGACCTCGGCGGGGAGTTGGTGGACCTCGCCGTGGCCGTCGAGGAACGGATCCTGTCGTTGCTCGCGGAGCTGAAGCCCGGCCGGGAACTGCACACCAACGTGGAGTACTACGCCGGCGTCGTGATGCACCTGTGCGGGTTGCCCCGGGAGATGTTCACCCCGACCTTCGCCACCAGCCGGGTCATCGGATGGTGCGCGAACGTGCTGGAACAGGCCGAGGACCCGAAGATCATCCGGCCCGACTCGCGATACGTCGGCCCCGACGCGCCCCAACCACTGCCCTGAGAACGGGCACCCTCGGATCCTGGGCAGTCACCGTCCGAACCGAACGGTGACTGCCCAGGATCTCGCGATACCCGGCTGATCGGGGGCCGAGGGCCACGACGTCGGTCACGCCGGGCGGCGGTGGATCACCACGCAGGCCAGCCCCGGCCCGGCGTGCGCCGCCACCACCGCCCCGGCCTCGGTGACGTACGTGTCGCGCAGGCGGTCACCGAGCCGCTCGGTCAGCGCCGTCACCAACTGCTCGGCGCGCTGTGCTGCGGCGAGGTGGTGCACCGCCAGGTCCACCTCGGCGTCGCCGGCCGTCTCGACCGCCAGGTCGACCAGGCGCGCCAGGCCCCGACCGGCGGTACGCACCTTGTCCCGGACCACGATCGCACCGTCCGGCATGTGCAGGATCGGCTTCACCGACAGTGCGGTACCGAGCAGCGCCTCGGCGGCGTTGATCCGGCCACCCCGACGAAGGAACTCCAGGGTGTCGACGTAGAAGAAGATGGTGGTCCGGGCGGCGGCGTCGACCGCCGCCTGGCGTACCCCGGAAAGGTCCGCCCCGTCGGCGGCGGCCGAGGCGGCGGCGAGGACCGGGAAGCCCAGGCCCATCCCGGTGGAGCGGCTGTCGACCACGCCGACCCGGTCGCCGACCTCGGCGGCGGCCAGCCGGGCCGCCTCCACGGTGCCGGAGAGTTCGGCCGACAGGTGTACCGAGACCACCGCGTCGGCGCCCCCGGCGAGCAGCGCGCGATAGACCTGCGCGAACTGCTCGGGGGCGGGCCGGGAGGTGCTCGCCGCGACCCGCCGGCCGGCGAAGGCCCGGATGGCATCCTCGGGGAAGACCTCGACCCCTTCCAGCCCCTCCACGCCGTTGAGCACCACGGTGAGCGGGACGACCGTGAGCTGGTGCGCGCGCACCAGCTCGGGCGGAAGATAGGCGGTGGAGTCGGTGACGACCGCGACGGGCATGCCCGGCACGCTAGCCGATCCCCGAGCGGCACGCCCGGGCCGGAGGGCTCAGACCGCGTCGGCCTGCGCCGGCAGTGTGATCAGCCCGACGTTGTGCGCCCGCAGGTGCCAACCGCGAACGCCGTCGTGGCGCAGCTCGGCCCAGTGGCAGTTGGCCAGCGAACCGACGCTCCGCAGCACCGCATGGTCCCAGCCGAGCAGGTGGCCGACGCCCTGCCGGGCGCCACCGCCGTGGGTGGTCACCACGACGGTGCCGCCGACTGCCAGGTCGGCCGCCTCCTGGAACGCGACGCCGAGGCGCTTGCCCAGGTCGTCGAGGGTCTCGATGCCGGCGCCCGGGTCCGGGTCGCCGGCGCGCCAGCGCGCGTACGCGTCGGGGAAGCGCTCGGCGACCTCGGTGAGGGCGAGGCCCTGCCACTGGCCGAAGTGGCGCTCGCGCAGCCGGGCGTCGGTGCGTACCGGCAGCCCGGTCAGCGCGGCGAGGGCGGCGGCGGTGTCGGCGGCGCGGCGCAGGTCGCTGGCGACGATGGCGTCCGGGCGCAGCGCGGCCAGCGCGGGCGCGGCGGCGCGGGCCTGCTCACGACCGAGGTCGTTCAGCGGTACGTCGGTCTGCCCCTGGACGCGGTTGGTGGCGTTCCAGTCGGTGTTGCCGTGCCGCCAGATGATCAGGCGGGTCATTCCGCGCTGGCGGTGCCGGCTGCCGAATCGGCCAGGTCCCGGTCCACGAACGGGATCTGCGGACAGTCCTTCCAGAGCCGGTCCAGGGCGTAGAACTCGCGTTCCTCGGTGTGCTGCACGTGCACCACGATGTCGACGTAGTCGAGCAGCACCCACCGGCCGCCCCGCTCGCCCTCGCGGCGGACCGGCTTGGCCTTCTCCGGCAGCTCCAGCAGGCGCTCCTCGATGGCGTCGACGATGGCGAGGACCTGGCGCTCGTTCGGAGCGGCGGCCAGCAGGAACGCGTCGGTGATGGCGAGCTGGTCGCCCACGTCGATGATGACGATGTCCTGCGCCCTCTTGTCGGCCGCGGCCTGGGCGGCGGCCATCGCCAGCTCGTGTGCGCGTTCGGAAACTGTCACCGTTCTCCTTCGATCAACCGTGCGACCCTCCAAGCCTCTCACACCTGGCGGCCCGACGACTTGCCAGTTCTGGTCGATTATGCGGACAGAGCCTCATGTTTCGGGCATAATCACCGCTGGTAGAGGCGCCGTTTGGCGATGTACTGCACCACACCGTCCGGCACCAGGTACCAGACCGGCTCCCCCCGGGAGACCCGCGCCCGGCAGTCGGTCGAGGAGATGGCCATGGCCGGGACCTGCACCAGGCTGACCGTGTCCGCGGGCAGGTGCTTGTCGGACAGCTCGAAGCCGGGGCGGGTCACGCCGATGAAGTGGGCCAGCTCGAACATCCGGTCCACTTCCTTCCAGGACAGGATGCGTTCCAGCGCGTCCGCCCCGGTGATGAAGAAGAGCTGCACCTTCGGGCCGTACTCGGCGTGCAGGTCGCGCAGGGTGTCGACGGTGTAGGTCGGGCCGCCCCGGTCGATGTCGACCCGGCTGACCTGGAAGCGCGGGTTGGAGGCGGTGGCGATCACCGTCATGAGGTAGCGGTCCTCGGCCGAGCTGACCGGCTCGTCCGCCTTCTGCCAGGGCTGGCCGGTCGGCACGAAAATCACCTCGTCCAGACCGAACCGGTCCGCCACCTCGCTGGCCGCCACCAGGTGCCCGTGGTGGATCGGGTCGAAGGTGCCGCCCATGATCCCGATCCGCCGGATGTCTTCCTCCACCAAGCGATCGTAGGCCGGGCGGAGAATCGGACCGGCGGGGCCGTCGGGCCGTCCCGGCCGGCGGTCGATCCCAGGCGGTCGGCGGCCGGCATGAGTGCGGCCGGCTGGTCGGCGCCGGGGGCTCCGGACCCGTCTGGACGGCCGTGGCCGGTGCCGGGCGGCCGGCGCCGGACGGGCGTCGGCCTCCGCCCGCCCGGCACCGTGGCCCCGCCCCCGTCAGCCGCCGACGGCGGCCACCGCCGTCCGGGCCACCAGCGCCCGCCGCAGGTCGTCGTCGCGGTCGGTCACCTCCCGTATGAGGCCGGGCGCCAGGTCGTCGCGGGCCAGCAGCGCCGCAGCCAGCTCCCGGGTGCGCTGCGACACGGCGTATCGAGGGAAGGCCAGCGAGGCGACGCGGTTGGCCGTCCAGGGGGTACGCATCCCCGCCGCCGCCGGCATGTCGGCGAAGTACCGCTCGACGTAGTCGGCGGTCAGCTCGGCCTGCTCCGGCTGCCAGAAGCCCTCGGCGGCCGCCTCGATCAGGCGGTTGGAGAGCGTGGTGTTACTGGTGATGATCTCCCACGCGGCCCGTTTGGCGTCGGCGTCGGGCAGCGCGGCCCGGCAGCGCGCGGCCCGCTCGGCGCCGGTGGCGCTGCGGTCGGCGGCCGCCTCGGCCGCGATCTCCGGCTCGCCGACCGCCCCGAGCACCACCAGCCGGCGCAGCAGCGCCCACCGCAGGTCGGCGTCCACCGCGATCCCCGCCGGAACGTCCTTGCCGGCCAGCCAGCCGGCGAGCAGCCCGGCGTCGGTGGTGGCGCCGATCAGGCCCCGGGCCGCGGCGAGTTGCAGCGAGCCGCCGGCCGGGGCGCCGGCCAGCAGTGTGGCGCAGGCCCCGGCGATCCGGCGCAGGGCCGCGTCCCGGGCCGGCAGGTCCAGGTAGCGGTCGACCAGACCTCGGCTGAGGGTGAGCACGTCCTCGGCGATGATCACCTCGGTCTCCGCCGGTAGCGCCGCCGCGATGAGCGCGACCAGCGCGTCCACCGGTCGCTCGCCGTCGGTGGCGGCGTCCAGGGCCTCGCCCCAGAGCAGTGCCCGGGCCAGCGGGTCGTCCAGCCCGGGAAGCAGCATCGGCACCGCGTCCGCCGAGGCCGGGTCGAGCCGGATCTTGGCGAACGTGAGGTCGCCGGCGTTGGGCAGCAGCAGACCGGTGGCGGGCTGCCCGATCAGCTCGGTCAGCTCGGTGCGGCCCTGGTCGGTGCCCGGGTCCAGGTCGACCTCGAAGCGGTGCGCCGGGGCGTCGGCGGCGTACCGGGCCACCCCGATGCGGTGCGGGCGCAGCACCGGGTACGCCTCCGGCGCGGTCTGCACCACCGCCGCCTCGGTCCACCGGCCGCCGGCGTCCACGGCGGTCACCATCCGCAGCGTGTTGACCTGACTGCGGCGCAGCCAGCGCTCGGCCCAGTCGGTCAGGTCCCGCCCGCTCGCGGCGGTGAGGCTGTCGAGCAGGTCGGCGAGGGTGGCGTTGCCGAACCGGTGCCTGGCGAAGTGCGCGTTCAGGCCGGCGAGGAAGGCCTCGTCACCGACCCAGGCGACGAGCTGGCGCAGCACACTGGCGCCCTTGGCGTACGAGATGCCGTCGAAGTTGAGCAGGGCCTGGGCGGCGTCGGCCACCTCCTCGGGGGCGACCGGGTGGGTGGAGGGGCGCTGGTCGGCCGCGTACCCCCAGGCCTTGCGGCGCATCGCGAAGGTGGTCCACGCCTGGTCGAAACGGGTGGCCTCGGCGGTGACCCGGGTGCCCAGGTACTCGGCGAAGGACTCGTTGAGCCACAGGTCGTCCCACCAGCGCATGGTCACCAGGTCGCCGAACCACATGTGCGCCATCTCGTGCGCGATGGTGGTGGCCCGCAGTTCCCGCTGGGTGTCGGTGACGGCCGAGCGGAAGACGTAGTCGTCGCGCAGGGTGACCAGACCCGGGTTCTCCATCGCGCCGGCGTTGAACTCGGGCACGAACGCCTGGTCGTACTTGCCGAACGGATAACGCTCGGCGAAGAGCCGGTGGAAGCGGTCGAAGCACTGCTTGGTGACGGTGAAGATCTCCGTGGCGTCGGCGTCCAGGTGCTCGGCCAGCGAGCGCCGGCAGTAGATGCCGAGCGGGATGCCGTCGTGCTCGTCGTGCCGTACGTGCCAGGGCCCGGCGATCAGCGTGAAGAAGTACGTGGCCAGGGGCGGGGTGGGGGCGAACTCCCAGCGCCCCGGCGCCGGGCGGTCGGCGAGCTGCCCGTTGGCCGCGACGGTCCACTCCGGCGGCGCGGTGACCGAGAGGGTCACCGGGGCCTTCAGGTCGGGCTGGTCGAACGCGGCGAAGATCCGCTGCACCTCGTCGAGAAAGGACGTCGCGTAGAGGTACGTCTCGCCGTCGGCCGGGTCGACGAAGCGGTGCAGGCCCTCGCCGGTGTTGGAATACGCCATCTCGGCGCTGACCGTGAGGGTGTTCATGGCGGCCAGCCCGGTCAGCGGCAGCCGGTTGTCGTCGAGGACCGCCGGGTCGAGCTCCCGGTCGTTGAGGCGTACCCCGAGCAGTCGCACGGGTTTGACCTCGGCGAAGGTCTCGGCACCGGGCGTTCCCCGGAACCGGATCGTGACGGTGGAGCGGAACCGCTCGCCGTCACCCGTCAGGTCGAGGTCCACCTCGTAGGACTCGACGGTAATCAACGCGCCACGCGCGGTCGCCTCTACACGGGTCAGGCTCGGCATCCGCTTATCCTGCCCGATGGGGATCCGGACCGGGTCCCCGGTGACGCGTGGCGATGGAGGAACAACGATGGCTCAGCACCCCAAGGGCGACTTCGACCTCACCCGGGCGGTCTGGCAGCGGGCTGAGGGCGACACGACCGAGGGCGCGGTCGAGGTGGCCTTCGTCGACGACCTGATCGGGATGCGCAACTCGGCCGAGCCGGACGGGCCGGTGCTGGTCTTCACCCAGGCCGAGTGGGACGCGTTCGTCGCGGGCGCCCAGGACGGCGAGTTCGACCTGGACTAGGGCCTGGCCTGCGCTCAGTCACCGTCGCCCCAGCCGAGGCCGCCGGGGCCGGGCGCGTGGTGGAAGCCGGGGTGGCCGGTCACATCGGCGCAGCGCTCGCCGTCAGGCCCGAGCGCCCCGCAGAACAGCCGCTCCGCCCGGTGCCAGGCGTCGGCCGGGGAGACGGCCGCCGCGCCGAGCGCCAGCTCCGGGCGGAGCAGGCTCAGCGCCTCGGCGTACGCGACGGCCAGCTCGCGGGCGACGGACGGGTCGGCCGCATCGAAGCCGAGGTGCACGGTGAAGAACCGGGGTGGCCGGGCCCCGGCCCGCCGGGGTGGGACGATCAGCGCGTTGTCGTGGTCGCCCCGGCGCAGGCCGAGGCCGGTCACCGCGCGCCGCCGCCAGTGCACCGTCCGGTCGTTACCCATCCGTCCTCCCGTCACCGGTGGCCGCCGTCGGTCGCTGCGCCGACGGATCTCAGACCGGCCCGTCGCCGGTCCACCGCCGAGGCAACCAGGTTCTCCGCGCTCTGGGAGGGGCCAGCTCCGGTATTCCCCGCTGGCCCCTCCCCCGGCCGGCCGAACGTGCCATGCTCCACGGGTCCGCCTTCGCTAGGCCGGATTCGCCCTGCCTGGCACGGGTATGAGCGGATCGCCGCCACCGGTCGCCGAGCCCGCGTCAGGAGCAGCCGATGAGCATTTCCACCGACCGCAGCCCGGAGAGCACGCTGGCGTTCCGGCGCGAGGGCTACCGGTTCATCGGCGACCACTGCGACCGGCACGGCAGCGACATCTTCCAGACCCGGTTGCTGCTGCAGCCGACCATCTGCCTGCGCGGTCGCCCGGCCGCGGAGCTGTTCTACGATCCCGCCCGCTTCGTCCGACACGGCGCGCTGCCGGCGCTGGGGCGGCTCACCCTCACCGGGGTCGGTGGCGTGCAGGGGCTCGACGACGCGGCGCACCGGGCGCGCAAGGCGATGTTGATGTCGATCATGACGCCGGCGGCGGTCCGCCACCTCGGGCGGCTCTTCGACGACGAGTGGCGGGCCCGCGTCCCGGCGTGGGCGGAGTCCGGTCCGGTGGTCCTCCACGACGAGGTCGGCCGGATGCTGACCCGCGCGGTCTGCGCCTGGGCGGGGGTGCCGCTGGGCGGTACGCAGGTCGTGCGGCGCACCGCCGACCTGCACGCGATGATCGAGGCGCCGGTCGCGGTCGGCCCGCGGTACTGGCGCGGGCTGATCGGCCGCCGGCGGGCCGAACACTGGGCCGGCGACCTGATCGAGCGGGTCCGGCACGGCGCGCTGCCCGCGCCGGAGGGCAGCGCGCTACGGGTGATCGCCAAGCACCGGGACGGCCAGGGACGGCTGCTGCCGCGCCGGATCGCGGCGGTCGAGCTGCTGAACATCATCCGCCCGACGGTCGCGGTCGACCGGTTCGTGGTCTTCGCCGCGCTGGCCCTGCACGACCATCCGTCCTGGCGGGAACGGCTGCGTGGCGACGAGCGGGCCATCGAGGGCTTCGGGCACGAGGTCCGCCGCTACTACCCGCTCTTCCCGGCGGCGGCGGCCCGGGTACGACACTCCTTCGAGTGGCAGGGGCACCACTTCCCCGAGGGTCGTCGGGTGCTGCTCGGCCTGTACGCCACCAACCACCACCCGCGGCTCTGGCCCGAGCCGGAACGGTTCCGGCCGGAACGGTTCACCGACTGGCCGGGCGATGCGTTCAGCCTGCTCCCGCAGGGCGGTGGAGACTACTTCACCGGGCACCGCTGCGCCGGGGAGTGGCTCACCATCGAGCTGCTGAAGCGGGCCGTCACCAACCTGACCGGCACGATGAGCTACCGCGTCCCGCCGCAGGACCTGGCGCTCGACCTCGGCCGGATGCCCACCCTGCCGGGCAGCGGCTTCGTCATCGACGGGGTACGCCGGATCGAGTGATCGCCTTCCCCTCGGTCGCCGCGCGCCCACCGGCCGGACCCCTGGTCGACAACGCACGCCGGGGTGACAACCGGGCTGACCGGGGCGTCGACTCCCTGCCTGATTCGTCATTTCTCTGCGGGAGCGCCCCAGCCCGGTCACAGAATTGAGGGTCTGCCCACACCCAGGCGGCGGCTGATCCACGGAGGTGACAGCGATGGCACGTGACGTGCGCGGACGCGCCCCGGCCCGGACGGCGCTCCAGAAGGTCGCCCTCGCGGTGGCCGCCGTCTTCGTGCTGATCGGCGTGCTCGGCTTCGTCCCCGGCGTCACCACGCACTACGGCGACCTGGTGTTCGCCGGTCACCACTCGAAGGCGAAGTTGTTCGGCCTGTTCCAGGTGTCGATCCTGCACAACCTGCTGCACCTGGTCTTCGGCCTGGTCGGGCTGGGGCTGGCCCGCAGCGTGGGCGGAGCGCGGCTGTTCCTGGCCGGCGGCGGCGCCGTCTACCTCGTCATCTGGCTGTACGGCTTCGGCGTCGACCGGGAAAGCTACGCGAACTTCGTGCCGTTCAACGACGCCGACAACTGGCTGCACCTCTTCCTCGGCTTCGGCATGCTGGTTCTCGGGCTGTTGCTCTCCAGGCAGGCGGGCACCGGCGGGCGGCTGGACACCCCGTTCGACCGGTCCTGACCGGCGTACAAACCGACAGCGCGGGTTCGTCGCGGTGGCGACCGTGCCGCCGCCGTCAGGCCGCGACGAGCAGCCGCTTGGCGAAGCAGACGCTGTGCGGATTGCCCACGTACTCGCCGTACACGGGGATGGGTTGGTAGCCGCAGGACCGGTAGAGGCCGATGGCCGCCGGCAGGTACGTGCCGGTTTCCAGGCACACCGTGGTGTGCCCCTGCCGGTAGGCCAGCTCCTCCAGCGCGGCCAGCAGCTGCCGGGCGATGCCCCGCCCCCGGTACGCCGGCCGCACGTACATCCGCTTCAGTTCGCCGGTGTCGGCGTCCAGCGCCTGGAGGCCGCCACACGCGACGGCTCGTCCGCCGGCCACCGCGACCAGGTAGCGGATGTCGTCATGGGTGACCGTCGCCTGGCCGGGCAGCCCCCCGTCGGCGTCGCGCAGCTCGCGCTGCTGCGCCTCGACCAGGGTGGCGACCTCGGGGTCGGTGGCGGGCCGGGATTCGATCAGCATTCCGTCACGCTAGGACCGGCGGATTTCGCGGAGGTTTCCGGACAACGACCCGATCACGGACGGGACGGGGCTACTCCCAGTCGTCGTCGGCGTCGTCGTCCTGCGGGGCGGCCGCAACCTCGTCGGCCGGGCGCTGCCGGCGTGCCTTGCGGGCGGCCAGCCGCTCGGCGGCCGAGGCACGGGTCGACTTCTCCTCCAGGCGGATGTCGGTGCCCCGGTTGCCCGGGACGAAGTCGACGCCGGCGTAGAGGGTGGGCTGCCAGTCGAACTCCCGACCGCCGATGCGGACCAGGTCGCCGGCCTGCGCGCCGG
Organism: Micromonospora eburnea; assembly: GCF_900090225.1. NCBI lineage: Bacteria > Bacillati > Actinomycetota > Actinomycetes > Micromonosporales > Micromonosporaceae > Micromonospora > Micromonospora eburnea. The sequence goes on from NZ_FMHY01000002.1 coordinate 5,785,784, forward strand.
CCTTGGCCAGCTTCTCCTCGACGCCGAGCCGGGCCAGCCGGTCGGCCAGGTAGCCCACCGCCTCGTCGTTGTCGAAGTTGGTCTGCCGGACCCAGCGCTCCGGGCGGGTGCCCCGGACGGTGTACGAACCGTCCTCCTCCGCCTCGATGGTGAAGCCGGCGTCGTCGACCGCCTTCGGGCGGATCACGATCCGGGTCGGCTCGGCCGGCGGCGCCGCGCTGCGGGCCTGCTCGACCAGCTCCGCCATCGCATACGTCAGTTCCTTGAGCCCCTCGCGGGTGGCGGTGGAGATCTCGAAGACCCGCAGGCCCCGCGCCTCCAGGTCGGGCCGGACGATCTCGGCGAGATCCCGGCCGTCCGGTACGTCGATCTTGTTGAGCGCGACCAGGCGGGGCCGGTCGGCCAGACCGCCGTACTCGGCCAGCTCGGCCTCGATCGTGTCGATGTCCGCGAGCGGATCCCGGCCCGGCTCCAGCGTGGCGCTGTCGACGACGTGCACCAGCACGGCGCAGCGCTCGACGTGACGGAGGAACTCCAGGCCCAACCCCTTGCCGGTGGCCGCGCCCGGGATCAGCCCCGGCACGTCGGCCACGGTGAAGGTGTGGTTGTCCACCCGGACCACGCCCAGGTTCGGCACCAGGGTGGTGAACGGGTAGTCGGCGATCTTCGGCTTGGCGGCGGAGATGACCGAGATCAGCGACGACTTCCCGGCCGACGGGAAGCCGACCAGGCCGACGTCGGCGACGCTCTTCAGCTCCAGCACCACGTCCAGCCGGTCGCCGGGCTCGCCCAGCTCGGCGAAGCCGGGGGCCTTTCGCCGGGCGTTGGCCAGCGCGGCGTTGCCCCGGCCGCCCCGGCCGCCCCGGGCCGCCTCGAAGGTGGTGCCGGCGCCGACCAGATCGGCCAGCACCTCACCGTCGAGGCCCAGCACCACGGTGCCGTTCGGCACCTTGATCACCAGATCCCGACCGTTGGCGCCGTCCCGGTTCGAACCCGCGCCGCCCTTGCCGTTCTCGGCCTTCATGTGCGGGCGGAAGTGGAAGTCGAGCAGCGTGGTCACCTGCGGGTCGACCACCAGCGAGACGCTGCCGCCGTGCCCGCCATCGCCGCCGTCCGGACCACCGAAGGGCTTGAACTTCTCCCGGTGGATCGAGACACAGCCGTGCCCGCCGTCGCCGGCCTGCATGTGCAGGACGACCCGGTCAACGAACGTCGTCACGCGGACAATCCTTCCATCGGGGTAGGCCCCGCACGGTGAAAAGCGAAGCGGGCCGGGACACCAGGTCCGCGGCCCGCCAACGCCTTCGAACTACTGCTGCGGCACGATGCTGACGGTCTTGCGGCCGCGCTTGGTGCCGAACTGGACCGAACCGGCGGCCAGCGCGAAGAGCGTGTCGTCGCCGCCACGGCCGACCAGGTCACCGGGGTGGAACTTGGTGCCGCGCTGACGGATGATGATCTCGCCCGCGTTGACGAGCTGACCACCGAAGCGCTTCACGCCGAGCCGCTGGGCCGCGGAGTCGCGACCGTTACGCGAGCTGGACGCACCCTTTTTGTGAGCCATTGGAGGACGACCTACTTCCCGCTGGAGATGCCGGTCACCTTGACCTGGGTCAGCGGCTGGCGGTGACCCTGGCGCTTGTGGTAGCCGGTCTTGTTCTTGAACTTGTGGATCCGGATCTTCGGGCCCTTGGTGTGCGCGGCGATCTCACCGGACACCGAGACCTGGGCAAGCTTCGCCGCGTCGGTCACCAGGTCGTCACCGTCGACGAGGAGCACCGCGGTGAGCTTCACCGCGTCGCCGGGGGCACCGGCGAGCTTCTCGACCTCGATCACGTCGCCCTCGGCGACCTTGTACTGCTTGCCGCCGGTCTTGACGATCGCGTACATCGGAGGCGGACTCCCTGTCGTTGAGGCTGCTGGCGGTCGTTCCCACGGCGACTCGCCGGGTAATCGTGACACCGGCTGCGCGGGCACGCGGGAACTCGGCACACCAAAGTGCGCCGCAGGTTAGCGTACGCCATGCCGGGCCCGCCGCCCAAACCGGGCCGCCCGTCAGCCGGGGACGAAGTCGGTCGGGGCACGGTCCGGAGCGGGGCGACCGGTGGGGCCGGTACGGCGAGGCCCACCGCGAAGAGTCGGATCGTCCGGGTCGGCGTAGCCCACGCCGGCGCAGCACCCCCCGACCAACGCCGAGCCCACGGAACCCCGAGGCGGTCCTGTTCCCGGCCGGAGCACGCCATCCCGCCTGGCGGGCGAGCCGCAGCGCCTCCCGGGCGTCCGCGGTTGAAGAGCGCACTCCCCCCGGCGCACGCCGTCCCGCCCGGAAGGCGCACTTCCCCGCCGGGGGCAGGAACGACGAAACCCTCCCGCCGGCTCTGCTGCCGGCAGGAGGGGCCCGTCGAACGTGGTACCGGTCAGCGGCTCACGGCCGGGTGCGCCGCCGCGCCCCGCCCCGCCGGGAACGCCGCCGGCCGAGGCCGCCCTCCTCCTCGGCCTCGCCGTCACCGATCGCGTCCGGGTCGTCCGCCGCGGCCAGCCGTGCCGAGCTGCCCTCCTGGCTGTCGGCGACCGCCGGGGCGGCCGGCGTCTCGGTCTCGTACCGGGACAGGTCGTAGCCCATCGTGTCGTGGTAGTCGGCGTCCGCCTGGGCGTCCGTCACCTCGGCGACGGTCTTCTCCGGCGCGGCCTTGCGGCTCCGGCGCCGGGAACCACCCCGCTCCTCGGCGGCCGGGGTGGTGACGGCCGAGGCGACCGCCTTGACCTTCTCCCCCGCACCACCGCCGGTCCGCGGCTTCTCCGGCACCGGCTCGGTGTGAATGATCACGCCGCGGCCCTTGCAGCACTCGCAGGTCTCGCTGAACGCCTCCAGCAGGCCGGCGCCGATCCGCTTGCGGGTCATCTGCACCAGACCCAGTGAGGTGATCTCGGTGACCTGGTGCTTGGTGCGGTCCCGGCCCAGGCACTCGGTGAGCCGGCGCAGCACCAGCTCCCGGTTCGACTCCAGGACCATGTCGATGAAGTCGATCACCACGATGCCACCGAGGTCGCGCAGCCGCAGCTGGCGCACGATCTCCTCGGCCGCCTCCAGGTTGTTGCGGGTGACCGTCTCCTCCAGGTTGCCCCCGGAACCGGTGTACTTGCCGGTGTTGACGTCGATGACGGTCATCGCCTCGGTCCGGTCGATCACCAGCGAGCCGCCGGAGGGCAGGAAGACCTTGCGGTCCAGCCCCTTGAGGATCTGCTCGTCGATCCGGTACTCGGCGAAGACGTCGGTGGTGCCGGCGTGCCGGCGCAGCCGGGCGACCAGGTCCGGCGAGACGTGCGACAGGTACGACTCGACCATGTCGTACGCCTGCTCGCCCTCGATGACCAGCTCGCGGAAATCCTCGTTGAACAGGTCCCGGACCACCCGGATGACCAGATCCGGCTCCTCGTAGAGCAGCACCGGGGCACCGCCCTCGGCCGCCTTGGCCTGGATGTCCTCCCACTGCGCCTGGAGCCGCTTGACGTCCCGGGCCAACTCGTCCTCGCTGGCGCCCTCGGCGGCCGTCCGGACGATCACCCCGGCGCCGTCCGGCACCAGCTTCTTGAGGATGTCCCGCAGCCGCTTGCGCTCGGTGTCCGGCAGCTTCCGGCTGATGCCGGAGGCGTTGCCGTTCGGCACGTAGACCAGGTGCCGGCCGGAGAGCGCGATGTGGCTGGTCAGCCGCGCGCCCTTGTGCCCGATCGGGTCCTTGGTGACCTGCACGAGCACCGAGTCGCCCGACTTGAGCGCATGCTCGATCGACCGGGCGCGGCCCTCCAGGCCCGTGGTGTCCCAGTTGACCTCGCCGGCGTAGAGCACGGCGTTACGGCCGCGCCCGATGTCGACGAAGGCCGCCTCCATGCTGGGCAGGACGTTCTGCACCTTGCCCAGGTAGACGTTGCCGGCCATGGTGCCGGCCGAGTTACGGGTGACGTAGTGCTCGACCAGCACACCGTCCTCGAGGACGGCGATCTGGGTCCGGTCACCGCGCTGCCGGACGGCCATCACCCGGTCGACCGCCTCCCGGCGGGCCAGGAACTCCGACTCGCTCAGGATCGGCGGCCGGGTACGCCGCTGCTCCCGGCCGTCCCGGCGGCGCTGCCGCTTGGCTTCCAGCCGGGTCGAACCGGTGACGCCCTGCACCTCGTCGACCGGCCGGCGGGGCTCGCGGATCTTGACGACCGTGGGCACACCGTCCTCGGAGGGGGCCTCGACGTCACCCGCGCCCCGACGGCGACGGCGACGCCGACGGCGGGTCATCCCGTCGCCCTCGGCTTCCTCCTCGGCCTCTTCCTCGGCCTCTTCGGTCTCCTCGGCCTCGGCGCTCTCGGCCTCGATCGCTTCCTCGGCCTCGTCCTCCTCGACGTCCTCGACGCCGCCCTTGCCCCGGCCCCGGCCGCGGCGGCCCCGGCGGCGGCGACGCCGGCCAGAGATCGTCTCCTCCTCGTCCTCCTCCGCCTCGGCGGTCTCCTCGGCCTCGGCGGTCGGCTCGGCCTCTGCCTCGACCTCGACCGGCTCCGCCTCGCGACGGGCACGCCGGCGGCGTCGGCCGGTCTCCACCGGCTCCTCGGCCGGCTCCTCGACGGCCGGTCCGGTGACCCGGACGATCGGCATCTCCTCCGGCTGCGGCGCCATGAACAGGACAGTCGGCGCGGAGAGGGCGGCCCGCCGTCGACGGCTGGTCCGCTCCGGCTCCCCGGCGGGCTGCTCGGTCACCCCCGGGACGGCGGCACCCGGCGCGACCTCGCCGGGCCGTTCCTCCGGACCCCGGGCCGGGGTGGTCTCGACGGCCGGCGGCACCTCGGCCACGCCCTCGCCGATCGGCGTGGGCGTGCCGGCCCGCTTCCGGGCCGGCGGCGGCCCGGTCTCCTCGTCCTCGGGCTCCTCCTCGACCGGCGCGGCCTCGGCCGACGGCTCGGCGCCCGCACCGGTTTCGCCACCGGTCTCCGCCTGCGGCTCGGCCTCCGCCGGCGCCTCGGCCTCCGCTGCGGCGGTCTCGGCCGGCGCTTCGGTCGCGGACTCCTCGATGGGCGCCTCCGCGGGGGACGCGGCGGCCTTCCGACGGCGGGTACGGGTCACCTTGACCGGCGGGACGACCTCGTCGGAGGCCGCCTCCACGCCGGTGGCGACCACCGGCTCCTCGACCGCCTTCGCGGTGGTCGCCTTGCGCCGCCGTCGCGTGGTCTTCGGCGCGGCCTCCAACTCACCGGCCACCGGCGCGAACACCTCGGCCTGCGGCGCTTCGCCGCTGGTTGTGCCGGCGTCGGTCGGTGCCTCGACCGGCGCGTCGGTCTGCTCCGGCTGGTTGAGCGGGGCGGCCTTGCGGCGGCTGGCCCGCTTGCGAGCCGGCGGCTTCGTCTCGGGAGTGCTGTCGGTGCTGCTGGCGGGTGTCTCGGCCGGTTCCGCGCCGGTCCGCTCGCCGCCCTCGGGCTCGTTCTCGAGCATGGACGTTCTCCAGTTCTGGCTGCCCCGGGCGCGGGTGAGCGCTGCCACGCAGGGTCGCCGCAAAAGGTGTTTCCGCCGGGCGCGCAGGTGCGCGACCAGCCGAAGTCTGCCTGCCAGAGCGTTGACCGACGGTCAGCGCTCTCCGATGGCTGCCCCGTCGCGATCCGCATCCAACGGATCAACGATCTCGCCCTGCGCGGTCAGCGTGCCCTGCGCCAGCCGGATCACCCTCGGGGCGACCGGCGGCTCCAGGTCGGCCACCACGCGGAGGCCGGAAAGGACGTCATCGGGGCGTACGGACGGGGTGACCTGCCGCACGACCACTTCGAGTATCGCACACGGTACGGCTGTCGCCCGGGAAGGCGTCTCCGCCGGAGGCAGCACATCGATGCCGATGACGGCCGCCCGCGCGTCGAACGTGCGCCGCCCCTGTTTGGTCATCCTCTCGACCTGGATCACCTCGGCGGCGGTGAACGCGGCCACCGCCGCCCCCAGCACGGCCGGGTCGACCTCCGGCAGTTCGATCCGCCACCGCGACGCCTCGATCCGGTCGGGCAGGCTGCCGCCGGTGGCCTCCACCGCGTCGAGCACGTCGAGTCCGGGCGAGAGCGCCGCGTCCAGGGCGCTCCGCAGCCGCTCCGGGTCGACCGGCTCGCGCAGGCCGATCTCCAGGTACTCGGCCTCGCTGGCGACGCCCGTCGGCGCGGCGGAGGCGTACGAGATCTTCGGGTGCGGGGTGAAGCCCTGGGAGAAGGCGATCGGTACGCCGGCCCGGCGCAGCGCGCGCTCGAAGGCCCGGGCGAAGTCCCGGTGCGAGGTGAACCGCAGCGGTCCACGCTTGGCGTACCGGATCCGGACCCGCTGGACGACCGGCGCCTGGCCGCCCTCGGGTTGAGGCTTTCTGGCGATCGTGAGCTCCTCAGGTGTACCTGCGTGTCGTTCCATCCTGGCGCAGTGCCCGGGACGGTACGCAGCCGGGGCGGCCGGGGCGGCCCGGAAAGTCGGCCGAAACCGGTCACTCACCCCCGCACCACCCGCCCCGGGCACGGCGAGGCCGGCCGGTGACGCCTCGGTCGACCGGCCGGCCACGACGATCAGGACTGGTTCCCGCCCGACGGCGGGGACGTCCCGGGCGGCGCGGGAGGCGCGCCCGGCGGCGGATAAGTCCCGGCCGGCCCGCCCGGCGGCGGAGCGTACCCGGGAGGCGGTGCGTAGCCGGGCTGTGAAACGTGCCCGGGTGGTGTGGGGTACCCGCCCGGGGCTGGCGACGCGCCCGGCGGATGGTGGCCGACCGGAACCGGTGGGCCGCCGGGTGGGCCGTAGCCGGCGGCGGGAGCCTGGCCGAGACCACCGTCGGCGGCGCGCGCCACGTCGCGTCGGTACCGGCGCCGGTTCCAGATCAGGAAGAACGCCAGCGCCAGCAGGACCACCAGCACCACGGCGATGCCGATACCGATGATCATGACCTGCTGGTCGGTGGGACCGCCCCGGTCGCCGTACTTGGTCACGTCGAAGTTGTCGTCCTCGGCCGCCTGGGGCGGGGCCGAACTGGCCGCCTTCGCGTCGAGGAGCGGGTTCGCGGAAACCGTCGGGACGTTCGCGGTCAGCGCGGCGACCGGGTCGATCCGGCCGAAGCCGTACTGCGGGTCCCGGCCGGACGGCCCGGCGTCCCGAGCCGTCTTGATGATTCGGTTGATCACGTTCGGCGCGTCGAGGTCCGGGTACTTCGACCGGATCAGCGCCGCGACGCCGGAGACGATGGCGGTGGCGTCGGAGGTGCCGTCACCCCAGCCATAGCCGTGATCGGGGCCGATGTTGTAGATGCTGTCGGCCGGGGCGGAGACCACGGCCGCCGGTCCCTGCACCGACCCGGACCAGAAGGCGCCGCCCCGGGTCGTCCCGGTCACCGCGATCACGCCGGGGACGTTCGCGGGGGCGATCACGTCGAAGTGTCCCTTGGCGGTGTTGCCCGCGCCGGCGACCACCACGACATTCCGGTCGAGGGCGTACTTGATCGCGCTCTCGTCGTCGGCGCTGGCTGCGCCGGGCCAACCCTGCGACAGGTTGATCACCTTGGCGCCGCCGTCGACGGCCATCCGGATGCCGGGGGCGATCGCCTCGTTGCTGCGCTTGTCCTTGCCCTTGAACAGCTTGATGGGCAGGATCTTCGCGTCGGGGGCGATGCCGTCCACGCCGTCGCGGCTGGCGTTGGTGGCGGCGATGATGCCGGCCATGTGGGTGCCGTGCCCGTCCTCGTCGGCCCGCCCGTCGCCGGCGGCACCGTAGCTGCGACCCCCGGCCAGCACCCGGCCTCGGAGATCGGGATGGGTCGCGTCGACGCCGCTGTCCACCACCGCGACGATCACGCCTCGACCGGTGGACAACTTGTGCGCCTGGTCGATCTGGAGTTCGTCCAGGTACCACTGTTCGGCCCGTCTGGGTGCGGCGGCCGCCGGTTGGGCGGCCCCCAGCACCATGAGCCCGGCCGTCAGGCCGGCCACGACCGGCCGGAACGCGCCGACGTTCAACCTCATCCGTCCGTCCTCATCGCAGGATGCCCGGGGACGCGTCGTCACCGGTGCCCCACGGATCGTCGTCCTCAGTCAACCACGACGAATGCTCGGTGCCGGTGCCGCCGTGCCCGGCCCCGCCGTGGCCGCCCATCATGCCGCCACCCATCATGCCGCCGCCGCGCATACCAGCCACGCCACCGGCACCGGCCCCGGCACCGGCGCCGGTCGCGTTACGCAGTGCGCTGGCCGCGCTGGTCATCGGCGGGAGTTTGCCGTTGCCGCCGCCGACCATGCCCGGGACGCCGCCCACGCCGATCCCGCCGGCCGCGCCGACGCCGCCACCGATCCCACCGGCCGAGCCGACGCCGGGCGAGCCGCCACCGAAGCCGCCACCGCCACCGCCGAGGCCCATGGTGCTGCCGCCACCGCCGAGCCCGGTCGAGCCGCCGTACCCGCTACCGATGGTCGGGGTGCCGGCGCCGGCCAGGCCGGTGCCGTAGTCGCGGCCACCGGTGCCCGGGCCCGGGTACCCCGCGCCGGTGGACGGCAGCGTCGTGGAGCCCGAGTGCCCGCCACCGAAGCCGCCACCGGTGGTGGGCGGCGCGACGGACGAGTGGCCCCCGCCACCGCCGAACGAACCGCCGCCGCCACCGATGCTGCCGACCGAGGGGCCACCGCCACCGATGCCGCCGCCACCACCACCGATGCCACCACCGATGCCACCACCGATGCCGCCGCCACCACCACCACCGCCGTCCGGGAAGCCCGTCGGCGGTTTGCGGGTGTCCGGCTTGTAGTCGTCAATCCCGCCGTTGTCCGGCTGCGGTACGACCAGCTTGGGCCGCTCGGTCACCACGGCGGCGGGCAGCGGCGACATGGCGCTGTTGGCCGCCTGCTGATTGTCGTTGTACCAGTTGTCCAGGTGGGACTTGGTGTCCCACCAGCCGCCCCGCTTGTGGTCCTCCGCTTTGCCGTCGATCTTCATGGTCGCTTCGAGGTCGTCGGCCTTGTCGCGGAACGCGCCGTCGGCGTACGAGGCGGGGTTGCTCTGGTAGTCCTTGCGCAGCGCGGCCAGAAAGCCCGATTCGCTCTCGCCGTCGCGGGCGTCGTCCAGCTCGGTGCCGTTGGGCAGGCTCCACTCGTTCCAGCCGAAGTCGTCCATCAACGGGATCGGAATGCTCGCGACGGACTTACGGATGTCACCCTCGATCCGCGACAACGCCCCGCTGACGTTGCTCGCGTGGGTGATCAGCTCCTCGATGTCCTTGCCGATCTCACCGAGGTGTTCCCGGTACGCGTCGCCGCCGCTGCCCTTCCACCCGGCCAGCATGCCGGGCAGGCCAGCGGTGTGCGGACGCTCCGTGCCGGGCGCGATCGGGCCGATGAACGACCGCCCGACCAGCGAGTCCCGCAGGTAACCCAGCGCGGTGGAGAGATTGCTCCACCCCGCGCCGACGTCGCCTACCGTCCCCGGATCCGCGGAGAGCGTCACCTCCCGGACGCACTGCTCCCAGGTTGCCATCGCTTTCCCCCTCAGGCCGTGTACGGGTAGGTGGACGGATCGCCCGTGGTGGGCGGCGGGGCGGCGGACTCCAGCAGACGCTCGATCTGCTTGCCGTTGGCGGCGTTGCGCGCCTCGGCGTCGCGGAACGCCTGGGCGATGTCCTCGGTGCCCTGCTTCAGCGCGGCCAGCCTGCCGGAGAGCGACTTCAGGTGCGCCTCCATGTTGGCCGTCGACCTGGTCAGCGCCTGCCACTGCATGCGGGCGTCCTCGTACGCGCCGAACGGGGTGCCGTTCGGGACGGTCTGGGCGTTGCTGCTGTCGCCCTTCATCCGCTCCTTGATGCGTTCCATCTCGTAGCTGATGGTGTCGTCGACGTACTGCTTGAGGCGCTCGACGTAGTCCGCCGCGGCGTCCAGGTCCTCGACGCTGACCTGCAGATCGCCGGTGTCCGGCGGCTGGATTCCACCCATGCTGCTGCCCTCCCCGCTACCGACCCCCGGCCGGTCCAATACGGACGCAGCGTATCGAGTGACGGCCGGTCGAGGCACCCCCACCCCACGTCACGGGAACGCCGGCCCGACGACGGGCCGGACACGACGGAGCGCGGGAACCCGGTGGGTCCCCGCGCTCCGGATGGCTGTTACCGCTCGGCGGCGGTCGGCAGCTTCAGGCCGTTGACCGGGGTCAACGGCAGCAGCTTCTTGCCGGTCGGGCCGATCTGGATCTCGGTGTCCATGGCCGGGCACACACCGCAGTCGAAGCACGGGGTCCACCGGCAGTCGTCCTGCTCGTACTCGCTCAGGGCGTCCTGCCAGTCCTGCCAGAGCCAGTCCTTGTCCAGGCCCGAGTCCAGGTGGTCCCAGGGCAGGACCTCCAACTCGTCGCGCTCCCGAGTGGTGTACCAGTCGAGGTCCACCCCGAAGGCCGGCAGCACCTCGGCGGCGGCGTCCACCCAGCGCTGGTACGAGAAGTGCTCGCTCCACCCGTCGAACCGGCCGCCGTTCTCCCAGACCTTGCGGATCACCGCGCCGGCCCGGCGGTCGCCCCGGGACAGCAGACCCTCGATCAGCGACGGCTCGCCGTCGTGGTAGCGGAAACCGATCGCCCGGCCCAGCGACCGGTCCGCGTTGATCGCCTGCTTGAGCAGCTTGAGCCGGCTGTCGATGACCTCCGGCCGTTCCATCGCCGCCCACTGGAACGGGGTGTGCGGCTTCGGCACGAAGCCGCCGATGGAGACCGTGCAGCGGATGTCCTTGGAACCGGTGGCCGCCCGGCCGGCCTTGATGACCTCGTGGGCCATCCGGGCGATCTGCAGGACGTCCTCGTCGGTCTCGGTGGGCAGGCCGCACATGAAGTAGAGCTTCACCTGCCGCCAGCCGTTGGTGTACGCGGTGACCACGGTGCGGATGAGGTCCTCCTCCGACACCATCTTGTTGATCACCTTGCGGATCCGCTCCGACCCGCCCTCCGGGGCGAAGGTCAGGCCGGCACGCCGGCCGTTGCGCGACAGCTCCTGGGCCAGGTCGATGTTGAACGCGTCCACCCGGGTCGACGGCAGCGACAGCGAGACGTTGGTGCCCGCGTACTGCTCGGCCAGGCCGGAGCACATGTCGCCGATCTCGGAGTGGTCGGCCGACGACAGCGACAGGAGGCCCACCTCGTGGAAGCCGGAGAACTCCAGCCCCTGCTGCACCATCTGGCCGACCGTGGTGATCGAGCGCTCCCGTACCGGGCGGGTGATCATGCCCGCCTGGCAGAACCGGCAGCCGCGCGTGCAGCCCCGGAAGATCTCCACCGCGAACCGCTCGTGGACCGTCTCGGCCAGCGGGACCAGGGGCTTCTTCGGGTACGGCCAGGCGTCCAGGTCCATCGTCGTGCGCTTGTGCACCCGGAACGGCACGTCCGGGCGGTTCGGCACGACCCGCTGGATCCGGCCGTCGGGCAGGTAGTCCACGTCGTAGAAGCGCGGCACGTACACGCTCTCGGTCCGGGCCAGCCGCAGCAGCAGCTCGTCCCGCCCACCGGGGCAGCCCTCGGCCTTCCAGTCCCGCACGATCGCGGTGATCTCCAGCACCGCCTCCTCGCCGTCACCGAGCACGGCGGCGTCCACGAAGTCGGCGATCGGCTCCGGGTTGAAGGCGGCGTGCCCGCCGGCCACGATCACCGGGTCGGCATCGGTGCGGTCGGCGGCGAGCAGCGGGATGCCGGCCAGGTCGATCGCGGTGAGCAGGTTGGTGTAACCCAGCTCGGTGGAGAAGGAGACGCCGAACACGTCGAAGTCGCGCACCGAGCGGTGCGCGTCGACGGTGAACTGCGGCACGCCGTGGGCGCGCATCAGCCGCTCCAGGTCCGGCCAGACCGCGTACGTCCGCTCGGCGAGCACGTCGGGCAGCTCGTTGAGCACCTCGTAGAGGATCTGCACGCCCTGGTTCGGCAGGCCCACCTCGTACGCGTCGGGATACATCAGCGCCCACCGGACGGTCACGGCGTCCCAGTCCTTGACCACCGCACCCAGCTCACCGCCGACGTACTGGATGGGCTTGGTCACCTGGGGCAGCAGCGGCTCCAGCCGAGGCCAAACGGAATTGGCCGCGACCGGGCGCGGCGTCGTGGACGGGGCACTCATGATGCCCAAGGGTACGCGGTGCCCCGCCGCCCACCACGCCGCACCGCAGCACTTCCACCACCGGCTCACCTGGATCTTGGACACTTCCCGTTCACACGGCAACTCTCCAAGATCACCGTCGGCGATCGGGTGAGACGCGGATTCGGCGGAGGTGGTGGGGCGGTACTAACCTCGCAACGGGCGCGAGAGGAGATTGCCGCGATGCCGGAGCCGCAGCCGGGCACCGACCGGCCGGCCGACGGGGGCACCCCGGTCACGGGCCGGAGTCCGGGCACCGACGAGCCTTCCCGCTCCCCCGTACCCCCGTCGCCGTCCGAGCCGGGTGAGCCGCCCGAGCAGGGCGACGAGCGGGACGCCGCGGCCGAGGTCGCCACCGGCACAGGCGCGCCCGGCACCACTCCCGCCGGCGACGGTGACCACGAGCCGAACGTGCCCCACGAGCCCGACGTGCCCCACGAGCCGGACGTGCCCCACGAGCCCGACACCGACGACGTGCGCGACACCGACGACCGCGGCAACGCAGACGGTCCCGGAAACGCAGACGACCAGGGCGACGCGGACGCCGGGAACGGCACCGACGGCGCAAACGACGACAGCGCAGCCGCGGCCCCGGCGGCCGCGACCGCCGCCGACAGTCCCGCACAGCAACCGGCCGACACGACCACCGCCGACAGTCCCGCACAGCAACCCGACACGACCACCGCCGACAGTCCCGCACAGGAGCCGGCGGCCGAGGTCCCCGCCGACGTGCTGCCCGGGGATCAGCCGGTCGACGAGGTTCCGATCACCCCGGCGCGCGGTTCCGCCCGCGTCCGCCCGACCGGGTCCGCCGCCGTACCGGTGCGCCCGACCGGCTCGGCCGCCGTACCTCGTCTCCCGACGGACGCAACGCCCCCGTCCGGCCGTCCCGGCCCACCGCGGGTTGCTGGACATCCCGACCCGACCCGGGTGGAGGCGACCACCCCCGAGCCACCCGCGCCTCGCTGGAGCGGCTCCGCACCGGTCCCGCCCCCACCGGCACGCAAGCGCTCCTGGGGTGAGTCCGCCGAGCCGACCCCCGTGCCGCCGGTAGCGTCGCCGGAGCACATGGTGCCGGTCGACCCGTGGGAGGGCGTGGACACCACCGGCTGGGACCTGCGCTCCGCCGACTTTCCCGCGCTGCCGCCGACGCTGCCCTACCCGACACCGGCGCACACCCTGCCCTATCCGCCCACGCCGGCCACCCCACCGCCGCCGGTCGCCGCCGCGCCGGTCCCACACCTGCCGGTCGCCCCGGCGCCGGCTGCTCCCCCGCCGGTCTCCCCCGCACCACCGGCCGCCGCCCGGCCGGTGTCACCCCGGCCGGTGTCGGCCTCGCCCGTGTCGCCGCCCCAAGCGGCCCCGCCCGCGCCGCCCCGCCCGCCGACGCAGCGCCGCCCGGCCTCGCCGCCGCCGGCCGCGCCCCTGCCCGCATGGCCTACGTCCAAGGGCCACGTGGCGGTGCCGGTCCGCCGTCGACGCCGCTGGCCCTGGGTGCTGCTGCTCATCGTGGCCTGCTGCTGCGGCCTTCCGCTCTGGTGGGCGCGGCCGCTGCTCACCCAGTACCCGGCCAGCGCGGCCCTGCCCGACCAGGTCGCCGGGCTGCGACTACGACAGGACGAGGGCAGCCGGACCGCCGCCGAGGAGCTGAAGACCGACGTGAGGCAGGCGCACCCGCTCGACAACGACGTCTTCGCCGGGATCTACACCACGGACGACGGCAAGCGGGTGACCATCTTCGGCAGCACCGGCCTGCGGCTGACCCCGGAGTCGAACGCCGACGCCGAGATGACCCGCCTCACGGACCGGTACGCGCTGAACCCCGCCGTACCGGTGGAGACCGGTGTCCAGGGCCGGTACGAGCGCTGCGCGGTCGGCCGGTCGGACGGCGAGTCGGTGGTGGTGTGCACCTCGGTCGACCACGGCAGCCTGATGACCGGCGTGTTCACCCGGCTCGACCTGAACGACAGCGGTCGCCTGCTGGACACCCTGCGCCAACAGGTGGTGACCACCGACGCGGCCTGACCCCGGTCACGCCGCGAGGGTCCGCCGGGCGAGCCGACCCGCCGGGTACGGGCTCGGGCCGCGTCGGGTACGGGCTCAGGCCCGCCGGATACGGGCGGTGCCGCGGCCGACTACCGGAGGGCACGAGCAGCGACCGGCGGGCGAGACGTTCAGCCGGCCGGGCGGGCGCTCAGGCGGCCGGGTCGTCGGCGGGCTCGCTGCGCTTGGGGGCGTAGCGCGGAACGTACTCCTGGCCGGTCAGCCGCTGGATCTCGGCCATCACCTCGTCGGTGATCTCGCGCAGCGAGGTCCGGTCGTCCGGCCGGTCGGTGAAGTCCAGCGGCTTGCCGATCCGGACGATGATCTCGGCCCTGCCCGGTCGGGGAACCCGGGTCCCGATCGGCTGGACCTTGTCGGTGCCGATCATGCCGACCGGGATGATCGGCACGCCGGCGGCCAGCGCCAGCCGGGCCGCGCCCGTGCGACCGCGGTAGAGCCGCCCGTCCGGCGAGCGGGTGCCCTCCGGATAGACAGCCACCAGGTCACCGGCTTTGAGCACCGGGATGGCCGCGTCGAACGCGGACAGCGCCGCGCGACCGCCGGCCCGTTCGACCGGGATGGCGCCCAGCCCGGTGAGCACGAACTTGGAGAAGCGGCCCTTCACACCGGTGCCCTTGAAGTACTCCGACTTGGCCCAGAAGGCCAGGTGCCGGGGCACCACGGTGCCGATGAAGAGTTCGTCGGCGACGGACAGATGATTGCCCGCGAAGATCGCCCCACCGGTCGCCGGGATGTTCTCCAACCCCTCCACGGTCGGACGGAAGGCCAACCGGAGCGCGGGCGCCACGGTGAGCTTGCCGATGGTGTAGAGCAGGGGCACGAAGTCCTCCGGCGGTGTGCTGGTGCGGGCGGTGTCACGTTAGCCGACGCTGTCTCGTCGACCCGAGCGGGTGGCAGCGCCGCCCGCCAGTTGACCTGAACGGGTTAGAGGGGCCCCCTCCTATACCTGAGGCGTTAAGAAGGGGCCCCTCCTTTCATCTCATACCCGGCGGACCGCGACCGTCACGCGCTCGCCGTCGCCGACCTCACCGGGGAAGCCCTCGACGCCCTCGGCGAAGTCGATGCTCTCGGCGAGCACCTCCCGGGCCACGAAGTCGAGGTGCGCGGCCACCGCCGTACGCACCTCCTCGGAGGCCGAGACCGAGACCACGATCCGGTCCGAGATGTCCAGGTCGGCGTCCCGGCGGGCCTGCTGCACCACCCGGACCACGTCCCGGGCCAGCCCCTCGGCGGCCAGCTCCGGGGTGACCCGGGTGTCCAGCACGACCACGCCCTCGCCGCCGGGCAGCGGCGCGGAGTGCTCCGCGTCGGCGGCGACCAGGCGCAGCTCGTACTCGCCCTCGGCCAGGGTGACGCCGGCGGCGACCGGGGCGCCGTCGTGAAGCTCCCACTCCCCCGCCTTCACCGCCTTGATGACCTGCTGGACCGCCTTGCCGACCCGGGGACCGAGCGCCCGCGGGACCACGGTCAGCACCTGCTGGCAGTACGCGGACACCTCGTCGGTGAACTCCACCGCCTTCACGTTGACCTCGTCGGCGACCAGGTCGGCGAAGGGCCGCAGCTGGGCGGCGACGGGCGAGGCCACGGTCAGCTTCGACAGCGGCAGCCGGACCCGCAGCGCCTTGGCCTTGCGCAGCGACAGCGCCGCCGAGGCGACGGCCCGCACGTTGTCCATCGCGGAGACCAGCTCGTGGTCGACCGGGAACTCGTCCGCCGACGGCCAGTCGGTCAGGTGCACCGACCGCTCGCCGGTGAGGCCGCGCCAGATCTCCTCGACGGTCAGCGGCGCCAGCGGCGCCACCACCCGGCACAGCGTCTCCAGCACCGTCCACAGGGTGTCGAACGCGTCGGCGTCCCCCGCCCAGAACCGGTCCCGGGATCGGCGCACGTACCAGTTGGTCAGCGCGTCCAGGTAGGACCGGACGGTGGCGCAGGCCCCGGAGACGTCGTACGCGTCCAGCTGCCCCTGGACCGTCGACACCAGCTCGTTCGTCTTCGCCAGCACGTACCGGTCGAGCAGATCCGTCGAGTCGGTCCGTCGACGGGCGGTGTACCCGTCGGCGTTGGCATAGAGCGAGAAGAAGTACCAGACGTTCCACAGCGGCAGCAGCACCTGGCGCACCGCGTCCCGGATGCCCGCCTCGGTCACCGGCATGTCGCCGCCGCGCAGCACCGGCGAGGACATCAGCATCCAGCGCATCGCGTCCGACCCGTACGAGTCGAAGACGTGGTAGACGTCCGGGTAGTTGCGCAGGCTCTTGGACATCTTGCGCCCGTCCGAGCCGAGCAGGATGCCGTGGCTGAGGCAGTTGCGGAAGGCCGGCCGGTCGAACAGCGCGGTGGCCAGCACGTGCATGGTGTAGAACCAGCCGCGGGTCTGCCCGATGTACTCGACGATGAAGTCACCCGGGTAGTGGTGCTCGAACCACTCACGGTTCTCGAACGGGTAGTGCACCTGGGCGAACGGCATCGAGCCGGACTCGAACCAGCAGTCCAGCACCTCCGGCACCCGGCGCATCATCGACTTGCCGGTCGGGTCGTCCGGGTTGGGGCGGACCAGGTCGTCCACCGCCGGCCGGTGCAGGTCGGTCAGGCGTACGCCGAAGTCCCGCTCCAGGTCGGCCAGCGACCCGTACACGTCGACCCGCGGGTAGTTCGGGTCGTCGGACTTCCACACCGGGATCGGCGAGCCCCAGAACCGGTTCCGGCTGATCGACCAGTCCCGGGCGTTGGCCAGCCACTTGCCGAACGAGCCGTCCTTGATGTGCCCCGGGGTCCAGTTGATCTGCTGGTTCAGCTCGACCATCCGGTCCTTGAACGTCGTCACCGCCACGAACCAGGACGACACCGCCTTGTAGACCAGCGGGGTGTCGCAGCGCCAGCAGTGCGGGTACGAGTGGGTGTAGGTGTCTTGCCGGAGCACCACCCGCCGCTCCTTCAGCTCCCGGATCACCGACTTGTTCACGTCGAAGACCTGCTCGCCCTGGTACGGCGGGACGAGCGCGGTGAACCGGGTGTGGTCGTCCACGGTGACAACGGTCGGGATGCCGGCCGCGTTGCAGACGTTCTGGTCGTCCTCGCCGAAGGCGGGCGCCAGGTGCACGATCCCGGTGCCGTCCTCGGTGGTGACGAAGTCCGCGCCGAGCACCTGGTACGCGTTCTCCCCGGCCTGCTCGACCAGGAAGTCGTACAGCGGGGTGTAGCGGCGCCCGGCCAGGTCCGCGCCGCGCACGGTGCCGACCTGCTCGTACCCCTCCAGCTCCTTGGCGTACGCGGCCAGCCGCGCGGCACCCACCAGGTGGCGGGAGCCGTCGCGCTCCAGCACCGCGTACTCGATGTCGGGGCCGACGGCGAGCGCCAGGTTCGACGGCAGGGTCCACGGCGTGGTGGTCCAGACGCCGAGCTTGACCGGCCCACGCACCGGCTCGGGGGCCGACTCGTCCGGGGTCAGCTCGAACCAGACCGTCAGGGTCGGGTCGTGCCGGTCCTTGTAGACGTCGTCCATCCGGGTCTCGGTGTTCGACAGCGGCGTCTCGCAGCGCCAGCAGTACGCCAGCACCCGGAAGCCCTCGTAGACCAGACCCTTGTCGTGCAGGGTCTTGAAGGCCCACATGACGCTTTCCATGTAGTCCAGGTCGAGCGTCTTGTAGTCGTTGGCGAAGTCGACCCAGCGGGCCTGCCGGGTGACGTACCGCTCCCAGTCCTGGGTGAACTCCAGCACCGAGGTCCGGCAGGCCTCGTTGAACCGGGCCACCCCCAGGTCGAGGATCTCCGCCTTGCTGGTGATGCCGAGCTGCTTCTCGGCCACCACCTCGGCCGGCAGGCCGTGGCAGTCCCAGCCGAACCGGCGCTCGACGTGCTTGCCGCGCATGGTCTGGTAGCGCGGCACCACGTCCTTGACGTAGCCGGTGAAGAGGTGGCCGTAGTGCGGCAGGCCGTTGGCGAACGGCGGGCCGTCGTAGAAGACGTACTCGTTCTTCCCGTTCTCCCCGGCGGGGCGGGCCTCGACCGACGCCTCGAAGGTCTTGTCGGCCGTCCAGTGCTCCAGGACCCAGCGCTCGACCGCGGGCAGGTCCGGGCTCGCCGGGACGCCGGCGGCGGTCGGGTCGTGCAACGGATAGGCCATCGGGGGTCGCTCCTCAGCAGCTCACTGTCCGTGTGGTCTGCGAGGACGAGCCCGTTCCGGTACGCCGTCACCGGCGCCCCGGGCCAGGCCCGCGGTACCACCCCGCTTGGCGGTCGAGGTGCGACCGCCCGCTCGTTGGCCGGCTGTGACGGGCCGGTCCCGTCCGGTTCTACTGGGCCGGTCACCCGGCTGTTCTTCCGGAGGCTCGCCGGTGATGGCCGGGTCGTCGCCTGTGTGCCCACAAGCGTACTCGACCGGGCGGGTGGCTCGCCGCCGAGTATCGGCCCGGGTCGACCCGGTGGCCACCGTCACCGTCACAACGGCGCCCGACGGCTCGTCCCCGTTGCGAGTGCCGACCTGAGGAGGTCCTGGTGAGAGTTCTGGTGGCAGGCGCCAGCGGCGTGATCGGCGTGCCCCTAACCCGCAGGCTGCGCGAACATGGCCACGAGGTGTACGGCCTGACCCGCGACCCGGGCCGGGCCCGGACGCTGGCCGACCGAGGCGTGCGGGCGGTCGTCGCCGACGCGATGGACCGGGACGGGCTGCTCCGGGCCGTGGACGGGCTCGCCGCGGACGTGGTGATCCACGAGCTGACCGCGCTGACCCGGACCCCCACCCGGCACTCCGGGGTGACGCAGACCAACCGGCTGCGCACCGAGGGCACGGCGAACCTGCTGGCCGCCGCCGAGGTGATCGGCGCGGGCCGCTTCCTCACCCAGTCGATCGTGCTCGGCTACGGCTACCGGGACCACGGCGACCGGGTGCGCACCGAGGCGGACCCGTTCGGCGAGCCACAGGGCACGAAGGTGGACCCGCACCTGTCCGCGATACGCGCCACCGAGCAGCAGGCGTTCACCGCCCCGCACGGCATCGCGCTGCGCTACGGCATGTTCTACGGCGGGGACACCGCCCGGTTGCGGCCGATGCTCATGAAGCGCCGGGTGCCGGTGGCCAACGGCGGGGTGCTGCCCTGGGTGCACGTCGAAGACGCGGCGGCGGCCACCGTGGCGGCCCTCGAACAGGGCCGGGCCGGGCAGGCGTACAACATCGCCGACGACGAGCCGGCCACCCTGGCCCAGGTCTTCACCGCGCTGGCGCGGGCGTTCGGCGCGCCCGCGCCCCGGCGACTGCCAGCCTGGCTGCTCCGGCTCGCCGCCCCGTACGCGGCCGCCTTCGCCATCGACACCAACCTTCGGGTGTCCACCAGGAAGGCCCACGCGGAACTGGGCTGGCGTCCGGCGTACCCGAGCTACCGGGAGGGCGTGGCGACGCTGACCCACGGTTAGGCTGGCCGGGTGATCCGGATCGAGTTGGACGAGCCCACGCTGGCCCGTACCCGGATCGCGATCAGTCCGCTCTGGGAGGCGCTGACCAGCCTCTACCTGCTGAAGCGGCACCCGGAGCAGGTGCCCTGGCCGTACACCGGCTGGGCCCGGCACGCCCGGCGGGTGCTGGCCGAGGTGCCGGAGGCGGCGCCGGCCTGGCTGCTCACCGCCGCCGACCTGGCACCGGATTTCCTCACCCCGATCCCGCCGTCGCCGGCCCCCACGCTGGCCGAGGAACTGGCCGTGCTGCGGGCCACCCCGCCCGAGCTGATCGCCGAGCAGGCCTCCCGCTACCACGACCTCGACAACCTGCCGGACTGGCTGCGCCCGTTCGTCGCCGACCGGCAGGCCACGCTGGACCGGCTCGCCGACGGCATCCAGGCGTACTGGGACGCGGCGATCGCGCCCTGGTGGCCGGCCATGCGCGCGGCGCTGGACGAGGAGGTGCTGCACCGGGCCCGGTCCCTCGCCGCCGACGGCCCGGACGCGCTCCTGGCCGACCTGCACGATCGGGTGCGTTGGGAACAGCCCGTGCTCACCCTGGTCAAATCGCTGGAGCAGAGCTTCCGAGCGGTGAACCAACGACTGCTGCTGATCCCGCTGATCTTCTCCCGGGGCGCGCTGGCCTGCTCCACCGACCATCCGGAGATCGTCGCGGTCTCCTACCAGGCCCGCGGGGCCGCGGTGCTGGCCGAGACGGGTCCCCCGCAGCGGTCGGCCGGTGCGGAAACCGACCGGCTGGCGTTGCTCGTCGGGCGGGGCCGGGCTCAGGTGTTACGGGCGCTGGCCCGGCCGGCCACCACCGCCGGCCTCGCCGCCACCCTCGGGCTCGCCCCGAGCACCGTCTCCGAGCACCTCGCCGCGCTGCTCGCCGCCGGCGTGGCGCACCGCCGCCGGGTGGGCCGGCGGGTGCTGTACGGCCTGGAACCGGCCGGCCTGGCCCTGGTCACCCTGGTCGGTGCCGACCCCGCCACGGCCTCCGCCTGAGGATTCGGCGAGCACCGAATCCGTTTCCCGCCGGGACCGGCGTTCCTAGATTCGGCGGCATGACCGAGTACGCGATCGAGGCGGCCGGGCTGCGCCGCACCTACCGCAGCCGCACGGGATGGTTGCGGCCCCAGCGCCGGGAGGTGGAGGCGGTCCGCGGCGTGGACCTGACGGTCGGCAACGGGGAGCTGTTCGGCCTGCTCGGACCGAACGGCGCCGGCAAGACCACCACCATCAAGCTGCTGAACACGCTGCTCATCCCGACCGCCGGCACCGCCCGGATCTGCGGCCACGACGTGGTCACGCAGACCCGGGAGGTACGCCGGCGGATCGGGTACGTCTTCGGCGGCGACCGGGGCCTGTACGACCGGCTCTCCGCCCGGGACAACCTGCGCTACTTCGCGGAGCTGTACGGCGTCCCGGGGCGGGAACAGCAGCGGCGCATCGCCGAGCTGCTGGAGCTGGTCCGCCTCGACGGCCGGGAGAACGAGCGGGTGGAGGGCTACTCCCGGGGCATGCGGCAGCGGCTGCACATCGCCCGGGGCCTGCTGCACCGACCGCGGGTGCTGTTCCTGGACGAGCCGTCGATCGGGGTGGACCCGGTGGCCGCCCGGGAGCTGCGGCAGACCGTCGCCGACCTCGCCGCCACCGGCACCACCGTGCTGCTGACCACCCATTACATGGCAGAGGCGGACGAGCTATGCGACCGGATCGCGGTGATCGCCGGCGGCACCATCCAGGCCCTGGGCACCCCGGCCGAGCTGCGGCACCACGCCGACGGCCGGCAGGTGCTGGAGGTCGAGGCGTACGGGGTGGCCGACGCTCAGCTCGCCGCGATCCACACCCTGCCCGGCGTACGCGAGGCGAGCGTGACCGTCACCGGCACGGCGCAGGTGCTGACCGTGCAGTCCGACTCGGGGGTGGACGTGCAGGCGGACGTGCTGCGTGAACTGGACGGGGTCCGGCTGGGCCGGGTCAGCGCCCGCCAGCCCACCCTGGAGGACGCGTACGTGGCGATCGTCAACCGGGTCGACGGGGCGGCCCGCCCGGTCGAGGCGGTGCCGGCGTGAACCTGCTGCGCATGATCGGGGTCGGCCTGCTGCTGCACACCAAGCAGCTCAGCCGCTCCTCGTTCGAGATCGCCACCGCGCTGATCCTGCCGGTGGTGCAGGCCACCCTGGCGGTGTACCTGTTCCGGGTCGGCGGCGAGCCGGGCCGGCTGCTGGAGGCCGCGGTCGGCGCCGGGCTGATGGGTGTCTGGTCGTCGGTGCTGTTCGGCTCGGGGGGGCGCGATCCAGAACCAACGCTGGCTGGGCACCCTGGAAATGATCATGCTGGCGCCCCGCCCACCCGCGCTGATGATCCTGCCGATCACCCTGTCCACCGCGGTCACCGGCACGTACGCCATGCTCGCCACCCTGCTCTGGGGCCGGCTGCTCTACGGGGTGCCGCTGGACTTCACGCATCCGCTGCTCTTCCTGGTCGCCGTACCGGGCTGCATCCTCGGGCTGGGCATGTTCGGCCTGCTGCTCGCCTCCACCTTCGTGCTGCTGCGTAACGCCAACGCGCTGACCAACACGCTGGAGTACCCGATCTGGCTGGTCTCCGGGATGCTGGTGCCGATCACGGTGCTGCCCGGCTGGACCGGCCCGATCGCCGCCGTGCTGCCCACCACCTGGGGTGCCCGGGCGGTCCGCGAGGCCGCCACCGGCGGCCCGGTCTGGCTCTCGCTCGGCATCTGCCTGGGGATCAGCCTCGGCTGCCTGATCGCCGGCGCGTTGATGATGACCTACGTCGAGCGACGGGCCCGCGCCGCGGCGACCCTCGCCCTGGCCTGAGGGGACGACGATGACGGCACTTTTCCGGCTGATCGGCACGGGCGGCGTGATCGCGTACCGGGCCCTGTTCAACTGGACCACCCCGGCGATGTTCATCGGCTCGCTGCTGGTCGGCCCGATCTTCCAGCTGCTCTTCTTCGCGTACCTCGGGCGGCAGCTCGGGGTCGCCGACGACCGCTTCTACATCGTCGGCAACGCGGTGCTCGCCGCCTCGCTCTCCTGCGTCTTCGGCGGCACCATGGCGGTCGCCAACGAGCGCCGCTTCGGCACCCTCGGGCATGTGCTGCTCTCACCGCGCAGCCGCACCGCCGTCTTCCTCGGCCGGGTCCTCCCGTACGCCGGAAACGGCCTGCTCATCGCGGTGAGCACGCTGACCGTCGGCGCGCTCCTGCTCGGCCTGCGGATACCCGTCCACGCCCTGCCGGCCCTGCTGCTGACCCTGGCGGTCGCCGCGCTGGCCTGCGGGTTCTTCGGCCTCACCCTGGGCGCGCTGGGGTTGCGGTTCCGGGACGTCTGGGTGGTCTCCAACGTCTCGGTGGCGCTGCTGCTCCTGTTCACCGGGGTCAACGTCCCCGCCGCCGGCCTGCCCGGCTGGATGCGGACGGTCGGCGAGGCGCTGCCGATCACCCACGCCGCTCACGCCGCCCGCCAACTGGCAGCCGGCGAGGGCCTCGCGGCGGCCGCGCCGTCACTCGCCGCCGAGCTCACCGTCGGCCTCGCCTACGCCCTGCTCGCCGCCGCGCTCCTCAAACTCTTCGACGCCGAATCCCGCCACCACGCCTCCCTGGACACCATGTGACCCCCACCCGCCCCGCCCCGTCGATCATGAAGTTGTCGTCGACGACACGCCGGGTGAGCGGGGCCGGGCGGGCGGGGGGCATGACGACCGTCACAGGCGCCATCTGTCACGCGCGGGGAGCGGCGATCCGTCGTGGGGGCGTAGGCCGACACGAGGGAGGCAGTGATGAGGCGGATGAATCTGCCGGCGGTGGCGCCGGAGGCGTACCAGGCGGTGCTCGGGCTGGAGAAGTACATCCGAGGCAACCTGGACCACACGGTGCTGGAGCTGGTGAAGATCCGGGCGTCGATGCTGAACGGCTGCGCGTTCTGCGTCGACATGCACAGCCGGGACGCGCTCGCCGCCGGCGAGTCCAGCCGGCGACTGTTCGCCGTCGCCGCGTGGCGGGACGCACCCTTCTTCGACGAGCGGGAGCGCACCGCGCTGGCGCTCACCGACGCCGTCACCCGGCTCGGGGAGCACGGCGTGCCGGACGAGGTGTGGGACGCCGCGGCGAAGGTCTGGTCGGAGAAGGAGCTGGCCGACCTGATCGTCGCGATCGCCACAATCAACGTATGGAACCGAATCTCGGTGAGCACCCGGAACGAGCCACCGATCGAGGTGTGACCACCGTCGAGGCGACGCAGGCAGCCGGTGCGCTCACCGCGCACCGGCCGATGCTGCTCGGGCTCGCGTACCGGCTGCTCGGGAGCCTGCACGACGCCGAGGACGTGCTCCAGGAGGCGTACCTGCGCTGGCTGGACGTCGACCGGGAGTCGGTCGCCGAGCCCCGCCGGTACCTGGCCCGGGTGGTGACCCGGCTGGCCCTGGACCGGCTGCGCGCCCGGCAGGCCAACCGGGAGACGTACGTCGGTCCGTGGCTGCCCGAGCCGGTGCACACCGGGGCGGCCGCCCCGTTCGGGCCGCTGGACACCGTGGAGCTGCGGGAGACGCTCTCCACCGCGCTGCTGCACCTGCTGGAGCAGCTCACCCCGCCCGAGCGTGCGGTGTACGTGCTGCACACCGCGTTCGCCCTGCCGTACGCCGAGATCGGCGACCTGCTGGACCGGTCGGCGGCGGACTGCCGGCAGCTGCACCACCGCGCGGTGGCCCGGCTCGCCGACGGGCGGCGGCGCTTCACCGCGGGGCCGGCCGAGCAGCGGCGGCTGCTGGACGCCTTCCTGGCCGCGGCCCGCGACGGCGACCTGGCCCGGCTGACCGAGCTGGTCGCGGCCGACGCCACCGCCTGGTCGGACGGCGGCGGCCGGGTACGCGCGGCCCGCAACCCGATCCACGGCGTGGACCGGGTCGCCCGCTTCTTCGCCGGCATCTACGGCCGGCGCCGCCCCGGGGTCACGGCGACGCCGGTCGAGCTGAACGGCGCGCCCGCGCTGCTGCTGGACTGGCCGTCCGGGGTCCGCCACACGCTCGGCGTCACCGCCGCCGACGGCCGGATCACCGGCCTCTACCTGATCACCAACCCGGACAAGTTGACCGGTCTCCCCGACTGAACACGCGCGACGGCCCCGGTCCCAGCACGGGGACCGGGGCCGTCGGCGAGGACGTCAGCCCAGCTCGGGGAACCAGAGGGCGATCTCCCGCTTGGCGCTGTCGACCGAGTCGGAGGCGTGCACCAGGTTCTCCCGGTTGGACAGGGAGAAGTCGCCCCGGATGGTGCCGGCCGCCGCCTTGCGGCCGTCGGTGCTGCCGATCATCCCGCGGACCACCTCGATCACCTGGTCGCCGGCGAGCACCAGGGCCACCAGCGGACCGCCGGTCATGAACGCCTTCAGCGGCGGGTAGAACGGCTTGTCCACGTGCTCGGCGTAGTGCTGGTCGGCGAAGTCGCCGTCCATGGTCCGGGACTCCAGCGCGTCGATCCGCAGGCCCTTGCGCTCGAACCGGGCGAGGATCTCGCCCACCAGACCGCGGCGGACCGCGTCAGGCTTGATCAGTACGAGCGTGCGCTCGTCCGGGCTGCTGTTGGACACGCTGAGTTCCTCCTGTACGCGCAACTGGGTCGGGCTGGGTACGGTCAGCGTAGCGACCCGGTCCCGGCGCCGGCGCGGCGGCCGCTCCTTCCCCCGGTCGCCGGTCCGGCCTAGCCTGGCCTAGACCCCTGGGAGGTCCACTGTGGCGAATGGCGGGAACCGACCCATCGCGCCGATCCGCAAGCTGATCGCCGCGGTGCTGGGCACCCTGGCGACGTTCATCGTGCTGTTCGGGCTGGGCATGACGAGCTGGGCGATCGTCGCGCTCGGCGTCGCACTGCTGGTCCTGGCGGTCGCCCTGGGCACCGTACGCGGGGGCGGGCGCACCTGGGTCGTCGGGCTGGGCCACGTACACAGCGCCTCCGAGCCGCCCACCCAGTACGCCTTCGGCCGCTGCGAACTCCAACTCGTGATCGACGCGCCCGGGCTGCCACCCCGGTCCAAGAAGATCATCGAGCCGCGGGTCCCGGTTGCCAAGTGGCCGTCGCTCGGCCAGGCCCTGCCCGTCCGGGTCGCCCTCAACGACCAGCGGCACGTCCGGGTCCTCTGGGACGAGGTGCCCACGCACGCCGAGACCGCCGCCGCGGCCGCCGATCTCCCGCCCGAGTACGCCGACCCCGATCCGGTCGATGAGGTGCTGATCGCGCAGGAGACGCCGCCGTGGGCGGACCGCGCCCCGGATGACGACTTCCGCGACGACTTCCCGCCCGCTCCGGACCCGCTCCTCGACGACGTCACCGGGCTGCCCGACGAACGCGAGCCGGTGGTGGTGCACCACCGCCCCGGCCGCCCGGTGGTGCTGGAGGGCCAGGTGGTCGAGCCGACGAGCACCGGCCCGTTGCCCCGTCGGGCCACCCCCGCTCCGCGCCCGCCCGCCGAGGAACGGTTCGACCCGGTCGACGTCCCGCTGGACGATCCGGACGCCGAGACGCCGCCGACCCCGGAGGAACTGGACGAGGCGATCTTCGGGCCGGCCGGGGACGAGCCGGCCGAGGTGGCCACCCCGATCAGCGGGGTCGGAATCACCCTGCTCGTCACCGACCTGGACCGGTCCCTCGACTTCTACCGGGACCTCGGCTTCGCCGAACTCGACCGGGGCAACGGCAACGCGGTGCTCATCTCCGGGGCGACCCGGCTGGTGCTGCGCCAGGTGACCGGGGCCGCCCCGATCAGCCGTCGGCTGGTCCACGTCAACCTGGAGGTCGACGACATCCAGGCCGCGTACGAGCGGCTGCGCGGGTCGGGCGTGCGGTTCACGTACGCCCCGCGCGTGGTGAACCGGGGCAGCAAGCTGGAGGTGTGGGCCGCGGCCTTCCGCGACCCGGACGGCCACGGGGTGGCCCTCACCCAGTGGCGCACCCTCGCCGACGCGTAAGGAAGGGACCCTTGTTAACGCCTGGCGTTAACAAGGGTCCCTTCCTTACGGCTGGCGTCGGCCGGATCAGCCGAGGATGACCCGCCGCACGTGCAGCGCGTACGCCCACACCAGGGCGAAGACGACCCCCAGCACGAGCAGCGACCAGTGCAGCAGCCCGGAGAGCATCAGCAGGCCCTGCACCGCGGTGCCGGCGTACCAGGCCCAGCGGCGTCCCATCTGACCGGCGAACACCACGCAGGCCACCGCCAGCGCCACGATCACGGCGATGGCGGCACCGCTGAGATGCCCACCGACCAGACGGATCGGCTGGATGGCCAGCAACAGCACCAACGCCTCCAGCGCGAGCGTCCCCGCGCCGAGCCCACGGACCGCCTTCTCCGGATTACGCAGCCCCGACCGCCGCTGCTCCGGGCTCTCACCGCCGGCCCCGGTCGCGGACCCGTCGGGCGTCGGGGTGCCCGACGGCGGCCCCGCGCCCTCGTCCGGCCGGCCCCCGGCGCCGGGGTGCCCCCGCACCGGGCCGGTCATCGCTTGAGCAGCCGGCGGGCGTCGGCCACGGTCACCACCGATCCGGTGATCAGCACGCCCACCCCGGCCAGCTCCCCCGGTACGTCGGACTCGGCCTCGGCCACGGCCACCTCGATGGCGTCCGGCATCTCCTCGGCGACCTGCACCCGCTCCGGCCCGAAGACCTCCCGCGCCAGCGCGGCCAGCTCGTCGGCGGGCATCGCCCGGGGCGAGCTGTTGCCGGTCACCACGATCGAGTCGAGCACCGGCTCCAGGAGCTCCAGCAGGCTGGCCGCGTCCTTGTCGCCGAGCACGGCCAGCACGCCGACGAGCTTGCTGAACGCGAACTCCTCCTGCAACGCGGTGACCGTGGCGGCCATCCCGTGCGGGTTGTGCGCGCCGTCGAGCAGGACCGTCGGGGCGGTCCGTACCTTCTCCAGCCGCCCGGGCGAGCTGGCCGCGGCGAAGCCCTCCCGGACGGCCTCGATGTCGAGCTGCCGGCGTGCCCCCGCACCGAGGAACGCCTCGACCGCGGCGAGCGCCACGGCCGCGTTCTGCGCCTGGTGCGCGCCGTGCAACGGGATGAAGATCTCCTCGTACACCCCGCCGAGGCCCTGGATGGTGAGCACCTGGCCGCCGACCGCCACCGCCCGGCGCAGTACGCCGAACTCGGCCCCCTCCCGGGCGATGGTCGCGCCGACCTCGGCGCAGCGCTCCAGGATCGGCCGGGCGGCCTCCTCCTCCTGGGCCGCCGCGATCACGGTGGCCCCCTTGTGGATGATGCCCGCCTTGTGCAGCGCGATGTCCTCGATGGTGTCGCCGAGCCACTCGGTGTGGTCCAGCCCGATCGGAGTGAGCACCGCCACGCCGGCCTGGATCACGTTGGTGGCGTCCTCGGCGCCGCCGAGCCCCACCTCCACCACCGCGACGTCGACCGGGGCGTCGGCGAACGTGGCGAACGCCAGCGCCGTCGTCATGTCGAAGTACGTCAGCGGCTCCGCCGAACGCTGGTCGACCAGCTCGGCCAGCGGCGCCACCTCCCGGTACGTGGCGACGAAACGCTCCTCGCTGACCGGCTCACCGTCCAGGCTGATCCGCTCCCGGACGGTCTCCAGGTGCGGGCTCGTGTAGCGGCCGGTGTGCAGCCCGAACGCCCGCAACAGCGAGTCGATCATCCGGGCCGTCGAGGTCTTGCCGTTCGTGCCGGTCAGGTGGATCGACGGGTACGCCCGATGCGGGCTGCCGAGCAGGTCGAGCAGGCTCTCGACCCGCTCCGGCTCGAAATGCATCCGGGTGAAACCGCGCTCGGCGAGCGCGGCCTCCACCGCGGTGAACTCGGTGCGTTCGGTCACGAGGGCAACGCCTCCAGCGCGGCGTCGATCCGGACCAGGTCCGCCTCGGCCACCGCGAGCCGCTCACGGATCTTGGCGACCACATGCGCGGGCGCCTTACCGACGAACGCCGGATTGTCCAGCTTGGCCCGCGCCTGCGCGGCCTCCTTCTCGGCGGCCGCCCGGTCCTTGGTCAGCCGGGCCCGCTCGGCCGCCACGTCGATCGAACCCCGGGTGTCCAGCGCGACGCTGACCTCGCCGGGCATGGCGAGGGTGGCGCTGGCCAGGAAGTCGTCGCCGGGTGCGTCGAGGCGGACCAGCGACCGGATCAGCGGCTCGTGCGCGCCGATGCCCGCCGGCCCGAGGCCGTCGAGCCGGGCCGCCACCCGCTGCGTCGGCCGCAGCCCCTGGTCGGAGCGGAATCGCCGGATCTCGGTCACCACCCGCTGCAGGGTGGCGATCTCGCCCTCCGCGGCGTCGTCGACGAGGGTACGGTCGGCCACCGGCCAGGCGGCGACCATCACGCTCTCCCCGCCGGTCAACGCCGTCCACAGCTCGTCGGTGACGAACGGGATCACCGGGTGCAGCAGCCGCAACAACTGGTCCAGCACGTGACCGAGGACCCGGCGGGTGGCGTCGGCCGCCGCCCCGCCCTCGGCGAGCACCGGCTTGCTCAGCTCCACGTACCAGTCGCAGACGTCGTCCCAGGCGAAGTGGTACAGCAGGTCACAGACCTTCGCGAACTCGTACGCCTCGAACTGCTCGTCCACCTCGGCGGTGACGTGCGCCAGCCGGGACAGGATCCACCGGTCGACGGTCGACAGGGTGCCCGCCTCGGGCAGCGGCCCGTCGGTGTGCGCGCCGTTCATCAGCGCGAACCGGGTGGCGTTCCAGAGCTTGTTGCAGAAGTTCCGGGAGCCCTGGCACCACTCTTCGCTCACCGGCACGTCCTGGCCGGGGTTGGCGCCCCGGGCCAGCGTGAACCGGGTCGCGTCGGCGCCGAACCGGTCGATCCAGTCCAGCGGGTCGACCACGTTCCCGAACGACTTCGACATCTTCTTGCCGTGCTCGTCGCGGACCATGCCGTGCAGGGCGACCACGTCGAACGGCTGCCGGCCGTCCATCGCGTACAGGCCGAACATCATCATCCGGGCGACCCAGAAGAAGAGGATGTCGTACCCGGTGACCAGCACGCTGGTCGGGTAGAACTTCGCCAGCTCCGGGGTCTGCTCGGGCCAGCCGAGGGTGGAGAACGGCCACAGACCGCTGGAGAACCAGGTGTCCAGGACGTCCTCGTCCTGCCGCCAGCCCTCGCCGGTCGGCGGCTGCTCGTCCGGGCCGACGCAGACGATCTCGCCGTCCGGGCCGTACCAGACGGGGATACGGTGGCCCCACCAGAGCTGCCGGGAGATGCACCAGTCGTGCATGTTGTCGACCCAGGCGAAGTAACGCTTGGCCAACTCGGCCGGCTCGATCTTCACCCGGCCGTCGCGGACCGCGTCACCGGCGGCCTTGGCCAGTGGGGCGGTGTTGACGAACCACTGCAACGACAGCCGCGGCTCGACCGTGGTCTTGCACCGCGAACAGTGCCCCACCGCGTGCACGTACGGCCGCTTCTCGGCCACGATCAGGCCCTGCTCGCGCAGCGCGGCGACGATGGCCGGCCGGGCCTCGTACCGGTCCAGGCCCTCGAACGGGCCGGGCGCGGTGATGATGCCGCGCTCGTCCATGATCGTCAGCGACGGCAGGTCGTGCCGCTGGCCGATCTCGAAGTCGTTCGGGTCGTGCGCCGGGGTCACCTTGACCATGCCGGTGCCGAAGCTCGGGTCGACGTGCTCGTCGGCGACGATCGGGATCCGCCGGTCGGTGAGCGGGACGGCCACCTCGGTGCCGATCAGGTGACGGTAACGCTCGTCGTCCGGGTGCACCGCGACCGCGGTGTCGCCGAGCATCGTCTCCGCCCGGGTCGTGGCGACCACGACCTCGTCGCTGTAGCGGATCGAGACCAGCTCACCCTCGTCGTCGGTGTGCTCGACCTCGATGTCCGACAGCGCGGTGAGACAGCGCGGACACCAGTTGATGATCCGGTTCGCCCGGTAGATCAGCCCGTCGTCGAAGAGCTTCTTGAACATGGTCTGCACGGCCCGGGACAGGCCCGCGTCCATGGTGAAGCGCTCGCGGTCCCAGTCGACGGCGTCACCGAGCCGCCGCATCTGGCCCAGGATCGCCCCGCCGGACTCCGCCTTCCACTGCCAGACCCGCTCGACGAACTTCTCCCGGCCCAGGTCGTGGCGGGACAGCCCTTCGCCGGCGAGCTGCCGCTCGACAAGGTTCTGGGTGGCGATGCCGGCGTGGTCCATGCCGGGCAGCCACAGCGTCTCGTAGCCCTGCATCCGCTTACGCCGGCTCAGCGCGTCCATCAGGGTGTGCTCGAAGGCGTGCCCCATGTGCAGCGAACCGGTGACGTTCGGCGGCGGGATGACGATCGTGAAGGGGGGCTTGTCGCTTTCCGCCGACGCCCGGAAGTGGCCGGCGGCTACCCACTGCTCGTACCGCCGCTGCTCTACCTCGCCGGGCTGATACTGGCCGGCAAGCGTCGGGGCGTCGGGGCGTCGGGCATCCAGTCTCTCGGTCACCCGAGAAAGTCTACGGAGCGCTTCCGGAGACCCGACGTGCGCCACCTCCTGTTCGCGTACGGTGGCGGACATGTCCGACGCACATCTCACCGAACGTCCGGTCGACGACGGGCCCGAGCCGGTCGACCTGACCGATGAGCCGATCCAGCTGAGCCGCCGTGACCCGGCGGCGCAGGAGCCCGAGCAACGACCGGTCTCACGCCGCCGGCGGATCGCGCTGGCCGCCGCGCTGGTCGTCGGGCTGGCCGGGGCGGGGGCGCTCGGCGTCGGCGGCTGGCGGGTGCTGGCCCAGAAGGACGCGCACCTGAACGCGCCGGAGAAGATCGCCGGATTGACCCGGGACGACAGCGAGCGGGCCCGGAGCACCGCGGAGTACCTCCGCGACGGCTTCGCCGCCGACATCGATCTGGACCGGAGCTTCGGCACCGTCTACCGCGACCCGGCGGACACGAAACGGGCGGTTCTGATCTTCGGTGGCACCACCCTGCTCTGGCAGCCCGAGCGGGACCTGGACACCCTCTTCGGTCTGATGACCGACGAGACCGGGAAGGTGACCGGCCTGCGCGAGGTGGACGCCGGCCGCCTGGGCGGTGTGATGAAGTGCGGTACGACCAGCGGCGACGGTGGCGACTTCACGGTCTGTGGCTGGGCCGACCACGGCAGCGTGGTGATGGCGATGTTCCCGGGCCGCTCGGTGGACGACTCCGCCGTCCTGTTCCGCCAGCTCCGCGAGGGCATCCAGAGCCGCTGACCCGTTCCCGGGGCACCGTCGAACGACGGTGCCCGCACGGAATTGTGGATGAAACGCAGTCAGGGTCACCCCGAAGGGTGACCCTGACTGGAAAGATTGTCCGGCGGTGTCCTACTCTCCCACACCCTCCCGAGTGCAGTACCATCGGCGCTGGAGGGCTTAGCTTCCGGGTTCGGAATGTGACCGGGCGTTTCCCCTCCGCCATGACCGCCGTAACTCTATCGACATATCAAACAACCAACCAACCCAAACCTTGTTGGGGGTGTTGTTCGTTTGTCGGGAGTTGCACAGTGGACGCGTAGCAGCTTAGTAGTCAAGTCCTCGGCCTATTAGTACCGGTCAACTGAACCCGTTACCGGGCTTACATTTCCGGCCTATCAACCCAGTCGTCTAGCTGGGGGCCTTACCCCACCAAGGTGGGTGGGATACCTCATCTTGAAGCGAGCTTCCCGCTTAGATGCTTTCAGCGGTTATCCCTTCCGAACGTAGCTAACCAGCCGTGCCCCTGGCGGGACAACTGGCACACCAGAGGTTCGTCCGTCCCGGTCCTCTCGTACTAGGGACAGCCCTTCTCAAGTATCCTACGCGCACGGCGGATAGGGACCGAACTGTCTCACGACGTTCTAAACCCAGCTCGCGTACCGCTTTAATGGGCGAACAGCCCAACCCTTGGGACCTGCTACAGCCCCAGGATGCGACGAGCCGACATCGAGGTGCCAAACCATCCCGTCGATATGGACTCTTGGGGAAGATCAGCCTGTTATCCCCGGGGTACCTTTTATCCGTTGAGCGACACCGCTTCCACATGCCAGTGCCGGATCACTAGTCCCGACTTTCGTCCCTGCTCGACCCGTCAGTCTCACAGTCAAGCTCCCTTGTGCACTTGCACTCAACACCTGATTGCCAACCAGGCTGAGGGAACCTTTGGGCGCCTCCGTTACCCTTTAGGAGGCAACCGCCCCAGTTAAACTACCCACCAGACACTGTCCCTGAACCGGATAACGGTCCGAAGTTAGATACCCAAACCAACCAGAGTGGTATTTCAAGATTGCCTCCACCCATACTGGCGTATGGACTTCACCGGCTCCCACCTATCCTACACAAGCTAATTCGGATACCAATGTCAAGCTATAGTAAAGGTCCCGGGGTCTTTCCGTCCTGCCGCGCGTAACGAGCATCTTTACTCGTAGTGCAATTTCGCCGGGCCTGTGGTTGAGACAGTGGGGAAGTCGTTACGCCATTCGTGCAGGTCGGAACTTACCCGACAAGGAATTTCGCTACCTTAGGATGGTTATAGTTACCACCGCCGTTTACTGGCGCTTAAGTTCTCCGCTTCGCCCCGAAGAGCTAACAGGTCCCCTTAACGTTCCAGCACCGGGCAGGCGTCAGTCCATATACATCGAATTACTTCTTCGCATGGACCTGTGTTTTTAGTAAACAGTCGCTTCCCCCTGCTCTCTGCGGCCATACAACGCTCCACCCGCGCGGGGCTTCACGTCTCCGGCCCCCCTTCTCCCTAAGTTACGGGGGCAATTTGCCGAGTTCCTTAACCACAGTTCGCCCGATCGCCTCGGTATTCTCTACCTGACCACCTGTGTCGGTTTGGGGTACGGGCCGCTAAGAACTCGCTAGAGGCTTTTCTCGGCAGCATAGGATCACTGACTTCACCTGAATCGGCTCGGCATCACGTCTCAGCCTACATGTGCTGCGGATTTGCCTACAGCACGGCCTACACGCTTACCCCGGCACAACCACCGGCCGGGCTCAGCTACCTTCCTGCGTCACCCCATCGCTTGACTACTACCCGCCAGGTTCCCACGCTCCCCGTGTTTGGTCCGAAGACCGCCCACAGTTCGGGTGGTTAGCACAACGAGGTTCGTCAGGGTCGCTCTTTCGCGGGTACGGGAATATCAACCCGTTGTCCATCGACTACGCCTCTCGGCCTCGCCTTAGGTCCCGACTCACCCAGGGCGGAATAACCTGGCCCTGGAACCCTTGGTCATCCGGCGGAAGGGTTTCTCACCCTTCTTTCGCTACTCATGCCTGCATTCTCACTCGTGCCGCGTCCACAACTAGGTCACCCCGTTGCTTCACCCCCGGCACGACGCTCCCCTACCCACCCACACACCTGCACCAGATATCAAGACCTGGCGAAGTCATTGTGTGAGTGCCACAGCTTCGGCGGTGTGCTTGAGCCCCGCTACATTGTCGGCGCGGAACCACTTGACCAGTGAGCTATTACGCACTCTTTAAAGGGTGGCTGCTTCTAAGCCAACCTCCTGGTTGTCTATGCGACCCCACATCCTTTTCCACTTAGCACACGCTTAGGGGCCTTAGCTGGTGATCTGGGCTGTTTCCCTCTCGACTACGAAGCTTATCCCCCGCAGTCTCACTGCCGCGCTCTCACTTACCGGCATTCGGAGTTTGGCTGATTTCGGTAAGCTTGTAGGCCCCCTAGACCATCCAGTGCTCTACCTCCGGCAAGAAACACGCGACGCTGCACCTAAATGCATTTCGGGGAGAACCAGCTATCACGGAGTTTGATTGGCCTTTCACCCCTAACCACAGGTCATCCCCCAACTTTTCAACGTTGGTGGGTTCGGCCCTCCACGCGGTCTTACCCGCGCTTCAGCCTGCCCATGGCTAGATCACTCCGCTTCGGGTCTAGAGCATGCGACTCAAACGCCCTATTCAGACTCGCTTTCGCTACGGCTCCCCCACACGGGTTAACCTCGCCACATGCCACTAACTCGCAGGCTCATTCTTCAAAAGGCACGCCGTCACCCCGCAAGGCTCCGACGGATTGTAGGCGAACGGTTTCAGGTACTATTTCACTCCCCTCCCGGGGTACTTTTCACCATTCCCTCACGGTACTCGTCCGCTATCGGTCACCAGGAAGTATTTAGGCTTACCAGGTGGTCCTGGCAGATTCACGGCAGATTACAGGAGTCCGCCGCTACTCGGGAACACCCACAGAAGACCAGCCACTTTCACCTACCGGACTGTCACCGTCTACGGTCGGCCTTTCCAGACCATTCGACTAGCAACTGGCTTTGTAACTCCTTGAGCGCGTGTCAGCACACTCAGCAGGGTCCCACAACCCCGACCACGCAACCCCTGACAGGTATCACACGCAGCCGGTTTAGCCTCAATCCGCTTTCGCTCGCCACTACTCACGGAATCACTATTTGTTTTCTCTTCCTACGGGTACTGAGATGTTTCACTTCCCCGCGTTCCCTCCACACACCCTATGTGTTCAGGTGTGGGTGACTGGACATGACTCCAGCCGGGTTCCCCCATTCGGACACCCTGGGATCACAGCTTGGTTGACAGCTCCCCCAGGCCTATCGCGGCCTCCCACGTCCTTCATCGGCTCCTGGTGCCAAGGCATCCACCGTTCGCCCTTGACAACTTGACCACAAAGATGCTCGCGTCCACTGTGCAATTCTCAACAAACGACCAACCCACAACCCGAACCGCCCCACACCAGACCCGGCCACCGCCGGCGGTATATGGAACCAGGCCGTGCCTGGCGCCCGACAAGCGTCGTCCGCTCGTCCAAGCCACTGAAAGACAACCCATGGTTGTTCTTTCAGGACCCAACAGGGTGCCTGTCACCGATACCCAGCCGCACCATCCGCTCGTTCCCCACCACCCCGAAGGGATGGCCGTACTAGAACATCAGGCCGTTGCCGGAACCGACTCGCCAGTGTCTCCGCCAATGAGCACCCCGACCCGACATTCGCGGGCCGCGGGCTCCATACCGTCCTTCGACGGATGGTGCTCCTTAGAAAGGAGGTGATCCAGCCGCACCTTCCGGTACGGCTACCTTGTTACGACTTCGTCCCAATCGCCAGCCCCACCTTCGACGGCTCCCTCCACAAGGGTTGGGCCACCGGCTTCGGGTGTTGCCGACTTTCGTGACGTGACGGGCGGTGTGTACAAGGCCCGGGAACGTATTCACCGCAGCGTTGCTGATCTGCGATTACTAGCGACTCCGACTTCACGGGGTCGAGTTGCAGACCCCGATCCGAACTGAGACCGGCTTTTTGGGATTCGCTCCACCTCACGGTATCGCAGCCCATTGTACCGGCCATTGTAGCATGCGTGAAGCCCTGGACATAAGGGGCATGATGACTTGACGTCATCCCCACCTTCCTCCGAGTTGACCCCGGCAGTCTTCGATGAGTCCCCGCCATAACGCGCTGGCAACATCGAACGAGGGTTGCGCTCGTTGCGGGACTTAACCCAACATCTCACGACACGAGCTGACGACAGCCATGCACCACCTGTGACCGCCCCCGAAGGACCCCACATCTCTGCAGGTTTTGCGGCCATGTCAAACCCAGGTAAGGTTCTTCGCGTTGCATCGAATTAATCCGCATGCTCCGCCGCTTGTGCGGGCCCCCGTCAATTCCTTTGAGTTTTAGCCTTGCGGCCGTACTCCCCAGGCGGGGCGCTTAATGCGTTAGCTGCGGCACAGGGAACCGGAGAGGCCCCCCACACCTAGCGCCCAACGTTTACAGCGTGGACTACCAGGGTATCTAATCCTGTTCGCTCCCCACGCTTTCGCTCCTCAGCGTCAGTATCGGCCCAGAGACCCGCCTTCGCCACCGGTGTTCCTCCTGATATCTGCGCATTTCACCGCTACACCAGGAATTCCAGTCTCCCCTACCGAACTCTAGCCTGCCCGTATCGACTGCAGGCCCGCGGTTGAGCCGCGGGTTTTCACAGTCGACGCGACAAGCCGCCTACGAGCTCTTTACGCCCAATAAATCCGGACAACGCTCGCGCCCTACGTCTTACCGCGGCTGCTGGCACGTAGTTGGCCGGCGCTTCTTCTGCAGGTACCGTCACTTACGCTTCGTCCCTGCTGAAAGAGGTTTACAACCCGAAGGCCGTCATCCCTCACGCGGCGTCGCTGCATCAGGCTTCCGCCCATTGTGCAATATTCCCCACTGCTGCCTCCCGTAGGAGTCTGGGCCGTGTCTCAGTCCCAGTGTGGCCGGTCGCCCTCTCAGGCCGGCTACCCGTCGTCGCCTTGGTAGGCCATCACCCCACCAACAAGCTGATAGGCCGCGAGCCCATCCCAGGCCGAAAAACTTTCCACCCCCCACCATGCGACAGGAGGTCCTATTCGGTATTAGCCCCGGTTTCCCGGGGTTATCCCAAAGCCTAGGGCAGGTTGCTCACGTGTTACTCACCCGTTCGCCGCTCGAGTACCCCGAAGGGCCTTTCCGCTCGACTTGCATGTGTTAAGCACGCCGCCAGCGTTCGTCCTGAGCCAGGATCAAACTCTCCAACAAAAACTTGTTGAACAATCCATCCCGGCAACAAAAGTGTTGCCAAAGGAATCCCAACCAGACAGACCCAAAAGCCTGACCAGTCCGGGGTATCAAACAATTTGGCACTGGCTTATCAAGCACCCTGTTGAGTTCTCAAAGAACAACCACACACCATCCGAAAGCCCCGCACCGCAGGACCCCCATCCGGGGCAACCTCTCTAACTTACCTGGCCCGATCTTCGCTGTCAACCTCGTATCCGAGGTGTCCAACTTGGTTCGAACCAATCCACGCTGACGCACGCCATATTTGGCGGTCGTTACTGTCGTGGGTTCCGGCGGACCGGCCGATCGCCGCTTTCGCGGCCACCCGCCCGGCTCCCTGCCGGCTTTCGAACTCTACCCGGTCGGCTTCGCGATCGCAACTCCGTGTTTCTCGGAGTGTCTCGCACCACCCGGATCCTCAGTCTCGCTCGGCGTCTCCGCCACGAGCCTGGCGCCCGTTGTCGGCCGGTTTGCCCGGCCTCCCTCGTGCAGAGAGAAAGTTACGCGGACGGCTCGGATAAGGCAAATCAACGTTGGTCACTGCGTCTGCGACGGTGCCGGGTACCGGACGGCGGACGACGACGTTTCGAGGGATCCGCACACGGCCAGACCGTGCCAGAGTGTCTGACATGGATGACGTGTCGCGGGTCCCGGCGGCGACGCTCGCCGAGGAGACCCTGCTCGGCCTGCTCCTGCCGTTCTGGCAGCTGGTCATCGGAGCCTTCGTGCTCTTCGTCGTCGTGGTGTCGGTGGGACGTCTGGCCCGGCGTGGTCCCTCCCGGATGACCACGGCGCTCGTCATCACCGCCCTGGCGATCGCCGGCTTCACGGTCGTGGGCGTACTGCTGGAGGGCTGATCCTCAGAGCCGACGATTGGCGAGGCTGGGCAACTCGGCACGGATCTCCCGCAGCCGGTCGAGGTCCAGGTCGGTGACCGCGAGGCCCGGCCCGTCGGGGACCTGGCTGAGCACGGTCCCCCACGGATCCACCACCATGCTGCGCCCGAAGCAGGTCCGGTTCGGTTCGTGGTCCCCGGTCTGACCGGCGGCCGCGACGAAGCACTGGTTCTCGATCGCCCGCGCCCGGAGCAGGACCTCCCAGTGATCCCGCCCCGTATGCATCATGAACGCGGCAGGCACCACCAGCAGCTCGGCGCCGCCCCGAGTGGCCAACTGCCGGTACAGCTCAGGAAAACGCAGGTCGTAGCAGATCGAGAGGCCGACCCGCAGGCCCTCGACGTCGACGACCACCGGCTGCTCGCCGGGTGAGACAGTCGCCGACTCCCGATACGACACCCGGCCGGGGATCTCCACGTCGTACAGGTGGATCTTCCGGTAGCTGGCGGCGAGCGCGCCGGTGCGGTCGAAGACCAACGAGGTGTTCCAGGTGTGCTCCGGGTCCGGCCCGGCCTCGTGGAACGAGCCGGCGATCACCCACATGCCGAGCCGGCGGGCGACCGCAGCGAAGAACTCCCCCACCACCCCGTCGACCGGCTCGGCCGGCGGCATTCCGTCGGCGAGGCCGAGGTAGTCGACGTACTCCGGAAGCACGGCGAGGTCGGTGCCGGCCGCCGCGGCCCTGACCAGCAGGGCCTCGGCGGCGGCGAGGTTCGCCGCCCGGTCGTCGCGGGCGTTGAGCTGACAGACGGCGACGCGCATGGGGCTCAGCGTACGGGCGGGCGACGGCCGGCGACAGGGCCGAAGATGCTCACCAGCGCCAGTGCGCCAGCGGCGATCCGGGGCTGCTCGACGCTGTCACCTGGTCGGGCCAGGCTCAGGCCGACTTCTCCTCGCGCTCCCGCCGAGCCCGGCGACCGGTGAACTCGCGGGGCACGATGGTCGGGTTGACGTTCTCCAGGACCACCTCGCGGGTGATCAGCACCCGGGCGGCGTCAGGGTTGCTCGGCACCTCGTACATCACGGAGAGCAGGACCTCTTCCATGATCGCTCGAAGGCCGCGGGCGCCGGTGCCGCGCAGCATGGCCTGGTCGGCGATGGCCTCCAGTGCGGCCGGCTCGAACTCCAGCTCGACACCGTCCAGCTCGAAGAGGCGCTGGTACTGCCGGACCAGCGCGTTGCGCGGCTCGGTGAGGATCCGCACCAGGGCGTTGCGGTCGAGGCTACGCACGTTGGTGATCACCGGGAGCCGACCGATGAACTCGGGGATCAGGCCGAACTTGAGCATGTCCTCCGGCATGACCTGGCTGAAGATGTCGTCGGTCGACCGGTCGGAGACCGACCGGAGCCGGGCCCCGAAGCCGGTGCCACCGGAGCCGGTGCGGGACTCGATGATCTGGTCGAGCCCGGCGAAGGCGCCACCACAGATGAACAGCACGTTGGTGGTGTCGATCTGGATGAACTCCTGGTGCGGGTGTTTGCGCCCACCCTGCGGCGGCACATTGGCCACCGTGCCTTCGAGCATCTTCAGCAGTGCCTGCTGCACGCCCTCGCCGGAGACGTCCCGGGTGATCGACGGGTTCTCCGACTTACGGGCGATCTTGTCGACCTCGTCGATGTAGATGATCCCGGTCTCGGCGCGCTTGATGTCGTAGTCGGCCGCCTGGATCAGCTTGAGGAGGATGTTCTCCACGTCCTCGCCGACGTACCCCGCCTCGGTGAGGGCGGTCGCGTCGGCGATCGCGAACGGGACGTTGAGCATCCGGGCCAGGGTCTGCGCCAGGTGGGTCTTGCCGCAGCCGGTGGGGCCGAGCAGCAGGATGTTGGACTTGGCCAGCTCCACGCCGTCGTTGCCGGAGCCCGGCGCGCCGGCCGCCTCGGCCTGGATCCGCTTGTAGTGGTTGTAGACCGCGACCGCGAGCGCCTTCTTGGCCTGTTCCTGGCCCACCACGTAGTTGTCGAGGAACTGGCAGATCTCCATCGGCTTGGGAAGCTCTTCCCACTTCACCTCGCCGGACTCGGCCAGCTCCTCCTCGATGATCTCGTTACAGAGATCGATGCACTCGTCGCAGATGTAGACGCCCGGACCCGCAATGAGCTTCTTGACCTGCTTCTGCGACTTGCCGCAGAAGGAGCACTTGAGTAGGTCGCCGCCGTCACCGATCCGTGCCACCTACGTTCTCCCTGCACTCGTCGGCCGGAGCGCCGGCCCTGACCTGCGGGCGCCCGGGCGCCCGTCCGTCTGTCGTCCCACCCGCCGGTCCGACCCAGCGAAGCGGTACAGACCCGACGTTACCCGCTGGCGGAGTTTTCTCCGACCCCCAATACGGGTGTGTCAGAGGTCGGCCGGGAACCACACCCCGACCGACCTCCGACCCAGCACAGCTCAGCTCGCGGCCTGCGCCGCGAGCAGACCCTTCTTGCGGCTGGTCAGGATGGTGTCGACCAGCCCGTACTCCCTGGCCTCCTCGGCCGTCATGATCTTGTCGCGGTCGATGTCCTTGCGGACCTGCTCGACCGGGCGGTTGCAGTGCTGCGAGAGCATCGTCTCCAGCTGCGTCCGCATCCGCAGGATCTCCCGAGCCTGGATCTCGATGTCCGACCCCTGGCCGTAGCCGCCCTCGGTGGCCGGCTGGTGGATGATGATCCGGGAGTTCGGCAGCGCCATCCGCTTACCCGGAGTGCCTGCGGAGAGCAGCACCGCCGCCGCGCTGGCCGCCTGCCCCAGGCAGACGGTCGAGATGTCCGGCCGGACGTACTGCATGGTGTCGTAGATCGCCGTCATGGCGGTGAAGGAGCCGCCGGGCGAGTTGATGTACATGATGATGTCGCGGTCCGGATCGGTGCCCTCGAGCGTCAGCAGCTGGGCCATCACGTCGTTGGCCGAGGCGTCGTCCACCTGGACGCCGAGGAAGATGATCCGGTCCTCGAAGAGCTTGTTGTACGGGTTGGACTCCTTCATCCCGTACGACGTGCGCTCGACGAACGACGGCAGGACATAGCGGTTGTGCACGGCCGCGAACTGGGGCGGCAGGCTCAGGTCGGTCATCGTCAGCTCCTCGGTCAGCTCAGGGTCCCGGCGCCTTCCGGAACCTGGGCGGCTCCGGTGATCACCTTGTCGATGAAGCCGTAGTCCATGGCCTCCTGGGCGGTGAACCAGCGGTCGCGGTCCGAGTCCGCCTCGATCTGGGCCTGGGTCTGGCCGGTGTGGAAGGCGACCCGCTCCTGGAACATGCGCTTCGTGTAGAGCATCTGCTCAGCCTGGATCGCGATGTCGGCGGCGGTGCCGCCCACGCCGCCGGACGGCTGGTGCATCATGATCCGCGCGTGCGGCAGGGCGTAACGCTTGCCCTTGGTGCCCGCGCAGAGCAGCAGCTGGCCCATCGAGGCCGCCATGCCCATCGCCACGGTCGACACGTCGTTGTCGATGAACTGCATCGTGTCGTAGATCGCCATGCCGGAGTAGACCGAGCCACCCGGCGAGTTGATCCACAGGTTGATGTCGCGGTCCGGGTCCTCCGCCGCGAGCAGCAGAAGCTGCGCGCAGATGCGGTTGGCGACCTGGTCGGTCACCTCGCTGCCCAGGAATACGATCCGCTCCTTGAGCAACCGGTTGTAGACCGAGTCGTCGAGGTTGCCAATGTTGTCGCCACCGCGGGCCTCGATCGCCCGGAGCGGCTTCGCTGGGATGTGCATGTCGGTCATGGCAGCCCTTCGCTCTCCGTACCGTCCTACCCGACACTAACCGCTGCACCGGGGGACGTACTCCCGGTCGGGGCACTGTTCGCTCTCAGCGCAGCTGCCCTCGGGGCGTACCCCGGAAAGGGTTTCGGCCGCCGCCCAGCGCGCAGCGAGGGACGGCGGCCGACACCCGGCGATCAGTGCTCGTGGTTGTGCTCGGCCTCGTTCTGGGCGCGCAGCGCGTCGAGGCTGACCTCGTTGCCGGCCGCGTCCTTGATCTTGATCTTCTCCATCACCGAGGCGAGCGCCTTGCCCCGGCGGACGTCACCGAAGACGGCCGCGGCGGCACCGGAGCGGACCAGCTGGTCGTAGTACTGCTGCGGGGCCATGCCGGCACGCTGGGCGCGGTGGACGATCTCGTGGCCGAACTCGTCGTCGGAGACCTGGACGTCCTCGGCGTCGGCGAGGGTGTCCAGCAGGAGCTGGATCCTGACGCCCTCGGTCGCCGCCTCGGTCAGCTCGGCGTCGATCTGCTCCTCGGTCTTCTCCTCGGAGGCAAGGTATTCCTCGAGGGAGGCGCCGATGCGCTCAAGCTGGTCGACCATGGCGGCCTTGCGGCTCTCGACCTCCTCGCGGACGACCCCCTCCGGTGCCGGCACCTCGGCGGCGGCGACCATCTGCTCGAGGGCCTTGTCCCGGGCGGCGTAGATCTGCTCGACCTGCTTGCCCCGGGTGACCCGCTCGCGCAGGTCGTTGCGCAGCTCCTCGATGGTGTCGAACTCGCTGGCCAGCTGGGCGAAGTCGTCGTTGAGCTCGGGCAGCTCCTTCTCCTTGACCGTGCGGACGGTCACCGCCACCTCGGCGTCGCGGCCGGCGTAGTCGCCGCCGACGAGCTGGGTGGAGAAGGTGGTGCTGCCGCCGGCGGCCAGGCCGACCAGCGCCTCGTCCAGGCCCGGCAGGAGCTGCTTGCTGCCGACCTCGTGCGAGATGTTGCTCGCCTGCCCGCCCGGCACCTCCTCGCCGTCGACGGTGGCGTTCAGGTCGATCTGGACGTAGTCGCCGTCCTGGGCGGCCCGCTCGACGGTCTTCAGCATGGCGAACCGCTCGCGGAGGTTGTTGACCTGCTCGTCGATCTCGCTGTCGGCGACCTGGATCTCGTCCACGGTCACCTCGATCGAGGCCGGGTCCGGCAGGGTGATCTCCGGGCGGACGTCGACCTCGGCGGTGAAGTTCAGCGAGTCACCGTCGGCGAACTCGGTGATCTCGACCTCCGGGCGACCCAGGGTCTTCAGGTCGTGCTCCCGGACCGCGGCGAGGATGTTCTGCGGGATCGCCTCCTGCACCGCCTCGTTGAGGACCGTGCCCCGGCCCACCCGCTGGTCGATGACAGCGGCGGGAACCTTGCCCCGGCGGAAGCCGGGAACCTGGACCTGCTGGCCGATCTCCCGGTACGCCTTCTTGAGGCTCGGCTCGAGCTCGACGAACGGCACCTCGATGGCGAGCCGCACGCGCGTCGGGCTCAGAGTCTCGACGGTGCTCTTCACAGGCGTACTCCTTGACGGATCTCAGTTGAGTCTGGGCGTGATTTCGCGCATCGAGTGTAGGCGAGCCGGCCTGCCGCATCGGCAGCGCCCGGGCACCGCGTGGAAAAACGGCGGTTCCCGGGGCGAGCCGGCCGCGAACAACAGTCGGGGTGGCGGGATTTGAACCCACGGCCCCTCGCTCCCAAAGCGAGTGCGCTACCAAGCTGCGCCACACCCCGTGGCGACGAGAAGTGTATGCCGTCCGCACCCCCCTGGCGGTCACCGGGGCGCGCGCGCCCCCACCGTGCCGCCGAGGGGCGGCTGCGGAGCGGCCGCCGCGCCGCCGCGCGGGCAGGCGGGATGCGGCATTTTCCGGGAAAGAGTGGCCTGCCGCCCGTCGGCCATTCCGGCCGCCGGATGCCGCACTCACCCCCGAACCGGACATCCAGCGCAAACCGCGGCCCCGGTTGAATGCGGAACTCCGTGATCCACTCCATGTGCCGCAAACGGTGGTCACCGGCCCCGCCGAGACCACCACATGCCGCACACGGAGTCGATCAAGACCTAGTGGAGGCGCTGGAGCTGGGAGACCACTCTTTGCCGGATGTTGTGTGGATCTTGTGGTGCGGTGACCGGAGGTGGCGCGTGGTACGGGGCTGCACGTCCGGTTCCGGGATTCGGTAGGCTGTCGAGCGCGCCCCGCGGTAGTGGGGTGCCTGCGGGCGTAGCTCAATGGCAGAGCTTCAGTCTTCCAAACTGACGGTGCGGGTTCGATTCCCGTCGCCCGCTCCACCAGTTCCGGCCCAGGTCAGCGACATGATCGCCGAACCTGGGCCGTTCTCGTCTCAGGCGTCTTTGATCTTGCGTGCCATTGGCGTGCCAGTAGCGCCGGCCGTGCCGTCCGAGCCCGTTTCGCGTGCCGGCCGCTTGGCCCTCCCGCCCCTGGTCGACTTCTGCTTCGCCGACTTGTCCATGTCCTTGGCCGGCGCAGCCGCCCGCTTGACCTGCTTGGCGATCCGGCGGTTCATCCCGTCGGCGATCTCCCGGTCGCGCTCGCTGTTCGCGTGCTGGTAGATCAGCGCGGCCCGCATGCTCGCGTGGCCCATCCGGTGCATCAGGTCCCGGGTGCTGGCCCCGGTCGCCGCCGCCAGGTTGTTGCCCGTGTGCCGCAGGTCGTGGAAGTGGAACCCGGCCGGCATGCCAGCCGCCTTGAGGGCCGCCGCCCAGCCGACAGCCCGACGGAAGTTGCCGGAACGCAGCACCGCCCCCTTGTCCCCGGTGAAGACCAACGCGTCCGGCTCCTCCCCCACGTACTCGGCCAGGTGCTCGGCGAGCGCGGTCCGCGCCGTCGCCGGCAGGGCCACCGTGCGATTGCTGGCAACGGACTTCGGCTGGCCGAACTCCATCCGGTTACGCAGCGCTGCCAGCTTGCGCGGCACCCGGACCTTGCCCGCCGTCAGGTCGACATCCGAGCGCCGCAGCGCCGCCAGCTCGCCCCAGCGCAGCCCGGAGAACGCGGCGACGATCACCAGCGCGGAGAACCGGGCCGGCATCTGCTCGGCGAGCGCGAGC
This sequence comes from Micromonospora eburnea, assembly GCF_900090225.1. Lineage (NCBI taxonomy): Bacteria > Bacillati > Actinomycetota > Actinomycetes > Micromonosporales > Micromonosporaceae > Micromonospora > Micromonospora eburnea. Next base: position 5,830,629 of record NZ_FMHY01000002.1, read on the forward strand.
ACCTGGGCGACAGCCGCCACCGGCCGTTCCGGGGTGTGATACCGGTCATAGCCCGGGATGCGACAGGGGTTCTGCCGGATCAACTCGTCCTCCTTCACGGCGGTGTTGAGGATCGCCCGAAGGAGTGAGTACGCCTTGACCGCCTGCGGCTCCGTCGTGCCACCGTCGAGCAGGGTCCGGCGCCAGGTGCGAATGGTCTGTGGCTTGATCGCGCCCAGGGCGAGCACGCCGAGGTGCGGACAGATGTGCAGCCGGAACAGGTCCTCGTAGTTCTCCCGGCTACGGGGCTGGAGCTTCCGTTCGGCGATCCACTTTCGGCCGTACACCTCAAGCTTGATCTCGCCCGACTCCGGGGCCGCCCACTCCCCCTTGATGATCTCCGACTCCACCACGGTCAACCACTTGGCTGCCTGCCGCTCGGTGTCGAAGGTGTGCGGCGCCTTCCGCTCCAAACCGTCCGGGCCGATGTACCGCGCCTGGAACCGGCCGGACGGCAGTCGCCGGACGTTGCCGAAACGCCGCCGGCCCTTGCTGCCCGCCATCAGGCCACCTCCCCCAGGTAGTCGCGCAGGTGCGCCCGGGTCATCGGCACCACCCGGTTGCGCTCGATGTACGCGGTGACGGCGGACGCCTCGAAGCGCACCAGCCGGCCGACCTTGACGAACGCGATCCGCCGCTCAGCGACCAGCCGGCGCACGAATCGCGGGGTTGCCTTGAGGCGAGCGGCGACCTCATCTGCGGTCAACAGCTCGTCATCCATGCGGTTGCTCCTCCCCAGGGGTTCAGGCCGCGAGCGCGGCGGGTTGATTGGTTGCCGAAACGGCGGTGGCTGTTCGTTGCCGGGCGGTGTCGAGGTCGGCGCGCCAGCGGATGCGGGCGGATATCGCGCGCAGGAGCCGGTGTTCCAGGGGTGGCACGTCCGGGTCTTCCGGGCGGGCGAGTTCGAACCGGTAGCGCTTCGGTCCGTCTGCCTCGTCGGCGACCTGGTCGTGTTCGGGGGTGTCGGCCATGCCGCCGGCGAGGATGGCGCGAACCCAGGCCCGGTTGTCGGCGCGGTGGTCGGCGAGGGTCTTGCCGGACCATTGCCGGGAGACGAGTACGCGGCGGCCGGTGAAGCCGAGGGTGGAGCGTTGGTGGACCTTCCCGGTGCAGCGGCCGGGCGTCAAGCCGGCCTTGACCCCGTCCGGTTGGACGCCGTAGAGCAGCCAGTTCGCGCAGGTTGGCGAGCACGGCAGGACGGACAGCTCCGCATGCAGCCGGTCGAAGTGCGCCTTCTGCGCGTCGGAGCGTGGCCGGGCCTGGTCGGTCAGGTCCTTGGTGACGTACTTGGTCACGTAGCGGATGGACCGTTCGGCGTCGCGGGTGCCCTGCTCGATGCCCCGGGCGTCCATCCGGCCAAGCCGGGCGACGTAGGCGGGCCGGCTGTCGGGCTCTTCCAGGGCGTCGAGGGCTTCGCCCCAGGTGGGCAGCGGCTCGCGGGTCTTCGGGTCGACGTACGCCTGCTGGTCGACGTCCCAGACCGGGGGCTTGTCGACCGGATAGGCCAGCTCGTCGAAAGGTGGCCACCACACCTGGTGGTAGGTGGCCGTCGCGATCTGCTTGAGCAGCCGGCGGGGCAGGGTGCCCCGGATGGCGAAGTGCGCGTGTGGGGCGAGGCGTCGTTGCAGCTCGACTGCCCCGGCGTACTGGACGTTCCAGCCGGCGGCACGGCGGACGTTCTGCCACCACCGGTCGAGGACCCGGGCGAAGTGGATCGCGTCGAGGGCGGCCCGCCGGTAGTCGTAGCTGGCCGGGTCGGCCGGGGTGCTGAGCACGTCGTCATTGGGGCCGTGTCGTTGCCCGCAGTCGCACGGGGCGACGTAGGCGCCGCGCCGCAGGTGGGAGTGCACCGGCCCGTGCGAGCCGAGCGTCAGCGTGATGAGCATTGAGGGGCGGTGGGTCTTGCCGGTCCGGCCGGAGTACGCCCGGCCGACGGTGCGCCGGTCGACGGGTAGCCGGGGCAGGTCGGGGGTGTCCTGGCGCCGTCGGGTTGAGCGCTTGCGTCGGGGCCGCTCGTCACGGTCCTTCGGGGTGAGGTGGCCGCGAAGGCTGGTTTCGGCGAGGGCTTCGTCCAGCTCGGCGATCGCGACGTCGATCTCGGCCAGATGCGCTGCCCGCTCGTCGGGAGTCATCGGCTGGTACTGCACCGCTTCCCGTTCGAACTCCAGATGCGCCCGCACCCGGACGAGGGCAAGCACATCCTCACCCGGCTTGTCGGGACGGACGGCTGGCTCGTCGGCGAGGTGCCAGCCCTCCCGGATCTGCTGGATACGCAGCCGCCGGCCCCGCTCGGCGCAGGGCTTGCACTTTGCCGCCAGGGTCGCCCCGCAGGGCACCTCGACGACCTCGGTGAGACCGGTGGCGGTGTCGGTGCGACGCAGAGCGAGGGGGCGGACGCAGACGCCGTTTTGCTCGGCGAGCTGCTTGAGCGCGTCCTTTGCGAGAGGCTTGCGCATCCGGTCCGCCCGCGACCCCGGCCGCGGCTGCTCGGCGGCCGGAATCGCGGAAGGGATCAGGTCAAGTTGGCTCACCGGTCACGCTCCACGCTGTGCGGGGTGCCGTTGCGGGGCATGAACGCCGCCGCTGGCACGGGCACCAGGACGGGCCGCCGCTCCACCGGCACGGCCGGGACCGGACGAAGCACCGCCGGTCGAGGCTGCTCGTCGGTGGCATCCGGGATGTCCGTCACCGCCTGGCCCTCGTCGGTGCCGTCTGAGGCCGCTCGGCCATCAGAGGAGTCGGCGGGCACTTCGGCCCGGCCGCCCTCGCCGGCCGGCTCGTCAACGGATGCCGGTGCCGGGGTGGCAGAGAAGACGAGCTTGGATAGGCCCAGGAATGCCAGCGCCGGCACGGCGGACAGCAGCCACCCGGACAGGCTGGGTTTGGCGACGGCGAGCTGCGCGGCCAGGGACAGGGCAACGGCGCAGAGGAGCAGGAACATCGGGTAGCCGATCGGGCCGCCGGTGCGGCGACGCCGTCGGATGGTCAGCAGCGCCGCCAGGGGCAGCAGTTCGGAGATGGCGGCGTTGGCCCAGCCGAACCAGTCACCCGTACCGGCCGGCGAGTTGACCATGGTCCAGTCGTGGACGTGGGTAAACGACGCCGCGCCGGCCAGACCGCCGACGATGACGACGATGAGCACCAGGACCACGCCCTCCACCCGGTCCGCGTTCGTCTTCACCGCGTCACCTCCTGCTCGTCGCGAGCGTCGATGTCGCACAGCCGGCGGAAGTCGCGGCCGAGCTGGCGGATGTCGTCGTCGGTCAGGTAGGAGAACCGCACCCGCACCGGTTCGCGGACGCCGTCGAGGACGACGAACCCGATGCCGGGCGACGACTCCGAGATGCGGTCGCACAGTGCGCCCCGCTCGCGGGCTCCGTCGCCGAGGACCATGTCCACCTGCTCGGCCTCGGTCAGCCGCAGACCGATCCGGGTCGGGAACAGGTCCCGGAACGGCAGCACGTCCTTACGCGGGTCCTGCAACGCCGCGACCACATGCACCCCGACCGCCCGGCCCTGGGACAGCAGGAGCCCGAGGGATTCCTTGATCCGATCGCGGACCTTCCGATCCGTGATGTACGCCGTCAGCGCCGCCAGCTCGTCGACCACCAGGACGATCAACGGCTCCTCCACCGTCGGCACATGCTGGCGGGTGACCCCGCGCAGCCGGGCCGCCCTCAGCCGCATCCTCTTGACGGCCTCTTCCAGGACGCCGGCCATGCCATCCGGGTCGTCGTACACGAACCGGGCGAACAGCGGCACCCCGGCCGCCAGCTCCATCCCGCCCTTCGGGTCGAACGCCCACAGCTCGACCAGGCCCGACCGGATACCGCCGGCCAGGGAGCGAATCAGCGACCACAGCACCGATCCCTTGCCGGAGTTCGTCGCCCCCGCAATCAGCACATGCGAGCCGGCCAACCGCAGCCGGTACGCCTGCCCGTCCTCGCGCACGCCGAGAGGTAGCCCGCCCAGGTCCGGCACCTCGGCCACCGGCAGCGGCGCCACGACACCGGCGAGGGGGTCACGGCGCATGAACCGGACGACCACCCGATCCGGCCGGCCCGTCGAACGTGCCTGGCCCTGCTGGAGGCGGAAGGCGTACGCGAGGCGTTCCGCGGCCTGCCCCCAGTCGTCCGGGATCTGCCCCGGCAGCATCCGCACCGTCAGCTCATCGCCGTACCGGTCACAGCGCACCTTGAGGAGCTGTGGCACGTATCGGTCGCCCGCGAACGCCGTCGCCAGCCCACACGTGGCCATCACCGACGCCCACCGTCGCCGGTACACGACGAGCGCCCGCACCCGGCTGACGAGCGGGTACCAGCCGAACCGCAGCCACGACGACGGATGCCACCGCCACCACCCGGCGCAGCCGGCCACCACCGCTAGGACCACGCCGACCAGGACCAGGCCCCCGTACTCGGCACGCAGCCACAGGGCAAACACGGCCGGAGCGGTGAGCCACCAGTACCGCACCGCCAGCACCGTGAGGCGGAACAGGCCCCGGGCCAGCCACCAGAACACCAGCAGCCAGCCCGGGATCCGCCACGCCGGAAGGCGCACGTTCATCGGCGCCACGGGGATCTTCTCCCCGGGAATGATGTTGATCAGAGGCACAGGTCACCGCCCCGGTGCGGACGGCCCAGGGTCGAAATACACGAGCGGCAGGACATGCGGCGCATGTCGAACCGGCGCGGCTTCACCCAGCGGCGGCACCGGGGGCAGCGGATGGCGTACACCCGCGCCGAAGCCGGTGCCAACCGCAACGCCGACCGGACGGCCGCCTCCACCTCGCGGTAGGCGTGCCGCAGACCGACGAGACGAGTACGAGACATCAGGACCACCACCCCGACGAGCAGCGGCGGCGATGCGAGGACATGACGGAACGGGGAACTACGGTGGGCATCACGCCCTCCTTCACACGTGAGGGATGGGAGAGCGCGGGACGGGCCGGGACTCTTGGCGGGGAAACGACCCGCCCCGCGCGCAACGGCAGTGGTCAGGCGGCCACCGACCCCGGCACCGACGAGGCCGGGCGGATCGCGGTAGCCCGCAGCGAATACGCCATCCGGGACCGGCACTCCCCCGACGAGCGGCCCGGCTTGCACCGCTGCGAATCCACGTACGGAGTCAGGGTCAGGCCCTCAAACTCCACCGCCGGCGGGTAGCCCGGCACCGTCGACGACGGCGGCACCGGCTGCTGCGCCGCGACCACCTTCACCTTCACCTCGGTCGACCGGCCGAACTTCCCGGCCTCCGGGTCCAGGTCCATCACCCGCACCACCCAGACCCGCTCGCCGGTCTCCTTGTCCCGCGCCTGGTTGTCGGCCTCGCCCCGCCGCTCAAAGTCGATCTGCGGCGACACCCCGAGGCACAGCGCCCCGGCGGGGAAGACGTACTCGGACGGGACCGGAACCTTCAACGTCATCGGAACCACTTTGGACAGCCTCCTAGCCTCACCAGTCGCCTACCTGACAACCGGTTGAGCTAACAAGCTACGTCAGCTTGTAAACACAGGCAAGAGTTCGATGAAATCGCTTCACATAGGAGTGTCAGAAGGTGATGGCAGCCTCCGAGGCTATGAACCTTCTCGCTCGGCACGAAGCTGACGTCGCCATCCTCTACGGCCAGTTCGGTCTACGGGACGCGTGGTGCGATGCCGGCGACGACGGCGAGTCGTACAGAGATTCCCAGGATCAAGTAGCCGGCGCATCTACGTACCAACTCACCGTGCGAGCACTCTCGGACCCGCTCAGGGCAGGGCTTGAGCTACGGATATGGGCCGGCGAGCCCGAACCAGATGGCGGCTCATGGGACGGGTGTCGACAGCTTCAGTTGCACTGCCCTACCGGAGAACTACTCGTTGAGCAGATCACTGCCGGAGCGGCGGCAGAGATCACGCTTCCGCAAGGAGCTGGAGTCTACGGCGTCCGGGTCCACCGGAACAGGCGTGTTGACGCCGAGAAGTTCCTCATTGACCTCTGGTGGCAGTCGCCGCTGCCACCAGCCGACGATGACGAGGACTTCTACGGCGACGAGTGGAGTTGATCAGGACAGGGCGTAGGTGTCCTCGATTTCGTGGCGACTGCCGGGCATCACCAGGACCGACGACAGGATCGGTTCGCCGGACGCCTGGTGCACGGTGATGACGACGCTCATCACCGACTCGTCGGCCGGCACCTCCAGGGCCTCAGCCTCGTCCTGACTCACTCGGCGGGCGGTCATTCGCTCGGTGGCGTAGTCGGCGCGTAGGCCCTTGTGACGCGCGATGAGGTCGAGCAGCCCGCCCGGGATCGGGTCTGGCTTGGTGATGTCAGTGCCGACCGCGATGTCCACCGGCACGAACGTGGCGATCAGGTCCACCGGCCCGACCTCCGAGATGGTTCGGCGGCGCCGCTCGTAGACCGGCGTGCCCTCGGGGATTCTCAACTCGGCCGCGATCCGCGGAGAGGCGAGCACCGGGCCGACGTGCAAGATCTCCGTCTCTCCGGTCTCGTCTAGCGCGACGGCGTCGCGGGCGTAGCCGGGCGAGGTACGGCCGGAAGCGGGCCGGCCGCGTACGAAGCTGCCCTTGCCCTGCTGCGACTCGATCCAGCCGTCCTGCTTGAGGATGCCCAGCGCCTTGAGCACGGTCGGCCGGGACACCCCGAACTCCGTGCAAAGTTGGCTCTCTGACGGCAGTGCCGCGCCGGGCGCGTAGTCGCCATCCTCGATGCGCTTCCGCAGCGTGTTCAACACGCGCAGGTATTTCGGCGTCGGAATCTCGTACGCCATCGCGGGCCACCCCACCTATGAACGCTGCATGAATCACAGCAGCTTATGAGTTGTTTGCATGACAGAACAAGTCAGGTCAGCCGTTCGGCGTCACACGCTCGACCGCTGCGGCCAGCCATCCCGACCAGAACGAAGGAGCGCGCACCAGCTCTGGCCGGGTCGCGCCGGGCCATCGGCGGGGTAGGCAGCCGTATCGGCCGAACGCCCGCAGGGCCGCCCGCCGTTGCGGGCACGGGCCTGCCTCACCGCACCCCGCGCAGCGCCCGTCGGCGCTTGACGGCGTGTGCTGGTCAAGCTGCGCCTGCGCCGCGCGGAGCTGGTCGCGTGCGGCGACCGACAGGTACGTGGTCATCGGGCCGGCCCAAACGGCGGCAACAGGCTCGCCCGTACCAGAATCTGCGCCTGCGGCCCCCGGCAGCCGCCCTGGCTCAGCTTGATCCCCTCAACCCAGATCCACTGCTCACGTTCCGGACGGTTGACCACCAGCCGCACCCCGGTCACCCACAACGTGACCGGACCGTCAGAGGGCTGGTAGCGGTCGGCTGCGTCAATCCGCAGCACCGCGCCGAGCTGTACCCGAACGTCAAACACCGCGCCTCCTCCACACCAGCGCCGTGTTCGGCGCGCTGTCGGTTGTGCCTGGCTGAATCTGGAGCCCGGCGATCCGCACGAAGACCTCCCGCCGGGCAAACGCCTTGCCGCTGTCCGGGTCGATCGAGTAACCGGCGAGCCACACCCAGCCGTCATACGTCGGCTTGTCGCAGACCGAGGCCACCCGCAGCCACAGGGCACGGTCACCGTCGAACTGCACCGAGGCCCGGCCGTCGATCAGCACCAGGTCGCCGGGCACCGGAACACCCGGCCGCCGGCATGCCGTTTTGTGGGGCGCCGGGGAGGGCGGGCCAATCAGGGGCCGTCGTTCGGGTCGCGGCCCCACGCCAGCACCCACCCCGGGCCAGCCTCAGCAGGTCGCCGAGCGACCGGAGCCCGCACAGTCCAGGCAGGACCGCCGGGCCAGGGATCGAGTCCGCTCCGAACCCCGCCCCATCGCCCGGATGTCGGTCCGGGCAAGGGTGTACTTCCATCCCGCACCGGAGCAGGATTGACAGTTGGTCGATACGTTCAGCCCCGTCATGGACACAGGCTGTGGCACAAACCGCCCAGCAACCCGGAAAATCCTTCCGGGGTCGCAATCGACCGAGGGGAGACAGTGAATCGGTGCGCGGGACCACCAACACCCTGACCATCGGCGAGCGCGTCGCCTGGTACCGCAGACGGCGCGGCCTGTCGCAGGAAGTCCTAGCCGGGCTCATCGGCCGTACCGCCGACTGGCTGGGCAAGGTCGAGAACAACCGGATCGAGCTGGACCGGCTCTCCGTCATCAAGTCGCTCGCCGAAGTCCTGGACGTGTCCCTCGGCGACCTTCTCGGCGAGCCCTCACTGCTCGACTGGACCGGCGACAGCGGCACCGAGACCGTGCCCGCCCTGCGCGCCGCCCTGATGAACTACCGCGCCATTGCCCCGTTCGGCGGTGCCATCGACGCTCAGCCGCCGGCCGTCGCTGTGCTCAAGAAGGAGGTAGGTGCTCTCTGGGACGCCTACCAGGACTCGCGCTTCGGATTCGTCACCGGCCGGCTACCCGACCTGCTCGACCGCGCCCAGGCCGCCGCCGACCACTACGACGGTGAGGAACAGGACCAGGCCCGGCGGCTGCTCGGCCTGGCATACCAACTGGCCGCGACCCAGCTCACCAAGCTCGGGCAAGCCGACCTCGCCTGGATCGCCGCCGACCGCGGCCTCACCGCCGTCCGACCCACCGGCGACCCCGTCGTCACCGGCTCCCTGTTCCGCTCGGTCGGCCACGCCCTGCACGCCACCGGCCGCTACGCCGAAGCCGTACGCCTCACCGAGGACGCCGCCGGCTACCTTGAGCCCCACCTGAAGCACGCCACGCCAGCGCTGCTCTCCGTCTACGGCACCCTGTTCCTGTCCGGCTCGATGGCCGCCGCACGCTCCAACGACGCCGGCACCACCCGCGCCTTCCTCGCCGCAGCCGACCACGCCGCCAGCCTGCTCGGAGCCGACGCCAACCACCTCTGGACCGCATTCGGCCCGACCAACGTCGCCATCCACCGCGTCGCCACCGCCGCCGAACTGGGCGATGTCCAGGTCGCCATCGACCTCGGCCCGCGCGTCGACACCGCCGGCCTACCGATGGAACGCCGCGTACGGCATGCCCTCGAAGTCGCCCGCGCCTACAGCTCGTGGAACCGGGTAGACGACGCCCAGGCCGTGCTGCTCGACGCCGAGCAGATGGCACCCGAACAGGTGCGACACCACTTCCTCAGCCGGCAGCTCGTCCTGACCTGGATACGTCGGCAGCGCGGCAAGCCCTCGGCTGATCTGGTCGGCCTGGCCCGCCGGCTCAAGGTGCTCGACTGAACCCAGCCCATCTACGCTGCCCTGGTGACGGCCAACGAGATGCCACCCATGGCAACCCCACGCGTCGCCGCCGGCGCCCTCTTCTTCAACGACGAAGGCCACGTGCTCCTCGTACGCCCCAGCTACAAGAAGCACTGGGACATCCCCGGCGGCTACGTCGAACCCGGCGAGTCACCACGCGCAGCGTGCGTACGTGAGATTGAAGAGGAGCTTGGCCTCGTAACCACGGTTGGCCCCATGCTGGTCGTCGACTGGGCACCCGCGGAGCACGAGGGCGACAAGCTGCTCTTCGTGTTCGACGCCGGATCTCTCACCGCCGAGCAGGAACGCGCCATCCGCTTCGTGGACGGGGAACTCACCGAATGGCGCTATGTGGCCCCCGACGCCCTGGAACACCATGGCCCGGCGCGGCTGGCTCGCAGAATCCGCACAGCGATAGCAGCGCGCAGCAACGGCAAAGCCATGTATGCAGAGCACGGCACCGCCACCTAGTTCAGAGCTTCGATACACGTTCAAGGCGGCCCTGAACGGGCCGCACGCGCCGCCGCCAGGGCGCGCGCCGGCCGCTGCCGCTGTCGCTCTGCGGCCGTCACGCCTGACGCCCGGCGGCTGGCGCTGGACAGCGGGAAGCCCGGAGGGCCGCCGCAGAACGACAGGCCGTTGACGAGTGGTGTGGTGGGCCGGCAGCCGGCCGGGCCGCGCGGCCCCGAGCCCGCGCGGCGTAGGGGAGCGCACGCCGGCCGCGTCGGCGAGCTGGCGGCGGTCGAGGGGTTGCGGTTACTGCGCCTCCGGCGGGGGCGCTCGGGCTCCGAGGTGGGTGCAACCCGTCGGCGGGTTGCGGTCCGTGGGTGGTTGCGCGGGCCATCCCGCCAGCCGGCGCCCCGGGGCGAGCCGAGCAGACCACCGCCCGACCCGCCAGCGTCCGTACGTGCCAAGGTCGTCTTGACGTGGCGGGCCGGGCGGCGGCCCGCTCCCCAGGAGGGCGGGTCGACGGCAGACGGGATGGTGATTTCCCCTCGAGATCGACTAATTGTCCGTCAACCGATTGAAAAGCTGATGCAGATAGCCAAACGCTTCGCCTGACGGGGGAGCAGAAATCTCCTGCACCAGAATTTTGAGGTCGTCATCGTCGAGAGGAATGATGTACCCACGACGATCGTGAGCCGTGTCGAGGCAGGATTTCCAGATTTTCTCCTTGTCTGAATACCCGCGATAGACCAGCAATCCGACTGTTCCGCGAGAGGGGGAAAACCTTCCTTGAAGCTGATCAAAGGCGGGATTGTCGATTGGGCGATTGTAGTTCTTGCACTCGATCATAATGTTAGCGGACGGATAGTGCATACTAAGCCACTGAAAAAACCATGCCGAGCGGCATTGGTGTAAGTTAGATCAAGCCGCTTGCGTCCGTCGTGGATCGGCTGCTGCCGCTTCGGCGTGGCGAGTGGCCATCGACAGCAACCGGCCCGGACAAGGACGCCCGTCGGCGGAGGCGTGCGGACGATCGTCCGAGGTCACGAACGCGGACGGACGACCCCGGACGGCCTTCGCAGAGCTTGTAAGCGAGACGCCGGCTGGGCCCTGCAAGCGACGCCACTGCCGAAACGTTCTCATGAGGATCAAGGCGGCCCGCAAAGCGGGCCGCGCCGGCCCGGCCCCGGCCTGCTGGCGACCTCCGGCCGGCATCGGCCGGGCCGGCCGGCCACTCTTGGGGACGACACGATCAGAAGACCTCAGGGCTCCGCCCCGAACCCCGACCCTCCTCAGAGATGCCGCCGCGGATCACCTCGCCGGGCACCACAAGGGCTACCAGCCTCCCCGGACGGGGCCAAGGTCGTTCGTCCGGTAGGGCGCTCCACCTTGTCCCCGTCCGGGGAGGCTGGACGGTCTACGACTGCCCGACGAGGAGATCCGCTCTCATCGCCCAAGGAACCGCAGGATGACGTCACGAAGTTCTCGGTACGGGTCACGAGGCCTAAGGCCAGGGTCGGAGAACGGGGGGCCAGCAACGAGCTTGGCCAGCACCGACGCCAATCGCTTGCGGTCCGCTCGTAGGTTTGACCAGGCTGAGTCGGGCAGCCGCAGCACATTGCGGAGCAGGTCGCCCGGATAGTAGTCACCCTCTGCCATGGGATCGCGGAGCAGGACTTGGATCGCCAGAGGCAGCAGGGCCGGCACGCCGATCTCTTGCCCGAGCATGATGCGCAGATCTTCGACGGTGAACTCAGCCAACGGCTTGCGTCGCAGCTCCGTGCAACGTCTTACGAGAAACGTGTCGTCCGGGTCGGGGGCCGGCCACACGTCCCGTTCAAGCTGCTCGATTGTCGTCACGGCGGTCAGGGTAGTCCGCACGGCAGCCTGGGGCGCGTGTGAGGTTGGTTGGCGGGCCATCCACGGGCCAGTATCCACGCGTTTCAGCGGTCACGAGCGGGCACGAGTGGTAAGCGGGTAGCCCGCCAGCAGCAGGCGTTTCGGGCATCACGACCGGTAGAGCGCGCTCTTCCAAACTGACGCTCCGGGCCAGCTCACGGACGGCCAGTTAGTAGTACAGCCAGAGGACGGCACAGCCGAAGCACAGCGCCAGCAGAACGGCCGAAGCAACCAGCAGCACGAGTAGCGTGAGCAGTTCGTTGCGCGCCGTCGGCGCAGACTTCGGTGGTTGACTGCCGTCGGCGGGCTCGGGGTCGGGCACGTCGTGATCATGTCAGACCCAGCCGCGTGGCTGTACAGCCATCCGTACAGCCAAGCCAGCAGACCGAGCCGGTCATACGTGGACGCGAGCCGACGGGACGAGCAGCTCAGCCGCAGTGGCCGACGTCGCCCGACAAGCGTCTTGATCTTTGCAAGGCAGGGATCCACGACGCACCCAGACAGCGGAATCAGCCACCCCCATCCTCACGCCAAGTCGTTGCCTCCGTCCGTGACCGGCCTCGCGTCGAGCGCCTACCGTGTCTGTTCGACACGTCCGCTTGCTTGTGAGGAGACCGTCATGCCCCGCACCGCCGCGACCAAGCCCATCTCGACCGGCATCGGATGGGCTGGCGGCCTGGTCGCAGTCGCCGCCGGCCTTTACCCGGCGATGCACGGCGTGTATTGGGCGATCCCGCTCACCATCGCCGCCGTGGGTGGTGCGATCGGCATCTGGCGTGCTGTCGTCCTGCTGGGCATGGTCATGAACCATCTGCACTGGCGGGACATTGAGGTGCCCGCCGACGACGACTGACCTGGCGGCCCGGCCTGGGCCAGTCCCTACGGCGGGGGCGCGGGCGTCTGAGTCCTCATTTAGTCCTCAAGAGGTCGAGCCCCGGCGGCTGGCGCTGAGAGATGTCGAGAGGGGTTTCCGCAGGCCAGACAGGGTTGGGGCAGGTAGGCCGTGGTGGGCAACTTGATCTCGCAATGCGTAGGTCATCCGTGCCATCCACGTGCCAGTAGCCCGTACCCCCGACGGTCACCAGCGGGCACGAACGGTCCCCACGTCCCTGCGGGCTGGCCTGCCCCATCAGGTCCTTCGTGGTCGTGATCTTCGTCCTTCCAAACTGACGGTGCGGGTTCGATTCCCGTCGCCCGCTCCACCGCTTCCGGCCCAGGTCAGCGACCTGATCGCCGAACCTGGGCCGTTCTCGTCTCAGGCGTCTTTGATTCAGCCGCAGCCCGATCCGGGTCGGAAACAGGTCCCGGAACGGCAGCACGTCCTTACGCGGGTCCTGCAACGCCGCGACCACGTGCACCCCGACCGCCCGGCCCTGCGACAACAGGAGCCCGAGGGATTCCTTGATCCGATCGCGGACCTTCCGATCCGTGATGTACGCCGTCAGCGCCGCCAGCTCGTCGACCACCAGGACGATCAGCGGCTCCTCCACCGTCGGCACATGCTGGCGGGTGACTCCGCGCAGCCAGGCCGCCCTCAGCCGCATCCTCTTGACGGCCTCTTCCAGGACGCCGGCCATGCCGTCCGGGTCCTCGTAGGCGAACCGGGCGAACAGCGGCACCCCGGCCGCCAGCTCCATCCCGCCCTTCGGGTCGAACGCCCACAGCTCGACCAGCCCCGACCGGATACCGCCGGCCAGGCCGCCGCCGACCACTACGACGGCGAGGACCAGGACCAGGCCCGGCGGCTGCTCGGCCTGGCATACCAACTGGCCGCGACCCAGCTCACCAAGCTCGGGCAAGCCGACCTCGCCTGGATCGCCGCCGACCGCGGCCTCACCGCCGTCCGACCCACCGGCGACCCCGTCGTCACCGGCTCCCTGTTCCGCTCGGTCGGCCACGCCCTGCACGCCACCGGCCGCTACGCCGAAGCCGTACGCCTCACCGAGGACGCCGCCGGCCACCTTGAGCCCCACCTGAAGCACGCCACGCCAGCGCTGCTCTCCGTCTACGGCACCCTGTTCCTGTCCGGCTCGATGGCCGCCGCACGCTCCAACGACGCCGGCACCACCCGCGCCTTCCTCGCCGCAGCCGACCACGCCGCCAGCCAACTCGGAGCCGACGCCAACCACCTCTGGACCGCATTCGGCCCGACCAACGTCGCCATCCGGCCGCTGCCGCTGTCGCACTGGCGGGACATTGAGGTGCCCGCCGACGACGACCTGACCTGGGCGCCCCGGCACGGGTCAGCCCCTACGGCCGACGCGGACGCCGCCAGCTCGTCGACGAGGAACCGCGGCATGACCGTGCGTTCGCCCGTGAGAGAGTTGCTGTCATGGCAGCTGAAGCGACTCCGGGCCGCGAGGTTGTACTCGAAACGGGTCGCCTGCTGCTCAGACCTTGGCGGGTAGCCGAGGCTGTCGTCCAGCGTGAGCTGTGGACCGAACGTGATCCACGAGTGCCGCCGCACCGCCGAATCGACGCGGATGGACACCCTACGGTCGCAGAGCTCGAGGATTCGATCCGCACCAACCAGCTGTGGTCGATCGGGTTGCTGGCGGTCGAGCGGAAGGCCACTCGTGACGTCATCGGGTACTGCGGGCTGGTCGACAGCGGACGAGGATCGGAAGGGGAACCGGAACTGGCGTTCGAGCTGCTACGCCGAGTCTGGCGTCAGGGATACGCAACCGAGGCCTCGTTGGCGGTTCTGGACTGGGCGAGATCGTCCGGGTACGAACGTCTGTGGGCCACCGTCTGGGACTGGAACACCGCTTCTCGCCGGGTACTAGCCAAGGTCGGGTTCACCGAGACCGAGCGGAAGGAAGTGCACCCGGTCTACGGGACCACCCTGTTCACCACTAGACGGCTCTGACACACCCGATAGTTGACCTTGAGGGCGGCCCTGAGAAGCTCGATAGCATCGCCCACCGGGGACCCACAGGTGGGAGCCGCCGGAGCGAACGGAGCTGGACGACAGCAACGTTGACAGCAACGCCGCCGGACGGCAGCACGCTAACTAGCACAGTCATAAACGAAGTTCCAAGCGTGCAGCCGTTGCCGGACGCCTGCGGACGCGACCTGGAAGACCTCGGGGCTCTGCCCCGAACCCCGGCCCTCCCCAGAGATCCCGCCCGCGCCATCGCTGTTGCAACTTCGGCCGGTTTGCCGGCGGTCAGACAAGAAGCGCCCGAAGCTGCCCTATTGCGTCCAGCACTTCGGCACGGTGCTTGCCATCCTTGATCCACGCGGGCAAGCGCTCAACCAGGGTCTGGCTTCCCATGTACTGGCCGCGTTCCCGCAACCGAGCGGACACGTACGCCTCCAGCAGGTCCAGGTGCTCGGCGTTGTATGCCCAGAGCACTCGCCCACGGCACTCGATCGAAAGCCAGAGGGGTAGGCCGAAGTACGGGTCGTTCGGACCCGAGAACTCAGGCAATGCCCGCGCGTTGTTTGCGAGGCGAGGAGCCTCCCAGAGATCCGTATACGCGCACCCCAGGCAACTGAGCCGACGACGAAGCCAGAAATCATGCCGGGAACTGTCGGCCGATTCAGGGTCAGGACGGACCGAAGCCCGGCCGGCACAGCGTGGGCAACGGACGAAGATCTCGCCAGCAGACAAGCCGCGCAGCCAGGACTTCGGATCGCGGAAGCGTCCCGCGTTCCCTTCCTCGGCTGCTGTCATAGATCAACTGTACAGCCATCGATACAGCCAAGACCGCCGCCAACCGCCGGCACCAACGGACGACAACGGACGGCCTGGCCAGGGATATTCAACCCGACCAGCCATCCGCGATCTTCTTCTAACCCCCAGGCCCGGTGCCGGCCCCGCAACCGCGCGGGGGGACTCCCGCCAACCGTCGGTGGGCGAATCGTCCCGACATCAGGTCGATGACGACATGACGGGGTAGCCCGCCGAGCCATCGACAATCGATCATCAGTCCGTGCTCTTCGCGTCCGTCGTCACCATGGTGGCGTTCCTCGTGTGGTTGACCGTCGCCCGGCTGCGGTGGTTCACCGGCGTGGTGTTGGTGGTGCTGACCCTGGTCGCGGCGGCCTCGCTCACCCTCGCCGCCGTCCAGCCCCGGGCGGCGGTGGAGGCGCGCCTGCTGCTGTTCCTCGGGGTCGCTGTCACGCTGCTTGTCGCACGGGTGGTGCAGCGCGCAGGCTCAGCGACAGCGGCGACGACCGGGCGGGCTGGCGCTGGCCGTACCGGATCGGGATCGGTCTGGCGCTGGTCGTCGCCTTCGGCTGCTTCCCCGCAGCTGCATGAGACTTCAACGACGATGGGTTCGTACCGTCGGTACAGGAGCTGGGCCGGTTGCCGGGCGGGCTTGCCATTCGGGGGCACGGGCAGCGACTCGGAGTGCGGCACCGGTCGTTGCGCCGTCTCCTACCGGCTCGTCGGCCGGCCGGTCGAGCCGGCCGACCAGGTCGCCCAACGAATGTGGGACCACCTGGTAGGGCAGGGCTGGCCGCCCCCCGACGGTGGGCGGAGTTGCCGCCCGGTCGGCTGGCTTCTCGACACCCGGGAGACGTGCGTCGCGATCAGCGCCGGGAAGGGGGTGGCCCGGCTCAGCTTGGCGGGCGGCCGTCCCTACCCTCGGTACAACGAGCTGAGGTAGTGGGGGCCGTAGTGGCGCTCCGGGTCGGCCAGGCTGACGGATCAGATCGCGACATGCCAGCCACGTGCCAGTAGCCGGTACCCCGAACGGGCACGAGCTGTGACCCACACCCCTTCCACGAGCAGGCGTTCCGGGCATTTCGGGACGACGGTCTTCGTCCTTCCTGGGCCACGAATCCACCTGCCCTGAGCGATCGATACATTCACGTACCCGGGGGCGTCAGGCAACTGTGCTGGGCTGGCCGATGCCAGTGGCGCTGCGTGGTCAGGTTCTCTTCGGCCGGGTGGTGGCTGGCGACGGGGCTTCCGGTGGAAGACCCCAGGCATGCCGGGCGTCGGCCAGGGCCATACCGACGAGTACCGCGACGGCGCCCGCCGCCGCGGCCAACGGTGTGGTGAAGGCGAGCGGCAGTGCCAAGGCCACCAAGGCCGCGATGCCGATGAGTCTGCGCCGGGAGATCCGGTTGAAGACCACCCGTTCCAGCCCGATCCGGCCGATGACGAAGACAATCGGCCCGCCGAGGGTTGCGGCCAGCCAGGCTGCGCGCACATGGCCGCCCGGGTGGGTCACGACGATTTCGTAGCCTGCCGATACGAGCACGATGCCCAGGACCATCAGCACATGGGCGCGTCCGACGTCCCGGCCGGCTCTGACCTGGTCTCCGGCTACGTCGACGGCTTCGGGGAGCACCTGCCCCGCCCGGTAGTAGTAGATCCGCCACAGGAGCACGGTGGTGGCGAAGCCGACCAGCAGAGCCAGCGTCGTGGCCCCTGACACCGGCGTGTTGGTGTAGGTCATTCCCAGTGACAGCACGCTCTCGCCGAGTGCGATCAGCAGGAGTTGCTCGTACCGGTCGGCGAGGTGGTGGATCTTGGTGGGCTCCCAGGCGCTGTCCAACTGCCGGCTCAGGCCGGGCACTGGCCAGGAGAAACGGGCCGACACGACGTCGATCGTGATGGCCAGCGCCCACATACCTACCCGGGCTCCGCCCTGAACCAGGATGCCTGCCAGCCACGGCGCAGCCGATACTGTGAACCAGATCGCCGACCTCGCGTAGAGGGCTCGTTGCGCACGATCCAGCAGGAGCCAGATCAGGACCAACGGTCGTCCCACCTGAAGGAGCACGTACGGGACGGCAAACGCGTAGCCGCGTTCGACGAACGCGTACGGCAGCGACGACGCCATGAACACCACGCCGAGTGCGGTGAGCAACACCATCGCCTGGACGGCTGGCCTGCGTGGGTCGAAGCGGCTCGTGATGTGGGCAGTCGTAGTCCACAGCCACATCATCGGCAGGACCAGCACGAGGACATACAGCAGCCCCGCCCACTGCCGGGCGGCGATGTCGGCGGACATATCCGGCACGACCCGCGAGACGACTCCCGACAGGGCGAAGACCAGCACCAGGTCAAAGAACAACTCCAGGAAGTTCGCCCGGCGGCTCTCTCCTGCGGCGCTCCCCGCCCTTACCACCTTCTGACCAGGGGATTGCCGATTCCGTCGGCCACGTCCGGCCCGCCGGCCACGGGCCCTACCATCGATCACCGACTCATTCTTCAGCCCGAAACGTCCGAACACGGAGGAAGTGCAAAAGCGGCCCGGCGTCGCCTTCTTTGCGATGCCGCCCGAGCCCGTTTCGCCTACCGCCCGCCGCCGGGCTATGCGGTTGGGTCGGCTGCGGCCCGGGCCAGGCTCACCCCACTGGCGATGATCCCGATGTGGCTGAACGCCTGGGGGAAGTTGCCGATGAACGCGCCTGTTCCGGGGTCGATCTGCTCGGACAGCAGACCGAGCGGGCTCGTTCTCGCACACAAGGATGCGTACAGATCGTGCGCCTGGTCGAGGCGGCCCTGATGGATGAGGTTCTCGACCAACCAGAAGCTGCACAGTACGAAGGCGCCCTCGTCGCCTGCGATCCCATCGGGCGCCTCCTCGTGCAGGTAGCGGTAGAGCAGCCCGTCTCCGGCGGACAGCCGTTCGGCGACAGCGGCGGTGGTGGCGATCATCCGCGGATGGGTGGCGGGAATCACCTGCCGCAGGGGTAGGGCCAGCAGGCTCGCGTCGAGCACGCCGCCGCCGTCGAGATGAGCGCTGAGGGTCTGTGCCTTCTCGTCCCAGGACCGTTCGAGGATGCATCGGGTCAGCTCGGTGGCCGCCGCACGCCACCGGGCTGTCGGCCCGGGCAGGCCGAGTCTGTCGCCGAGCGCCGCCGCCCGATCCAGCGCCACCTGGCACATCCCGGCCGAGTAGGTGAACACCCGGCCGTCGTTCCGCAACTCCCAGATCCCTTGATCCGGGTCACGCCACGCCCACTCGGCGGCATCGGCGAGCCCGCCCAGTTGGGCCCACAGCGCCGGTTGAAGCTCCCCTCCGCCGCGTACCCATTGATCGGCGCAGTCGAGCACTTCTCCGTAGACGTCGTGCTGGCGCTGGTCGGCCGCGCCGTTGCCCCAGTGGACCGGGGCTGAGCCGCGATAGCCTTCCAGCCCGGGGTCCTCGACCTCGTCGGGGACGGGGCCGCCGCCGAGGGTGTACATGATCCGTGGTTGCCCGCTGCGCTCGAAGGCGTCGAGAACCCACCCGAGGAACGCGTCCGCTTCGCTTCCGAACCCGATGCGGCGCAGGGCGAACACCGTGAAGGCGGCATCGCGGACCCATGCGTAGCGGTAGTCCCAGTTGCGAACGCCGCCGATCGGTGCGGGCAGTGAGGACGTGGGCGCTGCCACCATGGCGCCGTTGACCCAGTCGTCACACAGCTTGAGAGTGATCGCCGAGCGACGTACCAGGGGCTCCTGCGGGCCGCTGTAGGTGAAGTGGGCCATCCAGCGACGCCACGCGTCCGCCGTCGTCGCCAGCATGGCGTCGGCGTCGAAGCGGTGCTGGCGGTGGATCCGGCCCCAGGAGAGGATCAGGTCGACGTGTTCGCCCTCCTGCAGATCGAAGGTGACCGGCAGGCTGGTCAGGGGACGACTGGCACGCAGGTGTAGTCGCAGGTCCGGTCGCCGTGAGGGTCGGATTTCGAGGCCGTCGAACGCGGAGTGGGTCAGGCCGCCGTCGCGGGGCTGCAGGTCGACGTCCAGTCGGACCGTGCCGTTGAGGACGCGCGCCGAACGGACGAGTTCCGCCCGGCCGGCCGGCGCGTCGTCGGTGAGATCGGCGCCGGAGCGCACCGCGATCGCATCGGTGATCTGAAGCAGGCCGGTACCGCTGCGCAGCTCGGTGACCAGGACCGCGGTGTCCGGGATGTAGTGCTGCCGCGCCTCGCGCAGGTCCTGGACGGTGACCGTGAAGTGCCCGCCTCGCTGGTTGTCGAGCAGGCCGGCGAGAACCGGGTCGGAGTCGAAGTGGGGTAGGCACAGCCAGGGAATCGAGCCGTCGACCCCGACGAGCGCCACGGTGGCGCCGTCCCCGATCACACCCAGGTCCTCCAGGCGAAGGTAGTTATCGGGCCGGTGCACGGGACGCAGGCGAGGGTTCAGGTCAAGCACGTGCTCTCCTCACCAGGCCGGGGACCGACGGGCGTCACTCACTGGGGTGGCATCCGGCGCCCCGGGCCGGCTCGCTCAGCGGGCGAGGACCCGGCCACCGAAGAGGGCCAGCGTCTCACCGGTGATGTAGCTGCTGTCGGCGTTGCTGGCGAAGAAGAGGAAGGCGGGGGCGATCTCCTCGGGCTGCGCCGGCCGGCCCAGCGGTACGCCGTCGATCTGGTCGCCGTATCCAGCCATCTGCTCGGGGGTACGGCTGGAGGCGTTCAACGGCGTCCACACCGGCCCTGGTGCCACACAGTTCACCCGGATACCGCGCCCGATCAGTTCCGTCGCGAGTGACTTGGTGAAGGTGTGAATCGCGCCGTTGGTCTCCGCGTACCCGATGAGCGACGGGTTGCCCTCGAAACCGGCGACCGAGCCGCAGTTGATGACGCTGCCACCCGCCGGCAGGTGCCGCAGCGCCGCGCGGGCCATGTAGAAGTAGCCCGACACATTCGTGTGGAACAGCTCGTCAAGAGCCTCGTCCGAAACGTCCGCCAGCGACGAGTACTGGAACATGACGGCGGCGTTGTTGACGAGGATGTCCAGCTTGCCGAACTCCGCGACGGTGCGTTCGATCCACGGCCGCGTCACAGAACGAGGAGTCCTTCACGTCGCCGGTCAGCACCAGGCAACGCCGGCCCTCCTGCTGCACCAGGTCACGAACGTGGTCCGCGTCCTCCTGTTCGGCGGGCAGGCAGACGATGGCCACGTCCGCCCCTTCCCGGGCGAACAGGACCGCGACGGCGGCGCCGATACCGCTGTCCCCGCCGGTGATCAGCGCGGCGCTGTCAGTGAGTTTTCCCGACCCGCGCAGTGCGGTCGCCTGGTTGCGGGGGCGAGGATCCATCCTGGCGTCCAGCCCCGGCCTCGACTGGGACTGCCCGGGGAACGGTGGCGTGGGCTGCTCGACGACTCTGCTCATCACAACGCCTCCCGTCGTCGTCCGGCCGCGGATGCCCCGTCTCGCGCCGGTTAAACAGGCCGACCGGCCCGCATCCACCCGCGCCGGAGATCATCGGGCGGTGCGGGCTGCGTACGATGCGGGACCGGACATCCCCTCGTCTGGTGGAGGTAGCGACGGATGTCAGGCCAGCAGGACGGTTTCGCCCTCGGCGTCGATCTCGGCACCTCGAACACGGTGGCCGTGCTGCGCTGGCCGGACGGGCGTACCCGGCCGTTACTCGTCGACGGACAGCCGATCCTCCCCTCCGGCGTGTACGCCGACGACGAGGGCCGCCTGCACGTCGGGCGGGACGCCCTGCGGTTGGCCCAGGCCGCCCCGGACCGGTACGAGCCGAACCCGAAGCGCCGGGTCGACGAGCCGGACGTAACGCTCGGCGGCCGGCGGCACACCCCGGCGGCGCTGCTGGCTGCGGTCCTGCGCGCGGTCGGCGAGGCGGCCGTGGGCGCGGTCGGCTTCCTTCCGCCCGCGGTGGTCACCTGCCCGGCGACCTGGGACGCCAGGCGCCGGCAGGTACTCGCCGATGCACTCGCGCTGGCCGGCTGGCCGACGGCCGCCGAGCACACCATGTCCGGTCCCATCCCGCCGGGGACCCGGCTGCTGCGCGAACCGGTGGCCGCCGCGCGCTACTACACCGAGGTGCTGCGCCGGCCGGTGCCGGTCGGTGAGTCCGTGGGGGTCTTCGACTTCGGCGGCGGGACGCTGGACGTCACGATCGTCCGCAACGAGGGCGCCGACCCGTGGGGCGACTCCGGCTTCACCGTCGCCTCCTGCGGCGGGCTGGACGACCTGGGCGGGCTCGACCTCGACGCCGCCCTGCTGGCGCTGCTCGCCGAGCGGATCAGAGCCACGCACCCGGCCGAGTGGACGCGGCTGGCCGAGCCGGCGAACACCACCCAGTGGCGGGACCGGCTCCAGTTCGCCGAGAACGTGCGGGGCGCGAAGGAGATGCTGTCCCGCAGCATGGTGGCGCCGGTGGCGGTGCCGGGGATCGAGGCGGCCGTACCGCTGAGCCGGGACGAGCTGGAGCGGGTGGCGGCGCCGCTGCTACGCCGGGCGGTCGCCGAGACGCGGCGGGTGGTCGCCGCCGCCGGGCTGACGCCGGAGCGGCTGAGCGGGCTGTTCCTGGTCGGCGGGTCGTCCCGGATGCCGCTGGTGGCCCGGCTACTCCACGCCGAGCTGGGGATCGCGCCCACCGTGCTGGAGCAGCCGGAGCTGCCGGTCGCCGAGGGTGCGCTGACCGACCTGCCGCTGCCCCGGAATCGTCCGGCGGCGCCCCCGCTGCCGCTGGCACCGGGCGCACCGCACCTCGACCCGCCCGCCGGACGGGTCGGGTCCGGACCGGCCGGCACCCCGGAGGCTGGCCCCGCGGCTTCCCGGCCCGGTGCCGGCCCGGCCGGCACGCTGCCACTCGCCGAGGGAACTCCCCCGCCCACCGACCCGGGCCGCCCCACGGCCGCCGGACCAGCCGGCACACTGCCGCTCGCCGCGACGGCACCGCCGCCGGCCGACCCGGCCCAGGCCGTGACCGTGCCTGCCAGCGCGCTGACCACCGCGCCCGTGTCCGGTGCCGGATCAGCTCCCACCCTGCCCGGCCCCGGGCCGGCCGGCACCCTGCCCGGTTCCGGGCCGGCCGCCACTCTGCCCGGCCTCGGCCCGGCCGGCACCCTGCCCGGCTCCGGACCGGCCGCCACTCTGCCCGGCCTCGGCCCGGCCGGCACCCTGCCCGCCGGCGTCCCGGCAGGCCCGACGCACCCGTCGGGCCCGGCCAACGCGGCAGGCCTGACGCACCCAGCAGGCCCGGCTGACGCGGCAGGCCCGACACACGCGGCAGGCTCGGTGGGCGCGGCAGGTGCGGTGGGGACGGACAGTTCCGGACATGGCGCAGGCGGCCAGCCCCACGGGGCCGCTGGAATCCCGCGCCAGGCCGGGCCGTGGTCGGGCGTACCGCAGGCGGCGCCGGCGGGGTGGCCACCGGGCGTACCCGGGTCGGGAATGCCGGGGTCGCCGGCCGCGCCGGCTCGCGACGGCCGGCGGCGACGGGCGCTGTGGATCTCGCTCGCCGCGGTGGCGGCCCTCGCCGGGATGACCACGGCGGCCGTCCTCTACTTGACCAGAGACCGGCATCCGGAGCTGGACTTCCAGCCGTTCCGCAAGGGAATCCCGGTGGCGGCGGGTACGGAGCGGCCGAGCGACATGTTCACCGCGACCGTGGGCGACCGGGCCTACCTGGCCTACCCGCGCGACGACGACCGGCTGGTGGTGATCGCCGTGGAGGCGGCCACCGGCTCGGAGCTGTGGCGCAAGGAGAGCGGCGAGCCCGCCAAGCGCTGGGCCGGCGTCCTCGCGCTGCCCGGCGCGGTGGCGCTCCTCGCGGACGCGTCGGGCAGCGACCCTCGGCAGCTGGAGGTGCTCGACGCCTCCGGAAAGCGGCGGTGGCAACACACGGTGCACGGCGACGACGAGCTCTTCGTCGGCGCCCAGGTGCTGGTCGTCGCCGACCGCACCAGCAAGCAACTGCGCGGCCTCGACCTACGCACCGGCGAGGAGCGGTGGTTCCTCCCGGATCTGACCGACCAGTACGGCAGCTCGCGGACCCGCGTCTACCCGGTGACCATCGACGAGAGCCTCGCCGGACCGGGGTTCCTCGACGGCACGCCGCGCGACCCGAAGGCGGCACCGGTCCGGCAACTCGTCCAGGTCAACGCCGACCGCTCCGTCCGGCTGATCGACGTCGCCACCGGGAAGGAACTGGGCCGCCAGACCAACGTGGCCCGGCCGGACGACCTGGTCGCCGCCCACGAGGACCGGCTGTACGTGGTGGACGACCAACAGCTGCTCGGGTACGACCTGGGCAGCCTGGCGAAGGCGAAGCCGAACGTGCTCTACCGGTTTCCGGACGACCGGCGCCGGGCCAAGGCGCTGGTGCCGTGCGGCGAGCACCGGGCCTGCCTGCTGGAGGTGGCCGACGCCGACGAGAAGACCGCGCGGGTGGTGGCCGCCACCGAGGGGAAGGACGTGCAGCACTGGGCGGTGCCGGGCATGGAGCAGCTCGTGCCGGTCGGCGAGCGGGTGCTGGCCCGGCGGACGTACCCGGAGCCGGTGGTCACCCTGTTCGCGCCGGACGGTCGGAAGGTGCTCGACGAGGAGGACGGGGTGGCCGCCCGGGTGGACGCCGGCAACCTGCTGCTCTTCGCCGACCGGCTGAACAGCAGTGCGGACAACCGGAGCGTGTCCGGCGTGGGCACGGGCTCCGGCAACGTGGTCCCGCTCGGCGAGCTGAAGGGCGTACGCGGCGAGTCGTGTTCGTGGAACACCGAGGTGATCGTCTGCGGGGCGGCCAAGGAGTTCCTGGTGTACCGCTTCGCCGCCTGATCGCGCTGCGGCTCAGCCCACCGGGCGACGGATGAACCGCGTCCGGCCGGGTAATGCGGCCGGCGTCCTGGTGGAGTGACGACCGGCGTCGCGGCGTACCGCGACCGGGCGCGCGGGCGGGCGGCCGGACGCCGACCCGCCCGCGGCCACGGTCAGTGGCCGGTGACCCAGTTCCAGGCCGCCACGACCCACTCGGTCTGCTGCAGGTAGGCGACACCCACGCCGACCAGGAACAGCGCGGTCGCCAGGTGCGCGCCGCGGGCGGTGCGGCGTACCCGGCCCAGCTGCCGTTCCAGGACCAGCCGGCCGAGCAGGCGGGCGAGCCCGAAGAGGCCGACGGCGGTGAGCAGGCTGAGTACGAAGGTGAGCAGCGGGGTGCCGAGCTCCCCCCGGCCGGAGATCGCCCAGATGCCCCAGCAGACGAAGGCGAAGAGGCCGCCGGCCGCGCTCCACTCGCCACCCCGGCGCAACCGCGCCAGGTGCCAGCTCATCGGGCGGCGTGGGGCGGAGTCATCGGACCAGTCGGTCTGGTCGACGGTGGCGAACTGCTCGGTCCGGGGTGTCCGTGGCTGGCCCACGGAGGCCACGCCACGCCGGAACCCGTCCCGCTGTGGTGGCACCACCCCGACACCCGGCTGCGGCGGCACCTCCACGGTGCGCTCGGCCCACGGCTGTGTCTGGTCCGCCATCTGTTGTCCTCCCCCTCGACCGACGGGCACGGTACCGAGGGTAGCGAGCCGGCAAAGAGGGTAGCGAGCCGGCAAATCGGTCGCCAACTCGGAAGGCGATGGGTTACACACATGCGATGGTCGACGCACTGGTACCCCGGGCCGAGGACTTCGACGACATCAGGGCGTTGCTGGCGCTCGTCTTCCACGGCGACCTCGATCCCGAGGTACTCAAGATCGAACGCGCCGTCTTCGAGCCGGAACGCTCCCTGCTGGTCCGCGACGGCGGGGCCGCCGTGGCGCACGCCGGCGCGTTCACCCGCGAGCTGACCGTGCCGGGGGCCGTCGTGCCCGCCGCGCACGTGACGATGGTCGGGGTCGCGCCCACCCACCGCCGTCGGGGCCTGCTCACCGGCCTGATGAGCCGGCAACTGCGCGAGGCCCGCGACGCCGGCCGCGAGCCGGTCGCGGTGCTCTGGGCCAGCGAGGGACGGATCTATCCGCGGTTCGGTTACGGCCTGGCCGCCCAGCGGTACACGCTGAGCTGCGACACCACCGAGCTGCGGCTGCCGGAACCGGCGTCCACCGAGGGCACGCTCCGCCTGGACCTCCCGGCCGCGCACCAGGCCGAGCTGGCCGGGCTGTACGACCGGGTACGCGCCGGTCGTCCCGGCTGGTCCAGCCGGAACGAGCGCTGGTGGGCGTACGTACTCGGCGATGTGAAGTCCCTGCGGGGCGGCGCGACCGAGCGCCGGGTGCTGCTGCACGAGGGGCCCGACGGCCTGGACGGGTACGCCCTCTACCGGACCAGGGGTGAGTGGGACCGGACCGGACCGCGCGGCGAGGTCCGGGTCGACGAGGTGGTGGCCGGGAACCCGGCGGCGTACCTGGCGCTGTGGCGGCTGCTGCTGTCGATCGACCTGACCCGGCGGCTGTCGTTCGACCGGGCCGCCGTGGACGAGCCGCTGCTGTGGCTGGTGAACGAGCCGCGCCAGCTCGGCGCCCACCTCGACGACGCCCTCTGGGTACGCCTCGTGGACGTCCCGGCGGCGTTGGCCGCCCGCCGATACGCCACCGACGTCGACGTGGTCATCGAGGTCACCGACGAGCTGCTGCCGGAGAACACCGGCCGGTGGCGGCTGGTCGGCGGGCCGGCCGGAGCCGAGTGCGTCGCCACCTCGGCACCGGCCCAGCTCGCCTGCGACGTACGCGCGCTCGGGGAGCTCTATCTGGGCGGGGCCGGGCTGGGGGCGCTCGCCGCCGCGGGCCGGGTCCGGGAGCTCGTACCGGGGACGGTGGCGGCGGCCGGCCCGGCATTCGGCTGGCACCGCGCCCCGGCCCCGATGGAGGTCTTCTGAATCCGGCCAGCGTGGGCTGCTGCCCACCGGCCGGCGTGGGGCTGTCCATCCCGCCGGGGTGACGGGTGCGCCGTTGCCGGTCCCGACGACCGATCGGCGGGGCGCTGGACGGGCGCCGTCGGTATCCGAGCTGGCCGACTTCGCCGCCGGACTGGTCGCCTGCCGCCGCGGGGCGACCGCCGCGCCGCCGGGGCGGTACGGTCGGACGATGGGTGATGCGGAGCGACGGCGGCGCCGGCTGCGACACCACGGCGAGGCCGGGACGCCGGACGGCGAAGGCACCACCGGGCGGGCCGGCAGGCACGAGTCCGCCGGCGCCTTCGCGGAGGGGCCGACCGCGACCACGGCGGCGGTGCACGACGACGACGGACCCGGTTCGCGGCGTGGCGTCAGACGCGCCGAGCTGGAATCGTCGGACGATGGCTTCAGGTCGCGGCGTGGCGCCAGAAACGCCGAGCTGGATTCATCGGAGCCCCGGGCACGCCGCACCGGCCCCCCTGTCGAGGAGGGCGAGCGCGGGCTGCGCGGCCTGGTCGGCTCGGGGTCCTCGCAGGTGAGCGTGACCGCCGCGCTGCGGGCCCGGGACGCGGCCCGACCGACCGACGCGGACCTGGCCGAGGCCGAGGCCCGCGTCGTGATCGTGCGCCGCAACTGGGTGCCCCGCGAGGAACTGCCCCGCTCCGGCCGCTGAACCCCGGCGGGCGGGGCAGGGTGGCGTCAGGCGGGCAGGTCGGGCAGCTCGCGGTGCTGCTCGTACGTGGCCAGCTGGCCGATCCGGCGGGCATGCCGGGGGTTGCCCGAGAAGGGCGTGGTCAGGAACGCCTCGACCATGGCGGTCGCCTCGTCCAGGGTGTGCTGGCGGGCGCCGACGGCGACGATGTTGGCGTCGTTGTGCTCCCGGGCCAGCTGGGCGGTGTCGATGTTCCAGGCGAGCGCCGCGCGTACGCCGGCGACCTTGTTGGCGGCGATCTGCTCGCCGTTGCCGGAGCCGCCGATGACCACCCCGAGGCTGCCCGGGTCGTTGACCACCCGGTCGCCGGTGTGCAGGCAGAACGCCGGGTAGTCGTCGTCCGGGTCGTAGGCGTGCGGACCGACGTCGACCACCTCGTACCCCTGCTTGGCCAGGTGGTTGGCGAGGTGCCCCTTCAGCTCGAAGCCGGCGTGATCAGATCCCAGGTAGACGCGCATACCGCGCAGTCTGTCAGGCCGGCCTCCGTGCCGGCGCCCGGGCGGCGGCACGGAGGCGGATTCGTCACAGGTTCAGCGGGGCAGCTCGGCCACGACCAGGCCGGCCCGCGCCTTCGGGGTGAACCAGGTGCTCTTGCGCGGCATCTTCTCCCGGGCCAGGTTGACCGCGACGAAGTCGTCGACGGTCACCGGGGCGATGAGGACGGCCAGCTCGGCCCGACCGGCGTCGACCTCGCCGGTCAGCCAGCTCGCCGGGTAGTCGCCGCCGACGTAGGTGACCCGCTTGTCGCCCGGGTCGAGGCCGAGCGCGTCGCGCAGCAGCAGCCGCTCGACCAGGGCGTGGTCCAGGTTCTCCAGCCGGCCGCCGTCGGCGTGCGGCAGGGTGACCGCGTACGCCTGGCCGGCGAGGTAGAGGTGAACGGTGCCACCGGCCGCCGGGACCTCGACCGGGCCCTCGACGGGGGTGACCTGCGCGCCGGCGGCGCGCAGCCGGTCCAGCAGCTCCGCCGGGGTGGTGGTCAGCTCGCTGACCAGCCGGTTGTAGGGCTGGATGGCGACCGAGGCGGGCGTGGTGATCACCGAGAGGAAGCGCGGGAACTCGCCGGTCTGGGCGGCCAGGCTGCGGTGGTTGCCGTCCGCGACCACCAGCTCGCCGCCGCCCGCGAGGGCGGTCAGCTCGTCCTGCTCGGGCCCGGGGCCGAGCAGCCAGATGGCGTGCGTCCGCCCGGCCTGGTCGACGTCGGTCGCGGCGGGCGCGCCGGCCGCCTCGGTCGCCGCCGCGAGCGCGGCGTGCAGCTCGTCGCCCCGCCCGGTCTGGAGCAGGAGTACGGGCGAGAGGAGGTGGCCCAGCGCCTCGGCCAGGGCGACCCGCTCCCGCACCTTGGCGATGAAGACGTCCTCGTTGCGGATCACCAGGCCGGGCTCGTCGGCCCGGGTGGAGATCTGGTCGGTGTCGACCATGGCGAAGAGCCCGTACCCGGTCTCCTCCCCCGGCGCGCTGATCCGGTAGAGCACCACGACCTGCTCGGCCGGGGTGTAACTGCCGTCCGCCTTGGCCTCGGCGAGCCGGGCCGCCGCGTCGGGCAGGGCGTCGAGGAAGGACTTCCCGAGGCTGTCCGGTGCCCGGTGGGGCATCTCGATGCCCAGGGCACTGTGCGGATTCGCCTCGACGATGGCGGTGATCTCCGCGTCGTCGGCGAACTCGTCGTAGTTCTGCGCGCCGGTGCCGCCAGTGGTGATCCAGGCCCGGGCGATCGGATGCACGACCGTCATGCCCGCTGACGCTACCCGCGCCGCCCGCCCCACCGGTGCGGACCCTGGCCGCTTCCACCAGTTGAAAGGAGGGGCCCCCTGTTAACGCCTCCGGTAGTGCAGGGGCCCCCTCTTAACGTGGCCGAGTCAGGGGGTGCGGTGCCGGCCGGTGGTGGGACGGCGAACTGGCGCGGGGGTGGGTGGACGCGAGGTGGCGCCGGCGGTGAGCCGTACCGTCGTCGTCACGCCGGCCGCGGCCGGGCGGCCCGCCGCGGTGGCGGACCGGGTCGAGCCGGGGCTCCGGGCCGGCTCGCCCGCGTCGGCGGGCGGGGTCATCCGGGAGGTGGCCACCACCCTGGCCACGCCGACCACGATCGGCGGGGCCAGCAGGTCAACCATTTCGGCCGGCAGGGACGGCCG
The DNA here is from genome assembly GCF_900090225.1 of Micromonospora eburnea. Classification (NCBI taxonomy): domain Bacteria; kingdom Bacillati; phylum Actinomycetota; class Actinomycetes; order Micromonosporales; family Micromonosporaceae; genus Micromonospora; species Micromonospora eburnea. Next base: position 5,859,618 of record NZ_FMHY01000002.1, read on the forward strand.
GACAGCGGGCCAGTCGCCGTCCGCCACGGACCAGTACGTCGCACCGGGGTCCTCGGGCGTCGGCTGCGGCGCCTCGTCGGGCATGTGGCGGTGCTTACCCATGGGATTGCCTCCAGGAGCTGTCGGGGTGCGGCCCGCAGGGGCCGTCGACCAGGACACCCGGTGAAACGAACCCCGCGTCGCCGGGGTGACGCCGGCGGCGCGGGGTTCGCTCCGTTAAGAAGGGTCCCCTGCTCTACCGGAGGCGTTAAAAAGGGGCCCTTCCTTACACCTCAGTCGAAGATGGGGCCGAGTTCGCGGGTGCGCTTCAGCTCGTAGAAGCCGGGGGTGCCGGCGACCAGCAGGACGCCGTCCCACAGCTTGCCGGCGGCCTCGCCCTTCGGCGCCGGGGTGATCACCGGGCCGAAGAAGGCGATCTTGTCGCCGTCCGGGCCGGGAGCGTGGATCACCGGGGTGCCGACGTCGGTGCCGACCGGCCGCATGCCGGCCTCGTGGCTGGCCCGCAGTGCCTCGTCGTATGCGGTGGACTCGGCCGCGTCGGCGAGCACCGGGTCCAGGCCGACGTCGGTCAGCGCACCGACCAGCATCTCCCGGGTCAGCGGCTCCTTACCGAGATGGATCCGGGTGCCCATGGCCGTGTAGAGCTTCCCGAGCGTCTCCGCGCCGTGCGCCTGCTCGACCGCGATGCAGACCCGGACCGGACCCCAGCCCTTCGTCATCAGGTCCTGGTATTCCGCCGGTAGGTCGCGGCCCTCGTTGAGCACGGAAAGGCTCATCACGTGGAAGTGGATGTCCAGATCACGGACCTTCTCGACCTCCAGCAGCCAGCGGGAGGTGATCCACGCCCAGGGGCACAGGGGGTCGAACCACATGTCCACGGCGGCACGTTCGGTCACGTTGCTATCCCTTCAGGATTCCGCGCGCCGGGACCCCGGCGCCTACCCCGATCCTCACCCCGACCGGCATCGACCGGTACCGGAATGAGACCGTGACCTCGGCCACCGAAGGGTGGCAGTGCATGGAAGACTCGGATCCAGACCGGCCGTCACGAGCAGGGCCGGCAAGGCCGGGGCCGCGACGGAGCGGCGATGAAGCGTGGGATGGAGACAAACAGTGCCGGGAGTGCGCAACCTGACTCAGGTCGAAGCCACCGAGCGGGCGCGCCTGCTCGACGTGACCGGGTACGACATCAGCCTTGACCTGTCAGCCGCCGTACAGGCCACGGGCCGTACGTTCCGCTCGGTGACCGAGGTCCGGTTCCGCTGTGCCGAGCCCGGGGCGACCACCTTCATCGAGGCGGCGGCGGACTCGGTGCGCTCCGCGACCCTCAACGGGGCGCCGATCGACCTTTCCGGCTGGTCGGCCGAGAAGGGCCTGACCCTCTCCGGCCTGCAGTCCGAGAACGTCCTCGTGGTGGACGCGGACTTCGCGTTCTCGAACAGCGGGCAGGGGCTGCACCGCACGGTGGACCCGGTCGACGGCGAGACCTACCTCTACAGCCAGTTCGAGACCGCCGACGCGCAGAAGGTCTTCGCCTGCTTCGACCAGCCGGATCTGAAGAGCGTCTACACCTGGCACGCCACCGTCCCCGACCACTGGCGGGTGATCTCCAACATGCCGGTGGAGCGGGAGGAGCCGGCCGGCGACGAGCTCAAGACCGTCCACTTCGCCGAGTCGGCGCGGATGAGCACCTACATCACCGCGCTCTGCGCCGGCCCGTACCACGAGGTGCGGGACAGCCACGACGGCATCGACCTGGGGGTGTTCTGCCGGGCCTCGATGGCGCGGTACCTCGACTCGGACGACCTGTTCCTGATCACCAAGCAGGGTTTCGACTTCTTCCACGAGCAGTTCGGCGTCCGCTACCCGCTGCCCAAGTACGACCAGCTCTGGGTGCCGGACTTCAACGCCGGCGCGATGGAGAACTTCGGCTGCGTCACCCACGCCGAGTCGCACTACATTTTCCGGTCGCAGGTCACCGACTTCGAGTACGAGCAGCGCGCCAACACGATCCTGCACGAAATGGCGCACATGTGGTTCGGTGACCTGGTCACCATGCGCTGGTGGAACGACCTGTGGCTGAACGAGTCGTTCGCCGAGTGGGCCAGCCACTGGTGCAACACCCACGCCACCCGGTTCACCGAGGCGTGGACGACCTTCCTGTCCATCCGGAAGAACTGGGGCTACCGGCAGGACCAGCTCTCCTCCACCCACCCGGTCTACTGCGAGATGCCGGACCTGGAGGCGGTCGAGGTCAACTTCGACGGCATCACCTACGCCAAGGGCGCCAGCGTGCTCAAGCAGCTCGTCGCGTACGTGGGCGAGGAGCCGTTCCTGGCCGGCCTGCGGGCGTACTTCGCCAAGCACGCCTGGGGCAACGCCACCTTCGACGACCTGCTCACCGAGCTGGAGACGGCCTCCGGCCGGGAGCTGCGCAAGTTCGCCGCCCAGTGGCTGGAGACCGCGCAGGTCAACACGCTGCGCCCCGAGGTCACCATCGGCGCGGACGGCGCGTACGAGCGGGTGCTGGTCCGGCAGGACGCGCCGGCCGGGCACCCGACGCTGCGCACCCACCGGATCGGGGTGGGCCTCTACGACCTGACCGACGGCCGGCTGGTCCGCCGGGAGCGGGTCGAGGTGGACGTGACCGGTGAGACGACCGAGCTGTCCGCGCTGCACGGCAAGCCCGCCGCCGACGTGCTGCTGCTCAACGACGACGACCTCACGTACACCAAGCTGCGGCTGGACGAGCGCTCCATGTCGACGGTGGTGCAGCACATCGCCGGCTTCGAGTCGTCGCTGGCCCGGGCACTGTGCTGGACCGCGGCCTGGGACATGACCCGGGACGCCGAGCTGTCCGCCCGGGACTACGTGGCGCTGGTGCTGGCCGGGCTGCCCGCGGAGACCGACATCAACCTGGTCACCGCCACCCTGCGCCAGGCGACCACCACGCTCACCTTCTACGCCGACCCGGCGTGGGCGCCGACCGGCTGGGCCGAGCTGGCCCGTACCGCCCGGGCGGCGCTGGCCGCCGCCGAGCCGGGCAGCGGCTTCCAGCTCGCCTGGGCCCGGGCGTACGCCTCCGCGGCCCGCTCGGACGAGGATCTGGCGACGCTGCGCGGCTGGCTGGAGGGCGTCGAGGTGACGGCCGGGCTGACCGTGGACACCGAGCTGCGCTGGACGGTGCTCCAGTCGCTGGTGGCCAACGGCGCGGCCGGGACCGCCGAGGTGGACGCCGAGCTGGCCAGGGACCGCACCGCCAGTGGCGAGCGGGAGGCCGCGTACGCGCACGCCCTGGTGCCGACGGCGGAGAACAAGGCGGCGGTGTGGGCGCAGCTCACCGGCCCGGAGGCGCTGCCGAACTGGCGTAACCGCGCGCTGTTGCAGGGCCTCACGCACCCGGCTCAGGTCGAGCTGATGGCGCCGTACCGGGAGAAGTACTTCGCCACGGTGGACCAGGTCTGGGCAAGCCGGGACAGCGAGCCGGCACAGGAGTTCGCGCAGCTCGCCTACCCGGCGTATCTCGTGGACGACGACACGGTGGCGGCCACCGACGCGTGGCTGGCGCAGGACGGCCACCCGGCCCCGCTCCGTCGCCTGGTCGCCGAGGGCCGCGACGGCGTCACCCGCGCCCTGCGGGCCCGCGCCCGCGACGCCCGCACCGCCTGACGCGAGATCCGGGGGCCGGCGCGGGCAGCTGCCCGTGCCGGCCCCCGGCCGTTGTCGGCGGAGGCAGGTGGATGTGATGGCACAACGGTCCTCCGGGTGCCCGCTCGGCACGGTCGGGCCGGACGGTCCCGTGCAGGTCGACGAGCCGTGGCCGGTCCGGCTCGGCCCGTCCGCCTGGCCCCGCTGAGCAGCCCGACGAGAAAGCCCGGCCCGCGTGCTACGCGGGCCGGGCTTCGTCGTACGGGGAGGGGGTCAGCCCTTGCCGGCGTGGCTGGCGAGCTGGTCGAGGCCCTGGATGATGCCGCCGGCCAGGTCGCCGCCGCCGAAGGACGCCACCATGGAGAGCGCGGCGAGCTTGGCGTACGTGTCCGGGATGCGCTTGCGGGCGTACCGGCCGGTGATGATCTCCAGCTGCCGCTGGTTGGGCGACAGGGCGATCAGCACGGACCTGTCCGGCTCGGCGAGCTGGCGGTGCAGCCGCCCGGCGTGCTCCCGGATCGGCTCGTCGAGCCCGCCCACGTAGACCGAGAACACCAGCCCGGTGCCCTGGTCGGCCAGGCGGAGCGCCTCGTCGATGCGCAGCAGCTGACGGGTCGAGAAGGGCCCGTCCAGCACCTGGGGCGGGGCGCCCGCCCCGGTCTCGGCGTGCGTCTCACCAACGGTCACTTGCGCCTCCGGTGCCAGCGGCCGGCGCCTCGCGGCCGGCCAGTTCCTGCTTGCGGCTGGTCAGTGCCGGCGCCTGCGCCCCGGCGGCCAGCGCGGTGCCGGCCGAGTCGGCCAGCTGCTCCGGACGGCCCAGGAACCAGACCGGAGTGAAGTCGAAGGGCCGGCCCGGCCGGTAGCGCTTGGCGCCGCCACCGCCGCCACCGCTGCCGACGGCTGCCAGTCCGGCGATCACCAGCACCGCAGCCGCCGGGATGCCGACGAAGACCAGCAACGTCTCGGTAACAGACAATCCCAACGCCCCCAGGCGGAAATAGAGACCAGGAATTTCCGGGTCGGGTGAACGATCATGACGACGAGCGCCCGAGCCCGCTTGTGCTGTTCACGTTAGCGGAGTCGACCGCCCGCCAGATTGCGGGGTGCTGATCCCACCCGCCACACCCGTGCTCGACTTGCGCGGCAGTCGCTATCAATGTCCGGTCGTCGCCGTACCGACCGGTCAGCAGCACCCCGACCGGCAGGCCGTCGCCGGTCCGGCCGATGGGGAGCGAAACGGACGGGTCGCCGGTCACGTTGAAAATGGCACAGTACGGAGAAAAGCGGCGCTGCCGGTCGAAGTCCTCGGCCGGGCCGAGTGCGGCGAACGCGCCCACCGACGCCTGCGGCGCGGCCAGGGTCGGGCAGAGCAGCAGATCGCAGCCGGCGGTCCGGCGCACGCCACGGCGTACCTGCGCCTGGAGTTCGCCGAGTGCGGCCAGCAACTGCCCGGCGCCGACGGCCGCCGCCCGGGAGCGCAGGAACCGGGTGAGCGGCAGCAGTTCGCTCTCCCGCTCGGGCGGCACCGGGGAGAGCGCCAGCACGTACCAGACGGTTTCGAAGAGCGGCCACGCCTCGGGGCCGAGCGGCGCGGGCACGTCGACCACCTCGTGGCCGGCCGCGGTGAGCAGCGCGGCGGCCCGGTCGACGGCGGCCACGCAGTCGGGGTGCACCGGCTCGGCGGCGAGCATCGGGGTGGTGAACCGCCCGATCCGCAGCCGCCGGGGCGCCGCGTCGCGGGCCACGGCCAGGTAGCCGCCGTCGGGCGCGGCCGGCGGCAGGTACGGCTCGCCCGGCACCGGCCGGGCCAGCACGTCGAGCAGCGCGGCCACATCGGTGACGGTCCGGCCGAGCGGGCCGTTGGTGGGCAGCCCGAACGCGCCGAAGCCGAGCGGGCCGCCGGAGACCAGCCCCCGGCTGGGCTTGTAGCCGACCAGGCCGCAGATCGAGGCGGGAATACGCAGCGAGCCGCCGCCGTCGGAACCCTGCGCCACCGGCACCAGCCCCGCCGCCACCGCGGCCGCCGCGCCGCCGCTGGACCCACCCGCGGTGTACGCGAGCTGCCACGGGTTACGCGCGGGCGGCGCGACGAGCCCCTCCGAGTAGAGCGAACAGCCCAGCTCGGAGGTGGTGGTCTTGCCCAGGCTGACCAGGCCGGCCGCGGCCATGAACCGGACCACGTCGGCGTCCACCGGCGGCACGAAGTCTGCGAAGGCGGCCGAGCCGAAGGTGGTCCGCACCCCGGCGGTCAGCGTCAGATCCTTGATGGCGGTCGGTACGCCGTGCAGCGGCCCGCGCTCGTCCACCGGCACCGCGTCGGCCGCCCGCGCCGCCGCCCGCGCCCGCTCCGCGGTGACGGTGACGAACGCGCCCACGGTGTCGCCGAGCGCCTCGACCCGGTGCAGGTGGTGCTCGACCAGTTCCACGCTGGACAGCTCGCCCCGACGGATCGCGGCGGCCTGTTCCAGCGCGGTCAGGTCGTGCGGCTCGGCCATCCCCCCATCCTGCCGTGCCGGGCCGCCACGCGCGCGGCCCGACACGGGCGTCAGCCCCGGCCGAGGAAACGCAGGGCGTTGCGGGACAGCAGCTTGTAGCGCTGGTCGGCGGTGAGGAAGTCCGCCTTCCGGACCACCTGCCCGACCGGCCGCTCCCCCAGCGGGTACGGGTAGTCGCTGCCGACCAGCACCCGGTCCTCCCCCATGGTGTCGATCAGCAGCCGCAGCGCGGCCGGCTCGAAGACCACCGAGTCGACGCAGAACCGGTCGACGTAGGAGCTGGGCGGGGCGGTGGAGGCACCGCGTACCAGGTCGCCGCGGCGGTGCCAGGCGTTGTCGGCGCGCCCCAGCCAGAACGGGAAGCTGCCGCCGCCGTGCGCGAAACAGATCCGCAGCGTCTCCGGCACCCGGTCGAAGACGCCGCCGAGGATGAGCGCGAGCACCGACAGGTGCGTCTCCGCGGGCATCCCGGTCAGCCAGCGGGCCATCCAGCGGTCCAGCCGCGGCCCGCCGGGCATGTCCCACGGGTGCACGAAGACCGGCGCGCCCACCCGCGCGCAGTGGGTCAGGAACTGCACGATCCCGGTGTCGTCGAGGTCACGGTCGCCGACGTGGTTGCCGATCTCCACCCCGGCGTGCCCGGCCGCCAGGCAGCGGTCCAGCTCCGCGCAGGCCAGGTCCGGATCCTGCAACGGCACCTGGCAGAACGGCACCAGCCGGTCGCCCCCGGCGGCGGTGACCTCCAGGGTGAGGTCGTTGAAGATCCGGGCCACCTTGACGGCCTGGTCGGCCGGGCGGTCGTAGCTGAAGAAGACCGGGGTGGGCGAGACCACCTGCACGTCGACGCCGTCGGCGGCCATGTCGGCCAGCCGGGTCGGCGCGTCCCAGCACTCCGCGCCGACCGGGCGGAACTCCGTCTCCCCCACCATGATCATGGCGGCGCGCTCGGAGTCCACCCGCAGCCAGGGCCAGCCGGACCCGCCGCACGCCGCGGCGAGGTCCGGCCACCCCTTCGGTACGACGTGCGTGTGCACGTCCACGACCGGGTGCGGCATCAGCCCTTGCCCGGGTGCAGCGCGCCGCAGTTGGTGCAGGTGCGGGCCTTCTCGTCGGCGTAGAACGCCGCGAAGACCGGGGGCAGGTCGGCGGCGATGTCGCGCACCTGGAGCTCCACCTCGTGCACCTTGTGGCTGCACTCGGGGCAGTACCACTGGAACTTCTCCAGCGTGCCCTCCTCGCGTACCCGCTCGATCACCATGCCGATCGAGCCGGCCTCCGGCCGCTGCGGCGAGTGCGGGGTGTTGCGCGGCAGCATCCACATCTGGCCCTCGCGGATGTGCACCGTACGCGGGCCCTCCGGCAGCATCAGGTTGACGTGCATGTTGCCCTTGACCTGGTAGAAGAACTCCTCGTACGGGTCGACGTGGAAGTCGGTCCGCTGGTTGGGGCCGCCCACCACCATCACGATGAAGTCGTCGCTGCCCGGCAGCATCTCCTTGTTGCCCACCGGCGGCTTGAGCAGGTGCTGGTTCTCGGCGATCCACCCGGGAAAGCTGAACGGCTCGGCGATCTCACTCATGACGGTCCTCCCGACGGAAGTAGGGCCACGGCCTGCATCTCGATCAGCAGGTGCGGATGCGGAAGCTGGTGCACGGCCACCGTGGTCCGGGTCGGCCCGGTGGCGTCGAAGAACTCCGCCCACACCTCGTTGTACCCACCGAAGTCATTCATGTTGACCAGATAGCTGGTCACCTGGACCAGGTCGGAGAGCCCGGCGCCGACCGAGGCCAGCAGGTCGCCGATGTTCTCGATCACGGCCCGGGTCTGGGCCCGGATGTCCAGGTTGGTCGTGCCGAACTCGTCCACCTCGACACCGGCGAAGGAGTTGTCCGGCCGCCGGGACGACGTACCCGAGACGAAGACGAACCCGCCAGCCACCTTGACGTGCGGAAAGGCCCCGCGCGGCACGGCCTTCCCGGCGACGACCCTGGCCCCGGTCATGCCGTCGCCTTCAACGAGGCGGCGCCGAGCTTCTCCACCACCGCGCGGACGTGCGCGCCGGGCCGCAGCGGCACGGCGGCCGTGGCGGCGCCGGCGAGGAAGACCCAGCCCTTGCGCAGCCGGACGCCGTGCCGGCCGGCCAGCCGCAGACCCTCGTCGAGGGCGCGTCGCGGGTCGCCGAGGATGGCCGCGGTCGAGCCGACCTGCGCCACCCGGCCGTCGATCTCCAGCAGCACGCCGAGGTTGTCCAGCCCGTCCGGCACCGGCGACCAGGGCCCGACCACGAACGCGGCGGCCGACGCGTTGTCGGCGACGACGTCCGGCAGGGAGAAGGTGAAGTTGGCGTACCGGGAGTCGATCAGCTCGATCGCCGGGGCGACCGCGCGCACGGCCCGGGTGAACGAGCCGACCGGCTCGCCCGGGTCGGGCAGCCGGTCCAGCAGGAACGCCACCTCCGGCTCGACCCGGGGGTGGATGTAGTCGGCCACGTCGACCGTCCCGCCGTCGGGGACCCGCATCACGTCGGTGAGCCGTCCCCAGATCACCTCGTTCACCCCGACCTGGGCCATCTTCGCCCTGCTGGTCAGCCCCATCTTCAGCCCGACCAGCCGCTCACCCCGGTCGAGGCGGCGCTGTAGCAGCGCGGTCTGCACCGCGTACGCGGCGTCGACGTCGAGGCCGGTCTCGGCGGCGAGTTGCGGGATCGCGGTGGCCGCGTCGGCGGCCGCACCCAGCTTCTCGGCGACACCGGCGATGTCCGGTCCGATCATGCTGCGCCACCTCTCGTTCGCGACTGCGGGGCTCGCAAACCCGGCTCACTCCTCGCGCTCACGGCCTCACCCTTCGTTCGCGACTGCGGGGCTCGCAAACCCGGCTCACTCCTCGCGCTCACGGCCTCCTCGCCGGCGAGGTCCAGCGCCACGTCCACGATCATGTCCTCCTGGCCGCCGACCATCCGGCGCCGGCCGAGCTCGACCAGGATCGAGCGGACGTCCACCCCGTACTTGGCGGAGGCGCGTTCGGCGTGCCGCAGGAAGCTGGAGTAGACCCCCGCGTATCCGAGGGAGAGGGTCTCCCGGTCCACCTGGACCGGCCGGTCCTGGAGCGGGCGCACGACGTCGTCGGCCGCGTCCATCAGCGCGAACACGTCGCAGCCGTGCTTCCAGCCGTGCAGCTCGGCGACCGCGACGAAGACCTCCAGCGGGGCGTTGCCGGCGCCGGCGCCCATGCCCGCCAGCGAGGCGTCCACCCGGACGGTCCGCCCGTGCGCGGCGTCCGGGCCCGCCGGAGCGGAGCCGAGGACCCGGCCGTGCTCGACGGCCACCACGCTGTTCGCCACGCCGAGCGACAGGTTGTGGTGCGCGTGGATGCCGATCTGCGTCTCCGGCGCGAGGACCTGCCGGTACGCGTCGACCCGCGCGGCCACGTCGGACATCAGCAGCCGGCCGCCGGAGTCGGTGACGTAGACGCAGTGCGCCCCGTACGACTCCATCAGCTTGGCCTGGGCGGCCAGCCCGGCCGGGTCGTTCATGTGCGACATCATCAGGAACCCGGAGACGTCCATGCCGTTCTCCCGGGCCCAGGAGATGTGCTGGGCGGAAATGTCCGCCTCGGTGCAGTGGGTGGCGATCCGTACGCTGGTCACCCCGAGCGCCTTGGCCGCCTTCAGGTCGGCGATGGTGCCGATGCCGGGCAGCAGCAGGGTGGTGAGCCGCGCGTTGGTCAGCACCTCGGCGGCGGCCGAGATCCAGTCGGCGTCGCTGGCCGCGCCGTGACCGTAGTTGACGCTGGAGCCGGCCAGGCCGTCACCGTGCGCCACCTCGATCGCGGCCACCCCGGCCGCGTCGAGCGCGGCGGCGATGGTCCGCACCTGGTCCACCGTGTACCGGTGCGCGATGGCGTGCATGCCGTCGCGCAGCGTCACGTCCTGGATGTAGAGGTCGGTCACGCCGGGACCCCCTTCGAGCGCAGGGCCACCAGCCGCTCCGCGGTGCGCAGCGCGGCCGAGGTCATGATGTCCAGGTTCCCGGCGTACGCGGGCAGGTAGTGTCCGGCGCCGGAGACCTCAAGGAAGACCGAGACCTGGAGCCCGGTGAACGTCCGCCCCAGCGCCGGCACGTACGCCTCGACCCGGTCGAACTGCACGTCCTGCTTGAGCCGGTAGCCCGGGACGTACTCCTGCACGGCCCTCACCATGTCGGCCACCGAGGCGGCGACGGCGGCCCGGTCGGCGTCGGCGTCGGGGCAGAGGCAGTAGACGGTGTCCCGCATCAGCAGCGGCGGGTCGGCCGGGTTCAGCACGATGATCGCCTTGCCGCGCTCGGCACCGCCGACCACCTCGATCGCTCGCGCGGTGGTCTCGGTGAACTCGTCGATGTTGGCCCGGGTGCCCGGTCCGGCCGACTTCGAGGCGATCGAGGCGACGATCTCCCCGTACGCCACCGGGGTGACCCGGCCGACGGCGTGCACGATCGGCACGGTCGCCTGCCCGCCGCAGGTCACCATGTTGACGCATCCCTCGTGCAGGTGCTCGTCGAGGTTGACCGGGGGCACCACGTACGGGCCGATGGCGGCCGGGGTCAGGTCGACCACGGTCCGACCGTGCGCCCGCAGCACCTCGTGGTGACGCCGGTGCGCGCCGGCCGAGGTGGCGTCGAAGACCAACTCGACGTCGGCGAACTCCGGCAGCGCCACCAGGCCGTCCACGCCCTCGGCGGTGGTCGCCATGCCGAGCCGGCGGGCCCGGGCGAGGCCGTCCGAGGCCGGGTCGATGCCGGCCATCGCCACCATCCGCAGGCTGTCACTCAGCCGCAGCACCTTGATCATCAGGTCGGTGCCGATGTTGCCCGACCCGAGCACCGCCACGCCGACGGTCATGAGGCCTCCTTGGAGAAACAGGTACGCACCGAGCCGAGCCCGGAGATCCGCGCCTCGTACGCGGCGCCGGGGGTGACCGGCACCATCGGGCCGAGCGCCCCGGAGAGCACCACGTCCCCGGCGCGCAGCGGGTCGCCCGCGTGGGCCATCGTCCCGGCCAGCCACTGCAACGCGTGCAGCGGATTGCCGAGGCAGGCCGCCCCGGCGCCGACCGACACCGGCTCCCCGGCGTGTTCCAGCACCATCCCGCACAGCCGCAGGTCGACGTCGGCGAGCCGGCGGGGCGCGGTGCCGAGCACGAAGAGGCCGCTGGAGGCGTTGTCCGCCACGGTGTCCACGATGGAGATGTCCCACCCGGCGATCCGCGAGTCGACGATCTCGATGGCCGGCAGCACGTGGTCCACGGCCCGGATCAGGTCGACGGCGGTGACCCGCTCGTCGGGCAGGTCCGCGCCGAGCACGAAGGCGATCTCCGCCTCCACCCGGGGCTGGAGCAGCCGACTCATCGGCACCTCGACGCCGTCGCCGACCGCCATGTCGTCGAAGAGCACCCCGAAGTCCGGCTGGAAGACGCCGAAGCTCTCCTGCACCGCCCGGGAGGTCAGCCCGATCTTCGCGCCCACCCGGCGGTGGCCCTTACCGAGCCGCTGCCGGGTGTAGACCTGCTGCACCTGGTAGGCGGCCTCGATGTCACCCTCGGGCAGCAGCCGGCCCCGCAGCGGCGGGCACGGCTTCTCGTCCTGCCGGGCGACGGCCAGTTCCCGGTTTGCGGCCTCGATGTCGACGGTGGTCATCCCCGCTCCTCGCTGCGTTCGCTGACGGCTGCGGCCATTCTGCCCGCCACGGACACGCGCGCCGTCGGCTCGCTCGCTCCGCGCGCTCACGAGAGATCCACGCAGACGTTGGTGAGTTCGGAGTAGAAGTCGAGGGAGTGGACGCCGCCCTCCCGGCCGATGCCGGACGCCTTCACCCCGCCGAACGGGGTACGCAGGTCGCGCAGGAACCAGGTGTTGACCCAGACGATGCCGGCGTCCAGCCGGGACCCGGCCCGGTGCGCCCGGCCCACGTCCCGGGTCCAGACCGTCGCCGCCAGGCCGTAGTCGGTGCCGTTGGCCAGCGCGTACGCCTCGTCCTCGTCGTCGAAGGGCGCGACGTGGACCACCGGACCGAAGATCTCCTCCCGGTTGGTGCGGGCGTCCGGCCCGAGCCCGGTCAGCACCGTGGGCCGCACGTACGCGCCGCCGTCGCGGGCGTCGCCGAAGCGGGGCGCCCCGCCACCGGCGCGCACCTCGGCGCCCTCGGTGCGGGCCAGCTCATAGTGGCCGAGCACCTTGTCCCGGTGGGTGTGCGAGATCAACGGCATGTTCACCGTGGCCTCGTCCGCCGGCCAGCCGTACGCCAGCTCGTCGGCCCGCTTGGCCAGCCGCGCGGTGAACTCCTCGAAAACCGGCCGCTGCACGTAGATCCGCTCGGTGCAGAGGCAGACCTGGCCGCCGTTCGTGAAGCTGGACCGGACCGAGCCGGCGACCGCCGCGTCCAGGTCGGCGTCGGCGAAGACCAGCCCGGCGTTCTTGCCGCCCAGCTCGAAGCTGACCGCCTTCACCCCGTCCGCGGCGGCCCGCATGATGGCGCTGCCGGTGGCCGACTCCCCGGTGAAGGTGATCGCGTCCACGCCCGGGTGCCGGGTGAGGAACTCGCCGGCCGAGTCGGGCCCGAAGCCGTGCACCAGGTTGAACACACCCTCCGGTACGCCGGCGGCGGCCATCACCTCGGCGAGCAGGGTGGCCGAGGCGGGGGTCTCCTCGCTGGGCTTGACCACCACCGCGTTGCCACAGGCCAGGGCGGGGGCGACCTTCCAGGTGAGCAGGAGCAGCGGCAGGTTCCACGGCACGATCACCGCCACCACGCCGACCGGCTTGCGGACCGCGTAGTTCAGCGCCCGGCCGCCGGCCGGGGTGACCGTGGTGAACGACTCGGTCGGGGCGGTCGCCACGATCTCGGCGAACGCCCGGAAGTTGGCCGCGCCGCGCGGGATGTCCAGCGTACGGGCCTGGGAGATGGCCTTGCCGGTGTCGGCGACCTCGGCGGTGACCAGATCGTCGAAGCGCCGTTCCAGCTCGTCGGCGACCCGGCGGAGCACCTCGGCGCGCTCCCGCTCCCCCATCCGGCCCCACGGGCCGCGCAGCGCCGCCCGGGCGGCGGCCACCGCGTCGTCCACCACGGACGAGGGCGCCTCGACCACCTCGAAGACCGGCTCGCCGGTCACCGGGCTGCGCTTGGTGAACCGCCGCCCGATATCCACAAAGGAACCGCCGACGAAGTTGCGCAGCAGGCCCGGTCCGTCCGGCGCGTGCCCGGCCATCAGCCGCGGATCCCAGAGAGTCATCGCCGCCTCCCCCGGCCGAACGCGATCGCCGCCCCGGCCAGTGCCGCCACCGCGCCGGCCGCCACCGCACCCAGCACCTGGTACTGCCGGCGCACCCGGCGGCGCACCTGCGCGTACGGGGTGGTGGAGAAGGAGACCAGCTCGTACTGCGACGCGTACCGGCCGGGCAGGGCCCGCTCCAGGGCGTGCTCGATCTTCTTGCGGGTCTGGAACACCGGGGAGGCGACCTTGTCCCGCATCTCCACGAAGTTGGCCAGCGCCATCCGGGCGATCGCCTCGGCGTTGGCCTGCCGCCGCCGCTGGTACAGCGGCAGCGCCGCCGACCAGTCGTCGCCGCACTCGTCCAGGCAGCGGTCCAGCTCGACCACGTCCTCGAACGCGCAGTTGGCGCCCTGGCCGTAGAACGGCACGATGGCGTGCGCCGCGTCGCCGAGTAGGCCGACCTTCCCGGCCACCTGCCACGGGGTGCAGCGGACCGTGCCGAGCACGCCGACCGGGTTGTGCTGGTAGTCGTCGACCAGGTTCGGGGCGAGCGGGATCAGGTCCGGGTAGTGAATGGCGAAGTACCGCTCGATGGCGGCCGGGCTGCCCAGCGACGCGAAGCTCGCGGTGCCGTGGGTGGGCCAGAAGAGCGTGCAGGTGAACGACCGGTCCGGGTTGGGCAGGGCGATCATCATCGAGGTGCCGCGCGGCCAGATGTGCAGGGCGCCCGGATCCAGGGCGAAGTCGCCGCCGAGCGGCGGGATGGTGAGTTCCTTGTAGCCGTAGTCGAGGAAGTCCAGGCTCTCGGTCAGCGCGCCGTACCCGAGGAGCTGCCCGCGCACGGCGGAGCCGGCGCCGTCGGCGCCGAGCACGACCGACGCGGCGGCGCTGACCTTGCCCTGCGGGGTCTCGAAGGTCATCTCGCCGTTGGCCGGGTCGAGCCCGACCAGGCGGTGGTCGAAGGCGACCCGCACGCCCGGCAGCGCGGCGGCGGCGTTCAGCAGCGCGTTGTTCAGCGCCCCCCGGCTGATCGAGTTGATCGCCCGGTCGCCGCCACTGCTGTACGACTGGAACTGCGGCTCCCCCTCGACCGGGTGGATCATCCGGCCGCGCATCGGCAGCGCGTCCGCCATCACCTGCCGCTCCAGCCCGATCCGGCGCAGCGCGTCGAGGCCGCGCTCGGAGAGCGCCAGGTTGATCGAGCGACCTCGCTCCACCCGCCCGGTACGCGGGTCCGGCCGCCGCTCGTAGAGGGCCACCGGATAGCCGCGCCGGGCCAGGTAGCAGGCCAGCAGGCAGCCGGCCAGCCCGGCCCCGACGACGGCGATCTCCTCGCGCTCGCTCACCGGGTCACCTCCACCGTCGCGGCCAGCGCGTCGGCGACCCGCCAGCAGTCGTGGTACGTCGAGTAGAGCGGCACCGGGGCGAACCGGACGATGTCCGGCTCCCGCGCGTCGGCGATCACGCCGTGCTCGTGCCGCAGCCGTTTGGTCAGCTCGTTGGCGCTGCCCACCATGCCCCCGTCCGTTCGCGACCGCGAGGCTCGCAAACCCGGCTCACTCCTCGCGCCCACCCCGATCCGGACGGAGAGCTGGCAGCCCCGGCGGGCCGGGTCGCGCGGGGTGACCACGGCCAGCGGCCGGTCGGCGGTCACCTCGTCCAGCAGCCGCTCCAGGTAGCCGGTGAGCCGGAGGCTGCGTTCCCGCAGCGCCGGCATGCCGACCGAGTCGAACAGCTCCAGCGAGGTACGCACCGGACCCATCGCGAAGATCGGCGGGTTGGAGATCTGCCACGCCTCGACGGTGGCCGGCGGCCGGGAGACGGGGGTCATCTCGAACCGGGTCGCCGCCTCCGTGCTCCACCAGCCCTCGAAGCGGGGCCGGGCGGGGTCGCCGAGGTGGCGCTCGTGGACGAAGACGCCGGCGAGGGCGCCGGGCCCCGAGTTGAGGTACTTGTACGAGCACCAGGCGGCGAAGTCGACGTCCCAGTCGTGCAGGGCCAGGGGCACGTTGCCGACCGCGTGCGCCAGGTCCCAGCCGACCACCGCCCCGGCGGCCCGCCCGGCGGCGGTGATCGCCGGGATGTCCATCAGCTCGCCGGTCAGGTAGTTGACCCCGCCGAGCAGCACCAGCGCTACCGTGTGCCCCTCGGCGGCGAGGAAGTCGAGGACGTCCCGCGTACGCAGGGTGTCCTCGCCCGGGCGCGGCTTGAGCCGTACCACCACGGCGTCCGGGTCGAGACCGTGGAAGCGGGCCTGGCTGCGCACGGCGTAGCTGTCCGAGGGGAAGGCGCTGTCCTCGATGACGATCCGGGTCCGCTCGCCGGCCGGTCGGTAGAAGCTCACCATCAGCAGGTGCAGGTTGACGGTGAGGGAGTTCATCACCACGGTCTCCGCGGGGAGCGCGCCGACCAGTCGCGCGGCCGGCGCGGTCAACAGTTCGTGGTACGGCAGCCAGGGGCGTTCCGCCTCCACGTGCCCCTCCACGCCCAACTGTCGCCAGGCGTCCAGGTCGGCGAGGAGTTCGTCCCGGGTGGCCCGGGGTTGCAGGCCCAACGAGTTGCCGGCCAGGTACGCCACCTCGGGGTAGCGCCCACCCTCGGCGGGCGGCACGTGGAACAGGTGCCGGTGCCCGGGGTCGGCGGCGTCGAGCTCTCGGGCCGCTGCTTCGGTCTGCATGTCCTTCTCTCCGCTCACATCGCGGTCCGGGCGGACCACAGCTCGGGGAAGACCACCCGGGCCATGCTGCGCTGCAACCAGGCCAGCCCGGCGGAGCCGCCGCTGCCGACCTTGGCGCCCATGGTGCGCTGCACCGCCTTGACGTGGTGCCAGCGCCAGTCACCGAACCGCTCGGCCACCTCGGTCAGCGCCTCGCCGAGCAGCCGCAGGTGGTTGTCCGGGCCGCCGTCGGCGTAGACCCGCACCCAGGCCGCCTCGACCGCCGGATGCGACTCGTGCTCGGTCGTCACGTCCCGGCCGAGCAGCTCGGCGGGAAGCTCGAAGCCGCGCCGGGCGAGCAGGGCCACCACGTCGTCCCAGAGGCTCGGCGCGGCGATGGCCGCGGTCAGCTCCGCGTACACCTCGGTCTGCCGGCGGAACGGGCGGATCAGCGCCGGGTCCCGGAGGCCGAGCAGGAATTCGAGTTGCCGGTACATCGCGGACTGGAAGCCGGAGCCCTCGCCGAGCCGGTCGCGGAAGCGGTTGAAGTCGGCCGGGGTCATCCAGCGCAGTCCCTGCCAGGCGGCGTTGAGCCCTTCCAGGTGCAGGGCCGCCCGGCGCAGCGGGGGCAGCGCCTCCCAGATCCGGTTGGCTCGCAGCTCCCGCTGGGCGTGCCGCAGCTCGTGGCAGGTCAGCCCGAAGTACAGCTCCATGATCTGGCTGACCATCAGGAAGGACATCTCGCCCGGGTCGTCGCTGAGCGGCTGCTGCAACCGGTGCAGCGAACTGGCCCGCACGTACGCGTCGTAGGGCACCCGCTCGGCGAACTCCAGCGTTGGTTCGCCGCCGTTGCGTGCCGCTCGCTCCGCCCGTTGACGCGGAGTCGCCGGACGTACCGCCGCTGTCTGTTTCACCGTCATCTCCCTCCGAACGCCGGGTAGACGACATGATCCCGCCAGTGGATCCGCCGATGGAATGCCTGTTCAACGGCGGTACGGTGGTTCGACCTGCCGGTCGGAAGGCCGCTGGGACCACGGGTTCACGAATGAAAGGTCACGCATTGGACGACATGGACTGGGCGCTGCTGCGCGAACTCCAGGCCGACGCCCGGCTCTCGTTCAGCGAGCTGTCCCGACGGGTGCACCTGTCCCCACCGGCGGTGGCCGAGCGGGTCCGTCGGCTGGAGGAGTCCGGCGTGATCACCGGCTACCACGCGCACGTGGACCTGACTCGCGCCGGGCGGACCGTGGTCGCCATGATCCGGATGTCCTGCTACGGGTCACGTTGCATCCTCAACGACCCGGAGGTGGCGGGCTGGCCCGAGATCATGGAGATCCACCGGATCACCGGCGACGCGTGCAGCATGCTGAAGGTGGCGGCGGGCTCGATCGACGAGTTCGAGGCCGTCATCGACCGACTCGCCCCGTACGGCCAGCCGTCCAGCACGATGGTCCTCTCCACCCCGCTGGAGTGGCACCCGGTCGCCCCGCTCCCGTCCGCCGGCCGCACCCCACCCACCCGCCGCCGCTGAGCCGCAAGGACGGGCCCCCTGTTAACGCCTCAGGTAGAGCAGGGGCCCCCTGTTAACAGACCGAGCCCCGGGCCGCCCGGGTTTGGGGGGAGGGGAGGGGGAAAGCAGGGCGTGCTGCCTGTCAGCAGGATTCCGGCGCACCGCGTCGGGAGGGGGGAATCATGCGAGGGCTCGTGTCACACCGTGCCCTGTCGGCCGTCCTGGGCGTGCTCGGACTGGTCGCGATGTTCGTCCTGATCACCGTAACCCCGGCCCGGGCCGGGGAGAACATCTTCGTCGAGGTCACGCCGAATCCCGCGCAGGCGGGCACCCGGGTGAACATCCGGGCCAGTTGCGACAACGCGAACAACCGGCAGGCCGAGGTGAACTCGGACGCCTTCGGGCGGGTGATGCTCCGTCCGGACAACGGCTTCCTCACCGGGGCGGTGACCATCCCCGGTAACAAGCAGGCCGGTGACTTCCCGGTCGACCTGCGCTGTTCGAACGGGAACACCGCGTCGACGGTGCTCACCGTGCTGAACATGGCCCAGCCGAGCAAGGGCCCGGCCACCGGCGGCGGCGGCACCGCGGGCGGTCGGGGGGTGGGCTCCCTGCTGCTGGTCGGCGGCCTGGTCGCGGTGGCGGTGGTGGCCGGCGTCGGTGCCCGTCGCAAGACCGGGCCGCGCGTCTGACGAGGTACGGCCCATGGCCCGCGGACCGACCCGAGCCGGCCGCCAGCCGGACCACCGTGGCGGCGGCCGGACCACCCGCATCCACGGCGACGGCCACCGGCCGGACCGGCGGACCGACGTGCACCGCGACGGCGGCACCATCCGCGGCGACGGTCACCGGACCGCCGTGAACCGTGACGACAGCCGGACCATCCGGCTCCACGGCGACGGCCACCGGCCGCGGCGCCGGACCGGCACGAACCGCGGTGACGGCCGTACCGTCCGGGCCCGCGACGGCCACCGACGCGGGCCCGCCGCGAACCGTCCCGGCGGCCCGGGGAGACCGCGCGGCCGGACCGCCGCCGGGCTCCGGGCGGCGCTCCGGCTGGCGGCTCGGACGTCCCGCCGGCTCGTCCGCGCCGTCGGCCACGCCTCCACGGCGAGCGTCGCCACCACCGGTTCCCCGGCCCGCCCGGTGCCGGTACGGCCCACCCGACGCGCCGCCCGTTGGCGGTACGCCGCCGGGCGCGGTCCGGGCGCCCCGGTGATGGTGATCGCCACGCTGATGCTGCTGATCATGACGATGCTCGGCGTCGAGCGGGTGACCGGCGTAACCGTGCTGCCCGACCGGCTCTTCGCCGGGATACGGCCGCCGCCGAAGGGATTCCCGGTGCTGGCGGCGAGCCCGCCGACGGACATCACGATCAGCAAGCTCGACCTGCGGGCGCCGGTGCACCGGGTCGGCATCGCCCGGGACGGCACCATCGCCGTGCCGGAGATCGAGAAGGCCGGCGAGGCCGGCTGGTACGACCAGGGGCCGACCCCCGGGCAGTACGGACCGGCGGTGATCGTCGGGCACGTCGACACCACCACCGGGCCGGCCGTCTTCCACGACCTGAAACGGCTGGACGACGGCGACCGGGTCGAGGTGACCCGCGAGGACCACTCCGTCGCCGTCTTCGAGGTCACCTCGGTGGAACGCTACGACAAGGAGCGGCTGCCGGCGGACGAGATCTTCGGCGACTTCAGCCGGCCGAACCTGCGCCTGATCACCTGCGGCGGTCGGTGGGTGGGCGGTGCCACCGGCTACGCCGACAACCTGGTGGTCTACGCGTCCCTGGTCGACTCCCGCGGCCCGTGAGCCGGGCCTCAGGCGGCCTCGGGCTCCGGCTCGCGCAGGTCCAGCCAGTCCGCCCAGCGCGGATCCGGCGCGCGGTGGCCCAGCACCCGCCACGCCGTCCCTTTCGGGGCGGCCGGGAGACTGTAGAGCGGCCAGCCCAGCTCGGCCGGGGTCTTGTCGCCTTTGGTGTGGTTGCAGCGGGCGCACGCGGCGACCACGTTCTCCCAGTCGTGCCGGCCACCCCGGCTGCGGGGAAAGACGTGGTCGATGGTCTCCGCCGGCCCCCGGCAGTAGGCGCAGCGCCAGCCGTCCCGGGCGAAGACCGCCCGACGGGAGAGCCCGACGTGGGTGCGGTAGGGAACCCGGACGTAGCGGGTGAGCCGGACCACCGAGGGCACCGGAAGGGCGCTGCGGGCGCTGTGCAGGATGCCGTCGCCGTCGGCGACGCAGACGGCCTTGGCCGACAGCACGAGGATCGCGGCGCGACGCACCGACACGACACACAGCGGCTCGTAGGTGGCGTTGAGAACCAGTGCGCCGGAGCCCGCCGTGGGTCGTATGTCAGGCATCGTGCTCACCCTCCCGGTCCAGCCGTTCCCGCCGCCGCCGCGCCGGGACGCGCCCCGCGGGCAGCAGGGGACCGCACCGACACCGGCCGGTCCACCGACGTCCGTTGCGCCAATCGTCCCTGATCGGGCCCCGGATTGCACGTAGTAATCCGGGGTACCCCTCGAGACGGGTCTCCCGGTGTGCCACCATGACCGGTTCCGCCCCGCATAACCGGCTGCCCGGGCGGCCCGCGCCATCCGCCGGTGGGGCAGCAGCCGACACCCGGCGGCCTTGCGGTACGAAAGCAGGGTGAGTGCCACCCATCTAATGCTCCGCGACCTGACCGCCGCGACCGCCGCCGAGCCGCCCTCGCCCGAGTGCCAGGCCGACCCGTGGTGCAAGAACGTCTACGACCTGACCCACTCGGCGTGGTTCGCCGAGGGCAGCTACTGGATCGTGCTGAAACCGCTGCGGGTCATCCTGATCCTGCTGCTGGCCTTCGCCGCCCGCTGGGCGCTGCACCGGACGATCAACCGGCTGGTCCGGACCACCACCGAGGGCGCCATGCCCACCCTGCTCAAGCCGCTGCGGGAGCGGATTCCCAGCGCCGCGGTGAACCCGGAGCAGTTCGTGCCGGAACGCCGGCGCCAGCGCGCCGAGGCGATCGGGTCCGTGCTGCGCAGCATGGTCACCGCGTTCATCTTCGGCATCGCGCTGCTGATGGTGCTGAAGGAGTTCAGCTTCGACCTGGCCCCGCTGCTGGCCAGCGCGGGCATCGCCGGCGTGGCCCTCGGCTTCGGCGCGCAGAGCCTGGTCAAGGACCTGATCGCCGGCCTGTTCATGCTGATCGAGGACCAGTACGGCGTCGGCGACAACGTCGACCTGGGCCAGGCGACCGGTGTGGTGGAGGCGGTCGGCCTGCGGGTCACCACCATCCGCGACGGCCGCGGGGTGCTCTGGTACATCCGTAACGGCGAGATCGTCCGGGTCGGCAACAAGAGCCAGGGCTGGGCCCTGGTCGTGGTGGACCTGCCGATCGGCTTCGCCAGCACCGAGGAGGCCACCGCGGTGCTGCGTACGGCGGCGGCCTCGGTGGCGATGGATCCCGAGCTGGCGTCCGAGATCGTCGAGGAGCCGGAGGTGCTCGGTGTCGAACAGATCACCGTGGACGGCGCGGTGATCCGTACGGTGGTCAAGACGACCGCGGACGGGCAGTTCGCGGTCGGCCGGGAACTGCGCCGCCGGCTGGCGGAGGCGTTGGAGAACTCCGGCATCACCGCCCAGATCGCGGCGGCGCGGCTCTATCCGGGGGTGCCGGCCTCCGCCCCGGGCGAGACGGGTGCCGGGGGTCCGACCTGACCCTGGACGCGGCCACCCGGTCCGGTTCGGGGGGACGATTTCAGGGGTCGCGCGCCAGCCGACCCCTCGGGTATCGTCCGTTCGTTCAGTCGGAGATGCGACGATCAATTCGTTCACCCTAGCCAGTTGGCGGACGATCGGGCAGAATCCGGTGAACACGCTCCCCTGGGAGCGTGCTCGTGTCCTCGCTGATCCGTAGATCTGACGACGGTTCCCGGTCGGGCCACCACGAGAGGTCGGCCCCCGGGGACGATGGAGGCGACGGTGTCCGACGAGCGACCCGCCCAGGAGGGCCCGGCCACCTTTCGCGATGTCTTCAGCCAGGCGGAGTTCCGCGCCCTCTTCACGGCCAACGCCCTGTCCTGGATCGGCGACTACATCGCCAAGGCCGCGGTCACCGTCCTGGTCTACCGGGAGACCCAGTCGGTGGCGCTCTCCGCCGCCGCGTTCGCGGTCAGCTACCTGCCCTGGCTGCTCGGCGGCCCGCTGCTGTCCGCGCTCGCCGAACGGCACCGCTACCGACAGGTGATGGTGGCCTGCGACCTGCTCCGCATGGCGGTGATGGCGCTGGTGGCCGTGCCCGGGACACCCCCCTGGGCCATCCTCGCCCTGATCTTCGCCGCCACACTGGCCAATCCGCCGAGCCAGGCCGCGCGGTCCGCGCTGATGCCGCACATCCTCGTCGGTGACCGGCTGGTGGTGGGCCTGTCGATCACCACGAGCAGCGGCCAGGCCGCCCAGGTCGTGGGCTACCTGGTCGGCGCGGCCATCGCCGCGGCCAGCCCCGCCACCGCGCTGCTGATCAACGCGGGCACCTTCGCCGTGTCGGCTGCGCTGGTCCAGTTCGGGCTCCGTGACCGGCCGCCCGCGATGACCGCCGCCCACCGCAGTCACCTGCTGCGCGAGACCGCCCAGGGCTTCCGGATCGTCTTCGGTAAGCCGGTCCTGCGGGCCATCGCCGTGCTGGCGTTCAGCGCGATGGTCTTCTCGATCGTGCCGGAGGGCCTCGCCGCGGCGTGGGCCGCCGAGCGGAGCGGAAACCTGGGCGCCGGCGCCGCCCAGGCGGTCATCATGGCCGCCAACCCGGTCGGCTACATCCTCGGCGGCCTGCTGATCGGTCGGCTCGTCGCCCCGGCCCGCCGGCTGGCGCTGATCCGGCCGCTGGCGGTGCTCGCTCCCGCGGTGCTGATTCCCGCGCTACTCGACCCACCACCGCTCCTGGTCGCACTCCTCGCGGCCGCCTGCGGCTTCGCGGTGGGCGGGTTGTTGCCGGTGGTCAACGGCCTCTTCGTCCGCGCCCTGCCCGACGGCTACCGGGCCCGGGCGTTCGGCGTGATGGCCAGCGGCACGCAGATCATCCAGGGTGCGGCGGTGCTGGCCACCGGGGCGCTCGCCGAGCGGTTCGCCATCCCTGCGGTGGTGGGCGTGTGGAGCGCCGCCGGAATGGCCCTGATGCTCGTGGCGGCAGCCGCCTGGCCGCGCGCGGAGACGGTGGCGGCGGCCATCGAGGCCGCCTCGGCCGGGACGGCCGACGCCGGCGGTAAGCAGGTCTCCCCGCCCCGGGCCGGCACCTCCGCCGCGGCCGGCGCCGCCAGCCGGTGACCTGACTCGCTGCCGAGCGGTGGCCGGCGGTCGGTCGCCGGCCGCACCTGGCAGGATGGAACGGTGACTTCCTCAGGCGAGTCGATGACCCTCTTCGAGGCGATCGGCGGCGAACCCGCCTTCCGCAAGCTGGTGGACGAGTTCTATGTCGGCGTCGCCACCGACCCGCTGTTGCGGCCGATGTACCCGGAGGAGGACCTCGGCCCGGCCGCCGACCGGCTCACCCTCTTCCTCATGCAGTACTGGGGCGGCCCGCACACCTACTCGGAGCAGCGCGGCCACCCGCGGCTGCGGATGCGGCACGCCCCGTTCCGGATCGGCGTGGCCGAGCGGGACGCCTGGCTGCGCCACATGCGCCGGGCCGTGGACCGGCTGGACCTGCCGCCGGAAATCGCCGCCGAGCTGTGGAACTACCTGGAGCGGGCCGCGTACTTCCTGGTCAACGTCGTGGAGGACCCGGCCGCCGGGGCCTGACGGCGGCCGGCCACCCGGCACGGTCGAGGCCGGGGCCCCGGCCGTGCGCGATCAGAGCAGGGCGCCCTCGTCGTGCAGCCAGTCCACGAAGGTGGTGGCCACCGCCGCACCGCAGTCGAGCATCTCGACCAGCAGCGCGTCGTGGGTCCCGGCACCGAGCGGAACCTGGAGTTCCGCGTAGATCGGGAGCTGGCCCCGCTCGGTCGGGTCGCCGATGTACGCCTTGCAGAATCGGCGGGTGTGGTTCCACTCGTTGACCACCCGGTAGGCCCGGTCGGCCCAGTCCGGTGGCACCGTCGCGTGTGGACGGGCCCGCATCACCAGGATCTCGTCGTCCGGGCCCTCCAGGGCGACCAGCACCGCGTGCCGCTCCCACATGGCCAGCAGGTTGCCGTCGCCGTCGGCCAGGTAGCGCACGTCGAGCAGGTCGAGCGCGTCACAGACCCGGCTGAGGGTGACCGGGGCGACGGTGGCCGGCATGTCGGCGATCACCGACCGTTCGGCGGCCGGCGTGTCGTCTTCCGGTTGACGGGGGGCCGGTGCCGATGGTCCGACCTGGACGGTTTCCTCCACTGTGATCCCGCTTCGAGTTTCCGGGTCGCCGCCACCGGCGGAACCTGGGCGCCATGACCACCACGGCATCGCTCGCGCACCTCACTCCCCAGCGGATCCACTTGCCTACAGTGCGTTGGATCCGAGGATGGACGGTACCCGGACAGCCGGGTTGAGGCATCCCCCCAACGGCCGCCCCAGACCGGAAGGATGAACGGGGGTCACCCGTTCGGATGAGTGATAACGGGCGTCAGGCTAAGCTCGGCGACCTTCCGCGACCAAGCGGCTCCGTACGGTCCAATCAGTCCGACCCATCGGCCGGCGATGCGTACCTGGACGTCGCCGGCGCCGAGGAAGCCCATCCGGACCAGACCCTGGACCAGCCGTTGCGGCACCTCCACCGGCACGTCCGGCGCGGCGTCCGGGGTGACCACGACCGCGACGTGGTCCAGCAACGCGTCCCGCAGCGCGCGTTGCCCCACCGCCCGGCCCGCCACACCGTGCGCGACCGCCTCGCGCAGCGTCCCGGCCGCCGCCGCGGCGATCCGGCGCACCTCCTCGGCGGGCAGCGTCTCCACCGCCCGGCTGGCCGGTGGCGGCAGCGGCCAACGCCACCCGTCGTCCCGGCGCCGGGGCAGCGCGGCCCCGCCCGCCGCCAGCTCGGCCAGCAGTTCGCCGGCGGCGACGGTGACGTCACCGGGGGCCACCCCGGTGACCGTACGGGCCACCAGGACGTCCCACGGCAGCCGGGCCCAGAGGGAGGTACGCCCCGCCCCGGGAACCGGCCGGAGCCGGACCAGGGCGGCCGGGTCCAGCCGGACCAGCCGGGCCAGGAAGGCACCCGCGTCGGCCACCCCGTCCAGCCCGTGCCCGGCGGTCATGCCGGCAGCCCCGGGGCGTACCGGAGCAGGAAGGCGCGCTCCTCCTCGGTGACCCGGCGGGGCCGCTGCGCGGCCAGGTCGTACGGGACCAGCACGGAGCGGGCCCGGCTGGCGAGCACCTCGCCGTCGTACAGCTCGTAGGCGACGGTGAACGAGGCGGCCCGCAGCTCCTCCACCCAGAGCTCGATCCGGACCGTGGGTGCCGCCTCCTCGGTGGCCCGGCCCAGCGCGTAGTCGACCGGGCGCAGGTAGTCGACCTCGTGCCGGCGGATGACCACCCCGTCGGTGAACGAGCCCACTCCCCACGCCCGGCCGCCGGTGAACATCAACGCCACCCGCGCCTCCTCGTAAAGGGTGAGGAAGCGCGCGTTGTTGACGTGCCCGTACGCGTCCAGGTCGGACCAGCGCAGCGTGCAGTGGTAGACGAACCGGTCAGACAAGGATCGACACCGGTCAGTCGCGGGTGAGCTTGCGGTAGGTCACCCGGTGCGGCCGGGCCGCCTCGGCGCCGAGCCGGTCGATCTTGTTCTTCTCGTACGCCTCGAAGTTGCCCTCGAACCAGAACCACTTGGCCGGATTCTGCTCGTCACCCTCCCAGGCCAGGATGTGCGTGGCGACCCGGTCCAGGAACATCCGGTCGTGCGAGATGACCACGGCGCAGCCGGGGAACTCCAGCAGCGCGTTCTCCAGGCTACCCAGGGTCTCCACGTCCAGGTCGTTGGTCGGCTCGTCGAGCAGGATGACGTTGCCGCCGATCTTCAGGGTCAGCGCCAGGTTGAGCCGGTTCCGCTCGCCACCGGAGAGCACCTTGGTCGGCTTCTGCTGGTCCGGCCCCTTGAAGCCGAACGCGGCGATGTACGCCCGGGACGGCATCTCCACCTTGCCCACCAGGAGGTGGTCCAGCCCGTCGGAGACCGTCTCCCAGACCGTCTTGTCGCCGGCCAGGCCCGCCCGGCTCTGGTCGACGTACGACAGCGAGACGGTCTCGCCGACCTTGACCGAGCCGGTGGTCGGCTCCTCCAGCCCGACGATGGTCTTGAAGAGGGTGGTCTTGCCGACGCCGTTGGGCCCGATCACGCCGACGATGCCGTTGCGCGGCAGCGAGAAGCTGAGGCCGTCGATCAGCACCCGGTCGCCGAAGGCCTTGGTGAGGTTGTTGACCTCGATGACGGTGTTGCCCAGACGCGGGCCCGGCGGGATCTGGATCTCCTCGAAGTCCAGCTTGCGGGTCTGCTCCGCCGCGGTGGCCATCTCCTCGTAGCGGTCGAGCCGGGCCTTGGACTTGGTCTGCCGGGCCTTGGCGTTGGAGCGGACCCACTCCAGCTCCTCGTCGAGGCGCTTCTTCATCTTGGCGTCGCGGCGCCCCTCGACGGCCATCCGGGCCGCCTTCTTCTCCAGGTAGGTGGAGTAGTTGCCCTCGTACGGGTAGGTCCGGCCGCGGTCCAGCTCAAGGATCCAGTTGGCCACGTTGTCGAGGAAGTACCGGTCGTGGGTGATCGCGATGACCGTGCCCGCGTACTTGGCCAGGTGCTGCTCCAGCCACTGCACGCTCTCCGCGTCCAGGTGGTTGGTGGGCTCGTCGAGCAGCAGCAGGTCGGGCGCCTCCAGCAGCAGCTTGCACAGCGCCACCCGGCGGCGCTCACCGCCGGAGAGCTTGGTGACGTCGGCGTCCGGCGGCGGGCAGCGCAACGCGTCCATCGCCAGCTCAAGCTTGGAGTCGATGTCCCAGGCGTCGGCGTTGTCCAGCTCCTCCTGGAGCCGACCCATCTCCTCCATCAGCTCGTCGGAGTAGTCGGTGGCCATCTGCTCGGCGATCTTGTTGAACCGCTCCAGCTTGGCCTTGGTCTCGGCGACCGCCTCCTCGACGTTGCCGAGGACCGTCTTGGCGTCGTTCAGCGGCGGCTCCTGCGCCAGCATGCCGACCGTGTAGCCGGGCATCAGCCGGGCCTCGCCGTTGCTCGGCTGGTCCCAGCCTGCCATGATCTTGAGGAGGCTGGACTTACCGGCGCCGTTCGGACCGACCACACCGATCTTGGCCCCCGGCAGGAAGTTCAGCGTCACGTTGTCGAGCACGACCTTGTCGCCGTGCGCCTTGCGCGCCTTTTCCAGGACGTAGATGAACTGGGCCACGGTGCGGGCTACCTCCGTCGGTTACGATCGCCATCTTGCGGCGCGGGCGCGGGCCGCGGTTGCGCCCGCCGCCGCCGGCCGGGAGCCGGCCACGCGCACGTCAGCGTCAATCCTGACAGGTACGCCCCGCTCCGCCCACATCGCCCCGCCACGGCGTACCGGACGGGTCCACGGAGATCGGGAATGTCAGCAAGATCACGATCACGGTTCGGCGGTTCGGGGACGGGTAGGTAAGTCCGGCACGGGGGAACAGACGCCGCAGCTACGCTCAGTACGCTCATCGCGGTGGACCCGTCAGCACCCGGAGGTGGCCGATCGTGACCGTCCGTAGCTCCTTTGTCGTAGTGGCGAACCGCCTGCCGGTCGACGAGGTGAGCACACCCGAGGGACGGCAGTGGCGGCGAAGCCCGGGCGGGCTGGTCACCGCGCTGCACCCCGTCCTCGCCGAGCACCAGGGCACCTGGGTCGGCTGGGCCGGCGGCACCGGCGCCGCCCCGGAGCCGTTCGACCTGGAGGGGATCCGCCTGCACCCGGTGCCGCTGAGCGCCGAGGAACTGGAGCGTTACTACGAGGGGCAGTCCAACGCGACCATCTGGCCGCTCTACCACGACGCGGTCGAGACGCCCGCGTACAAGCGCCGGTGGCGGGAGGCGTACCGGCTGGTCAACGCCCGGTTCGCGGAGGCCGCGGCGGATGTCGCGGCCGAGGGCGCGACGGTCTGGGTGCAGGACTACCAGCTCCAGCTCGTCCCGGCGATGCTCCGCGAGCTGCGCCCGGACCTGCGGATCGGGTTCTTCCTGCACATCCCGTTCCCGCCGATCGAGCTGTTCATGCAGATGCCGTTCCGCACCGAGATCCTGCGCGGCCTGCTCGGCGCCGATCTGGTCGGTTTCCAGCAACGGCTGGCGGCGCAGAACTTCGTCCGGCTCGCCCGGCACCTGCTCGGCCTGCGCTACGAGGGGCAGATGATCCAGGTCGACGGTCGACGCGTCAAGGCCGGCGCCTTCCCCATCTCCATCGATACGAAGGAGATGGAGCGGATGGCCGCCGACCCGACGATCCAGGCCCGGGCCAAAGAGATCCGCGAGGAGTTGGGCAACCCCCGGACGATCGTGCTCGGCGTCGACCGGCTCGACTACACCAAGGGCATCGAACTCCGGCTGAAGGCCTTCCGTGAACTCCTCGCTGACGGAAAGTTGACAGTTCCCGACGCGGTTATGGTGCAGGTCGCCACCCCGAGCCGCGAGCGCGTCGAGCACTACCAGGCACTACGGGTAAAGGTGGAACGCGAGGTTGGCCGGATTAACGGCGAATTCGGACGGGTGGGCGTGCCGGCAGTGCATTATCTGCATCAGTCGTACAGTCGCTCCGAACTCGCCGCGATGTACGTCGCGGCAGACGTCATGATGGTGACCCCGCTGCGAGACGGAATGAATCTGGTGGCCAAGGAGTACGTGGCATCGCGCGCCGACCAGGGCGGCGCGCTCGTGCTCAGTGAGTTCGCCGGCGCCGCGACAGAGCTGCGCCAGGCGTTTTTGTGTAACCCCCACGACCCCGACGCGGTCAAGGACGCGCTGCTGCGCGCCGTGCACGTCGAGAGACCGGAGGCCCGCCGGCGCATGCGGATCATGCAGCGCCACCTGCGTACCCACGACGTCGGGCACTGGGCCACGTCGTTCCTGACCGAACTCGGTGTGCCGGATGCGGAGGCCGCGTGAACCCCACCGCCACCGCCAGCCCGCACGCCGGGCCGCTGGATCCCGAGCTGCGCGCCGCCATCGGCCGCATCGCCCGCGTACCCCAGCTCCTGGTCGCCTGCGACTACGACGGCACCCTCGCGCCGATCGTCGAGGACCCGAGCAAGGCCGTACCGCTGCCCGAGTCGGTGGCCGCGATCCGGGCGCTGGCCTCGATGCCGCAGACCACCGTCGCGGTGGTCTCCGGGCGCGCGCTGCGCGACCTGGCCGCACTCTCCCGGCTGCCCAGCGAGGTCCATCTCGTCGGCAGCCACGGCTCCGAATTCGACATCGGCTTCGTCGAGCGGCTCTCCCCCGAGCTGATCGCGGTACGCACCCGGCTGCGCGACGCGCTGCGCGAGATCGCCGCGGCGCATCCGGGCATCCGCCTGGAGCGCAAGCCGGCCAGCGTCGCCATGCACACCCGCGGGGTCGACCCGCAGATCGCCGCCTCGGCCATCGAGGCGGTTCGTAACGGCCCCGCCACCTGGGCGGACGTGACCGTCACCCAGGGCAAGGAGGTCATCGAGCTGTCCGTCGTGGCCACCCACAAGGGCACGGCGGTCGACCAGCTCCGGACCCAGCTCGCGGCGAGCGCCGTGCTCTTCATCGGCGACGACGTCACCGACGAGAACGCCTTCGGCAACCTCCAGGGCCCGGACGTGGGCATCAAGATCGGCCCCGGGGACACCCAGGCCGACTACCGGGTGGCCGAGCCGATCGAGGCGGCCCGGGCGCTCGGCCTGCTGCTGGAGACCCGCCGGCACTGGTTGTTCGGCGAGCGGGCGGTGCCGATCGAGCGGCACTCGATGCTGGCCAACGGCCGGACGGTGGCGCTGGTCACCCCGGAAGCGAAGATCACCTGGCTCTGCCACCCGAAGCCGGACGCGGCGGCGATCTTCGCCGACCTGGTCGGCGGCAGTCCGGCCGGGCACTTCACCGTCGGCCCCGAGCGCGGCGGCCTCCCGCTCGGCCAGCGCTACCGCAGCGGCACGATGACCGTGGAGACCCGCTGGTCGGGCCTGACCGTCACCGACTGGCTGGACCTGCCGGCGAAGGAGACCACCCCCGACGGGCCGGCGGTCGTCACCGGCGACTCGACGCTGGTCCGGCTGCTCAGCGGGACCGGCCGGGCCCGGATCGACTTCGCGCCGCGGCCCGAGTTCGGTCAGGTCGCGGTGCAGCTCCAGCCGATCGACGACGGCCTGCTGGTGCTCGGCTCCAACGAGCCGATCGCGCTCTACTCGCCCGGCGTGGAGTGGGACGTCACCAGCGACGGGGTGAACGAGACGGCGAAGGCCGTGGTGGACCTCTCCGCGACGGGCGGGCAGGTGGTGCTGGAGCTGCGCTTCGGTACGCAGAGCCTGGAACACCACCGGTTGCCGATCCACGAGCGGCAGGCCATGGCCGAACAGCCCTGGCGGGACTGGGTGGCCGGGCTGCGCCTGCCCAACACCGCCCGCGACCTGGTCGCCCGCAGCGCGCTCACCCTGCGCGGGCTCTGCCACGAGGCCACCGGCTCGATCCTCGCCGCGGCGACCACCTCGCTCCCCGAGGAGCTGGGCGGCGTCCGGAACTGGGACTACCGCTACTGCTGGCTGCGGGACGCGGCGATGACCGCCCGGGCGCTGGTCGACCTCGGCTCGACCGAGGAGGCGGAGGCGCTGCTGCGCTGGATCGACGGCGTCGTCGAGCGCACCGGCGGGCACCCGGAGCGGCTGCACCCGCTCTACACCGTCGACGGGTACGAGCTGGGCGCCGAGGCGGTCATCGACACCCTGCCCGGCTACGCCGGCTCCCGGCCGGTCCGGGTCGGCAACCTCGCCAACCACCAGCTCCAGCTGGATGTCTTCGGCCCGGTCGCGGACCTGATCGCCGCGGTGGCGGACGCGCGTGGCTCGGTCCGCGACGACGAGTGGCGGGTGCTGGAGAACATGGTCGAGGCGGTCCGCCGCCGCTGGCACGAGCCCGACCACGGCATCTGGGAGGCGCGCCTGCCGCCACGGCACCACGTCTACTCCAAGGTGATGCTGTGGATGACCGTCGACCGGGCGCTGCACGTGGTGCGGCAGCACGGCGGTGAGGACCGGCCGGAGTGGGTGGAGCTGCGCGACCGGATCGGCGCCAACGTGCTGGAGTACGGCTGGCACGCCGACGCCGAGGCGTACAGCGTCGCGTACGGGCACGAGGACATGGACGCCTCGTCGCTCTGGATCGGCCTGTCCGGGCTGCTCCCCGGGGACGACCCGCGCTTCCTGTCGACCGTACTCAAGATCGAGGCGGACCTGCGCAGCGGCCCGGTCGTCTACCGGTACCACTGGGACGACGGCCTGCCCGGCCGGGAGGGCGGCTTCCACATCTGCACGTCGTGGCTGGTCGAGGCGTACCTGCGCACCGGCCGGCGGACCGACGCGGAGGAGCTGTTCGCCCAGATGATCGACACGGCGGGCCCGACCGGACTGCTCCCGGAGCAGTACGACCCGCTCGCCGAGCGCGGTCTGGGCAACCACCCGCAGGCGTACAGCCACCTGGGGGTCATCCGCTGCGCCCTGCTGCTGGACAACATGCTCAAGCAGTGACCTGACGGCGACGACGGCGGCCCGGGACCACATCCCGGGCCGCCGTCCTCACCCCCGCCAGCTGGGGTCGATCATGAAGTTGTGGTCGCCCGCCCGGCGTGTCGTGACAACAACTTCATGATCAACGGCGGCGGTCAGGTGTCCAGGGCGCCCACGACGTCGCCGAGCACGACGATCGCGGGTGGGCGGAGGCCGGCGGCCGCCACGTCGGCGGCGACCGCGCCCAGCGTCGAGCGGAGCACCCGCTGGGCGGCCGTCGTACCTTCCTGGATCACCGCCGCCGGCGTCTGCGCCGGCCTGCCGTAGGCGACCAGGGTCGCGCTGATCGCGGCGAGATTCTTCAGCCCCATCAGGATCACCAGGGTGCCGCGCAGGCCGGCCAGGGCGTCCCAGCGGACGAGCGAGGTCGGCGAGTCCGGCGCGACGTGCCCGGAGACCACCGTGAACTCGTGCGCCACCCCGCGGTGGGTGACCGGCACGCCGGCCACCGCCGGTACGGCGATCGAGCTCGTCACCCCGGGAACCACGGTCACCGGCACGCCCGCCTCGGCGCAGGCCAGCAACTCCTCGCCGCCCCGGCCGAAGACGTACGGGTCACCGCCCTTGAGCCGGACCACGGCCCGGCCGGCCAGGGCCCGGTCCACCAGGATCCGGTTGATCTCCTCCTGCGCGCGGGACGGACCGTACGGGATCTTCGAGGCGTCCACCAGCTCGACGTCGGGGCGCAGCTCGTCGAGCAGCAGCCCGGGAACGAGGCGGTCGGCGACCACCACGTCGGCCTCGGTGAGCAGCCGCCAGCCCCGCAAGGTGATCAGCTCGGGGTCACCCGGCCCCGCCCCGACCAGCGCCACCCGTCCGAGGGTGTTAACAAGGGGCCCCTGCTCTACCGGAGGCGTTAACAGGGGGCCCGTCCTTACCCTCAGCAGGTCGCGGACGGCGTCGCGGACGGTCATCGCGCGGCGGGGGTCGCCGCCGCCGAGCACGGCGACGGTGACCGGGCCGTGCCGGGTGACCGCCGGGGTCCACGCGGTGGCCGCTACCCGGTCGTCGGCGCGTACGCAGAAGATCCGGCGCTCGGCGGCGGCGGCGCTGACCGCGGCCGCGGCGGCCCGGTCGTCGACGGCCACCTGGACCAGCCAGGCGCCGTCCAGATCGGCGGGGACGAAGCGACGCGGCTCCCAGCGCAGCCGGCCGGCGTCGGCGTGGGCCCGTAGCGCCGGGGTCAGCTCCGGCGCGACCAGCAGGACATCCGCCCCGGCGTCGAGCAGCGCCGGCACCCGGCGGGTGGCCACCGCTCCCCCACCCACCACGACCACTCGCCGGCCGGCCAACCGCAGCCCGAGGGGGTAGGGATTCCCACGGTTCGCAGGCTCGGTCACTTCTCGACCACTCCCGCCGAGTCGAAGGTGGCCACCTCGTGCAGCACCCGGACCGCGCCGGTGACGACCGGGAGGGCGAGCAGCGCGCCGGTCCCCTCACCGAGGCGCAGACCGAGGTCGATCAGCGGGTCGAGGCCGAGGTGCCGCAGGGCCGCCGTGGCGCCCGGCTCGGCGGAGCGGTGCCCGGCGACCATCGCCCCGACCGCGTCCGGCGCGAACGCGGCGGCGGCCAGCGCGCCGCTGACCGCGATCACCCCGTCCAGCAGCACCGGCACCCGGCGGGCGGCGGCGCCCAGGATCAGCCCGGCCAGCGCCGCGTGCTCCAGCCCACCGACCGCGGCCAGCACGCCGAGCGGATCGGCCGGGTCGGGCGCGTGCCGGTCGAGCGCGGCCCGCACCACGGCGACCTTCCGCTGGTACGTCTCGTCGTCCACCCCGGTGCCCCGCCCGGTCGCCTCGGCCGGGTCGACCCCGGTGAACGCGGCGACCAGCGTGGCGGCCGGGGTGGTGTTGCCGATGCCCATGTCCCCGGTCAGCAGGATGCCCGCCCCGCCGTCGACCAGTTCCCCGGCGACCCGGATGCCGGTCTCCACCGCCGCCCGGGCCTCGTCCCGGGTGAGCGCGGCGGTGACCGTCATGTCCCGCGTACCGGCCCGCACGTTCGCCGCGACCAGCCGCGGGCCGGCCGAATCGACGGAGCGCACCGGGCCGGCCGGGTCGGCGGAGGCCGCCGGGTCGACCGGGAGCGGGGTGGCCACACCGACGTCGACCACGGTGACCGACGCGCCGGCCTGCCGGGCGAACGCGTTGACCACCGCGCCGCCGGCCAGGAAGTTGCCGATCATCTGGGCGGTGACCTCCTGCGGCCACGGGGTGACGCCCTGGGCGTACACGCCGTGGTCACCGGCGAAGACGGCCACCGCGGCCGGCTCGGGCAGCGGCGGGGGGCAGGCCCCGGCCAGCCCGGCGAGCCGTACGGAGAGGGGCTCCAGGGCGCCGAGGGAGCCGGCGGGCTTGGTCAGCCGGCCCTGGAGGTCGCGCGCCGCCACCATGGCGGTCTCGTCCAGCGGCCGGATCGCCGCCACGGTGGACTCCAACATCATGCCTCCAGGATCTCCGTCAGCACATCGACGAACGCGTCGCTCGTCGCCGGATCGCGCACCGCGATCCGCAGCCAGTCCGGGCCGAGCCCGGGGAAGGTGTCGCCCCGGCGTACCGCCCAGCCGCGCTCGCGCAGCCGCTCCCGTACGGCGGCGGCGCCGGGCCGGTGGAGCAGCACGAAGGCGCTGGCCGGGCGGCCGACCACGCGTACGCCGGGCAGGCCGGACAGGCGGGCCACCAGGTGTTCGCGGTCGGCGGCGAGCCGGGCGGCGATGGCGCGCTCGGCCGCGACGGCGACCGGGGACGCGCAGGCGGCCGCGGCGGCGAGCGCCGGGGTGGAGACCGCCCACAGCGGCTGGGCGGCGGCGAGCCGGGCGAGCAGCGGCGCCTCGCCGAGCAGGTAGCCGACCCGCAGCCCGGCCAGCCCCCAGGTCTTGGTGAGGCTGCGGACCACCACGAGACCGGGCAGGTCGCGGCGGGCCGCGAGGGACTCCGGCTCGCCGGCTACGCCGGGTGCCCCGGTGGTGTCGGCGAACGCCTCGTCGACCACGAGCACGCGACCGGGGCGGGCCAGCGCGGCAAGCAGCTCGGCCGGGTGTAGCACGGAGGTGGGGTTCGTGGGGTTGCCGACCAGCACCAGGTCGGCGTCGGCGGGCACCTGGGCCGGGTCGAGCCGGAAGTCGTCGGCCGGGTCGAGCAGCACCCGGTCGACGGCGTGCCCGGCGGCCCGCAGGGCGGCCTCCGGCTCGGTGAACTGCGGGTGCACCACCACCGGCCGCCGGGCGTCGCGCAGGGCCCGGGCGATCAGCACGAAGCCCTCGGCCGCGCCGGCGGTGAGCAGCACCTCCTCCGGGGGACGCCCGTGCCGGCTGGCGACGGCGGCCCGGGCCGGCCCGGGATCCGGGTACGCGGCCAGGTCGCCCAGGGCCGCGATCAGCGGATCGGCCAGCCAGTCGGGCATCGGGGCGCGGCGCACGTTGACCGCCAGGTCGACCAGGCCCGGGGTCGCCTCGGCGTCCCCGTGGTGTCCGAGGTCGAAATCGGCGTCCGCCGGCTCCCCGGTCACGACCGGCGGCCCGGTCAGCTCAGCACGCATGTCCGCGATCCTGCCGGGAAGCCGCCGCCGGGGACAGCGCATCCCGGCGTGGGTCGCGTCACCACGGCAGTCGGTTCGCCCGTTTATGAATTCTTCTCATTTCCGAATCGGAAATGTCATAGCTTGACCTCGTGAGCAATCGACCCCTTGCCTCCGCTGGTCGTGCCGTTCCCCTCCTCCGCGCCGGACTGATCGCCGGCATCGTGGTCGCCGCCGCGATGTATCCACTGGCCGCCCTCACCGGCATCGGCGCCAAGGCCACCGCGCACGCAGTGGAGCAGAAGACGAGCATCCTGAAGACCGCGCTACCCGCCGAGACCTCGTACCTCTACGCGCCGGACGGCAAGACGGTGCTGACGATGTTCTACGAGGAGTACCGGAAGTACACCAAGATCGAGGACATGTCCCCGAACATCCAACAGGCGATCGTCGCCGCCGAGGACAACCGCTTCTACCAGCACCGCGGCGTCGACCCGAAGGGCGTGGCCCGGGCCTTCGTGGCCAACTCCCGCTCCGGCGGAGTCTCCCAGGGTGCCTCCACGCTGACCATGCAGTACGTCCGGATGGCCCTGCGGGACAGCGCGAAAACGCCGAAGGAGGTCCAGGAGGCCACCCAGCAGACCAGCCTGCGCAAGGTCAAGGAGATGCGCATGGCGCTGGACATCGAGAAGGAGCTCAGCAAGGAACAGATCCTGGAGCGCTACCTGAACTCGGCCTACTTCGGCCACCGGGCGTACGGGATCTACGCGGCCGCGCAGATCTTCTTCTCCAAGACCCCGGACACCCTCACCCAGACCGAGGCGGCTACCCTGGCCGGCCTGGTGAAGTCCCCGTCGGAGTACGACCCGATCACCTCCGACCAGAAGGACGCCTTCGCCCGGCGCAACTACGTGCTCGACAACATGGCCCGCCTCGGCTACATGTCGCCGGACGCGGTCACCAAGGCCAAGGCCGAGCCGATCCAGCTGAAGTTGACCAACCCGCCGAACGACTGCGCCTCGATGCTGGACAAGTACAAGGCGACCTGGGGCTTCTACTGCGACTACCTGAAGAACTGGTGGAGCACCCAGCCCGCGTTCGGGGAGAACGGGCTGGAACGGATGGACAAACTACGTCGGGGCGGCTACCGGATCGTGCTCGCCCTCGACCCGAAGATCCAGGAGACGGCGGAGAAGAACGTGGGCGCCAAGGACGCCACGGGCAGCCCGTTCGCCAACGGCATCGTGGTCGCCGAGCCGGGCACCGGACGGATCAAGGCGATGGCGGTGAACCGGACCTACTCGCTCGACCTGAGCGAGAACCCGAACAGCTCCAACCCGGAGGCCGGCCCGAACATCAAGGCGAACTACCCGAACACGGTCGCGCCACTGCTCGGCGGGGGCACGCTCCCGGGCTACCAGGCCGGGTCGACGTTCAAGATGTTCACGATGCTCGCCGCGCTCAACTCCGGCACGAAGCTCTCCGACACCATCAACTCGCCGTTCAAGTACCAGTCGGCCATCTACGACGGATGGGCCCCGGTCAACGCCAGCGGGGCGATGACCGGCGTGCAGACCATGTGGTCCGGCTTCGGCAAGTCGGTCAACACCTTCTTCGTCCAGTTGGAGGAGAAGGTCGGCGCGGAGAAGGGGGTCCGCCTGGCCGAACAGCTCGGGCTGCGCTGGCGTACCGACGTGGACCGCGAACACGCCGCGCCGGGCCAGGCCAACAAGTGGGGGGCGTTCACCCTGGGCGTCTCCGACGCCACCCCCCTGGAGGTGGCCAACGCGTACGCCGCGGTCGCCGCCGAGGGCCGGTACTGCGAGGCGATCCCGGTGCTCTCGATCCTGAACCGGGACGGCACGCCGGCCATGTACAAGACGCCCGGCGGGGTGGAACGCGAGGTCGCGAAGCCGCGCTGCCGGCAGGTGGTCAGCGCGGACGCGGCCCGGGCCGCCACCGACGCCGCGCGTTGCCCGA
The DNA here is from genome assembly GCF_900090225.1 of Micromonospora eburnea. Lineage (NCBI taxonomy): Bacteria > Bacillati > Actinomycetota > Actinomycetes > Micromonosporales > Micromonosporaceae > Micromonospora > Micromonospora eburnea. Next base: position 5,896,361 of record NZ_FMHY01000002.1, read on the forward strand.
CCGGCGACACCCCGGCCAAGGGCAGCTGCGGCGGCTGGTCCACCGCCGACAGCGTCCGGGGGACGGTCGGCCGCCCGGTCGCCGGCAAGACCGGCACCACCGACAGCACCCGGTCGGCCTGGTTCGCCGGCTACACCCCGGAGCTGGCCGCGGCGAGCTTCGTCGCCGACCCGGACAACCCGTTCAACGCGGTGGGCGACGGCATGTCCCAGGTGCCGGTCGAGGCTGTGGCGAACACCCTGCGCGACGCCCTGAAGAACCAGCCCGTCCGCCAGTTCACCCCACCCTCCGACCAAATCGTCGGCTGATCCGACGACGGACCGCCCGGGGGTGCGCCCGGGTTAGTTGATCAAGAGGTTTGCGTCCGGGATCGCGCGGATCCTGACGCGAACCTCTTGATCGCCTTTGTGGGCGGGGGTGGGGGGTGGTGGGTGGGGGGGTGGGTGGGTCAGTGGAGGTCGGCGGTTACGAAGGACCAGAGTTCGAGGTCTGCCCGGGCGCCGCGGACGAAGCCGGCGTTGCGCAGCAGGCCCTCGTAGCTGAAACCGGCCTTCTCGGCCACCCGCCGGGACGCCACGTTCCCCGGCGCCACCCGCAGCTCGACCCGCTGGAAACCGTGCTCCAGAATCAGCGCGATGGCGACCGCGTCCACCGCCTCGGCGGCCAGGCCATACCCGCGGGCGTGCGGGGCGATCGCGTACGACACCTCGGTCAGCCGGGCACCCCAGTCGGTGCGCCGGGTCCAGAGGCAACCCACCACCCGCTCGTCCTCGCGGCGGACCACCGCGTAGTGGTCGCCGTCGCCGCTGTCCCGCCGCTGCCGGGCCAGCTCCGTGCACCACGCCGCCCCGTCGATCTGCCCGGACGAGTCGGCCAGCGGCAGCCAGCGCTGGGTCTGCCGGTCCGCGAACACCTCATCGACCGCCTCGGCGTCCGCCGGCGCCAGCCGGCGTACCTCGGTGCGCGGGGTCGACACGGTCAGCTCCGGGAAGCGGCGCACGGCCACCTGCCCGATCACGCCGGGGCCTCCACGGCCGCCCCGGCCGCCGCGACCAGCCGGGCCGCGATCTCCGGGTACGCCGCCCAGTGCGGCACCAGCTGCGAGGCGTGCACACCGCGCCACACGAAGCCCTCCGGGGCGCCGCCGTCCCAGCTCCACGCCGCCCGCTCGCCGGCCCGCGGGGTGAGCACCGCCGCGTGCTGCTTGTACCCGACCACCACGGTGCCGGCCCGGGCCATTGGGCTGTCACTGCGGGCGGTGGCCTCCCGGTAGCCGGCCACCAGGCCGTCCCGGCTGGTCCCGGTCGCGTCCAGCACCCCACACATGGGCAGCCCGTCCAACTCCCGGACCAGCCACAGCAGGCCGGCGCCCTCGGCGATCACCGGCCGGCCGGTCCGGGCCAGCTCGGCCACCGCGATACAGAGCCGGCGGTTGGCGGAGAGCTGCTCCGCGTACGACTCGGGAAGCCCGCCGCCAACGACGAGCGCGCGGGTCCCGGCAGGCAGGGCCTCGTCGCGCAGCGGGTCGACGGTGACCACCTCGGCCCCGGCGGCGCGCAGCAGCTCGGCGGTCTCGGGATGGCTGTAGCTGCCGCCCGGTCCGCCGGCGAGCGCCACCACCGGACGCTCCCCGGTCGGCGGCTCGGCCGCCGGTGCGGGTGACCAGGGCTCGACGGCCAGCTCCGGCGCGGAACGGGCCAGCACCAGCAGCCGGTCCAGGTCAACGGTTCCGCTCACCGCCTCGCCGAGCCGGCGCACCGCCCGCAGCGCCTCTTCGTCGCGCCGCACCACCGGCACCACGCCCTGCCTTCGGGCGGGGAGCACCGGGGGCAGCTCGTGGCGGCGCAGCGCGCCATAGACCGGCACCCCGATGTCGTCGAGCGCCTCGCGCAGCATCTCCTCGTGCCGGGACGACGCCACCCGGTTGAGGATCACCCCGCCCAGCCAGAGCTGCTCGTCGTACGCCCGGAAGCCGTGCACCAGGGCGGCCACCGACTGGCCCATCGCGGCCACGTCCACCACCAGCACCACGGGGCTGCGCAGCGCGGTGGCGACGGCGGCGGTGGACTCGGTCTCGGGGCGGCCGGCGATCGAGTCGTAGAGGCCCATGGTGCCCTGCACCAGGGCGAACCCGGCCCCGGCCGCGCCGTGCGCGAAGAGCGGGGCGACCCGCGCCGGCCCGACCAGCCGAGGGTCGAGGTTCCGCCCGGGACGCCCGGCGGCCAGCCCGAGGTACGCCGCGTCCACCTGATCCGGCCCGATCTTGAAGCCGGCCACCGCCAGCCCTCGGTCGGCGAGGGCGGCGAGCAGACCGAGGGCGAGGGCACCGGTGCCGTGCCCCGAGGAAGGTGCGCTGAGCACGACGCGCGGTACGACGGTCATCATCGACTCCTCGCAGGCGACGGGGGCGTACCGGTGGGTGGTACGGGGTGGATTCCGCCCGCGTGACCATACCCGCCCCGACCGGCCCGCGACGGCCGCCGACCGGTCGGTTACGGCCCGCCCCAGGTCAGCGGTCACGCCCGGCCGGGTAGCCTTGGCAAACGTGTACCGGTTCCTGCTGACCCCGCGCTGGCTGGGCTATCTCGCGCTGACCCTGGTCGCCGCCGCGCTGATGGTGTTCCTCGGCAACTGGCAGCTGGACCGCTACCGGGGCCGTACCGCGATCAACGAGCGGATCGACGCCGGGTCGGCGATGGCCCCCGCGCCGCTGCGCGACGCCCTGCCGGCACCGACCGGCGGGGCCGGCAGCACCGGCCCCGCCCCGGCCGAGCAGGCCACCTGGACCATGGCCACCGCCACCGGCCGGTACGACACCGCCAACATCGTCCTGGTGCGCGGCCGGACGGTCGACCGCGAGGTCGGCTTCGAGGTACTCACCCCGCTGGTCCTCGCCGACGGCACCGCCGTGCTGGTCGACCGGGGCTGGATCCCGCCCGTTCCGGGCGGTGGCGCCACCGCCCAGCCGACCGTGCCCGCCACGCCGACCGGCGAGGTGACGGTCACCGGCCGGGTGGTGTCCAGCGAGAGCGGCGGTGGCACCGTCGACCGGCGCAACGGCAAGCTGGAGACCCGGCGGATCAGCATCTCCCGCATCGCGGGGCAGTTGCCGTATCCGGTGGCGGGCGGTTACCTGCTGCTCGACCAGCAGACGCCCGCGGCCGACCCGACGTTCCAGGCGGTGCCGATCGGGCACACCAACAACTGGCAGAACTTCGGGTACGTGGTGCAGTGGTGGCTCTTCGCCGGCATGAGCCTCGTCGGCTACGGCTGGGTGGCGCGCCGGGAGGCGCGGCGCATGGCCGGCCTGGACGGGCCGCGTACGCCCGCCGACCGGGCAACCGAGCCCGCCTCCAGCGCCTCCGCCTGACCCCGCCGGCAGCCCGGCCCGGAGCCAGGTGGGCACCTGGGGCAGCGCGATCACGGGTAGGGTCCGTCCATGATCAGCAGCAGTGAGGGGGTCCGGTGACGACCCCTGATCCCACGATGCCTCCACCGCCCGCCGAGCCGCCGACCCAGAGGCACCCGGCGTACGACCCCTGGGCCGCCATGCCGCCCGCCGAAGCGCCGCCCACCGAGCGGTTCCCGGCGCTGCCCGCCGGATCGGCGGACGGTGGGGTCCCGCCGACCGCGCCGTTCGCCGCCGTTCCGCCGAACCCGTTCCCCGCGTCACCGCCGGCGCCCACGCCACCTCCGATGGCCGCGCCCCCCGCCGTCCCGGCCCCGCCCGCGGCCGCGCAGTTCCCGGCACCGCCCGCCCCGCCCATGGCAGCGCAGTTCTCCGCCCCACCCGCGACCGCGCAGTTCCCGGCACCGCCCGCCCCGCCCGCGACCGCGCAGTTCTCCGCACCGCCCGCCTTCTCCGCGCCGCCGGCGCCGCAGTCCGGGGAACTCGTGGCCCGGCCCGGGCCGCACCCGCCGTTGGGACCGCTGCCGCCCGCGCAGTCCGTGGTGGCCGTGCAGATCGGCGAGATCATGGTGACGCCGCCGATGATCCGTACGCCGGCCGGCGTGATGCCGCTCGCCGGCTCCTCCTGGCACGTGGTCGACCACTGGCAGAAGGAGGAGAAGATCGCGACGTGGGCGATGGTCTGCGCCATCCTCGGCTTCTTCTGCCTGACCGTGTTCAGCCTGCTCTTCCTGCTGATCAAGGAGACCAAGCACCACGGGACGGTGCTGGTGACGGTGACCAGCGGTGACCGCCAGTACCAGGCTCGGATCCCCGTGGTGGACCAGTCCCAGGTGCAGCACATCAACAACCAGGTCAACTACGCCCGGTCGCTGTCGGTCGGCTGACCGCCCAGGGCGCCGGAGGTGGCCGTCGTGTCCGCCTCCGGTGCCCGCCGACTCACCCGCTGACCCGCCCGGCGTGGATGGCGCGTACGTCGTCGATCGTGTCGGCCTCGGCCGCGGTCTTGTCGTTCCGGTAGCGCACCACCCGGGCGAAGCGCAGCGCCACCCCGCCCGGGTAGCGGCTGCTGGTCTGCACCCCGTCGAACGCGATCTCGACCACCTGCTCGGGGCGGACCCGGACCACCCAGTCGCCCCGCTCCACGGCCAGGTCGAGGAAGCGTTCGGTCTGCCAGCGCAGCAACTCGTCGCTGAGCCCCTTGAACGTCTTGCCGAGCATGACGAACTCGCCGGTGCGCGGGTCGCGGGCGCCGAGGTGCAGGTTGGAGAGCCAACCCTGCCGCCGGCCGCTGCCCCACTCGACCGCGAGCACGACCAGGTCGAGGGTGTGCCGGGGCTTGACCTTGATCCAGGCCGAACCGCGCCGGCCGGCGTCGTAGGGGGCGGCCGGGTCCTTCACCACCACCCCCTCCTGCCCGGCGGCGATGGCCGCCGCGAAGGCGGCACCGGCCTGCTCCGGGCCGTCCACCTCGACCCGGCCGACCAGCAGCGTCGAGTCGACCGCGCCGGCCAGGGCGGCCCACCGCTCCCGGCCGGGCCGGTCGATCAGATCCGTGCCGTCGAGATGCAGCAGGTCGAAGAAGTACGGCGTCAGCACGGTCTCGCCGGTCCGCTCGGCGGCGGCGAGCACCGCGGGCGCCACCGGCGTACCCCCGGTGACGCTGGGGGTGGTGCGCCGGGCCGCCCGGCTGGAGGTCTGCTGGAAGGGCAGTGGGCGGCCGGTGGCGTCCAGCCCGATCGCCTCGCCGTCGAGGACCAACTCCCGCCCGGGCAGCGCGCGGACGGCCGCCACCACCTCGGGCAGCCGGGCGGTGATGTCGTCGAGGCTGCGGGAGAAGACCGCGATGTCCGGGCCGGACCGGTGCACCTGGATGCGGATGCCGTCGAGCTTCACGTCGACCACCGCCGGAACGCCGGTGGCGGTGAGCGCCTCGTCGACTGTCGGGGCGCTCTGCGCCAGCATCGGAGCCAGCGGGCGGCCCACCTGGAGGCCGAACCCGGCCAGCGCCGCCGCACCGCCGGAGAGCGCCGCCACCGCCACCGCCCGCAGGTCGCCGGCGAGCAGCAGCGCCCGGCGGACCACCGCCACGGGCACCTCGGCGGCCCGGGCCACGGCCTCGGCGAGCAGGCCGGCTTGGGCGCCCTGGCGCAGCTCGCCGCGGAACAGGCCGACCAGTAGCCGCTGCTCGTCGGTGGTGGCCGCGGCGAAGAGCCGGTGCAGCAGCTCGCGGCGGCGGGCCTGCGAGCCGGGGCCGCGTACCGCGGCGATCCCGTCGACGGCCGCGTCGACGTCGGCCACGGTCAACGTCGGCTCGACGGCCGGCGGCGGCAGGTCACGCAGGCCGGCCCAACCCACACCGGTCTGCCGCTGGCGCAGCTCACCGGCGAGGTAGCCGGCGCCCGCCGGAACCTCGGCCGGATCGAGCGAACGCAGCGCGGCGGCGAGCAGCTCCACCTTGGCCCGCCGGCCGCTGGTGGCCCCCACCGCGGCGGAGGTGGCCGCCAGGTCGAGAAACCGCACGGATCCCATCCTGCCAGCCACCCCCGACACGGCGGCGCATCCCGGCCAGGCGACGGATCCCGTGCGCCGCCCGGCCGGACGCCTCCCGGCCGGCCCACGGCCGGACGCCGACCCGCTCCGGGTCGCGGCACCCCGTGGTCTCCGGCGGGTGGTCCACTCAGCGTGCCGGTCCCCCGGCCGATGATCCACTCAGCGTGCCGCATCCCACGGTGTCCGGCGAACGGAAGAACAACTTGTCGGATCCCGAGTCGGTCAGGCAGCCGCCGCCCGAGGGGCCGGTCCCGGTCAAGCCGGGACCGGCTCCTCGATCCGCAGGCCACGGGCGCGGACCTCGTCGGCGACCCGGGTGAGCAGCGCGTCGAGCGTGACCAGCGTGGCGGAGAGCTCGCCGAGCCGGTCCTTGAGCGTGTCCTCGGGCCACGCGGAGACGTGGACGTCTCCCAGAGCGCTGACGGCGGCCTGAAGCCGCGCCATCTCCTCATTCGTACGCATGTTCGAAAGGCTATAACACCCCTGCGCCCGACACACCGCAAACTCCGACATCGACCCGGAAGTTACGGTTCCGACACCTTCACCGCCGGTTCGCGCCCGCCTCGGCGACCTTCGCCAGCAGCAGCGCCTCGGCCAGGCAGACCCGGGCGAACTCGCCCAGGTGCAGGCTCTCGTTCGGCCCGTGCGCCCGGGCGTGCGGGTCCTCCACGCCGGTCACCAGGATCGCCGCCTCCGGGAACATCTCCTGGAAGGTGGCGATGAACGGGATCGAGCCGCCCACGCCGATGTCGACCGGGTCGGTGCCGTCCCAGGCGCCCCGGAAAGCCTCGCGCGCCGCCGCGAACATCGGCCCGGTGGCGTCGATGACGCAGGGCGAGCCGTCGTGCTCGAAGGTCACCGTCACCCGCGCGCCCCACGGCGCGTGCTTCTCCAGGTGAGCGGTCAGCGCGGCGTACGCCTTCTTCGGATCGTCGCCCGGCGCCAGCCGTACGCTCAGCTTCGCCTTCGCCGACGGGACGAGCGCGTTCGGCGCCTCGGCGGTGGCCGGGGCGTCGATGCCGAGCACCGCGAGAGCCGGCTTGGTCCAGAGCCGTTCGGTGATCCGGCCGGTGCCGAAGAGTTCGGCCCCCTCGACCAGCCCCGCCTCGGCGCGGAACCGCTCCTCGGGGTAGTCCACGCTCGCGCCCTCCCGGCCGACCAGCCCCTCGACGGTCACGTTCCCGGCGTCGTCGTGCAGCGTGGCGAGCAGCCTGACCAGCGCGGTGAGGGCGTCCGGCACGGCACCGCCGAACATGCCGCTGTGCACGGCGTGGTCCAGGGTGCGTACCTCCACGAAGCAGTTGACGATGCCGCGCAGCGAGGTGGTCAGCGCGGGCACGCCGACGTCCCAGTTGGTCGAGTCGGCGATCACGATGACGTCGGAGGTCAGCTCGTCGCGGTGCTCGGCGAGCAGCCGCTCCAGCGAGTCCGAGCCGTACTCCTCCTCACCCTCGATGAAGAGGACCACACCGACCGGGAGCTGGTCGCCGAACGCGCGCAGCGCGGCGACGTGCGCCATGATGCCGGCCTTGTCGTCGGCGGCGCCCCGGCCGTAGAGGCGACCGTCCCGCTCCACCGGCTCGAACGGGTCCGACTCCCACAGGGTCAGGTCGCCGACCGGCTGGACGTCGTGGTGGGCGTACATCAGCACGGTGGGCGCGCCGGGCGGGGCCGCCTTCTTCCCGATAACCGCCGGCTGCCCGCCGGAACGCACGATCTTCGTGTCGAGGCCGCAGCCGCGCAGCAGCTCCGCCACCGCCTCGGCGGAACGCTCCAGGTGCGAGTGGTCGAAGCCCTCGAAGGCGATGCCCGGGATACGGACGAGGCGTTCCAGGTCGGCACGGACTCCGGGCAGCTCGCGCTCGACGGCGGCCCGCACCTCGGACTCGGACAGGATCGGTGTGGTCATGACCGGCATCGTATGCCGGCCTTACCGCAGGCCAACCCCCGAGGCCGCCGCGCTGCCCCCGGCCGCCGGGGACTCCGCCAGGTGAACGCCCGGTTTCGCCGGGACGTCCGGTCGGTCAGCGGCGGCGGACGTAGTACCGGTCCGGTCGGTCAGCGGCGGCGGACGTAGTACCGGTCGGGGTCGTGCGCCAGGGCCGCGGCACCATCGACCACGAGATCCACCCCGGCTTCGGTGCCGTCGGCCGCGAAGTGCGCCCGTTCTCCGGCGTGCCAGCGGCGCAGTTCGGGCAGGATCGCCGCGCCGTCGCGGGCGAGCGCCCGGGACAGTCGCAGCTCCGCCGGCGCGGTAACGAAGACCGACAGGGTCAGCTCCGGTCGGACAGCGGCCCGCGCGGCGCTCACCCCCTCCACGACGAGCACCGGGCCGGCCGGAACCGATACCTCGCGGTCCAGGAAACGACGCCGCTCCCAGCTGTACGTTCGGTACGCGCCGGACCGACCCGCGCGTACCGGCCCGAGCACCCAGCGCTCCAGCCGGGGCCAGAAGGTGAGCTGGTCGTCCCAGCCGTCGAGCAGGTCGTCGGTGCGGACCACCGGTGGCCGGTCGCTGCCGGGCAGCGCGGCGAAGGCGTCCGCGAGGCGCGCCGCGAAGACGCTCTTGCCCGCACCGCTCGGCCCGTCGACCGCCACCAGTCGGGTACGCCCCAACCGTGCCGGCCCGGCGAGCACCCGCTCGGCCAGCCCGGCGTACGCCTCGACCACCGCCTCCGTCACCCGAGAAACGCTAACGCCGTCGGCCCGCGCTCATCCCACCGCCCACTTCGCTGTCGCCGCGTACCGGCCCCGACGGCGCAGTTTCGCGGAAACTGTTGCCTGCCAGCTGCCGCGAGGGGCCACCTTCCCGGAAACCGCGGCCCGGACCGCGACCGGCGGCCGGCGGCCGGGGGCCGGCGGCCGGGGGCCGGGGGCCGGCGGCCGGGGGCCGGGGGCCGGGGGCCGGGGGCCGCTCCGGGGGTGTCGCGGGGTCCCCCGTCCGCTTGATCCTGGGCTTGAGCAGGTCGTTCGCCGGTCGGGCCGGCGCCGTCAGCGGCATCATCGGGTGGTGCTCCATGACGTGATGAGTCCGGGCATCGACGCCCTGCTGGAACAGGCCCGGGCCGGGCTCCGCCGGCTCACCCCGCACGAGACCGTCGAAGCGGTCCGTCAGGGCGCGCTGCTGGTCGACACGCGTCCCGAGGCGCAGCGACGCGAGCAGGGCGAACTGCCCGGCGCGATCGTCATCGAGCGGAACGTGCTGGAGTGGCGGCTGGACCCGGCCAGCGCCTGGCGCATCCCCGAGGCGATCGGGTACGACCGGCGGATCGTGGTGGTGTGCGCCGAGGGCTACAGCTCCAGCCTGGCCGCGGCCAGCCTCCAGGCACTCGGCCTGCGCCAGGCCACGGACATGATCGGGGGCGTGCAGAACTGGCGGGAGTCGGGACTGCCGATGTCTGAGCGCCCCGCCGACGTGCGCTACTGAGCAGAGCACCTGGGCTGCCTGCCGGCGAGCGAGGCCCGTTCGGCCTCGGCGGGCCGGGTTCAGCCGGTCGGGTTCAGCCGGTCGGGCGGCACGCCGGTCGGGCGGCGTGCTGGTCAGGCTCAAGCCGGTCGGGCGGCGTGCCGGTCGGGCCCAAGCCGGTCGGGCGGCGTGCCGGTCGGGCGGCGTGCCGGTCGGGCTCAGCCGGCCAGGTCAGCCGGTCGGCGCGCCCGGCGGGATGAACGGTAGGGCCGGCGGCGGGCCGGACTCGATCAGTCGCCACAGCGCGTCGGTGTCCAGGTGCTCCTCCACCAGGTCGCCGAGCAGGTCCAGGGTCCGCTCGCGGGCGGCGGCGAACGCGGTGTCCGGGGCGACCTTGAAGCCGGTGCGACCGGCCGACCGGGCGACCTCGGTGAGGAATCGGCGGCGGAACTCGTCGGACTCGAAGGTGCCGTGCCAGTGGGTGCCGTGCACGGCACCGAGCCGGGCTCCCTCACCGACGCCGTTGGCGTACCGGAGCAGCGGCGGCAGAGCCGGGTCGGCGGCGGAGACGTACCCGTGATGGATCTCGTAGCCCTGGACTGGGACGTCACCGGCGGCGGTACCGGTGGCCCGGCGGACCGTCTTGCGCGCGTCGAAGGTCACCTCGATGGGCAGCAGCCCGAGCCCGGGGACACTGCCCCGGCCGCTCTCCACCGGGTCGTGGATGGTCCGGGCCAGCATCTGGAACCCGCCGCAGATGCCGAGCAGCGGCCGGCCGGCGGCGGCGTGCGCCGTGACGGCGTCGGCCAGGCCGGTCTCCCGTAGCCAGGCCAGGTCGGCCACGGTCGACTTGGAGCCGGGTAGCACCACCAGGTCGGCGGCGGCCAACTCGGCCGGCTCGATCGTCAGCCGCACCCGCACCCCCGGCTCGGTGGCCAGGGCCTCGACGTCGGTGGCGTTGCTGATCCGGGGCAGCCGGACCACCGCCACGTCGAGCCAGTCAGTGCCCCGAGGCGCCGCCGGCCGGCCGAGCACCCGGCCGTACGCGAGCGAGTCCTCGGCGTCCAGCCAGAGGTCCAGCTCCCAGGGCAGCACCCCGTACGTGGGCCGGCCGGTCACCCGGTGCAGCATGTCCAGCCCCGGCCGGAGCAGCCCCGGATCACCCCGGAACTTGTTGATCACAAAGCCGGCGACCAGGGCCTGGTCGGCCGGATCGAGCAGCGCGACGGTGCCGAACATCGAGGCGAACACGCCACCCCGGTCGATGTCACCGACCACGATGGTGGGCAGGCCGGCGTGCCGGGCCAGCCCCATGTTCACGTAGTCGCCGGCCCGCAGGTTGATCTCGGCAGGGCTGCCGGCGCCCTCGCAGATCACCACGTCGTACGCCGACCGCAGCTCGGCCAGCGCCGCGTACGCGGTCTCGGCGAGCCGGGGACGCAGTTGCCGGTAGTTGCCGGCGGTGATCGTGTCGACCGCCTCGCCGAGCAGCACCACCTGGCTGGCGTGGTCGCTGCCCGGCTTGAGCAGCACCGGATTGAAGCGCAGGTCCGGGGCGAGCCCGCAGGCGGCCGCCTGCATCGCCTGGGCCCGGCCGATCTCGCCGCCGCGCCCGTCGGGGCCGACCACGACGGCCGAGTTGTTGGACATGTTCTGCGCCTTGAACGGCGCCACCCGGACGCCCCGACGCCACAGCCACCGGCAGATACCGGCGGTGAGCACGCTCTTGCCCGCGTCGGAGGTGGTGCCGGCGACCAGCAGCCCGCCGCTCACCGCCCCCTCCTCACGGTCCGGCGCAGCGCAGAACGGGCGGCCGCGCCGACCAGGCGGCCAACGGTCAGCGGGTAGGCCGCGGCGAGGCCGAGCGCGGCCACGCCGACCGCGCCGGAGATCCGGGCGGCCCGTTCCAGGTGCCGCGCCTCGGCCCGGGGCCCGTCGCCGAGGAATGGCCGGGTCTCGGAACGCCCGAAGTAGACGTTCCGCCCGCCCAGCCGTACGCCGAGCGCGCCGGCCATCGCGGCCTCGCACTGGCCGGCGTTCGGGCTCGGGTGGTCGTTGCGGTCCCGGCGCCAGATCCGCCAGGCGGCTCTCCGGTCCCCGTCGGCGACCGGCGCGACCGCGATGGTGAGCAACCCGGTCAGCCGGGCCGGAACGAGGTTGAGCAGGTCGTCCAGGCGCGCGGCCGGGGTGCCGAAGCGGGCGTAGCGGGGCGAGCGGTGCCCGACCATCGCGTCGAGCGTGTTCGCCGCCCGGTAGCCGAGCAGGCCGGGCAGCCCGGCGATCGCACCCCAGGCCAGCGGCGCGACGACCGCGTCGGAGGTGTTCTCGGCGACCGACTCGACGGTGGCCCGGGCCAGTTCCGGCTCGTCCAGCGCGGCGGGGTCCCGACCACAGAGATGGTTGAGCCGGCTGCGGGCGGCGGGCAGGTCGCCGTCGCGCAGCGCCCGAGCCATCACCGTCGACTCGTGCCGCAGGGTACGACCGCCCAGCACGGTCCAGGTGCCGGCGGCCACCAGCGCCGCTCGGGCCAGCGGCCGACGTCGGGTGGCGAGCGTGGCGGCGGCGCCGAGCAGCACCGGCGCACCGACGGCGAGCGCGGTGAACGCCGCGCCGGCCGATCGGTCCGGCCGGTGGATCCGTTGCTCCAGTGCCCCGGCCGCCCGGCCGAAACCGGCCACCGGGTGCCACCGGCGGGGGTCACCCAGCAGCGCGTCCAGGGCGTAGCCCGCCACCAGTCCCGCCGCGTTCGCCATCGCGGTCACCTGCCGCACCCGTCACCACCTCCGGCCGGCCAGCCTAGTCGTACGGCGGGGCGGCCACCTCGGCGTCGCCGCCCCGCCCCGGTACGAAGCGGTCGCTCAGGCCGGCACCGGCGTCCGCCGCCGCCCCCGGCGGCCCGGACCGGTCGGGGTGACATCGCCGGCGTCGGGCGTGGGGGGCGTCTCGCCGCTGTCCTCGTCGGGTTCGGGGGCCAACTCGTCGTCCCCGTCGTCATCACCGGCCTCCCCGGCCGGCGAGTCGAACGGGTCGACCAGCCCGTCGGTGTCACCCGCCAGCCCGGCCGGGTCGCCCGACAGCTCGTGCCCGTCCCGCCCGGGGAACTCCGACAGGTCGTGGGCGGCCCGCGTGGCGAACTCCGGCAGCTCGAAATCGTCGTCGAACGGCCGGTCGTCGAGGGTGGCCGGCACGTGCGCGACCGGCACCGGCTCGGTCTCCTCGCCGTGCACCCGGCGCTCGGCCTCGGCGTCCTCGACGGTGCTGGTGGTCATGCCGGGCCGGTTGCGCAGGAAACGGCCCCGGCCCCGGGACAGGTCGTGGCCGACCGCGACCGCCTCCAACTCGTAGAGCGTGCGGTGGTTGCCCGCGTCGTCGGTCCAGTCACGGGTGTAGAGCCGGCCGACGACAACCACCGGGTCGCCGACCATCACCGAGGCGGCCACCCCTCGGCCAGCTTGCGCCAGCAGTTCACCCGCACCCGCAGGCTGTTCCCGTCGACCCAGCGGCCGCTGTCCCGGTCCAGCCGGCGAGCGGTGGAGGCGACCTTGAAATTGGCCACCAGGGTGTTGCTCTGTGTGGTGCGGCGCCACTCCGGCGCGGTCAGAACATTACCGATAATCGTTACATAGGTGTCGAACATCGCCCCTCCACAGAGACTCGGCTTGTCAGGGCCGAGCCTCGACCGGCGGAGACCCGGTCACCAGCGGCGCCGGCCGCGCCTGTGGACGACGGACCGGCTGTGGACAACCACCTGATCAAGGTCCCGTCTGCTAGGGACCACTGCCCCTACAGCGGCGACCTGCGGCGCAGCATGATCAGAAGTGCCGACCGGGACACCGAGGTCAGGGGTTCCGGACGCCACCCGACCGGGTAGGAGTCGATCAACCGAGAGAAAGGGCAGCGAGATGACCATCCGCGCACCCCGTACCGACGCCCGTGGGGGCCGGGCGATGAGCGCCGTGGCGAACCCCGCGACCGTGGCCGAGTGCCTGCGGGTCGGCGCCGGGTTCTCCCAGGGCGACCGCAACTGGATCGCCGAACGGTTCGCCACCCTGGACGCCCGGCTCGCCGGGTTCCACGCCGACGCCACCGAACTGGAGGTGTCGGTCAAGAATCGCGAGGCCCGGGGGCAGAAGGTGACCCTGGAGTGCTGGATCGCGGGCCGGCAGAAGATCGTCACCACCTCGGCCGAGGAGGAGCTGCACGCCGCGCTCAACGACGTCCGGGACGACCTGCGCCGCCGGCTCAACGACGCGAAGACCCGGCAGGAGCCGCGCAACAACAAGCACCTGCGCCAGGGACACCACGTCGAGGCCGTACCGGCCCAGGTCGGGGCGGCCGACGAGCCGGCCGCGGCGGAGGCCGCCTGAGGGCTCCCCCCGCTCCCGTCCGGGCCGGTGCGAGGGGACGGGAGCGGGGGGCTACCGCCGGGTAGCGTCACGGCGTACCGTCGCGGTCGTGGAACCCGACGTGCTGGGACCGCCGTACGAGCGGCAGACGATCGACCTCGGCGACGACGACGAGGGTCCGGTCGTCGCGACCCTGGTCCGCCGGCGGGCCGAGCGTCCGGCCCGCCGGGCCGTGCTCTACGTGCACGGCTTCGTCGACTACTTCTTCCAGACCCACGTCGCCGACTTCTTCGCCGCGCGGGGTTGGGCCTTCTACGCCCTCGACCTGCGCAAGTACGGCCGCAGCCTGCTGCCGCACCAGACCCCGAACTTCTGCCGCGACCTGAGCGACTACTTCCCGGAGCTGGACGCGGCCGCCGAGATCATCCGCACCGACGAGGGGCACGACAAGCTACTCGTCATGGGTCACTCCACCGGCGGCCTGATCATCTCGCTGTGGGCGCACGCCCGCCGCGAGGCCGGCCTGGTTGACGGCCTCCTCCTCAACAGCCCCTTCTTCGACATCAACGCCCCCTGGCTGGTCCGTCGCCCCCTCGCGGCCGCCGTCTGCCGGCTGGGCCGTCGGGCGCCGCACCGCGCCCTCCCGTTCCGGCTCGGCACCGTGTACGGCCAGAGCCTGCACGCCGACCACCGCGGCGAGTGGCGGTACGACCTGGCCTGGAAGCCGCTCGCCGGGTTCCCGGTACGCGCCGGCTGGCTCGACGCGATCCGCGCCGGCCAGCGACAGCTCCGGGCCGGCCTGGACATCCGGGTGCCGGTCCTGCTCGCCTGCTCCACCCGCAGCTACCGGGGCATGAGGTGGCACGAGTCGGCCACCCTCGCCGACGCCGTGCTGGACGTGGAGCACATGGTGCGCTGGGCGCCCCGGCTCGGCCGGCACGTCACCCTGGCCCGCTTCGACGGCGGGCTGCACGACCTGACGCTCTCCAGCCCCGCCGTACGCGAAAGGGTCCTCGCCGAGGCCGGACGGTGGGCGGAGGCGTTCCTCGGCACCGGCCCGACCGACCCCGCACCGACCGACCCGACGCCGGGCGGCCCTCCGGTGGCGCGCCAGCCGGCCGATGACCGGGCCGGCGCCGCCGCCGAGGGCTGAACCGGAAGGATCAGCGGTAGCCGGCGGTCGCCGCCGCGATGGCCGAACTGATCCGGTCGAACGTCGCGACCTGGTGACCACCCTGCTCGCCGGGCAGCACCAGGCCGAGGCAGCGCAGCGCCAGCTCCCCCTCGGCGCGCGTCCCGACGGCGAACACGGGCGCGCCGACGTACCCCGCGGGCAGCTCGGTGGTGACGCGCAGGTCGTCGCCGTCCCGGACCACCCGCTCGATCACCGCCTCCAACGGCCGCGACCCGTCGTCGGCGACGCCGAGCGCCAGCACGAACGCCGCGCTCGGGTCCGCGCCGATCCCGGCGATCACGTCGGCCCGCGCGGCCACCGCGTCGGTCACCTGCTGGGTACGCCAGCACCAGCCCTGGTCCTCGGCGTACCCGTGCAGCCCGCCGGTGGGCATGGCGGCCACACCGATCTCCGGAAGGTGCAGCCACTGGCCGGCGAAGTCGGGCATCAGGATGCCGCCGTCCGACGCCGCGTCCGCCGGCTCCGTGACGCTCGGCCGCAGACCGATTTCCCCGTACGACGCTGTGGTGGCCGCCTCGGCGGTCAGCAGCCACTCGTGCACCACGTCCCCGTCGTCGGTGGCGCCGACCAGCTCGCTGTAGAAAAAGGCGGTGGCGAAGCCCTGCACGGCCGCTCCAGGGCGGTCGAACCGGCTCAGCGGCAGAATGGACCGCCCGAGCAGCTGGCAGAGCTCGTAGACGATCTCGTTTTCGGTCTCCTGATCGAGCAGCACGACGCAGAGGGTACAAACCGGGCCGCGCGGCCCGCGCGCGGGGCGTAACGGGGGTGCCGGGATGGGACACCTCGTGCGACCCTGGGCACCGATGTGGCCGCGACCACCCGTTCCCCCGACGATGTCGGGGGCGGCGGTACCCTCTTGGCGCGACACGTCGACGCGCGCCCGTAGCTCAGCGGATAGAGCAGGGGACTTCTAATCCCAAGGCCGCAGGTTCGAATCCTGCCGGGCGCACCACCGCTGTCCCAGGTCAACGGCCTGCCGCTCCCGGTCCGGTCGATCACCTTGGTTCCCGTACAGCCAAGTCAGCCGAAGAGGTGTTTCGCGGACTCGTCTACGGCGGCCCGCTCGATCTCCGGCAGAACGTGGGCGTAGGTGTTCATCGTCAACCCGATCTGGCTGTGACCGAGCACCTTCATCACCGTCCGGGGCGACGCCCCGCAGGCGAGCAGGAACGTCACGCAGGCATACCGCAGGTCATGAAGGCGCAGCCAGTCAAGGCGGCCCGCAAGGCGGGCCGCTGGCTGGCCCCGGCCTGCTGGCCACGCTTGGGGAGGACACGATCAGAAGACCTCGGGGCTCCGCCCCGAACCCCGGCCCTCCTCGGAGATCCGCCAGCCATAATGCGGCATCATGAACACCCCGCTGATCATCGGCTATCCACCCGCAGGAAGCACGTGGGTGCTTCATCCACCGGAAGATCCGCGGGGTGACGGCTACGTCGCCGTGATGCAGGTGGAACTGTATGACCAAGGGCTCACCGCCGGGCGCGGAATAGAGCTTGCATGGCTTACGCATGCCCAAGAGCCGGACCTCGTGGACTTCTTCCAGCAGCTAGCCGACGACTGGCGCGGATGGGACGGCGAACGAAGTTGGCGATCATTGGACGCCACCATGCGGATCACGGCCCAGCACGACGGCAAGGGGCACGTCACACTAGGCGGCACCCTCCACCAGGACTCCTACTCACCTGACGGATGGCTCGCCCGAGTCTTCATCACCGTCGAGGCGGGAGAACAAATGACGTCGCTGGTTGCCGATCTTCGTGCCCACTTCGGGCGACTGGCGAGGTGACCCGTACAGCCTCCGTACAGCCATTCGTACAGCCAGGTCATCCGAAGAGGCTTCGCGGCCTCGTCCACGGCGGCCCGCTCGATCTCCGGCAGAACGTGGGCGTAGGTGTTCATCGTCAACCCGATCTGGCTGTGACCGAGCACCTTCATCACCGTCCGAGGCGAGGCACCGGAGACGAGCAGAACGCCGCACAGGTGTGCCACAAATCGTGCAGCCGCAGCCAGTACAGGCCGGCAGCCGCCGAATTTTGGGCGCCACGTCCGATCAATGCGGTCCGGTCTGGGTCCATTGCGTACCGACCTTGGACGGGACCAAGCACTTGCTACGTCTCGTGAGGATCTTCGAGGTGCGACCTGTCATCGAGGTCGACCACCATGTCCCCAAGGAAGCGGGCCCCGCAGCTATCGCAGAAGGCTCGCTCCGCTGCGCCGTCAACTACCAGCTGGCCGTCGGTACCTGGGTAGCCGAGGTACCACTGGCCATGCAGCTTGACCATCAGCTTCGGCCACCGCGGCTCGCAGGAGCACACGGTGTTGTCAGGCTCTCGCGCCCATTCGAACGGAGGCGGCGTGCCTGGTTCGATGATGAAGTTGCCCGGGTAGGTCGCGGAGCACTCGGCACACCTGGCTGACAGCTCCAAGAGC
Organism: Micromonospora eburnea; assembly: GCF_900090225.1. Taxonomy (NCBI): domain Bacteria; kingdom Bacillati; phylum Actinomycetota; class Actinomycetes; order Micromonosporales; family Micromonosporaceae; genus Micromonospora; species Micromonospora eburnea. The sequence goes on from NZ_FMHY01000002.1 coordinate 5,913,703, forward strand.
CTGGTCATTGGGCTGCCGTGCTCGGATGGTTGGCACGGCATGACATGACCGTTCATCTCCGTAACGAGAGCCGGCCACTGAGGCCGACAGCGGCACGCGGACTTCTTGGTCCTGAACAGCTTGATCACGCACGCTCCCGCACTCTGACGCTGAGGCGAGGAGCCTAGCGGGCGGTTAGACCTTGGGGGCTCCGCCCCGAACCCCCCCGGCCGCGCCAAGGCCAAGCCGATTCGCGGTCGCCTACAGCGAGCCTTGACACGACCGACGCCGCCCGACAACGCCAGACGGGCCGACCAGGGCCGCAGGCACCTGACCAGCCATCCACGATCTTCTTCTAATCCCAAGGCCGCAGATTCGAATCCTGCCGGGCGCACCACCACGCAGCGGGGTTGGCCTGCCGTTTTCTACTCTTCTTGCGATCCTTCTTAGCGCCCACCTTCGATGGCTTGGCCCCGGGTGAGCCCGCGGGTGCGCTTGGCGCCCGGACGAGACACCAGACGTGCGGTAGCCTCGGCCGCCTCCAACGCCAGCTCAGGCAGAACAGCCTGTACGTGTCCACCGTGAGCACGTACGACGAGTGCCCGAGCACGGCCTGTACGACCGTCGGCTTGGCTCCGGCCTTGAGAGCTGTCGCGGTGAAGTCGGCATCCCTAGGAACCTCAGCCCAGGCCCCCACGCGCGACGCCTAGCTACATCAGACGCGCTATCAAACCCACAAGCACCAGCACGACAAGACCCGCCCCGATCGTCGCCACCAGATATCCGGCCACGCCGAGCAGTTTTGGATGCTCAAGCCAAAAGTTGACCGAAAGCCAACCAGGCTGCAACCGGAGCTCTTCCGATGGAAGCGAACTGGTGAACCTGGCGAATCGGATCATAAGGATTCCGGCGACAATCCATATGAGGCCAAATACAAGTCCCGCAATCGTGGAACCCGGCTCGCTGCGTTGCACCGCCAGACTGGCTTGTACCGTCAGAACAGGCAATGCGGCATCCTCTCCCCCTCGGTCGACAGCCGGTCAACAGACGACGTATCAGGTCCTCGTCGGCCACCAACCATGATCCCGAGCCGGCCGACGTTCCGAAGATGGCTGCGATCGAAGTCGAAGAGCCATTGAAGTACCACCGACGCCCATGGCTCTCCCGGCCGTCAGCCGCTGCCGCCGCGAGCCTACGATGCCCGCACAACCTGGCCCGCCCCCGTCACGGCCTTTGGCCCGTGACCGGCGTTGCACCTAGTGCGCGTCCTGCCGATCTTGGTAGCCGCTGGGCAGGCCATATGGGTAGGGTGCTCGCCATGATCGAGGACGCTGCATGCCGTTGACGAATCCGTGGCTGTCCGGGCCCACGCCAGCGAAGCGGCTCGATCGTGAACGGCTTGAAGAGCGCATTCTCAACCTGCTGTCGTCGCAGAACATGTGCGTGCTCGCGACCACGGGTCCGGACGGGCCGCTGGCCACCCCCGTGCGGTACTACTCGCTCGGCTTCGCCGTGCTATTCACGGCCGCGCCGCGTTCGCCGAAGATGCGCAACATCGCTGCCGATCCGCGGGTCTCCGTCGGGATCTTCACGCCGCTGGTCGGGCTGGCCAGCAGCCGCGGGGGCCAGCTGTTCGGAACTGCCAGGGTGCTTGACCCCGGGCATCCGGACCGTGGGCGCTATTGGGAAGCGTTCCGATGGGAGAACGAGCACGCCGAGCGAGGTCGACCTCTGTCCGAGCCGCCCCAGGACACCCTGGTGGTCATCGAGGCGGAGCGGATTGTCTATACGGAGCACTGGCTGCGACGTGAAGGTTTCGCACCCCGCCAGTTCTGGCGTCGGTGAAGACGCGTCCTGTCGGTCATGGAAGCCAGATGATGGCGGCGGTGAGGATGAGGCTGGCACGGTAGCGGGATACGCGTTTCGCGTATCGGTGGCCAGGTCACGCCACTGCTTGAGCCGGTTGAAGCAGCGCTCCACAACGTTGCGCTTGCGGTAGACCTCCTTGTCGAAGGCCGGTGGACGCCCGCCGTTGCTGCCCTTGGCGGCCCGGCGGTCGATCTGGTCGGAGCGTTCCGGTATGACATACCGGATTTGCCGTCGGCGCAAGGCGCGGCGGGTGGAGTCGTGGGCGTAGGCCTTATCCGCGATCAGCACGTCGGGACACTTGCGGGGCCGGCCGGGCCCGGGTTCGTTGACCCGGATCGCGTCCAGCAGCGCCCGGAGTTGAGGTTTGTCGCCGGCCTGACCTGGAGTGAGCAGGATCGACAGCGGCCGGCCGCGTCCGTCGATGGCGAGGTGGATCTTCGTGCTCAGTCCGCCGCGGAACCGTCCGATGGCCTCGCCATCTTGCGCACCAGGCGTCGCCGGACTTGTCGGGGAGCCCCCCTCTTACGGGCGCCAGCGGCATGCTGGTACGCCCGCACGATCGACGAGTCGATGCTGATCGTCCACTACACCGGTGTGCCGTCGTCATGCACCTGCGCCGCCGCGAGGATCCGATCCCACGTCCCATCAGCGGTCCATCGGCGCAGCCGTTCGTGGCATGTCTTTCACGGCCCGAAGCGTTCCGGCAAGTCACGCCAAGGCGCACCCGTACGCAGCTTCCACAAGATCGGCAGGACACGCACCTAGAACCTGTGTCAGGCTCTTGCCCATGCCGCACGCCCGGTTCTTTTTCGACACGGGGTCTGGGGGTGTCCTGTGGCCGACCGACTCCCAGGACTGGGAAGCCTGGGGGAATCCGGTACGCCTGGCGGCGCTGCGGATCAGCGCGGCCCTTCGGGATGAGCTGACCCAGTTGGTTGAGTGGTACGACGCATCACTGAACTGGGACTATCCACCCGACCCAGGGCCGTGGCGCGAGCCGGAATGCCGGGCCTTCAATGCGGCCGCTCGGCGGGCCCTCGACCGGCTGCGCGCCGAACTCGGCGACCGGTGGGTGATCGCGGACGAGTTCGACGAGGTGCACGAAGATCCGGACCTCGACCGGTACCTCGCCGACCCGATCACCTTCCGGCGATGATCTGCGCCGGCCCCCAGCGGACCACGATGGTGTACGAGTAGCCGGGCATACGCATGGAGAAGTCGGTCGCCAGTCGCGCCCACCACTGCTTGACTTCGCCGGGTGATTGCCGAGAGGAAGCTGCGATCGTGTCTGGCCGACGTGTGGGGCGTCACTGACGCGACGGTGGAGCCGCACCACGGCGGCATGAACTCGGCGACCTGGTTCGTAACCGCCGGGGAGGAGCGTTGGGTCGTCAAGGCGGTCGTGCCGGCGTCACGCCGGTCCTTCCTGGGCGGACTCACCGTCGCCGGCCACGTCGAGGCGGCGGGAATCCCAGCGGGCGCCCCGGCGGCGACCAGGCAGGGGAAGACCTTCACAGACGTCGGGGGGATCCCGCTCGCCCTGCTGCGTCGGGTCGACGGGGACGAAATGTCCGGCGGCACCTCTGATGAGCAGCGTTTGGTCGGACGGACTCTCGGCCGGGTGCACGAGGCGTTGCGGGAGGTGTCGGTCGAGGACGCCGATCGGTTTCACTGGGTGGATGTCCAGGCCGCGCATCTGGCGGTCCGGCCCTGGGTCCGGCCGGCGGTCGCCGCCGCTGTGGCGGCGTACGAGGCTCTTGATCCGTCGACGCTCTCCTGGGGCCTGTTGCACACCGATCCAGCCCCGGAGGCCTTCCTGCTGGATCGTCGTACCGGGGTCTGCGGCCTGATCGACTGGAGCGTGGCGATCAGAGGTCCGCTGCTCTACGACCTCGCCTCGGCGGTGATGTACGTCGGCGGCCCGCAGCGGGCGGGCTGCCTGATCGAGGCGTATCTGACGAGCGGAACCCTCACCCGCGCCGAGGTGGAGTACGGGCTGCTGACCATGTTGCGGTTCCGCTGGGCGGTGCAGGCGGACTACTTCGGCCGTCGCCTGACGACCGGTGACCTGACCGGGCTCGCCGGCGACGAGGGAAACGAGAAGGGCCTGGAGGACGCACGCCAACAGCTCAGCCCGGCTCGGTCGGGGCGGGCGTCGGGCCTGCCACCTCGCCCGGAACTCGGGTGACCCACTCCATATCGCGCACACGGTGGCATCCCCTGCCGCTGAGACCACCACATGCCGCACACGGAGTCGATCAAGACTGGGGGCGGCGCGGAACTTGGGTGATCCAATCCTTGTCCCGCAGGCGGTGACATCCGCTGCCGCCCGCCAGCCGCCCGGCGATCCGGATCGGGCCGACTGCCGGTGGCGAAGGTGAGCGGCGGGGAGGCCTCCTGGTCAGATCCGCTGCACGTAGGCGGCCCGCCACTCCGGCGAGGGGTCCGCACCCAGGCACGTCCAGTACTCCCGGCCGTCAATGATCTTTCCGTCCCGTACCGTCCAGAACGACGCCACCCGGTGGACCCCCATCGTCTCGTGCGGGACCTCCACCTCGGACACCACCACCTCGCCGTCGGCCACGATCCGGAGCACCTTGATCGCCCACCCCTCCGGATACTCCGCGTTGATCCGCACGTAGTGCTCGCGGCCCACGATCCGCTCGGCGCTGACCGGCCACTCCACCACCAGGTCGTCGGCCAGCAACTCACCGAGCCCCGCCCAGTCACGGGCCTGCATGCGATCCCACAGCTCCTGAACGATCTTCGTCGGTTCCATGCGCGGCATCCTGGCAGAGCCCCCTGACAGGATGCGCCTCACCGCACGTGCTCGGGGCGTACGCCGATGCCGGCCAGCCGGGCGGGGAGGGCCTGCAACGCCGGGAACCGCCGCAGCAGGCGGATCGGCGCCGGAGCCTCGATCCGGCCGGTGGCGTGCAGCAGCGGGTCGACGATGCGCCGCTGCGCGGCGCGCTGGATGTTCTGGGTCACCACGGTCGGGAGCCACCGGCGCCGCTGCACCGCGGCGAGGTCCGTCTCCGTCACCGGCTGCCCGGCGGCGAGCTTCGGGCCCAGCATCCGGGCGGTGGCCGCGGCGTCCTGCACGGCCAGGTTGATGCCGACACCGCCGATCGGGGACATGGCGTGCGCGGCGTCGCCGATGAGCAGCGCGCCGGGTACGTGCCACCGCTCCAGCCGGTCGAGCTTCACCGTCAGCAGTTTGACGTCGTCCCAGGTGGCAAGCTCACCGACCCGGTCGGCGAGGATCGGCTGCCGCCGCGCCACCTGCTCCCGCAACGCGTCCAGCCCGGCCGCGCGGATCTCGTCGTAGCCGCCCTTGGCGATGAGGTACGCGCACTGGTAGTAGTCGCCGCGGTCGATGGCGAGCATCAGCCCTCCGGAGCCGATCCGCATTGCCAGGCCGTCGCCGTCGGAGGGCCCGCGCGAGATCCGGAACCAGAGCACGTCCATGGGCGTGGCGTAGTCGACCGGCCGCAGGCCGAGTTCCTGGCGTACCAGGGAGTCGCGGCCGTCGCAGGCGACGGTGAGCGAGGATTCGATCTCCATTTCGCCCTCCGGACCGGCGGCCCGCACGCCGGCCACGGCGCCGGACGCGTCGCGGAGCAGGCCCGTCACGGTGGTGGCGCGCAGCAGGGTGAAGGTCGGCAGCTTCGCCGCCTCGGCCGCGAGCATCTCCAGGAAATCCCACTGGGGTACGAAGTACACGTAGTTGTGCGGCGCCGGCAGACGGGTGAAGTCCGCGACCTGATAGGTGCCGTCGTCGAAGGTGGCATGCAACCCGCCGACCCTGCGGCCGGGCAGGGCCGCCATCCGGTCACCGAGCCCGACCTCGTCGAGCATGTCCAGGGTGGAGGGGTGAACCGTGTCGCCACGGAAGTCTCGGAGGAAGTCCGGGTGCTTCTCCAGCACGGTGACCGTCACTCCCTGACGGGCGAGCAGCAGCCCGAGGACGAGACCCGCGGGCCCGCCGCCGACGACACAGACGCTGGTCTTCATGAGAGCCCTCCCTCAATCGCAACTAGTGTTGCTTTTTGCAGTCTGGCATGATGGCGACGCGTAACGCAACAGCCGGTGCGATTGGTGGAGGTGTCCGATGGCTGTCAGCCAGCGACCGGGCGGGCGCAGCGCCCGCGTCCGGGCCGCCGTCCTCACGGCCGCCCGCGGCCTCCTCGTCGACGGGTACGCCGAGCTGACCGTCGAGCGGATCGCCCAGGCAGCCGGCGTCAACAAGACGTCGATCTACCGCCGGTGGACCGACCTGGAAGGCGTCCTCGGCGATCTGCTCAGCGAGTACGCCAGTGAGGTTGTCCCGATCCCGGACACCGGCAAACTCGACACCGACCTCGAAGAACTGGCGTCGCTGATCCGGCGTGGCATGACCGGCGAACCCGGCGAGCTGATCACGGCGCTGGCGGCGGCCGCGCCCCGCAACCCGCGCGCCGCGCAGATCGTCCGCGGCTTCTTCGCCGAACGGTTCGGACTGGCCGAGGCCGTCGTCGACCACGCGGTCGCCCGCGGCGAACTACCCGACGACACCGACGCCCAGGCCGCGATCGAGGTCCTGGGCGCGCCCTTCTTCCTGCGACTGCTCGTCGTCGACAAGCCCATCGACGAGGACTTCGCCCGACGTACGGCAGCCGCCGCCGTCACAGCTCTCCGCGCCGGCGTCTTCAGCCGTACGCGGAGGCCGCTGCACTCCGGCGGGTGACCGGCGTCATCACATGACGGCGCCGAACGTGGGCGCGCCGGCGCTGTCGTAGGTCAGCATCGTCACCCCGCTGGCCGAGGTGCGGGTGTCGGTCAGCCGCAGGCCGGCCGCCGGCACCCCCGTCGGCGAAGATTCACCGACTGCGGCGCGAAGGCGTACGAAGACGCTGCTCCTGCGCCGCACCCTGGACTTCCGCGACCGGGTCGGCTGATCCGCCGGTCACTGGCAGATCCGCCAGGCCCCGTTCTCCTTGGTCAACGTGTACGTCTGCGTGGTGGGCATCCCCTGGCGCAGGGTGTACCGCACGCTCGCCGACCCGGACACCCGGCCGTTGTTGTTGTGCACGTTCAGGCCGACAATCTCGTACCCGTCCGGCAGCGACCCGTTGGACTGCTGCCGGGCGAAGTCGTCCTGGCTGAACCGGTCGCGCAACTTGCCGCAGAGCTGCCCGTACGCGGTCGGGTAATCCTGGCTGACCAGCGCGCCGGCGAAGGTGTCCACGGTGGACTTGGCCGGGCCGGTGGCGTCCTCCACCACGCGATAGAGGAAGAAGCCGCCGATGGCGCCGCCCGCGCAGCAGATCGCGAGCACGATACCGACGACGATGAGGACCGTCCGGGTCGTGTTCTTCTTCGGTGGCACCATGGCCGGCTGGTACGACATGCCCGGCAGGGTAGGAGCAGCGCGCAACCGGAAACGGGCGAGCGATGCCGCGTGATCCGCTCCAGTTCCCGCAAACGGTGGCCTCCGCCGCCGCCGAGACCACCACATGCCGCACACGGAGTCGATCAGGTCGCTCCGCCGCGCACCCGCCATTCACCGAGGGTGACCGGTTACGGTCTGCCATGTTATTCTCCGGCGTCGATCTAGGCCGCCCGGAACCGACCGGGTCGCTGCCGGAAGGACCCTCCCCCGATGCCCGTCGTTGGCGTCACGATCTCACCCCCAGCCCCGCTGGACCGGCCGGCCGGCAGCGCGTTCACGCTGGTGTTCACCACCCTGCCGGCGCTGCTCCGGCTGACCTGTGGCCTGGCCGGCGCGGTGGTGGCCCTGGCGGTCCGCACCCCGCCGGTCCGGGTCGCGCTGCTGGTGCCGGTGGTCGCCGCGCTGACCGCCTGGTCCGTCTGGTACGCGGTCCGCGCGCTGCGGCACGGGGCCACCGGCGCGCTGGTGGCCGGTGACGTCGCGCTCACCACCGCGGCCGGGCTGGCGATGCCCTGGCTGGTCGCGCCGGAGGTGCTGCCCGGTGAGGTGAGCTGGATCGCGGTGCTCGCCAGCACCACCGTGATCAACGCACAGGCCATCGCCCCGGCCCGCTGGTCGATCCCGGCGGGACTGCTGGTCACCGCCGGCTACGCGACCGGCGCGACCGCCGCCGGCAACCCGGTCGAGGCGCGCACGCACGCGATGACGCTGCTGGTGCAGACCGGCATCACGGCGGCGATATCCGCGCTGATGCGGCGCCGGATCGGGCATGCCGACACCGTCTTCGCCGACTACCAACGGACGGCCCGCGAGGCGGTGGTGGCACGTGCCGCCCGGGAGGCCGAGCGGCGGCAGAACCGCGACCTGCACGACACCGTGCTCGGCACGCTGACCATGGTCGGGCTCGGCGCGGTGCCCGGGCCGTCGGCCACGCTGCGCGACCGGTGCGCGGCGGACCTGCGTACCCTCGCCGCCCTGGCCGACGCCCGGTCGGCGCCGGCGACCGGGCCGGTGGCGCTGGACGACCGGCTGCGGGCGGTCCTGGCCCGGCTGCCGGAACTACCGGTGACCGCGGCGCTCGCGCCGTGCGCGCTGCCGGCGGAGGTCGCCGGTGCGCTGACGGACAGCGCCGCCGCCGCGCTGGCCAACGCGGCCCGACACGCGCCCGATGCCACCACCACCCTGCGACTGACCCGGGAGACGGGCACCGTCGTGGTCGAGGTGGCCGACGACGGCCCCGGCTTCGACCCGGCCACCGTCCCCGCCCACCGGTACGGGCTACGCGAGTCGATCATCGGGCGGATGGCGTCGGTGGGCGGCCGGGCAGAGGTGGTCTCCGCCCCCGGTCACGGCACCCGGATCCGGCTGGAGTGGACCGGTGTCGACTGACCTGGGCGCGGCCCTCGACGGCGTCGGCCCCCGGCCCGGCCCGGCCACTCCGGCACTCGAACGGGTCGGAACGGCCGGCGGGGCGCGAGGGAGCGAACCGGCCGACGGGGCGGCGGGCGCGGTGGCGAGCGCCTCCGACCGGGCCGCCCGGATCGGGGCGGTCACCATCGCGCTGGCCTGGCACCTGGCGATCGACCTGCCGGCGGTGGCCGGCGCCGGGTCCTCGGCCACCGCCTCGGCCGTGCTCGCCGCGGGCTGGCTGGTCACCGCAGCGGTCGGCGTGGCGGCCGGCGTACGGCTGCTGCGCGGTGGCCTGCCGCCCGCCCGGCGGCTGGCGGCGGTGCTGCTGGTGGTCGACGTGGCGGTCTTCGCGGCGGTCGGCGGCGAGCAGCTGTTCGCCGCCGCGAACTGGGCCTGGGGCGGGCTGGTCTGGTTCTTCCCGCTGGTGCTCTGGCGACGGCCGGTCCGGTGGCTGCTGGCGCTGCTCGGCGCGCACGGGGCGATCGCCCTCGCCGTGGTGGTCGCCGACGGCGTGACGGCCCCGGCCGACCTCGCCCGCTACGCGATGTACGTCTACGGCGTATCCTCGCTGCCCATCGCGGTCTTCGTCGGTGGCACCGGGCTCTCCACCCTGGCCCGGAACCGGGCCGCGACGGCCGCGGCGACCCTGGCGGTCGAGGCGGAGCGGGTGGCGGCGGAGCGGGCCCGGGAGGAGCGGCGCGCACGGCTGGCCCTGGTCAGCGGCACCGCCGAGGAGATGCTGGCGGCGCTGGCCGCCGGGGACGCCGACCCGGCCGATCCGGAGGTACGCCGCCGCTGCGTGCTGGCCGCGGCGCGGCTACGCCGCCTGATCGCGGAGTCGGACGACGTGCCCGATCCGCTGCTGCACGAGCTGCGGGCCGCCGCGGATCTGGCGGAACGCGACGGGCTGCCGATCGAGCTGGTCGCCGTCGGGATCCCACCGGAACTTCCGGTCGAGGTGCGCCGGCGGCTGACGGATCCGCTCACCGCGGCGCTCGCCGACGCCCGGGGGTGGGCCCGGGTGACCGTGGTCGCCGGCCCGGACGAGGTGGTGGTCAGCCTGGTCACCCCCGACCACGACGGGCCCGACACGAGCGGGCCGCCGGGTACGGACGGAAACGGGAGCGGGCCGGTGGAAGTCGGGCACGAGCGGGACGGGGAGATCAGATGGACGCAGACCCGGTGGCACCGGACGTGACGGGCGGACCGCCGATCGGCGTGGCGATCGTGGACGACCACCCGGTCGTGATCGACGGGGTACGCGCCTGGCTGGCCAGCGAGCGGCGGCTACGCGTACTGGCCACCGGGGACGATCCGGACGCGGTGCTGCGAGCCGCCCCGGAGGCCGAGGTGATCCTGCTCGACCTGCGGCTGCACGGGCGGATGGCGCTCGACAAGCTGGCCGAGCTGAGCGCCGCCGGGCGCCGGGTGGTGGTCTACTCCGAGCACAACGACCCGGCCACAATGCTCGCCGCGCTGGACGCGGGGGCGGTCGCGTTCCTCGCCAAGCACGAGGGGCGCGAGCACTGCGTGGCGACCGTGCTCGCGGCGGCGAGCGACCGGCCGTACGTGCCGCCGGCGCTGGCCGGGGCGATGGTCGGCGATCCCCGGCCGGATCGGCCCACGCTGTCGGACAAGGAGCGCGAGGCCCTGCTGCTCTGGTTCCAGTCGATGTCGAAGGCTTCGGTGGCCCGCCGGATGCGGATCAGCGAACACACGGTCAAGCAGTACGTGGACCGGGCGCGGATCAAGTACACCCGGGCGGGCCGACCGGCGGCCACCAAGGCGGCGCTGCTCGCCCGGGCGATCGAGGACGGGCTCGTCCGGCCGGAGGAGATCGGCATCTACCGGTCACAGGCGGCCACCGACCGGCCGACCCCCTAACGGGTGTCATGACAGCCGGTGACGGGTGGGCCAGGCTCGGCATACCGCCAACCGTCTCCCGGGAGGTCGTGACCGTGCAGGAGGACGCCAGCCCCTTCTTCATCGGGCCCCACCGCTTCGACGCGGACGATCCCGCCCGCCCCCTGCTCGACCGGCGGTACGCGCTGGTCCCCGAACCGGGCGAGCAGGTGCTCGGTCAGCACCGGCTCGGAGTGGCCGGTCAGCTGCTCGGCCCCTCGGAGAGCGTCCGCGCCTGGCGGCTCTCCGCCCCGGCGGCGGTCACCGTGACCGACCGGCGGCTCGCCTACGTCTGTCCCGACGCCGAGCTGTCCCTGGTCTCCGGTCGGGACGGCCGGACGTACGCCCGGCACCGGCGTACGGTCCGGCTGTCCCGACTGGTGAGCGGCCAGATCCGCTGGCAGTGGCCGTCCCGGCTGGAGCTGGCCGACGACCCGGACGGCGGCGAGCTGCGCGTGGTCTGCGACGCCCTGCGGACCATCCGGCAGCCGGCCCTCGCCCTCACCGGCCCGGACCCGGTGATCGTCGCGCTGGCCCGGCAGGTACGCCGCGCGGTGGCCACGTTCCGGCTGGTCCACCCCGAGCTGGTGGAACTCTCCCCGCCGGAGCGGGACACGCTGCTGTGCCGGGTCCGCGGGGCGCCCGGCCCGACCCGGGGTGGGGTGACCCTGCCGGGGTCGCTGCCGGTGGAGTTCCTCTCCCGGGACGACTACTACCGCCCGGCGCGGGACGCGGTCACGGCGTTTCCGCGCGGCCGTCCCGACTCCGCCTGCTGACCTCGGCGAGCCGGCCGGGTCGACGGGCGGCGGTCGGGCTGGTGTCCGCCTCGGCGGTGACGCGGCCCGCCGGCTCAGCCGGCCAGGGTCGGCGCCGCGCGGTCCACGCGGACCCGGGCGCGCAGCCGGCGGAGCATCCGGGCGTCGGCGAAGCCGACCGTACGGGCGGCGGCCTCCACGGTGCTGCCGTGGCCGATCAGATGCTCGGCCCGTTCCACCCGCAGCAACTGCTGGTAGCCGAGCGGGGTCAGCCCGGTGGTCCGCCGGAACAGCCGGCTCATGGTGCGTTCGGCGACCCCGCAGGCGGCGGCCAGCTCGGCCAGCGGCAGCGGTTGGGTGTAGTGCGCGTCGATCAGGTCCTGCGCCCGGTGCACCGCCTCCGAGAGGTGCGAGCGGTGCCGCATCATCGCGCTGGTCTGGTTTTCGTGACCGTTGCGCCGGGCGTACACCACGAGCGCGCGGGCGATCCGGGCGGCGACGGCCGGGCCGTGCCGGGCGGCCATCAGGTGCAGCGCCACGTCGATGCCGCTGGCGATGCCGGCCGAGGTGACCACCCGGTCGTCGACCACGTAGAGCACGTCGGGGACCACCCGGGCGGCCCGGTGCCGCCGGGCCAGCTCGTCCTGCACGTCGTGGTGGGTGGTGCACCGCCGCCCGTCGAGCAGCCCGGCCTGGCCGAGCGCGAAGGCCCCCGCGCACACGCTCGCCACGGTGCCGCCGGCGGCGTGGTGGTCGGCCAGCCGCCGCAGGTCGTCCGGCTCGACCGGGCCCGCCGGGCCGTGCGCCGAGGGCCGCCATCCGGGTACGACCACCAGGTCGTCGCTCCCCAGCTCGGGCCACTCGGTGTCGGCCCGCAGGGTCACCCCCTGCACGGTGGGCACCTCGGGCGTGGCGGCGACGTAGTGCAGCCGGTAGTCGTACCCGATGTCGGCGGCGGTGGAGAAGACCTGGGCCGGGCCGGCGAGGTCCAGCAGATGCAACTGCGGCACCAGCAGGAAGACGACGGCCCGGGCCACGGTTTCAGGCTCCGGCCGGGGCGGCGGTCAGCTCGGCGACGGTACGCACGGTGGCGAACCGGCCGGCCAGGGCGTACTCGGTGCGGGTGACGATCTGCTCGGTGGACAGGGTGCGCGGGTCGGCGAGGATCTGCTCCGGTGTGGCGTCCGCCGGCAGGTCGCGGTGCGGGATGGGGAAGGTGACCGTCGCGTCGGTCACGAAGGTCATCTCGTACCCGAGGTCGCAGCCGACCCGGGCGGTGGTCTCCACGCACTGCTCGGTGCGGATGCCGCAGACGGTGAGGTCCCGGATGCCGGCCTGGGTGAGGAGCTGCTGAAGGTTGGTGCTGGTGAAGGCGTTGTGTGATGTCTTCACCAGGGTCGGCTCCCCGGCGGCGGGCGCCAGTCCGTCGATCAGCCGGACGTGGCCGGCGGCCGGGTCGAAGACGCCTGCGCTGCCCGGCTCGGCGTGCAGGACCCAGACCACCAGGTCGCCCCGGCGGCGGGCCGCGTCGACCAGCCGGTTCACCTGCGCGACGATGTCCGGCTGCGAGGCGTACGCCCAGATCGGGCGCTGCCGGAAGGACTCCTGGACGTCGATGACGACGAGTGCTGCTCTGCTCATGGATCCGATCCTGGCCGGGCGGGCACCCGGGCGGCAGACACCATCACGCCCGGATGCGGAACGATCCGGCCAACCGCGCGGCGGTCAGGCGGTACGGGCGCGGCGGCCCGCCCGGTCCAGCTCGGCGGCCTCCTCGGGGGTGGGGGCGGTGCCGCCGAGGCGGGCCGGCTGCCACCAGCTGTCGTCGGCGCCGGCCGGCTGCTCCGGGTACTCCCGCTGGGCCCGGTCGACCAGCGAGTCCAGCCGGCTCCGCAGTTCGGCCGTCATCGTGCTGGCGTCCGGGTACCCGGCCGGGTCCATCGGCTCCCCCACCAGGATGGTGATCGGGGTGTGCCGCCGGGTCAGGGTGCGCGGCCGGCCCTTGGTCCAGAGCCGCTGGGTGCCCCAGACCGCGACCGGCAGCAGCGGCACGGCGGCCTGCTGGGCCATCCGGGCGGCCCCGCTCTTGAGATCCTTGACGGTGAAGGAACGACTGATGGTCGCCTCCGGGAAGACGCCGACCACCTCGCCGCGGCGCAGCGCGGCCACCGCGGTCTGGTACGAGCCGGCGCCGGCCGACCGGTTCACCGGGATGTGCTTCATGCCCCGCATCAGCGGTCCGGAGACCTTGTGCCTGAAGACGGAGTCCTTGGCCATGAACCGAACCAGGCGGCCGGACTCCTGTGCGCCGTAGCCGCAGAAGATGAAGTCCAGGTAGCTGACGTGGTTGCTGGCCAGCACCGCGCCCCCGGTGGCCGGCACGTGGTGGCCGCCCTCGACGGTCAGGCGCAGATCGAGGATCCGGAACATCGTCTTGGCTGCGGCGATCACGGGCGGGTACACGAGTTCCGGCATCCGCCAACTTTACCGCGAGTAGGTTACGCGACCGTAGGGACGAAAGACCCGCCGACGGCGGCTCTGCCCTGCGCAGAACAGGCTCGCCGGGCGGCCCGCGGGTCAGGGAGCATGCGCGGATGAGTGAACGTGCTGTCCTGCTCTGGATCCACGGCGGCGGCTGGCGGGCCCGGTACCACGAGGACGGCACCGCGCTGGCGTCGCTCGGGCTGCGGGTGGTCGCGGCGACGTACCGGTTCGTGGACGAGGCCCGCTGGCCGGCCCAGCTCGACGACGTACGGGCGGCGGCCCGCGCGGCCCGGTCCGCGGCCGGCGGGCTGCCGCTGCTGGTCGGAGGCGACTCGGCCGGCGGCATGCTGGCCCTGCACCTGGCCCTGCGCGGGGTGGACCGGCCGGGCGACGTGACGGCGGCGCTGGCGTACTGGGCGCCGGTCGACCCGCTGGATCCGGAGTTCCGGCGGTTGCGCGCCCACGACGACCCGTGGACCGACCTGCTCGGCCACCCGCCCGCCGCGGACGACCCGGCCACCGTTGACGCCACGGTCGCCACCCACCTCGGGTCCGAGGTACCGGTGCTGCTGGTACACGGGCGGGCGGACGCGGCGGTGCCGGCCGGGCAGTCGGTGACGTTGAGCGGACGGTTGCTCGCCGGCGGCCACCCGGTGCACTGCTGGATCACCCACGGTGGGCACGCCCTCGACCTGGCCCGCCCGGACATCCGGGCGGCCACCGCCGCGTTCCTGGACACCGTCCTGCCGGCAGACTGACCCGACTACCGTCAGGACCATGCCGGACCTCGCCGCGATCGTCATCCACTGCCGTGACCCGTACCTGCTCGCCCCCTTCTGGAGCATGGTGGCCGGGCTGCCCGTGGTGGAGGAGGACCGGGTGAAGCTGGCCGACCGGTCGCTCGGGCCGACCGAGGCGGTGCTGCTGCGCGACCCGTCCGGGCACCGGCCGGACGTGTGGATCAGTCCCGCCGACGACCTGCCCTCCTCCGGCCGGATCCACCTCGACCTGGTGGGTGACGCGGAGGAGCGGGCCGCGGTGCTGGCGGCGGGCGCGACCGTGGTCCGCGAACTGCCCCGATGGACCGTGCTGGCCGACCCGGAGGGGAACGAGTTCTGCCTGCTCCCCCGCGCTGAGGCGCACGCCGACGCGCTGCTGCCTGGGCACTGACCACACGCCGACGCCGCCGGTGAGCCACCGGCGGCGTCGGACGTCGGGCGGGCCGGTCAGGCGGCGAGTTTGTCCAGGTCCACCCGCCCCCGGGCGAAGGCGTCCACCTTGCCCCACCGACCCGGAATGTCCAGCACCTCGATCCGGCCCATCCCGACCGGCAGCCGCGGGTCGACGGAGAGGTGACCCTCGTGCGGCTCCAGCCCCAGCATGGTCCGGATCAGCAGCAGCGGAGTCCCCGTCGACCAGGCCTGCGGGCTACACGCCGTCGGATACTCCACCGGGAACTTGGTCAGCTCCCGGTGGTAGCCGCCGAACGCCTCCGGCAGCCGGCCGTCGAAATAGCGCGCCGCGTCCAGGATGCCGTTGGCGATGCAGGCGGCCTCCTCGGCGAATCCGTACCGGCGCAGGCCCCAGGCGATGAAGGAGTTGTCGAACGGCCAGATGGTGCCGTTGTGGTAGCCGATCGGGTTGTAGCGGACCTCGCCCTCGGCCAGCGTGCGTACCCCCCAGCCGGAGAAGAGCCGCGGCCCGATCAGGTGCTCGGCGATCTTCGCCGCCCGGTCCTCGTTGACGATGCCGCTCCACAGCAGGTGGCCGATGTTGGAGCTGAGCACGTCGCACTGCCGGCCGTCCGGGTCCAGCCCGAGGGCGTAGAACTCGCCGTCCGCCACCCACCAGTCGCGGTTGAACTGCTCCTTGAGCGCGGCCGCCTGGCATTCCAGCCGGTCGGCGTACGCCGGGTCGTCCCAGAACTCGCGGGCCAGCCGGGCCGCCCGCATCTTCGCGTCGTACGCGTACCCCTGCACCTCGCAGGTGGCGCGCGGAAACGGCGGCAGCTTGCCGTCGGCGTACGAGATGGAGTCCCAGGAGTCCTTCCAGCACTGGTTCTCCAGGCCGGTGTCGGTGTTTCGCCGCTCGTACCAGATGTAGCCGTTGCCGACCAGGTCGGCGTAGTCGTCGATCCACTTCAGCGCCGCCCGGCACTCCCGTTCCAACTCCTTGACCAGCGCGACGTCCCCGGTCCACTTCTCGTACTCGTCGAGGAGCACCACGAACAGCGGCGTCGCGTCCACCGAGCCGTAGTACGGCGAGTGCGGCTGCTCCTCGAAGGCGGCCGTCTCGCCGTACCGCATCTCGTGCAGGATCCGGCCCGGGTCCTCGTCCCGGAAGTCGTCGAACCGGGTGCCCTGCAACGCGCCGAGGATCCGCAGCGTGGTCTTGGACAGCGCCGGCGCGAACGGCAACACCTGGAGGCAGGTGAGGATGCTGTCCCGGCCGAACATGGTCATGAACCAGGGCAGTCCGGCGGCCGGAAGCGTCTGCCCACCGAGGGAGAGCGGCGAGAACCGCAGCGCCGCCAGGTCGATCAGGCTGCGCCGGTACGTCGAGGCCAGCTCGGGGTGCTCCGTGTTGACCTTCGGCGCATTGGCCAGCCACTGCTCCAGGTCACGTTGGAGGGCCTGCCGCTCGGTCTCGCGCACCTGGAGCCCCATGCGCAGGTCCCGGCCACTCGGGCCGATCGCGAAGGTCTGCACCTCGATGGCGGTGTCCCACTGCTCGTTGGGTTCCAGGTGGATGGTCCAGGCGAGCCCTTGGTGGTCGTACCGCGCGGGGACGGAGGCGGAGATGACCGTCTCCCGCTTGAAGTTGCCCCGCCGGTAGCCCAGCCGGAGCCGGTCCTGCTCGGGCTCGGAGTAGATCTCGCCCTTCTTGTTCAGGATCTCGTCCTTCACCTGGAACAGATCGGCGAAGTCGGAGCCGGCCGCTATCCGGATCTCCAGGTCGACCGCCTTCTCGTCGTGGTTGAGGATGGTCACCGTCTCCCGGAAGCTGCCGCCCACCGTCCGCTCCCGGATCACCGACAGCTTCGCGTCGATGTAGTGCGTGGCCAACCCGGGCACCAGGAAGAACCGGGCCTCGAAGTACTGGAGGTCGTCGTACGACAACGCGTTGAGCCGTTCCCCGTTGACAGTCATCACCCATTTCGACAGGAACCGGGTGTCGATGGAGAAGAGACCGGTCGGCTCGCTCGGCGTCGCCTCGATGTCGCCGGTGTCCTCGGAGACCACGAACGTGTTTCCGTCGAGGATCCGGACCGTGTTGCCGCCTGCCATCACCGCACCTCCTGCCGGAACACGTGCCGCGGCCCCTCGGAGCTGGGCGGACCGGGCAGCAGCCGTTCGACCTGGAGCAGCAGCCGCAGGTCACCCACCACGGTCATGTCGCCGCGGAGCAGGGCCGCGATGGCGTTCTCCTCGCCCGTGACCAACTCGCCGAAGAGCCGAGGCGCGCTACCCACGACCGTGTCGGCTTCCCGGTCCTCCTGCCGGACCTGGAGGTTGCCCCGGTCGATCTCCAACAGCCAGTGTGTCGTGTGCGCCCCCTCGTGCAGGTCGAAGCGCAGGGTCCCGGAGGTCTTCACCAACAGGGGTTCGAACCTCCGCCGGTCCAGCTCCTGGAAAAACCTCGTGGTCGCGTCCACCATCCGCTCCACTCCTCCCGCTATCCGCGGCGTCGGCGTCCGAGCACGGGTCCCCACCGGGCATGGCGTCAACCTCGCCCGGATCGGGTGATCGCGGCCGGGTGCCCCGGAGCGGGGAACGCCGCCCGGAACGCGCGAACGCCGGCCCCCGGGCGGGGAGCCGGCGTCACCGCGGCGGACGGGTCAGTTGTTGGGATCGTCGGCGCTGATGTCGGCGAGCACCGACTGGGGTTCCCGCTCGACCGCGAGGTCACCCATCGAGATCAGCCCGACCAGGCGGCCGTCGTCGATCACCGGTAGCCGGCGTACCGCGTACGTCCGCATCAGGTCGGCGGCGGCCACCGCGTCGTCGTACTGGCTCACCGTCACCACGTCCTTGCTGGTGATCTGGTTGAGCCGGGTCGTGTTCGGGTCCAGGTTCTCGGCCACGCCGCGGACCGTGATGTCCCGGTCCGTGACGATGCCGACCACGTTGTCACCGTCGGTCACCACCACGTCGCCGATGGCGCTATCCCGCATCTCCTGCGCCGCGTCGGTGAGGGTGTCGCTGCCGGCCATCGTCACCAACCGGGTCGTCATGAACTCTCCGACCGTTGTCATGGTGCTCCCCTCTCGGTGTCGGCACCGCGGTTTACCCGCCGGTCCCGGCCCGGTAACCCGGCCGAGCTCGGCGGTGGCGGCATGCTGGCCCGTGGCGCTCGGTCAGGCTCGCGGCGGCATCCCGTAGACGCGTTCGACGTGCAGCCGCAGCACGAGCCGGCGCTCGGCGACCATGGCCCGCCGGAAGTCGTCCCAGTCCGGGTGCTCGCCCTGCACCGCCCGGTAGATCCCGACCAGTTCCTCGACGGTCGGGTCGTCCGGCCGTTCGGCCACCGGGGTCAGCTCGGCCCGCGCCTCCGCCACCGCGTACGCCCAGCCGTCCTGGCTGCTGACCTGGAAGCTGGCCCGGGGGTCGCGACGCAGGTTGGCGGTCTTGGCCCGGCCGTCGGTGACCGAGACCCGGATCACGCCCTGGCCGCGGTCGAAGGAGTAGACCACGTTGGACATCTGGGGCCGGCCGTCGCGTTTGATGGTGGCGAGCGTGCCGAGCCAGCGGCTCGCAATCAGGTCGGTCAGGGCCTGCCGGGTCTGCTCGTCCGTCATTCGGACCTCCCGCGTCGACTGGTCGTGGTCGCCTCCCATCTCACCGCATTTCCGGTCCGGGTGCCCGACCACCGGCCGGGCACCCGGGCGGTTCAGCGACGCTCGGCGGCAACCAGCTCGGCGAGCTGCACCGCGTTGAGCGCGGCGCCCTTGCGGAGGTTGTCGTTCGAGCAGAAGAGGGCCAGCCCGTGCTCGACGGTCTCGTCGGCCCGGATCCGCCCGACGTACGTCGGGTCCTGGCCGGCCGCATCGAGCGGGGTCGGCACGTCGGCCAGCGCCACGCCCGGCGCGCCGTCGAGCAGCTCGCGGGCGCGGGCCGGGGTGATCGGGCGGGCGAACCGGGCGTTGATCTGGAGCGAGTGGCCGGTGAAGACCGGCACCCGGACACAGGTGCCGGAGACCTTCAGTCCGGGGATCTCCAGGATCTTCCGGCTCTCGTTACGCAGCTTCTGCTCCTCGTCGGTCTCGAAGGAACCGTCGTCGACGATCGAGCCGGCCAGCGGGAGCACGTTGAAGGCGATCGGGCGGGCGAACGAGCGCGGCGCGGGGAACTCGACGGCCGCGCCGTCGAAGGCGAGCTCGGTGGCGTGCTCGGCGACCTTGCGGACCTGCTCGTCCAGCTCGGCCACCCCGGCCAGGCCGGCGCCGGACACCGCCTGGTAGGTGGCGACGACCAGGCTGACCAGTCCGGCCTCCCGGTGCAGCGGACGCAGCACCGGCATCGCGGCCATGGTGGTGCAGTTCGGGTTGGCCACGATGCCCTTCGGCCGGTCGGCGACGGCGTGGGGGTTGACCTCGGCGACCACCAGCGGCACCTCGGGATCCATCCGGAACGCCGACGAGTTGTCGATGACCACCGCGCCGGCCTCGGCGACCCGGGCAGCCAACGCCAGGGCGGTGCCCTTGCCCGCCGAGAAGAGCACGATGTCCAGCCCGCGGTAGTCCGCGGTGGCCGCGTCCTCGACGGTGACCTCGCCGTCCCGCCAGGGCAGGGTGCGCCCGGCCGACCGCGCCGAGGCGAACAACCGCACCTGCTCCGCCGGGAAGTCCCGCTCCGCCAGCACCTGCCGCATCACGCCACCGACCTGGCCGGTGGCCCCCACAATGCCGATCCTCATGCCCGCGAGGCTACCCACCCGGCCGCCTGAACTGGGAAGCCTTTCCCACCGCGCGGGCCAGCACACACCGCGACCCGGCAGATCTTGGTACGAAAGGGCCCTCGGCGGGGCCGTTCCGCACCAAG
Source organism: Micromonospora eburnea (assembly GCF_900090225.1). Lineage (NCBI taxonomy): Bacteria > Bacillati > Actinomycetota > Actinomycetes > Micromonosporales > Micromonosporaceae > Micromonospora > Micromonospora eburnea. The sequence goes on from NZ_FMHY01000002.1 coordinate 5,933,577, forward strand.
ATCCGGGGGGGTCAGGGGGTGTGGTCGAGGACGTCACCCAGGCCGGCGGCGACCAGCTCGTCGCGGATGAGCGCCGAGTCGCCCTCGACGACCACGGTGAGCGACTCCGGGTGCAGGTGCGCCGCGGCCGCCGCGGAGACCTGGTCCACGTCGGCGGCGAGCAGCGCCTCGCGCAGCCGGGCGTGGTAGTCGTCGGGCAGGTCGTGCACCACCAGCGTGGTCAGCGCCGACACGATCGCCCGCGGCGTCTGCAACTCGACCGAGAGCTGGCCGGCCCGCCACGAGCGGGCCACCGCCAGCTCGTCCTCGGTCACCCCGGTCAACTGGGTACGCGACACCTCGCCGACCGCCTCCACCAGGGCCGGCGCGGTCACCGCGGTCTGCACCCCCGAGCTGATCGCGAACCGGCCGAACCGGCGGGACGAGGCGAAGTCGCCACGGATGCCGTACGTGTAGCCGTGCACCTCGCGGATCAGGTGGTTGAGCCGGGAGGTGAACGCCCCGCCGAGCACCGTGCCGGCGAGCGTCATCGGCACGTGGTCCGGATGGGCGCGGTGCGGGGACGGATGCCCGATGCGGAGTGTCGACTGCACCGAGCCGGGCCGGTCGACCAGGATGACCCGCCGCCGGTCGGGCAGCGCCACCTCGATCGGGCCGCCCTTCTCCACCGGCCCGCCCGCCGTGCCGGCGAACGCCGCGGCGCCCAGCGCGTCGAGGTCGATCCGGTCCAGGTCACCGGCGACGACCAGCGTCCCCGGACGGATGAACCACTCCGAGTGGAAGACGGTCACGTCGTCCACCTCGATCGCGGCCACGCTCTCCGGGTCGCCGTACATCGGGCGGCCCCAGCGGTTCTCCGCGCCGAACAGCTCGGCCCGCAGCACAGCATCCGCCCGGGGGCCGGGGTTGGCCCAGTCCATCCGCAGCGCGGTCGCCTCGTCGTCACGGACCCGCCGCACGTCGGCCGGGTCGAGCTTCGGGGTCCGGACGGCCTCGGCGAGCAGCTCGACGGCCGCGCTCAGCCGGTCCACCGGCACCTGCACGCTGACCTGGAACGAGTCCCAGTCCAGCCCGGTGACCAGTTCGGTGCCGAGCGCCTCGATCGCCAGGGCGTACGCCGTGGCGTCGCGCTGCGCGGTGCCCTCCTCCAGGGCCTTGGCGAGCACCGCGCCCAGCCCCTCCTTGCCGACCGGCTCCCGGCCGGCGCCCCCGTCGAGGAGCAGCAGCGCGACCGCGAGGTTCTGCCCCGGCAGGTGCGCGGCGACGACCTGCCCGCCGGCGACGGCCCGGCGGACCACCTGCGGGAACCGGTACGGGCGGGCGGCGCCCGGCCCGGGACGGGTGGTGATCAGCGTCATGCCTTCTCCTCGGGCTGGTAGATCAGGGTCACCCGGTCGGCGGCGCCCAGCAGCTCGGTGGCCTGCTCGGCGATCTGCTCGGCGGTGACGGCGAGCCAGGCGGGCAGCCGCTCGCCGGCCTTCGCCGGGTCGCCGAACTGGGTGGCGTACCGGCCCAGCGTGTCGGCGCGGCCATCCACCGTGGACATCTGTCGCCACCACAGGGTGCTCAGCAGTGCCTTGGCACGGTCCAGCTCGGCGGCGGTCACCGGCACGGTGGCCAGCTCGTCGATCACCTCGGCCAGCCCGTCGCGCAGTCGCTCGGCGGTCACCCCGGGACGGGCCGTGACGGTGGCGATCAGCGGGGCCGGGCCGTGCGCCAGGTCCACCCCGTACGCCCCGACCAGGTCCGGCTGGGCGAGCCGCTCCCCGTCGGCGAGGCGCTGGTAGAGCCGGCTGCCCCGGCCGCTGCCCAGGACGGTGGCGAGCACGGTGGTCACGTCGTATCCGGGAGCGCCGAACGGGTGGGTGCGGTGCGCGACGTACACCCGGGGGGCGGGCACGTCGGCGGTGACGATCTCCACCGCCGGCCGCCCGGTCGCCGGCACCGTGCGCCCGTCGGGGGCGGCCGGGATGTCGGCGCGCGGCGGGATGCCGCCGAAGTACTTGTCGGCCAGCGCGAACACCTCGCCGGCGGTGGTGTCGCCGACCACGGTGAGCACCGCGTTGTTCGGTGCGTAGTACGTCTCGTGGAACGCCTGGAAGACGGGCAGGTCGGCGGCGTTCAGGTCGGCCATCGACCCGATCGTCGCGTGGTGGTACGGGTGACCGGGCGGATAGAGCAGCGGCAGCAGCCGCAGCCAGGCGTCGCCGTACGGGACGTTCTCGTACCGCTGGCGGCGCTCGTTCTTGACCACGTCCCGCTGGTTGTCCAGCGTCTCCCGGGTCAGCGCCGGCACCAGGCCGCCCATCCGGTCGGCCTCCAGCCAGAGCGCCAGCTCCAGGTGTTCGGCCGGGACGGTCTCGAAGTAGTTGGTCCGGTCCGGGTTGGTGGTGGCGTTCAGCGATCCGCCGGATCCCTGGATGAACCGCATGTGCTCGGTCTTCGCCACGTTCGCCGAGCCCTCGAACATGAGGTGCTCGAAGAGGTGGGCGAAGCCGGTCTGTCCCTCCGGCTCGTGCCGGGAGCCCACGTCGTACCAGAGGTTGACGGCGACGGCGGGGGCGGTGCGGTCCTCGCTCACCACCACGCGTAGGCCGTTGTCCAGTCGGGTCGTCTCGATGGGCCAGGGGTAACCGCTGTCGGGCATGGCCCGACGCTATCCGATCTCGGGGGCGGAAAGGGGACGGGCGTGAGCATCGTCTGGCCGCGCCGGGGTACTCGCCCGGTATGCCCACCGCCGCGTTCTCCGCCGTCGAACGCGCCGCCGCCGCGCTGGCCCGCCGGCGTCGCGCCCGGCTGCTGCACCCGGCCGGCCGCACCTTCACCGCCGAGGTGACGTTCTGGGGTACGCCGGGGCCGCCGACCGGGGTCCCGCTGCTCGACCAGCCCGGGCGCTGGCCGGCCACCGTCCGGCTGTCCAAGGGGGTGCCCACCCCGGGCAGCTGGCCCGACGTGCTGGGCCTGGCCGTCCGGTTGCACCGGGACCCGGAACCGCCGGTGGACCTGCTGGCGAGTTCCAGTGCCGCCGCGCCGGTACTGCGGAACCTACCGGTGCCCCGGCGGCGCTTCACCGGGACGTACAGCTCGATCATGTCCTTCCGCGCCGGCCGGCGGCGGCTCTTCCTGGCCGCGCTGGCCGACCCGGACTCCGCCGAGTTGGGCCGCAGCCTCGCCGAGGTCTCCGCGGCGGTCGAGGCGGACGCGCCGCGGCTGGTGCTCGCGGTGGCGTCGGCGGTCGGCCCGTGGCGACCGGTCGGGCAGGTCCGCCTGGATGCGCAGCGCGGCGCCCGGGAGGACGCCGCGCTGGCCTTCGATCCGATCGGCAACGCGCCGCCGGGGCTGCGGGTACAGGGCCCGCTCGCCTGGCTGCGGGATGCCACCTACCGCGGGTCCCGCCGGGCCCGGGGCGCCTCGGCTCAGTCCGGCGGCTCGCTCGGGGTCACGGTCTGATCCGACGTACGGTGCTCAAGCGTGGTGTCTTCGGCGAGGTCGGTGTCCTCCCGGAGATCCGATTCGGCGAGGATCGCGTCGGCCTGGGCCGCCGGGTCCTGGCTGCCCGCCGTGGCCTCCTCGGGCAGCAGGTGGGCTCGGGACTCGATCCGCTCCTGGTCGCTCTGCTCCTGGCTCATGCCATCCTCATTACCCCGCGTACCGCTCTGCGGAACGGAGCGGGACTTCCCCGTCGCGTCGGGGTACGCTGGGTGGCGTGACGCGGTCGTATCGATGGTTTAGGCAGCCGGCTGGAAGAGCCGGTGACTCGACCATGAGCTGACGTCACCTCTCTTCGAGCCGGCCGGGCAGGGATCATTCCCTGCCCTTTCGCGTACGAGCAGCCGGCTCGACCTCGGGCGCCGGCCCCGAGGGTACGGTCGGCGGAAGGAACCCCCACCGTGACTGCCCCGGACGCCCATCGGGTCATCGACCAGCGGATCGACCGTGTCGTGCCGCTGACCACCCCAGCCCTGCTGCACCATCACCTGCCGCTGGACGCGGCGCTCGCCGAGGCCGTGGTGGCCGGCCGGCGTGCCGTCGCCCGGGTGCTGGACCGCGCCGACGACCGGCTGCTGGTCGTGGTCGGCCCGTGCTCGGTGCACGACCCCGTCGCCGCCCTCGAGTACGCGGGCCGGCTGCGCGAGGCGGCCGACCGGCTCGCCGACGACCTGCTGGTGGTGATGCGGGTCTACTTCGAGAAGCCGCGCTCGACGGTGGGCTGGAAGGGCCTGATCAACGACCCGGGGCTGGACGGCTCGGGCGACGTCAACACCGGCCTGCGGACCGCCCGCGCGCTCCTGCTCGACGTGCTGCGCCTCGGTCTGCCGGTGGGCTGCGAGTTCCTCGACCCGATCACCCCGCAGTACATCGCCGACACCGTGGCCTGGGGGGCGATCGGGGCCCGGACGGTGGAGAGCCAGGTGCACCGGCAGCTCGCCTCCGGACTGTCCATGCCGATCGGCATGAAGAACCGCCCCGACGGCAGCATCTCCACCGCGGTGGACGCGATCCGGGCGGCCGGCGTGCCCCACGTCTTCCCCGGCATCGACGTCTCCGGCACTCCGGCGATCATGCACACCCGGGGCAACGCCGACGGCCACCTCGTGCTGCGCGGCGGGGGCGGCCGGCCGAACTACGACGCGGAATCGGTGGCCGGAGCCCTCGACCTGCTGCGCGCCGCCGGCCTGCCCGAGCGCGTGGTCGTCGATGCCAGCCACGCCAACAGCGGCAAGGACCACCGCCGCCAGCCGCTCGTCGCCGCCGACGTGGCCGCCCAGTTGGCCGCCGGCCAGCGCGGCATCACCGGCATCATGCTGGAGAGCTTCCTCCAGCCCGGCCGTCAGGACCTGGACCCCACCCGCGAGCTGGCGTACGGCATGTCGGTCACCGATGCCTGCATCGGCTGGGACACGACCACCCAGGTCCTCACCGAGCTTGCCCAGTCGGTCCGTACCCGCCGCGCCACCCTTCCCACCTCCGCCTGACCCCACCCCGTCGGTCATGGAGTTGCGGCTCCCGAATGCCCCGAATTTTCGGTTTGGCCACTGCCCCAACTCCATGATCGCCGTGTGGGGCGTTGTGGGGGCGGCGACGTTTGACCGATTCGGGCCCGGGTAGCTGACCGGCGTGACCGACGACGCGCCCGTGACCGAGCAGCCAAACGTCCGGCTGCTCGACGAACTGCTCGACGACATCTACCACGGCCAGGAGCGGATCAGTCAGGCGGGCATCTACCGCCGGGCGGTCGCCGCCGAACTCCCCGCGGAGCTGCTCTCCAGGATCGCCGCGCTTCCCGAGGGCGAGTACGCCGTCGACGAGGTGGCCGAACTGCTGGGCGGAACCGTGGCGTGAGGACCGTGGCGTACGGCAGGACCGCGGACGGGCCTGAGGCGGAACCGCGGACGGCGGCCCGCCTGCCCCGGACGACGGAGAGGACAGCGGAATGACGGACCGTAACGAGGAACGGCACGAACACGTTCCGGCGCTCGGCCAGCCGGAGGGCCCGGACACGCTGCCCGAGCCCGACTTCGCCGAGGAACACGAGCGCACCGCCGTGGACCGGGACGTCGTCACCGGGGCCGACGAGGAGGAGCGGGAGCCGGAGGCGCCGCGCGGCTGGGCGGGCGAGAACCACGGGACGACCCCCACCTGACGGAACGAGCGGTGGGGCCGGCGCGACGCGGTGCCCCCACCGGCGGCTGACGCCGCGTGGCGACCTGGACCGGGTCACTGCCCGTGGTGGCCGCCCTCGGCCGCGCGCTGGGCGACGGCGTACCCCATCTGGAGGAAGTCGGAGGCGGCCACCGCGGTCAGCGCGGTGGCGACCATCCGGGTCAGCCGCGGCGCCAACACCAGCCCTCCGGTGAGCCCGGTCGCCACCCAGACCGCCAGGCAGAACGGGCAGCTCAGCAGCTCACCCACCGCATGACGGGTGGGACTGCCCTGGTCACGGACCTGCTCCATCACCTCGCCGCTGCCGATGGGGCGGTCGTAGCGGGTGAACGGCGCCCGCAGCGGACTGGTGACGGCGTCCTTGGAGAGCAGCCGGCTGAGCTTGTGGGTCGCGACGCAGAGCAGCACCACGTCAGCCGGCGCGGGCCGCTGCGGCACCGGCCGGCCGGTTGCCCGTACCAGCCCGACCAGCGACGCCGTGACGGTCGCGTACGTGCCCATCGCCGCCAGATAACCGCCCAGCGGCCGGTGTTCGTGCGGCGCGTACGCCTGCCGCAGCCGCGCCACCCTGTGCTTCAAGCCACTCCCGGTCACCTGGCCTCCTCGGTGTTCGTGGCAGCGCCGGCTCAGCCGGCGGTCAGGTTGTCGGCCACCTCGCGGGCGAGGTTGGCCAGGGTCTCCTCGGCCAGTCCGTCGGCGTCCGCGCCGGCCAGGTCCAGCCGGACCCGGGCACCGCCGGCGTCGACCGACTCCACCCGGATCTCCGCCGACCAGTCCGGGGCGGAGTCGCTGTACCAGGTGGCCCGCATCTGCTCGACGCTGACCAACTCCGGGCGGCGGCCGCCGTCCAGCCGCAGTGGCTCGGGCAGCCACGCCGCCGCCCGGTCCGGGTCGATGGCCGTGTTGAACACCACCTCGGGTGGCGCGGACATTCCCCGCTCGGCGTGCGCCACCATCAGAGGTCCCGCAGCCGGCTCGGGTCGACCTCCCGCCCCGGGTGCCGGGCGAGGTACTCGGTCTCCAGCTCGGCGGTGCGGCGCAGGTGGTTGGCGAGCGCCGAGTCGGTGGCGTGCCGCAGGGTGTCCAGCCGGGTCCGGTGCAGGCTGGTCATCTCCCGGATCAGGTCCTCGTCGCCCAGCTCGGCGGGGTCCACCCCGAGCAGCTCGCCGTCGACGTCGTCGGGCAGGGCGTCGGTCCCGGTACGGTCGCCGGCCCACTCGGGCATCCGCTGCTCCGGGCTGGCCTCACCGGTGCCGCGTACTGATTCGGTCATCGTCGCCCCCTCGTCTCGTTCGGGCTGGCGTCTGGACGGATGCCCACCCGGGATGCCACCAAACCCCGCCACCTACGACACCGCGTCGGAGAGCACGGCCGGCCCCGGTACCCTCGATGGCATGAAATGGCTCTGGACACCGGCGTGGATCGCCCGCCACGTGGCCATGGTCGTACTGGTCGCGGGCTTTCTCGGGCTCGGTTGGTGGCAGGTCACCCGGGCCGCCGGGGGCAACTCGCTGAGCTTCGGATACGCGATCGAGTGGCCGGTCTTCGCCGGCTTCGTGGTCTTCGTGTGGTGGCGTGAGGTGCGACACGCGCGGCGGGGCCCGCGCGAGGAGCACCCGTCCCCGCCGTCGTCGGCCGCCGCCGGCCCCGAGCCGGCCGCCGCCACCCCGGCGGTACGCCGACCGGTACGGGTGACTCGCGTGCCGGCCGCTCCGGTGGCCGGAGCCGAGGACGGCGAGCTCGCGGACTACAACCGCTACCTGTCATGGTTGAACGCCAACCCGGGCGCGAGCCCCGGTGACTACCCCGGCTGACGCCGGTTCGGAAGGACGGATGAAGGTGGGCGGAGCCCTTACCCGGTACCGCACGATCGCCTGGATCGTGGGCGTCGCGCTGGTGGTGCTGGTCCTGATCGGCATGCCGCTGAAGTACTTCTTCGACAGCCCGACCGTGGTGGCCGTGGTCGGCACCGCGCACGGCTGGCTCTACATGATCTATCTGGCGCTCACCTTCGACCTGTCGCGCCGGGTCGACTGGCCACTGAAGCGGATGCTGCTGGTGATGCTGGCCGGCACCGTGCCGTTCGTCTCGTTCTACGCCGAGCGCCGGGTGAGCCACTGGCTGACCGACGCCGACCGGCCCCGAACCCCGGAGCCGGTCGCCGGCTGAGTCGCGAGCCCGCGCCCGCTTCGGCCGCTGAGGCGCTTCGGCCGCCTTGGGCGCAGGCGGTCAGCGCCTGGGCCGCCGCACGCGCCGGGCGGTCAGCGGCTCGGTCGCCACGGATCGGCGGAGGCCAGCGGGTCCGCCCAGCCGCCCAGTCGCGCCCCCTCCCGGGCCCGGCGCACGGCTCGGGCGACCTGGCCGAACTGCCGCTCGTCGTCGCTGCTGAACAGCAGCACCTCGGCACCCTGGTGCCGCCCCCACAGCTCGTACGCCGGCGGCCGCCAGCGGTCACCGATCATCACCAGCAGCAGCGGCAGCAGACCGACCGCGCCCAGCACGAGGTACGCGGTCGCGGTGAGCCGTTGCAGCCCGCCGGTGAAACCGAGCAGCACCCCGACCGCGCCGATCAGGGCGGCGGTGACCGCGACCGCCCGGACGGCGAGCCGGTCGTGCGGCCCGCGGGTGGTCCAGAGCTGGGTGAGTTCCGCGACCGGCCAACTGTTGCGGCCGACGGTGAAGCGTTCGTCGGTGACGACGATGCCCGGACGGGCGTAGAGCAGGGTCGGGGCGGTCGCCCGCGGCGGCCGGGGCGGGTGGGTGGTGGAGCCATCGGTCTGCACGGCATCCTCCATGGGATCGCGCGCCGGGTTCCTCCCCGCCACCGACGAGCCGCGCCGATGTCATCTAGCGAGATTCCCGGCTCCGCGCTTCATTGTGTTGCGGGCGCGCCAGCCCGGCCGGGTGTTTCCGCAGGCCACGGTGGCATCCAGGACGCGGGATACGCCGGGAAACAGAGCTGATTTCACTCTTTGTCAGGACTTTGCGGCTCGCTGCCTGGCGACATCCGCCCAGAACGACGAATCGGGCCAGCCGCGCCATCCAGTCATTCGGCGCACCGGCCGGACGGCCGCGAGTGATGAATAGATCACAAGTTGTCACCGCCATCATCGACACTTCCTGACACACTGCCAACATTCACCTCGACTTCAACTCCGCACCACATCTGCCACGGGTTAGGTTGGGCAGGCCGGACCGGTCAACCGCCATCCGTCCGGATGGCCCTGGCCCGGTGCCGCCGGGTGCCTGCGCGCTCCCGGTGGCTGTCGGAGAGGAGCTTTCCGCTCTTGTCGTCCTTACGGATTCTGCTGCGTTCGCTGGCGGTCGTCGGCCTCTCGGCCGTGCTGATCGCCCCGGCGTCGGTGGCTCGGGCCGAGCCCACCCCCGCCGAGCTGACGAAGCAGATCGAGAAGTCCTCGACTGAGCTGGAGCGAATCGTCGAGTCCTACAACAAGCTCAACGAGGAGATCAAGGCCAACAAGGCCACCGCGGCCAGGTTGCAGGCCAGGATCGGTCCCTTGCAGGCACAGACCGAGCAGAGCCGCGCCGATGTCGGTGTCCTCGCCGTCACCGCGTACAAGACCGGCGGGCTGCGGACGGCCCGGGCCCTGCTGGAGCCGAGCGGGCAGGCGTCGCTGCCGGAACGGCTGGGGACGCTCGACCAGTTGACCCGCCAGCGCCAGCAGACCATCGACGGCTTCACCGCGAGCCAGCGCAAGCTGATCGACGAGAAGACCAAGCTGGACGCCACGCTGGCCCGGCAGGCCGCGCAGGCGAAGCAGCTCGTCGCCGGCAAGAAGAAGATCGAGGCGGACCTGTCCCGCCTCTACGAGCTGCGCCGGCAGGCGTACGGGCGGGCCACCGAGGCGCCTGTGAAGGCCAGCTCCGCCGGCAGCGCCCCGGCCATCTCCGGCTCCGCCGGGGTGGCGGTGCGGTACGCGTACGCCGCGATCGGCAAGCCGTACGTCTACGGGGCCGACGGCCCCGGGGGCTACGACTGCTCGGGGCTCACGTTGGCCGCCTGGCGGGCGGCCGGAAAGTCGTTGCCGCACAACGCGGCGATGCAGTGGGACGCCACCACGCGGATCGGCCGCAGCGCACTACAGCCAGGTGACCTGGTCTTCTACTCCGGCCTCGGCCACGTGGCCATCTACGTCGGCAGTGGCCAGATCATCGACGCGCCGAGCGCGGGCCGCAACGTCAACAAGCGGGGCATGAACATCATGTCCATCGCCGGCTACGGCCGGGTGCGCTGACCGCCGCCAAACCCGCGAACGGCCGGCGTCCCCCTATCGGACGCCGGCCGTTCGAGTGTCATTACTACCAGCTCAGGCTGCCTGGAGCCCCTCGGCCCGGGCCAGCTCACGGAGCCGGCCGAGTGCCTGGATCTCCAGCTGGCGGATCCGCTCCCGGGAGAGCGAGAACCGCGAGGCGACCTCGGTGAGCGAGTGCTCCCGGCCGTCCTCCAGGCCGTAGCGGGCCCGCATGATGCCGGCCGAGCGGTCGTCGAGGTGGTTGAGCAGGCCCTCGATCCGCTGCCGCTCCAGGCCGGTGAGGACGATGTCCTCCGGTGACGGGGCATCGCTGTCGGCGACCAGGTCACCGAGGTTGGTGTCGCCGTCGTCGCCCACCGGGGTGTCCAGCGAGACGGTGTCCTGCGACCAGCGGATCAGCTCGTTGACCCGCTCGACGGTGACGCCGAGCGCCACCGCGACCTGCTCCGGCTCCGGGTCGCTGCCCAGCTCGCGGGTGAGCTGCCGGGTGACGTTCCGCATCCGGTTGACGTCCTCGACCAGGTGCACGGGCAGCCGTACGGTCCGCTCCTGCTGGGCGATCGCCCGGCTGATGGCCTGGCGGATCCACCAGGTTGCGTAGGTGGAGAACTTGTAGCCGCGCTCGTAGTCGAACTTCTCCACCGCCCGGACCAGACCGGTGTTGCCCTCCTGGATCAGGTCCAGCATGGGCATCCCGGAGCGCACGTAGCGGCGGGCGATCGAGACGACCAGTCGCAGGTTGGCCCGGATGAAGAGATCCTTCGCCCGCTCGCCCTCGGCGACCAGCCGCTCCAGTTCCTCCCGCTCGACGCCGGCGGGGACGCGGTCCGCACCGAGCAGGTGCTCGGCGTAGAGCCCGGCCTCGATGGCCTTGGAGAGGTCGACCTCCTTGGCGGCGTCGAGCAGCGGCGTCCGGGAGATCTCGTGCAGGTAGACGCCGACCAGGTCCCGCTCCTCGGCGACCTCGTCGGTACGCATGCCGATGTTCTTGTCCACGATTGCCACGGTCCCCTCGCTCGCGCCGGTTGCCCGGTTCCTTGCCATCCCCACGTCCATCAGCCCTCCCCGTAACCTCCGCTGTGCCCGTAGGTGCTGACACCTACACAACAGATGAGACGCGTCGGGGATTCCTTGCCGTGAGTCGAAAGTGTCACGAATGCCTGAGTGATAGCTGAGAGCCAGGTCCATGTTCGCTGTCAGGTCCCTGCTCAGCCTGCTCGCGTACGGCCTGATGAAGCGCCCGTCGGAGCAGCGGAACCGTCGTGCGCCCAGACAATCGCACCATTGCGAAATCCATGAACACAGCGATCCGCGTCACCGCGGCATTGCGATCCTGGTCACTGAGAGATACGCGCCCGAGGACCGGTCGGTTCAGCCACGGGTGAGGATTACCCCACGCCTGCTTGAACAATCCGCAGCGCGGAAAGCGTCCCCGGGGCAGCGTGACGCCCGTCGCACCGGCCGGCGCGGACGCGAGGGCGGGCGGGCGCCGGCCGGGGCGACACGGGCACCTGGGCGGCGGGCGGCGGGGACGCGCTCAGGAGGCGAGCAGGGCCAGCGCGCCGCGTACCTGGTCGGCGGAGCGGGCCAGGGCGGCCCGGGCGGCGGAAACCTCCGCCCCGGAGACCAACGCGACCAGCGCGGTCTTCAGATCGCCGTCGGCCTCCCGCAACGCGACCTGGCAGACCTCCTCGGCGCAGCCGGTGGCCTCCATCAGGATCGAGATCATCCGACCGCGGAGTTTGGCGTTGGTGGCCACCATGTCGATCATGAGGTTCGAGTAGACCCGGCCGAGGCGCACCATCACGGCCGTGGAGAACGTGTTGAGCACCAACTTCTGCGCGGTGCCCGCCTTCATCCGGGTCGAGCCGGTGACCACCTCGGGTCCGGTGTCCACCCCGATGAAGACGTCCACCGACGAGGCGGCGTCGGCCTCCGGATTGGCGCACAGCAGCACGGTCGAGGCCCCCTGCGCCCGGGACGCGCCGAGCGCCCCCAGGACGTACGGGGTGCGCCCGCTGGCGGCCAACCCGACCACCAGGTCCCCGGGGCGTACGCACTCGGCGGCCGCGGCGGCCCCGCCGCGGTCGTCGTCCTCGGCGTCCTCCACGGCCCGCCACATGGCCTCCGGGCCGCCGGCGATGTGGGCGCAGAACCAGTGCTGCGGCGAGTTGAAGGTCGGCGCCAGCTCGGCGGCGTCCAGCACGCCGAGCCGGCCGGAGGTGCCGGCGCCGAAGTAGTGCACCCGGCGTCCGCCGCGCAGCGCGGCGACCGCGAGGTCGACGGTCTCGGCGATCTCGTCGAGGACGACGGCCACCGCGGCCGGCACCCGCCGGTCCGCCTCGTTGATGACGGTGAGCACGTCCCGGGTCGACATCAGGTCGAGGTCGACGCTGTCCGGGTTGCGCCGCTCGGTGGGTGCGCCCACCCGCACCACGGGCCGCGCCGGGGCCACCTCGTCCCGGTCCAGCCGTCCGGCCGTCATGCGCGCCTCCGCCCGGCGCCCACCCGGTGCGACCGGACTGCCTCCGCGGTCGCCTCAAGGGCTTTCCTGGTCCTGGCCCGGCTCCGCGCGGCCACCCCGACGAAGAGGCAGTCGACGACGGTGAGCTGGGCGAGCCGGCTGGCGGTCGCGCCGGAGCGGTAGGTGGTCTCCCGCGCGGCCGTGGTGAGCACGAAGTCGGCCACCTCGGTGACCGGCGAGCGGGGGAAGTTGGTCAGCGCGACGGTGGTGGCACCCCGCTGCCGGGCCTGCTCCAGCACCTCGATGACATCCGAGGTGGTGCCGGTGTGGGAGATGCCGACCGCGACGTCGCCCCGACCGAGCAGGGCCGCGGAGGTGAGCGCGGTGTGCACGTCGGGGAAGTAGAAGGCGGTCCGGCCGATGCGGTGCAGCTTCTGCTGGAAGTCGGAGGCGACGAAGCCGCTGGCGCCGGCACCGTAGACGTCGATCCGGCCGGCCGCGCCGATCGCCTCGACCACCTGCTCGCAGACGGCCGGGTCGAGCTGTTCGGCGGTCTCCTCGACGGCCCGCGCGTCGTTGAACGCGATGGTCGCGATGATCTGTGCCAGGTCGGCGCCGGGCGGGATGTCGCCGCCGACCACCCGGGCGTCGGGTGGCTCGACCCGGCGGGCGGCCTCGGCGGCGAGCCGGATCCGCAGCTGCGGGTAGCCGTCCATGCCGACCGACCGGCAGAACCGGATGACGGTGGCCTCCGAGGTCTCGGCGGCGGTGGCGAGGTCGGTGATGGTGCGCCGGGCGGCGTCGGCCGGGTTGGCGACGACCAGCCGGGCGACCCGCTGCTCAGCCGGGGACAGCGACGGGAGCAGGCCACTGATGTGGACGATCAGTCCACCGGGCTCGTGACTCGCAGAAATCTTCGGACTCTTCGCCACGGATGAAACTTACTTTCACGAGGCGTGACCGTCAACCATCACCGCCCGTATCGGGAAAAGTACTGCCATCCGCGGGCCCACTGCGGCAAGGGTGCCATTTCCGCAGCCTGGCCGCCTCCTCCGCACCGGTCGACTCGTCCGCGCCGGCCGACCACCGCGCCGGCTGTCGTCCAGGTCACCCAGGCCGGACGGCCCGGATGGAGCCGCCGGACGGCTGGTCCGGGCGGCTGACCGGCATCGACGGGATTCGGTCGCCCCGGGCACCGCGGCACGAAGCGGGCGACTAGCGTGGGCCCATGGCGGAGCGCACGGTGCTGGTGACCGGAGGCACGGGCGGGCTGGGCGGCGCGGTCACCGCGGCCTTCCTGAAGGCGGGCTGGCGGGTGGTCGTGCCGGCACGCGAGGGCGGCGCGACGCCGCCGTCCGGGCCGGGCCACGTCCGACGACAACGTCAGCTCGGCGCGTCCGACGCCGCACGGCGACCCGAAGCCGTCGCTGAGGTCGTCGCCGCCGACCTGATGGAAGCCGCCGGGGCGGCGCACGCGGTGGCGGTGGCCACCGCCGAGCCGGCGGCGCCGCTGCGCGCCGTGGTCAACCTCGTCGGGGGGTACGCCAGCGGCGGGCTGGTGCACGAGACCCCGGTCGAGGAGTTCGACCGGATGCTGCGGATCAACCTGCGCCCGACGTACCTGGTCACCCAGGCGGCGTTGCCGCACCTGGTGGCGGCCGGCGGCGGCGCGGTGGTCTGCGTCTCGTCGCGGGCCGCGGTGGCGCCCTTTCCCGGCGCGGCCGGCTACGCCACGGCCAAGGCGGCGGTGCTCGCGTTCGCCGGCGCGGTCGCGGTGGAATACCGCGCGCGCGGCGTCCGGTGCAACACGGTGCTGCCCAGCGTGATCGACACTCCGGCCAACCGGGCCGCCATGCCCGACGCCGACCACCGGCGCTGGGTGCCGCCCGCCGAGATCGCCGGGGTGATCCGCTTCCTCGCCTCCGACGAGTCCGCCCCGACCAGCGGGGCGAGCATCCCGGTCTACGGGCGGGCCTGAGCCGGCAGCGGGCCACCGTCACCCGCTCGGCCGGAGGGCGGGCCGGTGCCGCCCGACGACCCGGCCGTCGACGGCGGTTGGTCGTCGGGCAGCCACTCGGCGAGGTGGGCACGGATCCGCCGGGACACCTCGTCCGGCGGGCCGTTCGCGTCGACCACCACGAAGTCGGCGTACTCCGGCAGGGTGCGGTAGGCGGTGGCGGCGGCGGTGAGCCACCGCATGGTCTCGTGGTCGGTGCCGCGCCGTTCGATCCGCCGGTACGCCTCCACCGGATCGACGGTGAGCAGGATGGTGATCCGGGGCGCGGGAAAGACGCGGTAACCGGCCCGGGCCAGCCGCTCCCACCGTTGCCCGCCGTGCGCCCGGATGCTCGCGTACTGGCAGGCGGAGTAGCGGTCCATCACCGCCGTGCGGCCGGTCACCAGACAGCTCAGCAACGCGAGGGCGATGGCGAGCCAGCGGAGCGCCGACTCGACCGCGAGCAGCCCGTTGCGCCCGACGAGCCGCTGGGCGTCCGGCCGGCCGAGCCGGTGGGCGAGCCGGCCGAGCCGGCGCCGACCGCCCGCGTTGCGGTGGTAGGCGGCCGGGTGGCCGGCGGCGGTGAGCGCCTCGGCGAGCCGGTGGGCCTGGGTGGTCTTGCCCGAACCATCGATGCCGATCAGGGCGATCGTACGCGGTCGGGCCCTGCCGCGCCGCCTCCGCAGTGACCTGGCCACCCGCCCGAGGCTATCCGACCCACGCTCACCATCTCGGTGTTTTGTCCGTTCCGTCCCGGCCACGCCCCGGGCGCGTCGACAACAGGTGTGGCCGAACCGTTCGCCGGGTACGCAACTTCATTCCCACCGCCACCCACGACGACGGGAGACCCAGATGGCCGAGCGCGGGGACGAGACCCTGGTGCACACGCTGAAGAAGGTCGCCGCCGTGCTCAAGCAGTCCGAGATCCCCTTCGCGTTGGGCGGCAGCTTCGCCGTGTACGCCCACGGCGGCCACTCCAGCGATCACGACGTGGACTTCCTGATCCGGGGCCAGGACGTCGACCGCGCCCTGGAGGCCCTGGTCGAGGCCGGCTTCACCGCCGAGCGTCCACCCGAGGACTGGCTGGTCAAGGTCTATGACGAGGGGCGGATGGTGGATCTGATCCACCGGCCGATCGAGACCCCGGTCACCGAGGAGACCTTCGCCGACACCATCGTGCGCCCGGTTGACGCGATCCACATGCCGGTGCTCTCGGCCACCCAGTTGATGGTGCACAAGCTGCTCAGCTTCTCCCAGCACTACTGCGACTTCGCCCGCGCCCTGCCGCTCGCCCGCTCGCTGCGGGAACAGATCGACTGGGAACGGGTACGGAAGGAGACGCAGCACTCGCCGTACGCGGAGGCGTTCCTGGTGCTGCTCGACCGGTTGGACGTGCTGCCCGGCGGCCCGTCCGGAGGAAGGGAGACACCGTGACCGAGCAGCACGGCGGCACGCCGCCGGACGCGTACGTCGAGGCGGAGATCCACCGCCTGTTGGCCGAGGACCCCGCCGTCGCCGAGCAGGGCATCACCGCGGTCCACCGCGAGCGGGGCCTGGTGCTCTACGGCGAGGTGGAGAGCCCGCAGCGGCGGGAGGAGATTCTGCGCCGGGTCGCCGAGCGCTTCCCGGACGTGCGGATCACCAGCGACATCGGGGTGATCCGCGCGCAGGCGCCCAGCCAGGTCGAGGAGCTGCCGTGAGGGAGGCACGATGGTGATCCGGGTCGCCGCCGTCGGCGACGTACACATGGACGAGGACGTGGTCGGCCGGTTCCGTCCCGCCCTTGAGGAACTGCCCGACCACGCCGACGCGTTGCTGCTCGCCGGCGACCTGACCCGGCACGGCACCGAGGCCGAGGCGCGGTGCGTGGCGCGGGAGTTCGGAAACCTCGGCGTGCCGGTGATCAGCGTGCTCGGCAACCACGACCACCAGTGCGACCAGGTGCCGCAGGTGGTGCGGACGCTGGAGGACGTCGGCATCACCGTGCTGGAGGGGAACGGGGTCGTGCTGGAGTGCGCCGGCGGGCGGCTCGGCGTGGCCGGGGTGAAGGGCTTCGGCGGTGGGTTCGCCGGGCGGTGCGCCACCGACTTCGGCGAGCCCGAGACGAAGGCGTTCGTCCGGACCGCCAACGACAGCGCCGACGCGCTCGGCCGCGCCCTGCGCGAGCTGGACTGCGACCTGCTGGTCGCGCTCACCCACTACTCCCCCGTGCCGGACACCCTCGCCGGCGAGCCGCTGGAGATCTATCCGTTCCTCGGCTGCTACCAGCTCGGCCAGGCCATCGACTCGGTCCCCACCGCGCTGGCGCTGCACGGCCACGCCCACCACGGAACCGAGCGGGGCACCACGCCCGGCGGGGTACGCGTCCGCAACGTCGCCCACCCGGTGATCAAGCAGGCGTACAGCGTCTTCCACCTCGGAGACCACCTCGATCAGCACCAGGTTTCCGGAATCGGACAGCCGGGTACTGCCCGGTCATGGAGCTGATTCTCTGGATTCTCGCAGTCGTACTGGTGGTCGCCGGCATCCTCGCGCTGTTCCGCCGGCAGATCCTGTGGGGCATCGTCCTCATCATCGTCGGCCTGCTGGTCGGCCCGGGCGGCGTCAGCGTCTTCAACTAGATGAGCGATTCCGCACCGATCGCTCCCAAGATCACACTCGATTCGGAAAGTGTGGCCTCCCAACGCCCGGGAGGCCACACTTCCGCGTTTGAACACGATCACGGCGAGCGCCGTCTGGGCCGGGCGATCAGCAGCGCGGCACGCCCGGGAGATAGCCGTCGTAGCCGGTGTAGACGTACGCGTCGGAGACGTACCGGCCCGAGCCGATCCGGTCCCAGATCGAGCTGGTGCCGTACGTGCCGGTGACCGTGGTGCCGCTGGTTTGGCAGTAGATGGTCACCTTCGCGCCGTCGGCGACCGAGCCGACCGCGCTGTAGCCGGTGCCCGGGCCGGAGCGGACGGTCAGGCTCACCCCGGAGGTGGTGTTGACCGTGCCCTCGCCGGTGTTCGTGCCGGAGCAGCCGTTGTCGCTGGTGTAGGTCTTGGTGCCCCAGTAGAGGGCGAGCGACCCGTTGAACCGGACCTGGATGTCACTGCCGTTGAGGCGCTGCTCGTAGTGCAGGTGCGGGCCGGTGGAGCCGCCGGTGCTGCCCACGTACCCGATCACCTTGCCGTAGCCGACGGTCTGCCCGACGGAGACGTTGAAGCCGCTCAGGTGGGCGTAGTAGGTGGTGTAACCGTTGCCGTGGTCGATCCGTACGTACTTGCCGTAGCTGGTGGCGCCGAGGTCGGTCACCCGGTCGACCGTGCCGGGCGCGCTGGCCACCACCGGGTCGCCCAGGTCGTCGGTCCGGTTGAAGTCGATGGCGTAGGCCGGGCTGTGGTCGGACCGGGTCTGGCCGGACCAGGACTGGTTGCACGGGAAGGGAACCTTGAAACTCGGTGCCGCCATGGCCGGGGTGGCCGGCACCAGGGTCGCCGCGAGGACGGCGCCCACGGCCGCAAGGCTGAGCCAACGCTTGCGCATCCACTGCCTCCTATGTTCAAGATTTTCAATTTGGTGTGCACAGAGTGACAGAAAGTTCCATCGACGGGAAGGGGTCCTCCCGCAAGGAGGCGCCGGAGCATGGGAGCGCATCCACCGGATTGCGGGATTGTTACCGGGCCGTGTCCGGTAGGGGGTGGACCGGGCACCATGCAAGCGCTTACATGTGGGGACGACCCATCGGACCGGCGCAATACCGACTTCCCCCAACGCGCCGGCAAGGAAGGAGATCGGCATGGCGTTTGCCAGATCGCGCCAGGCTCTCGCGGTCGCCGGCGTTCTGGGCCTGGCGCTCGGCGTCACCGCCTGCGGCACCGGCAGCAACAACAAGAAGAGCAGCAAGGCGGGCTCCGCGGAGTGCGCCGCCTACGAGAAGTACCAGGGCCACGAGGGCAAGAAGGTCTCGATCTACTCGACCAACACCGACGTCGAGGCCGACAAGCTTCAGGAGTCCTGGAAGCAGTTCGTCGACTGCACCGGGATCACTATCGACTACGAGGGCAGCCGCGAATTCGAGGCGCAGCTTCCCGTCCGGGTGGACGGCGGCAACGCGCCCGACCTGGCGACCATCCCGCAGCCGGGCCTGCTGAAGCGGTTCGCCGACGCCGGCAAGCTGAAGCCCCTCGCGGGCGACACGAAGACGATGGCCGAGCAGAACTACCCGGCTGACTGGCTGAAGTACGCCACCGTCAACGGGACCCTCTACGGCGTGCCGCTGGATTCGAACGTCAAGTCGTTCGTGTGGTATTCGCCGAAGACGTTCAAGGAGAAGGGCTGGAACGTCCCGACCACCTGGGACGAGCTGATCAAGCTGAGCGACACGATCGCGGCGAGCGGCACCAAGCCGTGGTGCGCCGGCATCGAGTCCGGTGAGGCCACCGGCTGGCCGGCCACCGACTGGATCGAGGACCTGATGCTGCGGACGCAGACCCCCGAGGTCTACGACCAGTGGACCACCCACAGCATCCCGTTCAACGACCCGAAGGTTGCCGAGGCCCTCGACCGCGCCGGCACCATCCTGAAGAACGAGAAGTACGTCAACGGCGGCTTCGGCGGCGTGAAGAGCATCGCCACCACCTCGTTCCAGGAGGCGGGTCTGCCGATCCTGCAGGGCAAGTGCGCGCTGCACCGGCAGGCGTCGTTCTACGCGAACAACTGGCCGGAGGGCACCAAGGTGGCCGAGGACGGGGACGCGTACGCCTTCTACTTCCCCGCCATCGACCCGGCCAAGGGCAAGCCGGTGCTCGGCGCCGGGCAGTTCACCGTCGCCTTCAGCGACCGGCCGGAGGTGCAGGCGGTGCAGACCTTCCTGGCCTCGGGTGAGCACGCCAACAGCCGGGCCAAGCTGGGCAGCTGGGCGTCGGCGAACAACAAGCTGGACCTCGCCAACGTGACCAGCCCCATCGACAAGCTCTCGGTCCAGATCCTCCAGGACAAGAGCGCCGTCTTCCGCTTCGACGGTTCCGACCTGATGCCGGCCGCGGTCGGCGCCGGGACCTTCTGGAAGGGCATGGTCGACTGGGTGAACGGCAAGGACACCGCGCCGGTGCTCCAGGGCATCGAAGGCAGCTGGCCGAAGTGATCTGGCAGGTGGGCCGGCCCATGACCACAGGCCGGCCCACCTGCACAGTCGACACCCGTGGGAGGGTTGATGAACTTCGACTTCGCGGACGAGTCGCCGAAGCTTTTCATGTTGCTCTGGGGGCTGGTGGCCTTCGTCGCGGTGGTCGGCGGCCTACTCCTGTTGCTGGACGTGGTGCCGTCGTGGTTCGCTCGGCGCCGCGAGGCCCGTTTGATCGCCGCGACCGCCGGCGGCGCGCCGCTCCCCCGGCAGCGGAAGCCCCGCGACGGGCTGTTCGCGCTCTTCTTCCTGCTGCCGACGGCGCTGCTGCTGCTCGTCGGCCTGGTCGTCCCGGCGATCCGCACCCTGCTGCTGTCGTTCATGGACGGCGGCAGCCAGAACTGGGTGGGGCTGGCCAACTACCGGTGGATGTTCGCTGAGGACTCCATCGTCCGGGTGTTGATCAACACCCTGACCTGGGTGATTCTGGTCCCGTTGGTGGCCACCACCATGGGCCTGCTCTACGCGGTGATGGTCGACCGGGCGCGGTTCGAGGCGCTGGCCAAGTCCCTGATCTTCATGCCGATGGCGATCTCGTTCGTCGGCGCGAGCATCATCTGGAAGTTCGTCTACGCCTACCGCGGCGAGGGGCAGGACCAGATCGGCCTACTCAACCAGATCGTGGTCAGTTTCGGGGGCGAACCACGGCAGTGGCTGCTGGAGTCGCCGCTGAACACGCTGCTGCTCATCGTGATCATGGTGTGGATCCAGGCCGGTTTCGCCATGGTGGTGCTCTCCGCCGCGATCAAGGCGATCCCCGCGGACATCGTGGAGGCCGCCCGCCTGGACGGGGTCACCTCGTGGCAGATGTTCTGGCGGATCACCCTGCCGAGCATCCGGCCGGCCCTGATCGTCGTGGTCGTGACCCTGTCGATCGCCACGCTGAAGGTCTTCGACATCGTCCGGACCACCACGAACGGCAACTACGACACCAGTGTGATCGCCAACGAGATGTACAACCAGGCGTTCCGCTACGGCCAGAACGGGCAGGGCTCCGCGCTGGCGGTCTTCCTCTTCGTCCTGGTCATTCCGATCGTGATCTACCAGATCCGCAACCTGCGCCAGCAGCGGGAGGGCTGAGATGACCACCACCACTCCCCCACTCGCCACCGGGACGCAGCAGCAGGCCGGGCGCCCCGGCACCGCCCGGCGGGTCCGCAAGCGGCTGAACACGCCGGTCGCCACCGTGGTGTCGATCGTCATCGCGCTGGTCTGGACCGTTCCGACCTTCGGCCTGTTCATCTCGTCGTTGCGGCCGGAGGACCAGATCAAGACCACCGGCTGGTGGACCTTCTTCAGCGATCCGCAGTTCACCCTGGAGAACTACCAGGAGGTGCTCTTCGGCCGTTCCGCGTCCTCCGGGCAGCTCGCCAGCTACTTCATCAATTCGTTGGCGATCACCATTCCGTCCGTCCTCTTCCCGCTCGCCTTCGCGGCCCTGGCCGCGTACGCGCTGGCGTGGATGAAATTCCGCGGGCGGGACTGGGTCTACATCGCGATCTTCGCCATGCAGATCGTGCCGCTACAGATGGCCCTGGTGCCGCTGCTCAGCTTCTTCTCCACCGGGGTGAGCCTGGGCGGCGTCACCCTGCTGCCCGCCTGGGAACTCGACGGCGCGCAGCGGTTCGCCCAGGTGTGGTTCGCGCACACCTGCTTCGCGCTCCCGTTCGCCGTGTTCCTGCTGCACAACTTCATCTCGCAGCTACCCGGAGACCTGATGGAGGCGGCCCGGGTCGACGGGGCCACCCACCCGAGGATCTTCCGCACCATCGTGCTGCCGCTGATCACGCCCGCCCTGGCCGCGTTCGGCATCTTCCAGTTCCTCTGGGTCTGGAACGACCTGCTGGTCGCGCTGATCTTCGCGGGCGGTGGCAGCGAGACCGCCCCGCTGACCGTCCGGCTCGCCGAGCTGGCGGGCACCCGGGGCAACGAGTGGCAGCGGCTGACGGCCGGCGCTTTCGTGTCGATCGTCGTACCGCTGATCGTGTTCCTGTCCCTCCAGCGCTTCTTCGTGCGGGGCCTGCTCGCCGGCAGCGTCAAGGGTTGACCCGCTGCCCGCCGCCGCCGGCCCACCGGCGGCGGCGGGCGCGGGCCGGAGCGGGGAACAACGATGACGAAGATTGACGATGTCGCCCGCCTGGCCGGGGTCTCCACAGCCACCGTCTCCCGTGCGCTGCGCGGCCTGCCCACGGTCTCGGCCGCGACGCGGCGCCGGGTCCTCGCCGCCGCCGAGCAACTCCAGTACGCGGTCTCGCCGAACGCCTCCCGGCTCGCCGGCGGAAAGACCGGCACCGTGGCGATCGTGGTCCCCCGGATCACCCGCTGGTTCTTCGGGACGGTCGTGGAGGCCGTCGAGGACTTCCTCGACCAGAACGGATACGACCTGCTGCTCTACAACCTCGGCGGCCGGGAGCAGACCCGGCAGCGGGTGCTGCGTACCGCCAGCCTGCACAAGCGGGTGGACGCCATCATCCTGGTCGCCACCCCGCTGCGACCGGCGGACGTGGCCGCGCTGACCAAGCTGGACCTGCCCGGCGTGATCGTCAGTTCCGGCAGCGGCGTGCCCGGCTGGCCCTGCGTACGCATCGACGACGTGGCCGCGGCGCGGACCGCCACCCGGCACCTGCTCGACCTCGGCCACACCCGGATCGCGCACATCTCCGGCGACCCGGACGACGAGCTGGCCTTCACCACGCACCTGGACCGACGGCGCGGCTACCAGGAGGAGCTGCACGCGGCCGGGATCCGGACCGACCCGAGCCTGGACGTCGAGTCGCAGTTCACCATCGACGGCGGCATCCGGGCCACCGCCGAGCTGCTGTCCCGGGGCGAGCCGCCGACGGCGATCTTCGCCGCCTGCGACGAGATGGCGATGGGCGCGATGGCCGCGCTGCGCGACGCCGGGCTGCGGGTGCCGCAGGACGTCAGCGTGATCGGCATCGACGACCACGACCTGGCCGGGGTGCTCGGGTTGAGCACCGTCGCCCAACCAGCGGCGGAGCAGGGCCTGCTCGCCGCCCGGATCCTGCTGAACCCACTCGGCGTACGCGGCGCCGACCCGTACCCCGGGCTGGTGCCGCCGGCGGGCGGTGCCGGCACCGACGGTGCCGCGCCGACGCCGCCGGTGATCCTGCCCACTCGACTGGTGGTACGTGAATCGACCGCACCACCCCGGGCAAACTAAACGGACCCGGCTGTCCGCGACGGCCGGGAACGACCGTCCGCGACGGACGGCCACGGCTCGACACAGGGGAGAAGGCTCTGAACACGGACACGACGCGACAGGAACCGGCCGGCGACTGGTGGACCGAGGCCGTCATCTACCAGGTCTACCCGCGCTCGTTCGCCGACTCGAACGGCGACGGCATCGGCGACCTCCCCGGCATCACCGCCCGCCTCGACCACCTCGCCGAGCTGGGGGTCGACGCGCTCTGGCTGTCGCCTTTCTACCCGTCCCCGCAGGCCGACGCCGGGTACGACGTGGCCGACTACCGGGACGTCGACCCGCTCTTCGGCACCCTCGCGGACGCCGACACGATGATCGCCCAGGCGAAGGCGCGCGGGCTGCGGGTGATCGTCGACCTGGTCCCGAACCACACCTCGTCGGCGCACCGCTGGTTCCAGGCAGCCCTCGCCGCCGAGCCGGGCAGCCCGGATCGGCAGCGCTACGTCTTCCGGGACGGCAAGGGCCCGCAGGGCGCCGAGCCGCCGAACGACTGGCGGAGCGTCTTCGGCGGCCCGGCCTGGACCCGGCTGCCCGACGGCCAGTGGTACCTGCACCTGTTCGACCCCGGCCAGCCGGACCTGAACTGGGACAACCCCGAGGTACGCGCCGAGTTCCTGGACGTCCTCCGGTTCTGGCTGGACCGGGGCGTCGACGGCTTCCGGGTGGACGTGGCGCACGGCCTGATCAAGCAGGCCGACCTGGCCGACTGGCGGGAGCCGCAGGAAATCCTCTCGGGCAACGAGGTGGACAAGCCCCGCCCGCCGATGTGGGACCAGGACGGCGTGCACGAGATCTACCGGGACTGGCGGCGGCTGCTCGACGGGTATCCCGGGGAGCGCATCCTGGTCGCCGAGGCCTGGGTGGAGCCGGCCGAGCGGCTGGCCCGGTACGTCCGGCCCGACGAGATGCACCAGGCGTTCAACTTCGAGTACCTGCTCGCCTCGTGGACCGCCCCGGCCCAGTACGCGGTCATCACCCGCTCGCTGGAGGCCACCGACGGGGTCGGCGCGCCCACCACCTGGGTGCTGTCCAACCACGACGTGGTCCGGCACGCCTCCCGGCTCGGCCTGCCGGTCGGCGCCCCCCGACCGAACGGGATCGGCATCGGCGATCCGCAGCCCGACGCCGCGCTCGGCCTGCGCCGGGCCCGTGCGGCCACCCTGCTGATGCTGGCCCTGCCCGGCTCCGCGTACCTCTACCAGGGCGAGGAACTGGGGCTGCCGGAGCACACCACACTGCCCGACGAGACCCGGCAGGACCCGACCTGGGAGCGCAGCGGGCACACCGAGCGGGGCCGGGACGGCTGCCGGGTGCCGATCCCGTGGGAGGCCGACGCGCCGTCGTACGGCTTCGGGCCGACCGACGCGAGTTGGCTGCCCCAGCCCCCGATCTGGGCCGAGTACGCCCTGGACCGGCAGCGCGGGGTGCCCGGCTCGACGTACGAGCTGTACCGGACCGCGCTGCGGCTGCGCCGCGAGCACGGGCTGGGCGCCGGCCCACTGCGCTGGCTCTCCTCCGGCGATGAGGCGCTCATCTTCACCAACCAGGACGTGACCGTGCTGACCAACTTCGGCGCTGCCCCGGTGCCCCTGCCGGCCGGCGCGGAGGTGCTCGTCGCCAGCGCCCCGCTGGAGGCCGACGCCGTCCCCACCGACGTCACCGTCTGGTACGTGTAAGGAGGGGCCCCCTGTTAACGCCTGGCGTTGTACAAGGGCCCCTTGTTAACACTTCCCATTCGGTGTCGCGCCTGGTTGTTAACAGGGGGCCCCTGCTATACGCGAGGCGTTAACAGGGGGCCCCTCCTTACCGGCGGGCGCGGGTGTGCAGGAGGTCGTGGACGGACTCGATGTCGCCGGGCGAGGTACGGGCGGCCAGCCAGTACATCACCCCGGTCGGGATGAAGAAGAGCTGGAACGCGGCCAGCCCGACGGCGTAGTTCAACGGCGGCGGAAAGGCCGCCCGCAGCCCGTGAAAGACCAGCCCGACCAGTCCGTTGCCGGCCGCCCGGCCGGCCCCGTTGACCAGGTTGCCCAGGCTGTAGACGGTGCCCCGGTGCTCGGGCGGGTTGACGTCGGCGATCAGCGCGAACCAGTTCGGCGAGTTGGCCGAGGTGAGTGCGAGCGCCAGCACGGCGGTCAACAGGCTCAGCCCGACCGTCGGCTCGCTGACCACACTGGCCAGCACCGCGCCGATCACCGCGCCGGAGCTGCCACCCTCCGGCACGTCGATCCGGATCGGCACGAAGAACAGGACCAGGTAGAACGGCACGGCCGCGAGGATGCCAACCGCCGCGACCAGGGCCCGGCCGCTCGGCGTGCGCCGCTGGAGCGCGTCACCGGCCAGCCCGCCCAGGATGGAGAACACCCCGCCGAGCTGGAACAGGGTGGCGAACACACTGCCCACCACCACGGCGGTGGCCGCCGAGTAGCCCTGCGCCTCGGCGCGCTGGGCGAAGAGCACCGGCAGCCAGACCAGCGACCCGAACGCCGCCTGCGCGGTCAGCCCCTGCAGGATCAGCCACCGGTTGGTCCGCCGGGCCAGGATCCGGGGCAGGTCGGCCCGGCTGATCCGGTAGTCGTACTCGGCGCCGCTGTCGAACGCCGCAGCCAGCTCCGGCTCGCTCTGCCCGCGCCGGATGTCGTACGTGAACAGGTAGGCCACGGTGGCGGCCAGGCCGACCACGGTGAGCAGCAGGAACGGCCGCCGCCAGTCGACTGCGCCGAGGAGGCCGCCGGCGAGCGTCCCGGCGAGGGTGCCGACGCCCTGCGACAGCCCCCAGAAGCTCATCACCAGACCCCGGCGGCGGGGCGAGATCAGGTCGGTGACCACGGAGAAGCCGACCG
Organism: Micromonospora eburnea; assembly: GCF_900090225.1. Taxonomy (NCBI): domain Bacteria; kingdom Bacillati; phylum Actinomycetota; class Actinomycetes; order Micromonosporales; family Micromonosporaceae; genus Micromonospora; species Micromonospora eburnea. The sequence goes on from NZ_FMHY01000002.1 coordinate 5,959,211, forward strand.
AGCCGACCGCGCCCAGCCCGACTGCGGCGACGAGTTGGGCGGTCAGGAACGCCAGGTAGTGCTGGGCGAGGGCGCTGCCGCCGGTGCCGGCCGCCCAGATCAGCGTGCCGACCATGAGCAGCGGCTTACGGTTGGTCCGGTCGCCCACGTACGCCCAGCCCACCGCGGCGACCGCGCTGACCAGGAAACTCACCGCGGTGACCAGCCCGAGCAGCCGCTGCGACACCCCCAGCGCGCCGGAGATCGGCCCGTACAGCGGCGGGACCAGGCCGATGGCCACGTTGTCCAGCGAGGCGAGCACCACGAACACGACCACGCTGTAGAACCGGTGGGCCGCTCCCCCGCCACGGATCGCACGCACAGCGAGCCACGCTACGCCATCTGGTCGCGTTGCTCCTCGGGCGCCGTCGCGCGCCGAGCCGGCGGCGGCAGCGGGAGCCCGGCGGCCAGCCGCGAGTCGGCGTCCCGGGCGCTGGGGTGGGCGACTCCGTGGAGCAGGTCGGCGGCTTCCCGCCAGGCGGTCAGCGCGCCGTCATGGTCACCCTGTTCCTCCCGAATGTCACCGAGCGTCAGCAGTGCCCTGCCCAGCCACCGTTCCCCCTCGTTGCGGCCGACGCTGATCGCCGCGGTCAGCAGGTCCGCCGCCGCCGCCAGCCGGCCCGCCCGGCGACGCGCGGCAGCCAGTACGCTCAGCGCCTCGGCGGCGGCCGTCGAATAACTGATCGCCTCGGCGATGGCCAGTACCTGCTCGGCCGCCACCACGGCCTCCGCGTCGCGCCCGGCCGCCAGGTAGGTCCCGGCGAATCGGTACAGCGTTATCACCTCACCGTACGGGTCACGCAGCTCACGGAAGATCGACAGAGTGGTGGTGAGCAGCTCGATCGCGTCCGTGAACCGGCCCTGGTCGTGATAGACGCGGGCGAGGCCGTTCATGGCGTCGGCCTGGCTGCTCCTACTGTCGCAGGCCGTGTAGAGGTCAAGCGCGCGCCACAACTGCTCCTCCGCCTCCCGCAGCCGGCCGTGTTCGCGTTCGATCGCCCCGAGGTGCTGCCGGGCGCGGGCGGCGCACCACAGGCTGCCGACCCGCTCGGCCAGCACCAGGGCCCGCTCCGCCGCCTGCCGAGCCTGCGGCAGGTGGCCCTGGTAACCCCGCAGGTAGGTCAACCGGTTGAGGGCGTGCGCCTGGCCGCAGTCGTCGTCGAGCGTTTCGAACAGTTCCGCCGCCCGCTCCGCATAGCGGGCGACCTCGGGGACGGCCAGGTACTCGTCGGCCCGGCTGCGGTACAACATCGCCAATGCCATCATCCGCCGGTCACCGGCGCGTTCGGCCGCCGCCTCGGCGAGCGAGTTGATCGACCGCCAGACGTCGACCGCTCCGCGCATCTCCAGGAACGGCCCGAGCACGTGCGTCAGCGCCCCGCACAGCTCATCCAGCCCCAGCTGGTACGCCTGGCGTACGCCGGCCAGCAGTGATTCGCTCTCCGCCTCGTACCAGCCGACAGGATCAGCCGTCGCGGCGGACCGCGCCGCCGGGTCGAGCAGAGGGGTGCCCCGCAGCGCCGGCTCCAGCCCGGGGAACTGCTTGTCGGGCAGCCCCCGCATGGCCAACAACGCGTAACCGAGCCAGGCGTTGAGCCCCGCCACCACGGCCGTACGCCGTGCCGCCTCGTCGATCCGGGCCGCGGCCCGTTCCCGCAGCAGCAACCCGACCAGGTCGTGGAACCGATACCGGTCCTGGCCGGCGGCGTCCCGGCCGGCGTACTCGACGATGCGGTGTTGCACCAACTGGTCGAGCAACGCCTCGGCGACCACGACGGGCCGCTGCAGCACCGCCGCGGCGGCCCAGCCGGGAAAGCTCGGGGCGGTCAGCAACGACAGTAGCTGCGCGGCGGAGTCGGCGTGCGGATCGAGACCGCGGAAGCTGAGTTCCAGGCTGGCCCGTATCTCAAGGTCGCCGTGGTGCAGCTCGTCCAGGCGGTGCTGGTCGGCCAACCGGTCAGCCAGCCGGCGCAGCGACCAGTGCGGCCGGGTGGCCAGCCGCGCACCGACGATGCGGACCGCCAGCGGCAACCATCCGCACAGCTCAAGGAGACGCGCGGCGACGGACGGCTCGGCCGCCACACGCTCCGCACCCGCCGTCGCCCTCAGCAGCGCCAACGCGTCCTCGTCGGGGAGCACGTCAAGGTACAGGTGGTGGCCGCCTTCCACATCGCCCAGGTCGGAGCGGCTGGTGACGAGCACGGCGCAACCGGAACCACCCGGCACCAGGGGGCGCACCTGCGCCGCGCTCGCCGCGTCGTCGAGCACCACCAGCACCCGGCGCTCCGCGGTGACGGAGCGGTAGAGCAGGACCCGGTCCTCGACATCGTCGGGTACCGCGGCACGGTGGACACCCAGGGCGACGAGCACCCGGCCCAACACCTCCGCCGGCTCCTGTGGCCGGTCGTGCGTCCCGCGCAGCCCGACGTACAGCTGGCCGTCCGGAAACCGCGCCCGCAGCAGGTGGCCCACGTGGGTGGCCAGGGCGCTCTTGCCGACCCCGGGGATGCCGGACAGGATCACCACCGGGACGGCGGTCAGCCCCGCCGATCCGGACGAGGTCAACCGGGCGCACAGCTCGTCCACCTCCGCGGCCCGGCCGGTGAAGTCACTGATGTCCGCGGGCAGCTGGGCCGGAATCGCGGCCGGCGCGGGCGCGATCGCGGCCGGCGGGTGGGTGCCGGCGCCGGTCCCCGCCGGCGGGTCGTCCGGCACCGGCGGCGACTGGCTCCGGTCGCGGCCGGCGCGGTCTTCGGCACCGGCCAGGATGACCCGCTCCAGCCGCCGCAGTTCGGCGCCGGGCTCGAGGCCCAGCTCGTCGGCCATGCGTCGGCGTCCGGCCCGATACACCTCCAACGCCTCGGCGGTACGCCCGACCGCGTTCAGCGCGGTCATCAGTTGCCCGCGCAGCCGCTCGCGCAGCGGATGCTCGGCCACCAGCCGGGTCAGCTCTGGGATCAGCTCGACGTGCCGGTGCAGCGCGAACTCCACCTCGACCAGCTTCTCCATGGTGGCCAACCGCAGCTCGGTCAGCCGGTGCGCCTCGGTGACCGCGAACGGCGCCGGCACGTCGGTCAGCTCCGGCCCCCGCCACAGCGCCAACGCGGATCGCAACGCGGCCGCCCTGACCGTCGCCGGCAGCCCGTCCTGGTCCGCGTCACGCAGTAGCCGCTCGGCCCGCGCCAGATCGAGCTGCTCGTCCTCGATCCGCAGCAGGTAGCCCGGACTGCGGGTGACCACCAGCCGGTCGGCGGCCGGTCTGCCGGCGTCGCCGAGCAGCCGGCGCAGCGACGACACCACCGTCAGCACCTGTTCCCGGGCAGTCGCCGGAGGCGACTGCGGCCAGAGCCCGTCGATCATCTCGTCCACCGAGACCACCCGGTTGCGCCGCAGCAGCAGCGCGGCCAGGACGACGCGCTGGCGGGCGCCGGGCAGCAGGATGGGCCCCGATCGTCCCCGTACCTCCAGCGGGCCCAGGACGCTGAACGCCAGCCCCGGTACGTCGCCTCCGCCACCCGCTTCAGCCACCCGATCATCTTGCCGCCGGTGCACCGAAGCGCGCGAGCCCGAATTGCGCCCGCGCCGAAACGAGGCGGGCCGCCGATGGCCAACGACCACCGGCGGCCCGTCCCGCCATCCTCTGTGGATCGCCGACTACCACCCCCACGCGGTGTTGGCGGCGCCGGCGCCCATACTGGCCAGGCCCCAGGCGTTCGACTTGTACCCCGTGCTCACGTAGCCGCGGTACATGGCCGCGCTCGCCCGGTCCCGGGCCCGGGTCATGCCCCCGGTGGCACGGGCGCCGAGCCGGGTCGGCAGTTTCGGCACCCGGAGCCCGGCGACCTTGTTCGAGCCGCGGAGCAGGACCTTCGAGGCGCCACCGTAGGCGGCTCCGATCCCACCGGTGGCACCGGAGAGCAGGTTGAGCGCCCCGGATCGATAGTTGCCGCTCCGGAAATCCCGGTACGCGTCGTACCCGCTGCTGATCGCCGCCCCGATCCCGCAGACCACCGTGGCGACGACCGAACACACGGCCAGGATGTTCGAGCGGTTCTGCCAGGCCCACTTTCCGGCCACCTTGGCGCCGTGTCCGACCGCCTTGGCCCCCTTGCCGATGGCGTTGCCGGCCGCCTTGCGGCAGGCGCTGCTCCAGAAGCTGGTCAGCTTGCACCGCTGGTGCTTCTGCTTCTCCTTGGCCGCGGCCTCGCGAGCCTTCCTCGCCAGCGCCTCCCGCGCCTTACGGGCGGCCTCCTCCCGGGCCCGCTTGGCGGCGTACTCCCGGGCCAGGCGCCGGGCCTCCGCCTGCTTGCGCATGTAGTCACAGCCGTCGCAGTAGTGGCGCGCGGCCGGCGCCGACGAGACCCGCCTGGAGTAGTCGCAGCCGTCGCAGTAGTGGTGCGCCGCCGGAGAGGGCTTCTTCTTCGCCTTCTTCTTGGCCTTCTTCGCGGGCTTCTTCTTCGGCGGCGGGTTGTTGTAGCCGCCGCAACCGTCGCAGTAGTGCCCGCCGGGCAGCACCCGCCACTGCCCGTCCGGGTCGCTCATCGTGATCGGGGTGTTGTCGGCGTACGCGTACCCGTTCATCTGCTGCGGGTCTTCGGTGCCGATGAGCGGATCGACCGAGATGAACCGGCCGATGTCCGGGTCGTACTCGCGGGCACCGAGATGGGTCAGCCCGGTGGTGGCGTCGACCGTGCCGCCCACGTACCCCTTCTGGTCCGGCCAGCTCGCCGGAGCTGTGCCGCGCAACTCGCCGAAGGGCAGGTAGCGGCGTTGGGTCAGGGACAGGTCGTCGGCATCGATGGCCAGTTGCGCCGTCCCGTGCTGGTCCTCCGCCTCGAACGAGAGCCCACCCGTGGTGGTACGCACCGCGGTGGTCGAGCCGACGTCGTAGTACCGGGTCGCCGTCACCACGTCCGTGGACCTGGCGAGCCGCAGTTCCGTGTTGTCCAGGTAGAGGGTGACGGCGTCCGGTTCGCGGCGGATCAACCGGTCCCCGTCGGCGTCGTACAGGAACTCCGTGGCCTTGCCTCCCTCGGTGACCGAGGCCAGGTCTCCCTCGGTGTTCCAGTCCAGGCTCTGGGTGGCGCCGCCGATCGTACGTTCGGTGGTGTTGCCGGTCGCGTCGTAGCGGTAGCGGTTCGCCTGGCCGCCGGTCGTCACGGTCGAGAGCGTGTGCGGCTGGGCCGACCCGGCAGGTGGATAGGTGGAGGTGCTGGTGTTCCCGGCGCCGGTGGTGGTGTCGTAGTTGGTCTCGGTGAGCCGGTTGCCGGTCTTGTCGTAGGTCCAGGACTGCCAGTACGGCGCGGGCCCGCCCAGCACGCCCGCCCCGGGCGCGGCCGCGCAGTTGTCGGTCGCCGTCCAGGCGGTGGTGAGCCGGCGCAGGTGGTCGTACCGGAAGCACTGGGTGTCGGCCGGGCCGCCGGAGGGGGTGTCGGCGATCCGGGTGACGTTGCCGGCGCCGTCGTAGGAGTAGTTGACGTCGGCCAGGTGCAGCGGTGACACGTTGCGGTCCACCAGCGCGCGGCTGAGCTTGCGGGTCGCGTCGTCGTAGTAGAACGTCTGCGCGATCTGCTTGCCCGACACCGCCTGCATCGTGTACTGCAACGGCTCGTCGTACGGGCTGTAGGTGGCCGAGACGAGCAGCGTGGACAGGCCCGTCTGCGCCGTCTGGAGCCGGCCGTACGCGTCGTAGCCGTACCGCAGGGTCTCGGGGGCGAGGCCGCCGGCCGCCGGGTACGAGACGGACAACGGGTTACCGGTCGGGGTGTACCCGGTGTTCACCCGGTAGCTGCCGGCCAGCTTGCCCTCCGCCGCCGGGATGGTGACCGTGGTGCCCGACGAACGGTAGCGGGAGTCGTAGCCGTTGACCGACGTGGTGTACGCGTTGCCGTTGACGTACCGGGTGGACGAGGCGGGCTGCCCCTTCACCACGATCCCGTTGGTCAGGGTGTCGTAGGTCCAATCCGCCAGCTTCGGGCCGGAGGTCGACCCGGCGTACATGGCGGTCTTCCGGCCGAGCGCGTCGTACGTGTAGGCCAGGATGGCGCCGCGCGCGTCGGTGGCGGTCAGCATCTGGTCGGCATCGTCGTAGGTGTAGGTGGTGGCGCCCTTGTCCGGGTCCTCCTCCCGCACCTTCCGGCCCCGGAGGTCGTACGTGTACCGCCAGACGTTGCCCACCGGGTCGGTCACGCTGGCCAGCTCACCAGCCCTGGTGTACGTGTAGCGGGTGGCGTCGTAACCGCCGCTCGGCGTGCCCCCGGAGTGCTGGCGCAGCTCGGCCGTGCGCCCCTCCGCATCGGTGATCGTCGTGGTGGCCGTGCCGCCCGCCGGCGGCGTGACCGAGACGCGGTCGCCGCCGTAGCTGGTGGTGGTGCGCCACTTCTCCGCGCCGAAGGAGAGGAAGATCTCCGCCGTCTCCCGCTCGTTGCCGTCGTAGACGGTCCGGGTCTGGGCCGGCACGGCGTTGTCGTCGACGGTCAGCAGGGTGGTGCCCGCGGTGCCGTCGTTCCAGTAGGCCGCGTTGCTCTTCACCTCCAGGCCGCGGGAGTCGTAGAAGGTGTCGGTGACGATCCGTCCGCCGCCCGCGGCGGGCTGCTGCGTCTGGCGTTCCCGCAACTGGCCGTCGTAGAACGCGTACTCCCGGTCGTACGTCTCGTCGTCGCGGATCGTCTCGGTGGTGACCACGTTCGGCGCGGTGGTCCGGACGAGGTAGGAGAACTTCATGGTGGGCGTGGCACCGCCCGCCTTGGACCGGTCGGGGAGCCAGACAGCGGTGGATCGGCCGAGCGGGTCGTAGGTCAGGTCGGTACGCCGCCCGTTCGGATCCACGGTCGCGGTCTCCACGCCCCACGCCGGCTCGAAAGTGGTGTTGGTGGCGTGCCCGAGCGGGTTGGTGACCGTGGTCGCGGTGACCGGGCCGGTGGTCGGGGTGAAGACCGTGCTGGTCTTCTGGTTCAGCTCGTCGAAGGTGTCCAGGGTGCGCCCGTAGCTGTCGTACGTCGCCCGGCTGGCCTGCACGTAGACCGGCGTGCCGTTCGAGTACGACACCAGCTCCTGGGTCAGCGTCTCGTCGCCCTTCGTCGGCGCGGTCCCGAAGGTGGTCGAGCCGTCATAGAAGGTGCGCGTGTCGGAGAGGACATCCGCCGGGCGGGACGGCGTCACCGTGCAGGCCACGCCGACCCGCTCCACCCGCACCTCATAGTCGATCATCCACTTGGCGGTGTCCCGGGCGTACGTGGTGCGGTTGCACTCGTCGTCGGCGCTCGTCGCGGTGTCGCCGAGGTCGTTCACCTCGGTCGGCAGCCCGAAGGAGTCGTAGGTGGTCCGCACCTCGGTGCGCCGCCAGCCGCCGGTCGACAGCGCGAGCCGGCTGCGCTTCTTGGCGATGCCGGTGAGGTACGCCTTCGTCGCGCCGTGCGTGGCGGTGGCCGCCGAGATCCAGGGGTCGTTGATCTCGCCGTCCAGCACGGTCCCGCCGACCCCGTCGTAGGTCATGCTTTCCCGGGCGAAGCCGGCCAGGCTCGGATGGTCGGCGACCGACCCGCCCTCGGAATCGGTCACCGAGACGCCGCGGGTGCCGCTGGCGAGCTTGTCCCCGTCCATCCCGCGCAGGTAGAGCGTCTCGCGCTGGGAGCGCACCCCGCCGGGCGCGCCGTGGGTCACCCGGACCCGCGCGAAGCCGCGCCACTCGCCCCAGGTGCGGTACTTCGCCGGGGTCAGTTCGTTGTCGTCGTGGTGCCAGGCGCCGCCGCCGAGGTACTCGTAGTCGGTCTGCTCGATCCCGGCCACGCCGGACTGGTCGTCCTCGAGGACCTGGACCGCGACGTACTTGTGGAACCAGTCGAGTTGCGGCTGCAACGCGCCCTCCGGCACCCAGTACTGGGGAAAGCAGCGTTTGGTGTTCGTGTCCGGGGTCGGGACGGCCGCCCGGGTGCACTCCTGGCCCGAGTAGTTGACCCGCACGTGCCCGCCGGACTCGTCGTACACGTCGGTCATCCGCCACTTGTACAGCGGCGGGATGCCCTCCAGCGCGTCGACCCGGTTCTCCAGTTGCACGCCCTCGAAGGTCACCGCCGGCAGCGCCAGGCTGCCGCCCACCTTGCCCGTGCGGGTGACGGAGGCCAGCCAGAGCGACGGCGACGTGCCGTCCCCCGGGGCCCGGTACTGGTAGCCCAATGTCCAGGTGTCCACGTCCCGGCCCGACACCCGGGTGGTCACGCTCGCCAGCCGCTTGCGGGTCCAGAAGGTCGGGGCGTACCGGTCGGTGCAGCTCGCGCCCGCGTCGCAGTTCTGGTCGTACGGCACGTCCGGCCAGTTCTTCGCGGTGTCCTTGCTGATCGTCCCGGTGCCACAGGTCGCGCCGTCGGCGCACCGCTCCTCCACGCCGAGGACCACCTGCATCGGGGCCGTCGCCGAGTAGAGGGTGTCCGACCGCTGCCCGTAGTCGATCCGGCTCAGGTAGCCGCCGCGGACGTACGCCGTGCCGGCCGTCGCGGTCAGGTTACGGCCGTAGTGGTTCGACTCCTTCGTGTACCAGTACGACATCGCGTTGCCGTTCGGGTCCACGACGTAGTCCAGGTTCCACCGCCACGCCTGGTTGCAGTACGACGACGCGAAGGTGCTCGCGTGGCACGGCTCGCCGCTGTCGTCGCCGAACACCGGCACCGTCCACACCGACTCGGTCACCGCGGCGTTGGTGGTCCAGTTCGGCAGCCGGTGCAGCCCGTAGAAGTACTGGGTGCCGTCCCGGGAGGTGATCTTCCAGTATTCCCCGTTGTCGTCCCCGTTCGCGGCGCCGGTCAGGCGCTCCACCCGGGACCCGTCGTCGTTGCGCGGGTGCCACGCGCCGGTGGCGTCGTCCTTCACCAGCTCCACGGTGCGCCCGCCGAGCGAGAGGAAGGCGTTGTCGGTCTCCCAGCACAGGTCGTACGGCTTCGGGGTGACCGAGACGTCGTCGGAGCACGAGCCGTACCGCCGCTCGATGAAGCCCTCGCTGAAGTCCCAGCCCTCACCGACCCACGACGACTGGTTGTTCGTCGACACCGTCCGCCCGTCCACGCTGCCCGACGAGTACGCCAGCATGAGGTCGGGCTCCGGGCCACCGAAGGCGGGCACCTCCTCCATCGGGTACGACCAGCTGAAGTCGCCGGCCGAGCCGCCCGCCTCCCAGGACGACGACGCCGACAGGGCGCTCGCCTTGTAGTCGCCGGCGCTACCGGACGGGGCGGCGGTGGCCGCCAGCACGGTGGCCGTGGCGCTCACCGGGGCGTCGGCGGTCAGCCGCCCGGAACGGACGTCGTTACGGGACGGCAGCGGTGTGCCGGCGCGGCAGTCCGGGCGCTCCGGGGTGGTCAGCACGCACGCCGGAAGTCGCACCAGGCGCAGCCGGGACCCCCAGTCGCCACCGTACGCGTCGCGGAACCCGGAGTAGTCCACCTCGACGGAGACGCCGGACGTGCCGGCCCCCGCCGCACCGATCCCGTTGGCGGCCGCCGCGCCGGACGGGCCGGTGGCGGCCACCGTGAGCAGCAGGCCGGGCAGGTCGGCCCGGCGTGCGACCTCCTGGCCGAGCACCTCCACCCGCAGGCCGTCCGGCCGGGCGGTGCCGGCCGCGCCGACCCGCACCGGCAGGCCGCCCGCCGGGACCGAACCCATCCGGGCGGCCGCGGACATGCCTCCGGCCAGGGCGTCCTTACGGTCCGCGGCGGACAGCCCGGCCAGGGTCGCCGGCAGCGCCACCTCGGCGACGCCGGGGGCCGGCCAGGACGCCGCGGGCACGAACCGCCGCACCGCGCCGGCCGACCGCGCCGACGGGGACACGAAGTCCCGGCCGGGCACCGACCGTTCCCGCGCCACGTCGGGCTTCCATTTGAGCGGGGCCGCCACGGCGGGTTTCGCCGGCACGGCCAGTGCGCTGGCCGCCAGGGCGGACGCCACCGTGCCGGCCAGCACCGCCGCCAGCCGTCGGCTGATCGGGCGCATCCGTCGCCGGCGCGCACGACTCGTCACGATCGTTCTCATCACCGATTCCCTCCGGTGTCGTGCGGCCGGCCGGCTCACCCGGCCTGCGCCGTGTACAGATCCCAGATCGCCTGGTCGCTCAGCGGTCCCGCGTACGTGCGGGCGTCGTCCACCGCACCGGTGAGGTACTGCTGGAACGTCACGCCGGCCCGGCCCCGGCCGATCCGCACCGCGCCGGCGGCCTGCCAGGTGCCGGCGAAGTACGACTCGGCGACGAACTGGCCGTCGACGTAGAGCCGCAGCGCGTGCGCCTGCGCGTCGTACACCCCGGCGAGGAACGTCCAGGTGCCGACGATCGGCATGCCGAACTCGTCCACCGCCTCGCAGATCTCGGCAGTGGCCGAATCACCCACCGGGGTACGGATCGACCATCGGTAGACCCCGGCCATGGCGTCCCAGGACCAGCCGAGGTTGACGCCCCCGACGTTGCCGCCGTCCTGGCTGAGCGCAATCCCGTTCTTGGTCAGCGCGTCCGGGCGGACCCAGGCGGTCACGGTGTAGCTGCCGTCGGTCCGGATCGCCGGGGCGGTGGTGCTCAGCACCCCGTCGGCGAGCTGGACGGCGTTCCCGTTGACCCCGGCGATCCGGGTCACGCCGGTCGTCGACCAGGTGGCCGGGTGCCCGCCGACCGAGTCCGCGGCGGTCGTGCCGGACGTCTCGTCCAGCTTCCACCGCCCGACCAGGCGCGGCACCTGCTGGATCTCACCCGGCAGCAGCACCCGGTCGTAGAACCGCTCGGCGTCGAGATCCCCGGGCCAGTAGTCGGTGAAGTTGCCGTTCCACTTAGACCGGCCCAGCTGCACCGGGCCGCTGCTGCTCCACGGCGTGGTGTAGCTGGCCGTGCCCTCCAGCAGCCCGTTGACGTAGAGCCGCAACTGCTGGGCGGGGGCGTCGTACACCCCGATCAGGTGGTACCACTCGCCCGCGACCGGCTTCGTGGTCGAGACCGCCTGGGTGGTGACGGGCGAGTCGGCGTCCGCGCTCATCCGCTTGAACTCCCACCGCTGGTAGGTCGCGGAGTAGTAGAGAAGGAACGCCGAGCCCCGGTTGCCGGGCTGGGACATCGCCGCGCCGTTCTTCGTGGTCCGGTCCAGCCGGACCCAGGCGCTGACCGAGAACGACTTCGTGGCGTTCGGGACCAGGTCGGCGGTGCTGGCGTACCCGGTGGTGCCGTCCAGGTTCAGCGCGCCGCCGGTGACCCCCTCGGTCCAGGCTGCGCCCCCGGCGAGGGTGGCGTGGTGGGCGCCGCCCGAGACGTCCTCGGCGACGGTGCCGTCACCGGTGTAGTCCAGCGGCCAGTCGGCGACCGGTCCGGAGGGCTCGGCGGCGTAGAAGATCACGGTGGCGACCTCGGACCGGTTGCCCGCCTTGTCCACGGCCCGCGCGTGCATCCAGTTCACGAACCGGTCGGGCACGACGGTGACGTCGACCGGCGAGGTGGATCCGGACGGAGTCGCCTTCTTGGTCAGCGCGGTCACGTCACCGTTGACCGCGTACTCGTAGTACGACACGTCGGTGCCGCCGTTGGGGCCGAGGGTGACCCTGAGCCCGGTCCCCATGACGGCGTTCGACTCGCCGTTGTCCGGGAAGCCGTTCGAGGTGAGGGTGGGGATCGGTGGACGGGAGGTGTCGACCTGGAACTCGCAGAAGCCGCTCCACGCGCTGGTGTCGGTGCCGTCCTCGGCCCGTACCCGCCACTTGGCGATCGAGCCGTTGCTGAACGCGCCGCTGGGCACCGTCGTGGCCACCACGGTCGGGGTCTTGCCGGCCACCGTCGCCGACGTCCAGCTACCGACCGGTGCCGTGCCACTCTGGGTCCACCACTCGAAGCGCGCCTTGACCGAGTTGTCCGGGTCGCTGACCGTGGCCCGCAGGGTCGGGGTCGCGGTGCCCAGCACCAGCCGGCCCGAGCCGGTGGTGCAGAGCGTCGAGTTGTCGGTGGTCAGGTTGGTCGGTGCGGCGGGCACCGTGTTGTACTCGATGGTGAAGGTCGGGTTGTTCCGGAACTTCTTCCACGACAGGGTGTCCTTGTTGGACTCCGCCGTCGCCGAGGCTCGCAGGCCCTCGTGGATGCTGGTCCAGTTGTTGTTGGCCGCCTTCTGCACATGCGCCGTGACGTTGAACTCGACGCCGCCGGCCGGGCAGCTCGACGAGTACCCCTTGGCCACGCTCTTCGCGTCGAGTTTGGCGATCCAGCTCGGCTGCTTGCTCCAGGTGGTCGACGACCCGAACGAGCCGACCTCCCACGCCTGCACCTCACGGGTCGTGCACGAGCGCGACCACGTCTCGTACGTCTGCAGCGTCGCCTTCAGCACGTGCTTGCCCCGTACGCCGGAGGTGTCGATCTGGAAGAGCGACCGGGTGAGCTTGCCGTCCGTGGCGTCGTAGCCGACCCGGGCCACGTTCTCCGAGGTGCCGAGGTTGGCACCGTTGTAGAAGGAGGTGTTCGGGTAGTTGCTCCACACCTGGGTCCAGTTGGTCCGGTTGCCCGACCAGGACGGGTCCAGGTAGACCGGGTAGTGGGTGCCCGGGGCGGTCAGCAGGGCGCGGTCCGGCGCCAGGGTGAACGCGTCGGCGGTGAGCGAGACGGCCATCGACCGGACCCGACCGCCGGGCACCTCGGCGGCGCTGGAGCGGGCCTGGCCCGCCGCCGCCGCGACGGTCGCCTCCCCCGACGAGTCCCACATGTACGCCGCCGGGGCCCGGAACACCTCCCGTCCCGCCGCGTCGACGGCCGCCAGGCCACCGCCCGCACCGGTCCGCAGCGACAGGCCGGACCGGGTCACCGGGAACCGCAGCCGGTGCAGGGCCGGGTTCGTCGCCGCCTGGGCGGACTTGACGACCAGCAACTGGGAGAGGCTCTCGACCTCCGCCCGCAGCAGCAGGTCGACCCCGGGCAGCACCTCCCGGTAGGTGGCGGTGTTGCCGGCGAGGACCGGCGTCGGCAGCCGCCCCGGCCACGCCAACGCCAGTTCCGCCCCGTCGCGGCGCAGCCGGACCAGCGGCCCGCTGCCGCCGCCGGAGAACGCCATGTCCAGCGTGGTCGCGGCCGGCGCCACCGTGCCGTCCGCGCGGGCGTACAGCGTGGTGTCCACCGGCACCCAGTCCGCGCCGCGCCGCACCCGCTCCGGCACCACGGACTGTCGCATGGTGAAGGTGCCGTTGGGGTTCGCGAAGACCTGGATGTTCTCGGTCCGCAGGGCGGTCGCCTCGACCCGCTGACGGGTGGCGACGGCGGCGGCGCGGGCCGCCTCCTCGCCGAGGGCGCTCGGGGCGGCCGGCGTGGCGGCGGCCGCGGGCGCGGTCAGTAGGCCGCCCACGACGGCCAGCACCGCCGCCAGCACGGTACCGCGTGGACGGCGGGCCACGGAGGCCAACGGATTCCCGGCAGACATCTACGCCCCTCCCAGTCTTCAAGGTCCTTGGAGGGTCACGCACCGGCCTATCGCCGGACTACTCGCCGCCTATCACCGGAGCATCGCGCCGAGGCGGGTGCCGGGGATGGCGAGACCGGGCCTGAGGACGCGACCGGGCGCCCTCAGAGGTAGCCGCCGATCTCGACCGGCACCGCGCCGGCCGGGACCGCACCGGCGCGCAGCGCGTACAGCTCCGCCAGGGTGGCGCCCTGCGGCGGAATCCCCGCCGAGGTGCCGAGCCACTCGGTCGCCTCGCCGTACGACAGCGGACCGACCTCGATCCGGGCCAGGCAGCGACCCGGCCGGACGACCGCCGGGTGCAGCCGGGACAGGTCCTCGTTCGTGGTGATCGCCACCAGCACGTCCCGGCCCTGCCCGAGCAGCCCGTCGGTCAGGTTGAGCAGCCGGGACAACGCCTGCCCGGCGGCCTGCTTGGCCTCGCCCCGGATCAGCTCGTCGCAGTCCTCCAGGATCAGCAGCCGCCAGCGGCGCCCGGTGCCGCCCTCCTCGTCCTCGTCGCCCACCGCGATGTCCGAGAGATAGGCCGCGTCGCCGAACAGCACCTCCGGGTCCAGGACGGCGTCCACCTGGCACCACTCCCGCCACTGCCGGGCCAGCGCCCGCAGCGCGGTGGTCTTGCCCGTGCCGGGCGCGCCGTGCAGCAACACCAGCCGGCCCGAGACCGCCTCCGGGGTGGCGGCCATCAGCGCGTCCAGGGCGGTGCGGGCGGTCGTCGCGTAGTTGTGCCGGATCGTCGTCCACTCGGGAGCGACGATCGACCGGAGGTCGCGCCGGGCGCCGCGGCGCGGGTCGTGGTGCCAGAACCCGATACGGCCGGTGTCCGGGTCCTCGGGCTCGGCGACCCCTTCGGTGATCCGGTCCAGGGCCGCCTGCCCGACCTGGTCGTCCACCGCGGTCACAGTCACCTCGGCGTCCCGCCCGTTCCAGATGACCACCCGGGCGGTCCAACCCTCGCCGCCGAGCAGCCGGTAGCGCTGCCGGTGCTCGACGGCGGTACGCAGGACCCGCGCCTCGGGCGGGGTCAGCGTGGCGTCGGGGCGGAGCCGGGACAGCCGGACCGTCCGCGCCCAGGGATGCCGGCCGGTGACGAAGTCCGCCAGGGACAACGCGTCGACCACGTCACAGGGGGTGTCGGCGTCGTCGTACTGGAGGACCGAGGGCAGGTGGCTGTCAGCCGGGGCGGTACGCATCCCTGGATCATCGCCAGCGCCCGCCCGGCCGTACAGCCCTTTACCCCGCGGCGGTGCCGGCGCGGTCCACGAACAGGTCCCGGGCCTGCGCGTAGCGTTCCCGGACGGCGGATACCGGCTCGGCGGCGTACTCCTCGGTGTCACCGATGGTCCACGCCGGTGGCGTCGCGCCGCCCAGGGCGACCCAGGCGGCCTGGCGCGCGGCGCCGTCGGCGACGTACTCCCCGGGCGGCGGCACGACCACCGGCCGACCGAACACCTGCGGGGCGATCCGTCGCACCGCCGCCGACCGGGCCCCGCCACCGACCAGGATGATCCGGCGGGCGGTGGCGCCCTGCGCGATCAGCGCGTCGAGCCCGTCGGCGAGCGCGCAGAGCATCCCCTCGACGGCGGCCCGGGCCAGGTGCGCCGGGGTCGCGTTGCCCAGCGTGAGGCCGTGCAGCGCGCCGGTGGCGGTGGGCCGGTCCGGGGTCCGCTCCCCCTCCAGGTAGGGGACCATGACCAGCCCGTCCGCGCCGGGCGGGCCGGCCAGGGCCAGCTCGCTCAGCTCGTCGTGGCCGACCCCGAGCATGGTCGCGGCGGCGTCCAGCACCCGGGCCGCGTTCAGCGTGCAGACCAGCGGCAGGTACCGGCCGGTGGCGTCGGCGAAGCCGGCGACCGCGCCGGTGGCGTCGGCGGCGGGGGTGTCGGCCACCGCGAAGACCGTGCCGGAGGTGCCGATCGAGACGACCACGTCGCCGGGACCGGCGCCGACGCCGAGCGCGGCGGCCGCGTTGTCCCCGGTGCCCGGACCGAGCAGCGCGCGCCCGGCCGCGGCACCGGCGAGCGCCGCCGGATCCAGCAGCCCCGCCGACTCCGCCGGGCCGAGCACCGTGGGCACCACGAGCCGCCGCCCGAAGGCACGTTCCAGCAGGTCGAGACGGTATTCACCGGTGCGCGGGGACCAGTATCCGGTGCCGCTGGCGTCGCCCCGGTCGGTCCGCAGCGCGGCCAGCCCGGGGGCGCCGGCCAGCCGCCAGGTGAGCCAGTCGTGCGGCAGGCACACGGCGGCCACCCGGTCGGCGTTGGCCGGCTCGTGCCGGGCCAGCCAGCGCAGCTTGGTGGCGGTGAAGCTGGCCACCGGAACGCTGCCCGTCGCCTCGGCCCAGAACCGCCGGCCGGCCTCGCCACCACCCGCCTCCGCGATCAGGTCCTGGGCGGCCCCGGCGGAGCGGGTGTCGTTCCACAGCAGCGCGGGACGGACCACCTGCCCCGCCTCGTCCAGGCAGACCATGCCGTGTTGCTGACCGCCGACCGCGACGGCGGCGACGTCGGCCAACCCGCCGGCCGCGTCGATCGCGGCCAGCAGGGCGTCCCACCAGGCGTACGGGTCGACCTCGGTGCCCTCGGGATGCGGCGCGCGGCCCTGCCGGACCAGCGCGCCGGTCTCCGCGTCCCGGACCACCACCTTGCAGGACTGGGTGGACGAGTCGACCCCGGCGACGAGCGGCATGGCGGCCCGCCTCAGCGCGCGCCGAGCAGGTGCTCGACGGCGAGCTGGTTGAGCCGGACGAAGCCGAAACCCTTCGCCCCGGCCGCCGCCGCATCGAACTCCTCGAACGCGGTGCGGTCGGCGAGCAGGTCGGCGTAGCTCTCCCCGGCGCCCAGCGTCGGCGTGGCCAGGTCGCCGACCTTGCTGGCGGCCAGCGCCTCGGCCACCTCCGGGTCGGCCCGGAACGCCGCGGCCCGCTCCTTGAGCAGGAGGTAGGTGCGCATGTTCGCCGCCGCCGACGCCCACACCCCGTCGATGTCCTCGGTGCGGGAGGGCTTGTAGTCGAAGTGGCGCGGCCCGTCGTACGCGGGGCCGCCGTTCGGGCCGCCGTGCTCCAGCAGGTCGACCAGGGCGAACGCGTTGAGCAGGTCGCCGTGACCGAAGACCAGGTCCTGGTCGTACTTGATGCCCCGCTGGCCGTTGAGGTCGATGTGGAACAGCTTGCCCTGCCAGAGCGCCTGGGCGATGCCGTGGGCGAAGTTCAGCCCGGCCATCTGCTCGTGGCCGACCTCGGGGTTGAGGCCGACCAGCTCGGGGTGGGCCAGGGTGGAGATGAACGCCATCGCGTGCCCGATCGTGGGCAGCAGGATGTCGCCGCGCGGCTCGTTCGGCTTCGGCTCGATGGCGAAGCGCAGGTCGTAGCCGCGGTCGACGACGTACTGGCAGAGCAGGTCGACGGCCTCCCGGTAGCGGTCCAGCGCGGCGCGGACGTCCTTGGCCAGGTCGTACTCGGCGCCCTCCCGGCCGCCCCACATGACGAAGGTGCGGGCGCCCAGCTCGGCGGCGAGGTCGACGTTGCGCAGCACCTTGCGCAGCGCGTACCGGCGGATGTCCCGGTCGTTGCTGGTGAAGCCGCCGTCCTTGAACACCGGGTGGTTGAAGAGGTTGGTGGTGACCATCGGCACCACCAGGCCGGTCTCGTCGAGGGCCTTGCGGAACCGGGTCAGGTGGGCGTCGCGGGTGGCGGCGTCCGCCCCGAACGGGATCAGGTCGTCGTCGTGGAAGGTGATCCCGTACGCGCCGAGCTCGGCGAGCCGGTGCACGGCCTCCACCGCGTCCAGCTCGGGCCGGGTGGCGTCGCCGAACGGGTCACGGGCCGGCCAGCCCACCGTCCAGAGGCCGAAGGAGAACTTGTCGGCGGGGGTGGGACGAGGTGCCATGACAGACCTCCGGTGGTGTCGTCCTCGATTTGTTCAGTGGTTGAATTAAATGGCCACGGTGTGGCAGTGTCAAGGGGTGACCATGGCCAACATCACCGGGGCGGTCCGGCAGGGCAGCCTCCGCGAGCTCAACCTCGCGGTGGTGCTCCGGCGGATCGCCGCCGCCGACCGTCCGCCCTCCCGGGCCGCGCTCGCCGCCAGCACCGGGCTGACCCGGGCCACCGTCTCGGCCGTCGTCGACGACCTGATCGCCGGCCGGCTGGTCGCCGAGGCGGCGCCCGCGCCGCGTACCGGTGCCGGGCGGCCCGCCCGCGGCCTGGTGCTGGCCACCGACGGCCCCGCCGGGCTCGGGCTGGAGGTCAACGTCGACTACCTGGCGGCCTGCGTGGTCGACCTGAGCGGCGCGGTCCGCCACCACCTGGTACGCCGCGCCGACCTGCGCCCGCTCTCCCCCGCCGCCGCCCTGGACCGGCTCGCCGGGCTCGCCGCCGAGGCCTGCGCCGCGGCCGTACGCGACGGGTTGACCCTGGCCGGCGCGGCGCTCGCCGTACCGGGCCTGGTCGGCGACGGCGGCCTGGTCCGGCTCGCCCCCAACCTCGGCTGGCGGGACGTGGACGTCCCCGGGCTGCTCGGCGGGCACCCGCTCGCCGAGCCGGTCGACGGGATCCCCCCGCTGGTGGTCGACAACGAGGCCAACCTGGCCGCCCTCGGCGAACTGCACGCCGGCCCGCCCGGGCCCGCCAGCTTCCTGCACATCTCCGGCGAGATCGGCATCGGCGCCGGGATCGTGCTCGACGGAACGCTCTACCGGGGCGCCCGCGGCTGGAGCGGCGAGATCGGTCACCTCCCGGTGCACCCGCAGGGGCGGCCCTGCCGCTGCGGCGGCCAGGGCTGCCTGGAGCAGTACGCGGGCCAGGAGGCCATCCTGGCCGCCGCCGGGCTGGCCGGCGCGGAACTGCCCGCCGACACGGCCGCGGCCCGGCTGGCGGACCTCGCCGGGGCCGGCGACCCGGCCGCCCTGACCGCCCTGGCGGACGCCGGCACGGCCCTCGGGGTGGCCGTGGCGGGCGTGGTGAACCTGCTGGACCTGGACACCGTGGTCCTCGGCGGCGGCTACGCCCCGCTCGCCCCGTGGCTCTCCCCGCCGGTGGTCGCCGAGGTCTCCCGGCGGGTGCTCACCGCGGCGTGGGCACCGGTCACGGTACGCCCGGCGACCCTCGGCGCACGCTCCGCGGCGGTCGGCGGCGCCGCCTCCGTGGTCCGCCGGATCATCGACCGCCCGGTCGGCTGGCTCGCCCGAACGGGGTGACCCGGCCACCTACCTACCACACTGACCAGCCCGGAAGACGCCTCGGCCGGCCGGCTGACCTGCCCTGGAATTCGCCGCGCCTCGCAAGATCGTGCTCGATCCTGGATCGAGTGGTGTCGTGCGGGCTGCGCTGCCACCACTTCCTGTGTTGAGCGCGATCTTCCGGCGGAGCGAGGCGTCACTCGGGCACGCGGCCGGGTGCCGGCGCCGCCGGCCGACGGGGTGATCCCGCCGGCCGGCGCATCCTGACTAGGGTTTCTCCCACTTCTCCGGATGACGGCGCATGTCGTCCGAGACCGAGCCCCACGGCGCCCAGCTCCAGTCCGTGGGGCCGACCCCGGCGCCGACCCCGCTGGTGATGCTGCCGCCGTACCATTCGCCCCGACCGTTGGCACGCTTGCCCGAGAACAGACACAGGAACGCACAGCCCTGCTCCGACACGGCTGCCTGGTCGCTCGGCTTCGCCGAGGCGTAGCCGATGCCGAACGCCCCACCGGGCGCGAAGATGCCGATCTGGTGGCCCACCCCGATGGTGCCGTCCTGGAACGTACCGGTCACGCAGAGGACCACGATGCAGGCCGAGCCCTCGTACCGGATGTGCCGGACCCACCAGGCGGCGAACTTCAGCTTCCCGCTGGGCTTACGCTGCGGCGGCGGCTCAAGGAGGGACAGCGCCGCGGCGGTCCGTTCCAGGCCCTTCATCTTGCGGCCCGGGATGAAGCTGCGCCCCAGCTTGCGGCGGAACTCCTTGTCCAGCAGGTCCTCCATCCAGGCGGGCACGCTGTCGTCCTCCCCGGGGGCCAGGTTGCCCTGCGGGATCGGCTGGTCCGCCCGGTGCGGCTTGGGCTGTGCCCGTTTACCGCCGGACCGATCGATGTAGGGCTTGGGGAACGACCTCGGGCCGTACGGATACTTCGAGATCACCCGGTACGACACGGTGAAACCGAGCGGGATGAACAGGCCGAAGAAGATCAGCACCACCAGCGACACGGTGGCCTGGACGACCCAGGCGTATCCGTGCCCGTACACCCGGTAGTAGTAGCGGGACACCGGGATGCTGATGATGGCCGCCCGGCCGTCCGGATCGGACAGGGTCACCGGATTGTTCCGGGCGTACGCGTACGGCTGGATCTGCTGCGGATCGTTCGGGTCGTTGACCGGGTCGACCGAGATGAAGATCCCGAGCCGGGGGTCGTACTCCCGGGCCCCGAGGTGCACCAGCCCGGTGCTGTCCGCGGTGCCGCCCACGTACCCGCGGGTCCCCGGCCAACTGCCCGGCACAGTGCCGCGCGTCTCGCCGTACGGGGTGAACCGGCGGCGGGTCACCTGCTGGGTGGCCTCGTCGACGGTGATGGTCGGGGTGCCGTGGTGGTCGGTGAGCAGCCAGCAGAGCTTGCCACCGGTGCGGACCGCCACGGGCTGGCCACCGTGGCTGTAGTAACGGGTGGCCGACACCGTGTTCGCGGTCGTGTCCAGCCGCAACTCGGAGCCGAACAGATACAGCGTGACCGCCGTGGGTTCCTTGCCGAGCAGCCGGTTGCCGTCCGCGTCGTAGACGTACCCGGTGGTCTTGCCGTTCTCGGTGACCGTGGCCAGGTGCCCCTCCGGGTCCCAGGCCATGGTCTGGCTGCGGCCGGCGACCGCCCGGGTGGTCACGTTGCCCGCCCGGTCGTAGTCGAGCCGGTCGACCTGGCCGGCCCGCGCCCCGCCGGCGATGCTCACCGTGCGGGGGCCGTTGGGCTGGGCGTCGCCCGCCGCCGGGTAGCCGTACGACTGGGTGCTGTCGCCGGCCACGCTGTGGTCGGTCTGGCTCAACCGCCGCCCCGCCGCGTCGTAGCCGAAGCTCTGCCAGTACGGCGCCGGCCCGGCCAGCGCCGAGGCGCTCGGCTCGGCGGCGCAGTCACCGGCCGGCGTCCACGCCTCGGTCAGTCGTTGCAGGTGGTCGTACCGGAAGCACTGCACCTCGGCGGACCCCGACGCGACATCGGCGATCTTCGTGATATCGCCCGCGGCGTTGTACTCGTAGTTGGTGTCCGCGATCACGCTGGGCGCGGTCTCCCGCTGGTCCAGCACCCGCTTCAGCCGGTTGGTGCCCTCCTCGTAGTAGTTCGCCCGCAGCACCCGGGTGCCGCCCGCGGAGAGCATGGTCTGCAACGGCTGGCCCAGCTTGCTGTACGAGGTGCTGGTGACGTACGTGGTCAGCCCGCGGGTGGTGGTCGGCATGCCCAGCTCGTTGTAGTCGAACAGCATGGTCTCCGCGGGCAGCCCGCCGCCGGCCGGCAGCACCATCCGGTGCAGGCTGCCGTCCACGTTGTACTCCGCCGTGCTGGCGTACGTGCCGGCCAGCTTGCCCTCGGCCGCCGGGATGACGGCCTGCATCCCGGTGGGCCGGTAGCCGTCGTCGTAGCCGGTGACCTCCTGCCGGTAGGCCTGGCCGCCGACGTACCGGACGGTCGCGGAGAGCTGCCCCTTGGCCACCGTGTCGTAGCTCCACTCGATCCGTTTCGTGCCGCTGGTCGAGCCCTCGTACAGCGCGGTCTGCCGGCCCAACTCGTCGAACGTGGAGGCGAGGGTGATCCCCCGGGCGTCGGTGGTGGAGATCACCCGGTCCAGGTCGTCGTAGACGTAGCCGCTGGTTCCCTTGTCCGGGTCACTCTCGGAGATCTTCCGGTCCCGCAGGTCGTAGCTGTACCGCCAGACGCTGCCGGCCGCATTGGTCACACTGTCCAGTTGCCCGGACGGGGTGTAGGTGTAGCGGGTGCTGTCGTATCCGCCGGTCGGCGTGCCCGAACGGTACTGGCGCAGCTCGGTGGTCTGGCCACGGGCGTCCACGATCTTCGTCGCCGCGGTTCCGCCCGGCGGCGGCGTCACGTCGATCCGGTCACCCCGGTACGACGTGGTGGTGCGCCAGCGTTCGGTGCCCCGGACCCGGAAGATCTCCGCGGTCGCCCGCCCCATCCCGTCGTACTCGGTGATCGTCTGGCCGGGCACCAGATCGTCGCTGGCCGGGACGAACAGCACCCCGCCCGGGTTGCCGTCGGCGTAGTACCGGTCGTTGTGCACCACCACGTTGCCCCGGCTGTCGTAGCTCGTGTCGGTGATCACCCGACCGCCGCCGGGCGCCGGTCCCTGGGTCTGCCGGGCCCGCAGCAGGCCGTCGTAGAGCTCGTACGAGGTGGCGTACTCGCCGGTGTGGGTCAGCGTCGCGGTGGACACGACCGACGGCGCGTCGCCCCGCATCAGGTACTCGTACTTGATGTTCGGGGTCTGGCTGCTCTTGCTCCGGCCCGGCTTCCACACCGACACCAGCCGGCCGAGCGGATCGTAGGCCAGGTCGGCCCGCTTGCCGTTGGGGTCGGTCTGGGCGATCGGCAGGTGCCAGGCCGGATCGAAGTCCTCGATGGTCTGGAAGCCCTTCGGGTTGGTGGTGACCACCCGGGTGGTCAACCCTCCCGAGGCCGGGCTGTACGCCGTGGTGATGGTGTTGCCCAACGCGTCGGTCACCGCGGTCACCCGGCCGTACCCGTCGAAGCTCTTCCGCTCGATCGGCAGGTAGCTGGCCACCCCGTTGGGGTAGCCGGTGACCTCCTCGGTCCGGGTCGGGTTACCCGCGGTGGGCGCGGAGCCGAAACCGCCGCCGTCGTAGAAGGTCCGCTCGTCGGAGACCACCTGGCCGGGGCGGGACGGCGTCGCCTGGCAGGAAACCGCCACCTTCTCCTCGCGGCTGACGTAGTTGAGCATCCAGCGGTCGGTCGCCCGGGCATAGGTGTACCGGGTGCACAGGTCGTCCTCGGTGGTGCCCACGTCGCCGGCATCGTCGATCTGGGTGGGCAGGCCCTTGTCGTCGTAGGTGACGGTGCTCCGGGTACGCCGCCAGCCGCCGCCGTCCAGCGCGACGCGCGTCTTGACGCCGGCCTCCCGCACCCGGTACGCGCGGGTGGTGCCCCAGCTGCGGGTCCTCGTGGCGACCGGACCGTACAACGCCTGGTCGTGCACCTTCGCCTCGGTGACCGAGCCGCCCGCGACCGCGTAACGCAGCTCCTCACGGATCGCGCCGGCCAGCGGATCGGCGTCGGTGACCGCGGTGCCTTCCGAGTCGGTCACGGTCACGCTCTTCTGGCCGCCAGCGGCGGTGCGGTCGCCGTCCATGCCCCGGAAGTAGCGGGTCTCGGTCACCGACTTCGGGCCCGTACCGGCGCCTCGGGTGATCTGGACCCGCCCGTAGCCGCGCCACTGCGACCAGGTTTTGCGCTTGACCGGCACCAGGCCGTCATCGTCGTCGTAGTGCCAGGCCGCGCCGTCGAGGTAGTCGTAGCTGGTCACGTCCATCGGGCCGCCGCCGGTCCGGTCCACCTGGACCACCTCGGTGACCACGTACTTGTGGAACCAGTCCCGCTTGGGGTCCGAGTAGCCCTCCGGCGTCCAGTACTGCGGGAAGCACCGGCGGGTGTTGGTGGCCGGCTCCGGCGTACTGCCCGCGACGCAGTCCTGGTCCGAGTACGTGATCGACAACAGGCCGCCGTTGCCGTTGTCGATCGAGGAGACCCGCCACTTGGTCATCGGCGGGATGCCCTCCACCGCGTCGACCCGGTTGTCCATCTGGATGCCGCCGAAGCGTACGTCCGGGATGGTCGCCGTGCCGCCGACCTTTCCGGTGTGCCGGATCGCCGACAGCCACAGGGACGGGCTGGTGCCGTCGCCGGGGGCGAGGAACTGCTGCTCCAACGACCAGGTGTCCACGTCCTGGTACGAGCCGCTCTTGAGGATCTGGGTGGTGACCGCGGTCAGCCGCTTGCGGGACCAGAACGACGGTGCCATGTTGTCGCAGGTGCCGGAGGACCCGCAGTTCTGGTCGTACGGCACATCCGGCCAGTACTTGGCGTTGTCCTTGGTGAACTTGTTCTCGGCACAGTCGAAGCCGCTGGTCGGCAGGCACCGTTCGGCGGTGCTGAACAGCACCCGGGCGGGGGCGGACGCGCTGTACATCGCGTCGGCGCGCTGCCCGTAGCGCAGCTCCGTCAGGTAGCCGCCCCGGTGGTACCAGGTCGGCGTGCTGGAGCTGAGGTTGCGGCCGTAGTAGTTGGTCTCGGCCGTGTAGAAGTACGACATCGCGTTGCCGTGCGGGTCGACCACGTAGTCGAGGTTCCATCGCCACGCCTGCCGGCACCACGAGTCGGCGAACGTACTGCCGTGGCACGGCTCGCCCGCGTCGTCACCGAAGACCGGGACCACCCAGGTCGAGTTGGTCTGCCGGTCGCCGGTGGCCCAGCCGGGCAACCGTTGCCTGCCGAAGTGGTACTGGGTGCCGTCCACGGTGGTCACCCGCCAGTACTCGCCGTTGTTGTCGTCGTTGGCCGCCCCGGTCAGCCGCTCGATCCGCGAGCCGTCGTCGTTCTTGGGCCGCCACTCGCCGGTGTCGTCGTCCCGGATCAGCTCCACCACCCGGCCGTTCAACGACAGCGTCGCATTGTCGTACGCCCAGCAGAGATCGCCCTTCCGCGGCTTGATGTTGTCGTCGACGCACGCCTTGTAGCTGCGCTCGATGAATCCCGGCGTGTAGTCGAAGCCCTCACCGACCCAGGAGGGCTGGTTGTTCGTGGAGACGGTACGGCCGTCCACGCTCCCCGACGAGTAGCCGAGGCCCAGTGTCGGCGCCAGCGGTCCGGGCGCTGGCGGCACCCGCAGCGGGTAACCCCAGCTCACATCGCCGGTCTGGGCGTCCACCTGCCAGGTGGACGAGGGGGTCAGCGGGCTCGCCGCGTAGTCACCGGCGGAGCCGGAGGCGGCGGCGGCCAACGCGAACACGCCACCGCCGGCCACCTCCGCGGAGACCTGACCGGCGGCCGGGTCGTTGTGGCTGGTGACCGGGGCCGCCGACCGGCAGCCGACGCGCTGCGGCGAGGTCAGGGCGCAGTCTGGCAGGCGCACCAGCCGCAGCCGGGTCGCCCAGTCGCCACCGATCGCCTCCCGGAACCCGGAGTAGTCGAGGCTGAACGACACCGGCGCGGGTGCCACGGCGTCGGTGACCGTCCCGGCGGGCTGGCCGGCGGCGCTGATCCGGAACACCGGCCCGGTGACGCCGGCCCGATCGGCGGTGGTCCGGTCGAACACCTCGACCCGGACCCGCCCAGGTTTCGCGGCGGCTGCGCCGGATGCGCCCGGCCGGTCCACGGGCGGCCGCACCCACACCGGCGTGTTGCCCGCCCGCACTCCGCGCGTACGGCCGGTGGCCGGCGCGGCGGCGAGATCCACCTCGGCGACCCCGGCCCGGGGCCACTCCACCGAGGGCGCGGTCCAGGAGTGACCGGCGGTCGGGTCGGCGGGGGCGGGTGAGGCGCGGTGGGCCGCCCCGGCCACCGGTTGTTCGCTGGGCAGGCCCGGCACGCGCCAGGCGGCGGGCTGCGCGCCGGCCGGCCGGGGCGGCGCGACCAGCAGGCTGGCCGCGGCCACCACGCAGGGCAGGAACCACGCCAGGAGTCGTCTCATCGGTTGCCTCCGGTCGCACTGGTGTCGATCACGAGGGACGCTCGCCGCGGTCACTGTCCGAGGAGCGCGGACAGGTACATGTCGAGCACTTCGCGGTCGGTCATGGCACCGACGTGGATGCGTACGTCGTCGATGTCCCCCGCGAAGTGATCCACCATCGAGTCCTTCCACTTGGCCCGCCCGACCTCCAGCGCGCCGGGCGCGTTCCAGTGGCTGGCCAGGGGGAGCTCGTTGACGAGTTGGCCGTTGACGTAGAGCCGGACCTTGCCCATCGGGTAGTCGTAGACCCCGACCAGATGGGTCCACTCGCCGAGTGTGGGCGGTTCGGCCGAGTTGACGAAGACCCAGCTGTAGCCGGAGGTGGCGTCGGACGACGGCAGGCTGAACGACCACGCCTTGGTGCCGTCGCCGAACACCCGGTAGCCGAGGAAGAACGCGCTCATGTGGGCGCCGTCCTTGCCGACCGCGGTGTAGTTGCGATCGTCGGCGGTCAACCGGACCCAGGTCGAGACGGTGAAGCTGTCCGCCGTGCGTACCTCCGAGGAGGCGCTGGCGTAGCCGGTGGTGCCGTTCAGTTGAAGGGCGTTGCCGCCTCGCTCGTCCGACGTCCAGGTGGCGCCACCGGCCAGCGTCAGGGCGGCACCCGGCGCGCCGGCAGACGTGGTGCCGCCGCCCTCGTCCAGCGCCCAGGCACCCCGCACCTCGGTCGGCCGGTTGGCCAGCTCGACGTTCTCACCGGCCCGCGGGTCGTCCGAGACGATCCGGTCGAACAGCTTCACCTCGTCGATGTCGCCGGTGAAGTTCTCCTGGTAGCCGCCGTTGTACCGGAGGCGGCCCAACTGCACCGGGCCGGTGGCCCGCCACGGCGTGGTGAAGGTGGCCGGGGTCTGCAACCGGCCGTTGACATACAGCCGCAGTTGTTGGTAGGTGGGGTCGTACACGCCCAGCAGGTGGGTCCACGCGCCGAGCACCGGCGGCTGCTCGGAGACCGCCCGGATGATGGTCGGGTTGTCGGTGTCCGTGGCGTGCCGGTTGAAGATCCACCGGTCGTAGCCGGACGAATAGTAGAGCTGGAAACCGCTGGCCCGGTCACCACCCTGGCTGATGATGGTGTTGTTGCGGCTGTTCGAGGTCAGCCGGACCCAGGCCGAGACGGAGAACGCCTTGGTGGTGTCCAGCACCGGGCCGGCGGTCACGCCGTAGTCGTCCACGCCGTCGAACTTGCCCGCCCGGCTCAGCCGGCCCGCGCTCCGGCCGGCGCCGTTGGCCAGGGTGACCGGGTGTCCGCTGCCGGCACCCGCGTCGGCGACGGTGCTGCCGGCGCTCTCGTCGAACGCCCAGTACGCCACCGGCCCGCTCGCCCCGGCCACATAGAAGTCGTACGTGGCGTAGGTGCGGCCCACGTTGCCGGCCTTGTCGACCGGCCAGACGTAGAGCGTGTTCAGCCAGTCGTGGGTGGGCGCCACCTGCGCCGTCACCGGCGCGCCCGCGCTCGGCGCGGTCACCGACCGCTGCACGTTGGGGTCGTTCAGCGCGTACCGGTAGCCGGTGATGTCGGTGTCGCCGGCCCCCGGCCGGAAGGTGAACGCACCCGGGCGGCCCACCCCGCCGTGCCACTCGTCCGGGGTGTCCCGGGGGTAGTCGATCGAGTCGACCTGGGGCAGGGAGGCCGGGTCGGAGGTGTCCACGGTGAACTCGCACCATCCGGTCCACCCGCTGGCGTCGGTGCCGTCGTACGCCCGCACCCGCCAGGAGTACGTGCCCCCGCCGCTCACCGACAGCGTGACACTGTGCGTCACCGGGGTGGCCGATGACACGTAGCTGGTGGTGCGGTTCGCCCCGTACGCCTCCCAGGCGCTGGTCGCCGGGTTGTAGTAGTTCACCTGAAACTCGGCGCGTACCCCGTCGTTCGCCTTGTCCGGGTCGAATATCTCGGCGAGCAGCTTCGGGCTGGTGCTGTTCAGGTACGGCCGGCCCGACCCGGTCACGCACGGGGTGCCGGGCGAGGTGGCCGTCCCGGTCGGGACGGACGGGACCGAGTTGTAGTTGATCACCAGCTTGGGGTCGTTCTTGAACCCGAACCAGTAGTTGCTGTTGCCCTCCTCGGCGCTGGGCACCCTCAGCCCCAGGGTGGTGTTGGACCACTTCTTGCTGGCCGCCTGGACCACCGCGGCGGTGGCGTTGAACTCGATCGGCCGCACCGCGCAGCCCTCATGCCCCAGCGAGCCCGACCAGCTGTCCAGGTGGTCGGCCCAGCTCGGCTGGTTCTTCCAGGTGGTGGAGCTGGAGATGGCGCCGGTCAGGTACAGGTGGACCGAGGGCTTGACACTGCACGACCAGTTGTAGGTCCACTCCCCGGTGATCCGGAACGTGGCGGACAGGATGTGCTTGCCGTTGACGTTGTCGGTGTCCATCCGGAAGAACGACCGCTTCACCCCGCTGCCGCCGTAGAAGCCGGCCTCGGGGCGGTGCGAGTTGTTGAAGTAGCTGGTGGTGGGGAACGCCTTGTCCACCATCGCCCAGGCCAGCTTGCCGCCGGTGAAACTGGGGTCGATGTACAGCGGAAAGGTGGCCTGGTCCAGCAGCGCGGGATCCGGCACCACGGCGAGTTCATCCGGACGCAGTTCGGTGGCGAGCGGGCTGACCCGGCTGCCCCGGCCCGGTCTGGCGGTCAGCGAGCGCGTCTCGCTCGCCGTAGCGCCGGCGGAGTCCCACATCCGCGCCGGCGGCGAGTGGAAAACCGGTTCACCCGCCGAATCCGCGATGACGATGCCGCCGTCAGCCGTCTTACGGGCCGCCGCGTCGGTGGTACGCAGCCGGAACGGCACGCGGCGCAGTGCCGGGTTCGCCGCCGCTCGCCGGTCCTTGACCACCAGCACCTCGGAGAACCCGGACACGGTCGCCGAGACCACCAGATCCACTCCGGGTAGTACGCCCGGGTAGGTGGCGGTGGCACCGGCCAAGGTGGGCCGCGGCAGGGGCCCGTCCCAGCGCAGCGCCATCGAACGTCCCCGGTCGGTCAACGTGGCCAGGTCACCGGTGCCGCCGCCGGAGAACCGCATCGCAAGGGCGGTGGCGCCCGGGGCCACCGAACCGTCCGGGGTGAACCGCAGCGTGGTGTCCACCGGCACCCAGCCGCCACCCCGGCGCAGCCGTTCCGGCACGGCAGAGGTCTCCGAGGTAAAGGTGCCGTCCGGGTTCGCGAACACCTGCCGGGTCTCGGTTCGCTGGTTGAGCACCTCCACCCGGTCTCCAACGGCGCGAGCGGTGGCCATCGCCTCCGCCTCGCCGGGCCGGACCGGCGGCTGGCCGGCAGCGGTTGCCGCATCGGTCGCCGCGCCCCCCAGGTGCCCGGCGGCAACACCACCACTGCCGGCCAGCCCGGCCGTCGCCGCGGTCACGACCACGACCCCCCTCGCCACCAGGCGCCGCCATCCCACCATGCCGCCCTCCCCGTCGAAGTCAAGCGCTCGAAGGTTAGGAGGCTCAGCCCGCCGACACATCCGGGCTGGCCCTGAGAACTGACCGATTCACGACCGCAACTGCGCTACCGAGACAGATTCGCCGATATCGTGATCACCGTGAGGGACGGCGACCTGGCCCGCGCGGGAGGACTGGCCGCACTTGCCGTAGCGGTGGGCGGCCTCGGCGCCTGGGCGTACGCCAACACCGGCGCCTCCCCCAGCGATTGGGCCCGGGACCTCGCGGTCGGTTTGTCCTTCGCCACCGCCGGCCTGGTGGCCCGGTGGCGTCGGCCGGGGAATCCGGTCTGGCTGCTGCTCTACCTCGACGGGGTGACCTGGTTCCTGGGCAACTTCCAGGGCACCCGGGTACCCGCCCTGTTCGCGGTCGGCGCCTGGCTGGAAGCGTTGAACATGGCGATCCTCGTGCACCTGCTGCTGGCCTTCCCGTACGGCCGGCTGGGCAGCCGGGCCCCGCGCGCACTGGTCGGCGCGGGGTACGCGCTGGTGGCGGCGGGTGGGCTGGTCCGGGCCACCGTGCTGGATCCTGCCACCAGCTCCGGGGCGAGCTACCTGTCCTGCCCGGACTGCGGCCCCAACGCCCTGCTCCTGGTCTCCGACGCCGACCTCTTCACCACGATCGACCTGGCCTACCGCGGCCTCGGCGGGGTGCTCACCGTCGCCGCCCTGGTCCTCGTGGTCCGTCGCTGGCTGGGCAGCTCACCGGTACGGCGCCGGGCCCTGCTGCCGGTCTGGGCGGCCGCGCTGGTGGCCGTCGCCTTCCTCGGCTGGGACGTGGCGTACCTCCTGGCCCCGGGGCTGTTCGAGGCACCGGGGCAGCCGGTGGTGCTGCTGGCCTCCGACGTCAGCGAGGTGGCCGTACCGTTCGCCTTCCTGGTGCTGCTGCTGCACGTACGGCTGCGCCACGCCGAGCTGGGCAACCTGGTGATCGAGATCAGCGGCACCGAGCCCGACCCGCAGCGGCTGCACGGCTTGCTGGTACGGGTCCTCGGGGACGCGTCCCTGCGGCTCGGGGTGTGGCACAGCGGCACCGCGCACTATCTCGACCCGCACGGACGCCGGCTCGACACACCGCCGCCCGGCGACCCCGCCATGGCGACCTACGTGGATGGCCGAGGCCAACCGCTCGCGCTGCTGGTGCACGACCCGGCGCTGGGTGACGATCCACAGCTGCTCGCCGCAGCGAGCGCGGCGGTCCGGCTGGCGGTGGAGAACTCCCGGCTACACGGGCAGGTGGCGGCCGGCACCGTGGAGGCGGCGGCCCGCGCGGCCGAGGCGGCCCGGGCGGCCAGTGCCCGCATCCTGCGCTCGGCCGACCAGCAGCGGCGGCAGCTGGAACGAGACCTCCACGACGGCGCGCAGACCCGGCTGGTGCTGGCCCTGATGACCCTACGGCAGCTCGACGCCCGCCTGGCCGGTGGCACGGACACGGCGATCCGGCAGAGCGTCAGCACCGCCACCCAGACCCTGCACCAGGCCCTGGACGACCTGCGCGATCTGGCCCAGGGCATCCACCCGGCGCTGCTCACCAGGGAGGGTCTGAGCGCCGCCGTGCTCGCCCTGGCTCAGCGGGCCGCCGTGCCGGTGGTGGTGTCGATCGAGCCCGGGCGGCACCCGGCGGAGGTCGAGGCGACCGCGTACTTCGCGATCTGCGAGGCGCTGTCGAACGCGATGAAGCATGCCCGGGCCCGTGCGGTCACGGTGACCGCCCGCTGCCAGAACGGCCGGCTGGTGGTGGAGGTGACCGATGACGGGGTGGGCGGCGCCGATCCGGCCGGCGGCACCGGATTGGCCGGCTTGGCCGATCGGGTGGCCGCGCTGGCCGGTGTCCTGGAGGTGACGAGTCCCCTGTTGGGCGGCACCCGGCTGCGGGTGGAGCTGCCGTGCGAGTGATCATCGCCGAGGATGCCCCGATCCTGCGGGAAGGGCTCGTCCGGCTGCTCGCCGACGCGGGATGCACCATCGTCGGCCAGACCGACCACGGGCCGGGGCTGGTCGCGCTCACCGCCGAGCATCAGCCGGACGTGATCATCGTGGACATCCGGCTGCCACCCACCCACACCGACGAAGGGCTGCGCGCAGCGCTACGGGTCCGGCAGGACCACCCTGCCATCGGCGTGCTGCTCCTCTCCCAGTACGTGGAGAGCAGCAGCGCCGTCCAGGTTTTGGCCCGCGAGCCGCGGGGCTTCGGCTACCTGCTCAAGGAGCGCCTCGCCGACGTGGAGGAGCTTGTCGCCGCCCTGCGGCGGGTGGCCGCCGGAGAATCCGTGATCGACCCACTGGTGGTGGAGCGGCTGCTGAGCCGGCGGCGGGTGGCCAGCGCGCTCGACGAACTGACCCGACGGGAGCGCGAGGTGCTTACCCTGATGGCCGAGGGACGCTCGAACGAGGCCATCGCCCAGCGGCTGGGGGTCGGCGGCAAGACCGTCGAGACGTACGTGCGCAACATCTTCGCCAAGCTGTGCCTGGAGCCGCGGCTGGCCGACCATCGCCGGGTGCTCGCCGTGCTGGCGTACCTGCAAGGCTGAGCCTCACCGGCCACCGGCGGCGACCGCGGACCGGGCAGCGACCCAGGGGCGGCGGCCGGCGTGGCCCGCCGCGCACCGAGTGCGACCCGCCGACGGTTGAGCGACCCCGGCTCCAGCTCAGGCGGGAGCCGCCGCCGGAGCCTCGCCCGGCATCTCCCCCGCCTCCGGCAGCGGCTCGCCGATCCGCGCTCCAAATGGCTGGGGCACCGGCCGGCCCTCCGCGGCCTCACCGCGCCGCGCGACCTCGTCGAACTCACGCATCCCGCGTAGCAGCGCCGCGCGCCCCTCCGCGCTCATCCCGGTCAGGATCCGGTCCAGCCGCTGCCGGCGGTCGGCGCGCAGCTCGGCGAGGAGCCGGGTCGCCGCCGGGGTGAGATGCAGGGAGATCTCCCGCCGGTCGTACCGGCCCGGCTCCCGTTCCAGCATGCCGGCCGCGACCAGCCGGTCGCAGAGCCGGCTGGCCGAGGAGAGCAGCATGTGGGTCAGTGTGGCGAGGCGGCGGAGGTTGATCCCGTCGTACCGCTCCACGACCATGACCGCCCGTAACTGGGCGCCGGAGAGCCGACTCGTCGTCCGTTCCCGGGCCGCCTCCCAGACGGCCAGGAGGGTGCCAGCCGCCTCGTCCAGTGCGACGGCCCTACTCACATCAGGTCCGTGCGGACCACGTTGTTCGGCCATGGTGCGCCGAGACTACCCGGCGCGCCCCCGCCGCCGACCTGTGCGAAGGCGCAAAAGTGCTCGACCCGGCTCAGTACGCGCCGCGGCTGCGCAGCACCGCGCCGAAGGTCTTCCAGAGGATGGTCAGATCGGCGGCGAGCGACCAGTTCTCCACGTAGTAGAGGTCCAGCCGGATGCCGTCCTCCCAGCTCAGGTCCGACCGGCCGCTCACCTGCCAGAGGCCGGTCATGCCGGGCTTCACCAGCAGTCGGCGGGCCACGTCGCCGTTGTACCGGGCCACCTCGGAGGGGAGCGGTGGACGGGGGCCGACCAGGCTCATCTGCCCGAGCAGCACGTTGGCGAGCTGGGGCAGCTCGTCCAGGGACCACTTGCGCAGCAGCCTGCCGACCCGGGTCACCCGGGGGTCGTCGCGCATCTTGAACATCAGCCCGTCGGTCTCGTTGCGCGCGGCCAGCTCGGCCAACCGGGCGTCGGCGTCGACCACCATGGTGCGGAACTTCAAGACCCCGAACTCCCTGCCGCCCTGGCCGACCCGGATCTGGCGGAACAGCACCGGCCCCCGGCTGTCCAGGCTCACGGCGAGCGCGATCACCACCAGCAGGGGCAGCAGCAGGAGCAGCGACACCAGCGACACCGAACGGTCGACCAGGCCCTTGACCAGCTTCCGCCCGCCCCGGAACTCGGGCGCCTCGACGTGGATCAGCGGCAGGCCGGCGACCGGACGGGTGTGGATGCGTGGGCCGGCGACGTCGGTCAACGCGGGGGCCACGACCAGGTCGACCCCGGTGTTCTCCAACTGCCAGCCGAGCCGGCGCAGCCGGGCCGCGGTCAGTTCACCGGAGGCGGTGACCGCCACGGTGTCCGCGCCGATCGCGGTGGCCGCCGCCGGGATGCCCCGGAACGAGCCGACCACCGGCACGTCACCGAGCCGCTGGGGCACCGGGGCGAGCAGCGCGTCCGGGATGCAGGCCCCGACCACCTGGTAACCGGCGTACGGCTCGCGACGCAGGGTGTGCACCAGCTCCAGGACGTGCGCGGTGTCGCCGACCACCAGCACCTTGCGGGACCAGCCGGCGCCCCGGTCGCGGGCGCGGTGCAGGCGCTTACGGGCGGCGAACCGGGCCACCTCCAGGCCCATGGTGCCGACCGCGAAGGAGATGGCCAGGAAGCCCCGGGAGACCCCGAACTCGACGATGTAACCGACGATCGCGATGCCGCCGGCCAGCCGCAGGCTCGCCGCGCTGACCCGCCGGTACTCGTCGGCGCCGTAGCCGATCACCCGGCCGTCGTAGCAGCGCATCGCGCGCAGCGAGATCAGCCAGCCGAGCAGCAGCGCGGGCGCCACCACCACGTACGGGATCTCGGAGCCGCTCGGCTGCTCGTCGCCGAAGCGGGCAACGTACCCGACCAGGATGGCGACCGCGAGCACGGCGGTGTCCAGCACCACCAGGACCCGGATGTAGGCGCGCTCGGCGGCGCGGGTCGTCGGACCGGGACGGCCGCCGCCCGGCCACGTCGCCGTTTCGGCGAAAGTCGGCGCCGTCGCCGAGGTCACCGGCCCTCCCCACGTCGCGCAGGCCGAACCCGAACCGCACCAGCTCGATCGGGGAACCACGGCTCGGGGTACCGAGCCATCTTGCCTCGACGGGGATCGATGCCGCTACTTCCGACGTATTGCCGTCACTTCTCCCGCACGGGCGAAGACGGAAGGCCTCCGCCGTACCGGATCCACCATCCGGTGCGGCGGAGGCCGTTCGCTGAGTGCCAGGTCAGCGGGGTGCCGGCGGCCGCAGCGCGATGGCCTGCAGGAAGATCTCTCCGATCTTGGTCGGGTCGGCGGTGATGAACGGCCGGCCGCCGGTGATCGCCGTGATCGGCTCGAGCTCCGCCTGGCTGACACCGGTCCCGATGCCGATGATGATCACCTGAATCGGCTGCTCCGGGTCGCGCAGCTTCTTGAGCTGGGCGAGCAGGTCCTTCTGGGAGATGCCGTTGTCGTCGTCGTTCTTGCCGTCGGTGAAGAGCACGATCGAGTTGACCTTGCCCGGCTCCCAGTCCTCCTGGACCTTCCTGTACGCCGCGAGAACGGTGTCGTAGAGGCCGGTGTTGCCGCTCGACGGCTTGATCGAGGCGAGGCCCTGCCGCAACGAGTTGCGGTTGCTCGACAGCGGCTTGATCGGTACGACCTCCCGATAGTCCTGCGACCCGTTCAGGTTGGTGGAGAAAGTCCACAGCCCGATCGACCAGGAGTCGTCGAAGAGCTGGAGGCCCTGGGTCGCCGCCGCCACGGTGACCTGCAACCGGGTGGCGCCGTTGGCGGCCGCCACCTTTTCCTTCATCGAGCCGGAGACGTCGATGACGGCGAGCATCCGGCCGGACTGGGTGGCGACCGACCAGGTGCTGGTGGCCTTCTGGATGGCGTTCGGGTCCAGCTCGGCCGCGCCCTGGCCGGTCGGCGGAGCGGAGCTGCCGCCGACTGCCGGGGCCGGTGCGCCCCGCGGCGCCTGGAACCCGTCACCCCAGTTGCCGTCCGGCCCGCGCAGCGACTGCGCGGCCAACCGGTCGCGGAAGCTCGGGGTCTTCAGCACGTCGAAGAGCACCTTCGCGGCCGACGCCTTGGCCGGCTCGATCCCGGGCAGCACCGCGAACGGATAGTCGAGCGGCATCGGCGCCGGTTCCAGGTAGAGCGCGGCCAGCGGGATCGGCGGCTTGGTGCTGTTGTACGCGATGACGTCCTCTTCGGAGAGCGCGGCGGCACCCAGCCCGTTGGCGATCGTCGTCGGGTCGGACGAGCGCGGGAAGCGCGCGAGAAGGTCCTGCCGCAGCGAGGACCGGTTGGTGGCCAGCGCCCGCAGCGCCCCGATCGTCGCCTCCTGCGCCTGGGCCGACCCGGCGCCGCCGGTGGCGCCGGCCGCGGCGCTCAGCGAGAGCAGCCCGGAGAGACCGGCCGCGTCCTGGGTCGGCTCGACGATGCCGGCGCGCAGCGCCTTGCTGCTGTTGACCTGGGCCAGCAGATCGCGCCAGGTCAGCTTCTTGTCCGGCCAGCCGATCCGGGCGGCCACCGGCTCGGGCATGGCGACCACGACCGGGCTGCGGGCGATCGAGGTACCGGTGGTCGCGGCGAGGGCGGTGGCACCGCCGGACTTGAGCCGCACCAGCCAGGTGGAGGAGTCGGGCACCCAGATGTCCGGCGTCACCGCCGTGCCGCTGGCCTGCCCGACCCCGGCCAGCGTGGCGCCGTGCTTGCTCGCCACCGCGGCGGCCACGTCGACCGGCTCGGCGGCGGCGACGTTCACGGCGACGCAGGTGTCACCGACCGCCGCCCCGTCCTTGACCCACTGGTCGGCCGCCGCCTTGACGGCGGGAGCGATCTCGGGCACGGCCGCGACCGACAGCTGGATCCGCCCCGAGCAGGACGGTCCCGCCAGCTGCTGGTAACCGAACCAGGAGCCGGCTACTACGACGACGAGCGCGGTGGCCGCCGCAACGGCACCTGCCCCTCGAAGGCTTGAACGCATGCGATGGCGGCCAGACACGGTGACCATCTTGCGTATCTCGTGGGGTTACTGCCACATCCGTTCGGACGAAAGTTACGCAGCAGAAACAGTTGACCAGCGAAACATTACCTTGAGTGGCACCCCGCCCGGCGGGGAGTCACGCTGCCCGGGCCTCACGGCCGTACGCAGGTCGGACTCGGCATCGGCACCGGCTCACCCACCGGCTCCGGCACCCCGGTGTCGGAGTCCACCCGGAAGGTCCTGATCATGTCGGCCCGCTCGTCGGCCACGTAGAGGTGTCCGCCCGCCAGCGCGAAGTGCCGTGGCCACTCCCCGCCGGTGTCGACCTCGGCAACCAGCTCGGGCGCCGCGCCGCCGAGCGCGAAGACGGCCACCGTGCCCACCCCCCGGTTGCCGACGTAGAGGAAGCGGCCGTCCGGACCGACGGCGATCTCGGAGGGCTGGACGTGGCCGACCCGCCCGCTCGCGTCCACCCTGATCCGCTGGCGCAGCCCGTCGGCGGTCAGGTCGTACCCGGTGACCGTCCCGTCCAACTCGCCGACCAGCCAGCAGCGCCGCCCGTCGGGATGCCGGGCGAGATGCCGGGGCCCGGCGCCGGCCGGCGTACGCAGCCGCGGGGCGAGCGGCACCAGCCGGCCGGAGGCGGTGTCGAGGTCGTACCGGTAGACCGAGTCGGTGCCCAGGTCGACGGCGAGCAGCGGCCCGCCGTCCGGATCGGGCGAGACCATGTGGCAGTGCGCCCGCTCCTGCCGCTGCGGGTCGGCGCCGCGCCCCTCGTGCCGGACCAGATCGCTGCGCTCCCCCGGTACGCCGTCGGCGTCGAGCGGGAACACGGCCACGCTGCCGCCGCCGTAGTTCGCCACGAAGAGGTGCCGCCCGTCCGGGGCGACCGCCAGGTGACAGGGCTCGGCCCCGCCGGTCGGGCGGACCCCGATCGGGTCGAGGTCGCCGTCCGGCGCCACCCGGAACGCGCTGAGCTGCCCCTCGGACAGCTCGTTGACCGCGTAGAGCACGGGCATCGCCGGATGCCGGACCAGGAACGACGGCGACGGGGTGACCGCCACCGTGCCGAGCGGGGTCAGCTCCCCCGACACCGGGTCGCGGCGGGCCGCGACGATGCCCTCGGCCCGCCCACCCGCCTCCGCCGTGTAGCCGCCGATGTGGACGACCGTGTCCTGTGCGCTCACCGGTTCCACCTTCCGCCCGAGTCCTCCGGTCGATCCAACCAGAGGCTGACCGGGATCCCGACCGGTTGGCCGCTATCCGGGACCCGCCCCCACGGGCGTCCCGACCCGACGGGCGGCCGGCGGTCGCCGGGTCAGCCCACCGGCACCGGCTCGCCGCGCTGCCGGGCGACGTGCTCGACCAGCTCGATCAGCACCAGCTTGCCGGACTGCCGGTCCCGGGCGTCGCAGAGCACCAGCGGCACGTCGGGGTCCAGGTCCAGCGCGTCGCGTACCGCCTCCAGGCTGAACCGCCGGGCCCCGTCGAAACAGTTCACCCCCACCACGAACGGGACGCCCCGCTGCTCGAAGTAGTCGATCGAGGGGAAGCAGTCCGCCAGCCGGCGGGTGTCGGCGAGCACCACCGCGCCGAGGGCGCCGAAGGCCAGCTCGTCCCAGAGGAACCAGAACCGGTCCTGCCCCGGTGTGCCGAAGAGGTAGACCTGCAGGTCGTCGTTGATGGTGATCCGGCCGAAGTCCATCGCGACCGTGGTGGTGGCCTTCTCCTCCACCCCGGAGACGTCATCGGTACCGACGCCGGCCCGGGTCAGCACCTCCTCGGTCTGCAACGGCCGGACCTCGCTCAACGAGCTGACCAGCGTCGTCTTGCCGGCCCCGAAGCCGCCGGCGATGAGGATCTTCAGAGCCAGCGGGACCGGCAGCGGGCCCGCCTCCCGGTCAGAGCGCACGGAGTCCATTGACCACCGCCTTGAGGATGTTGTCGTCGGGCAGGTGTGCGGCGGCCGGCGGCTGCTGCACCGCGACGAGCCCCCGGGCGAGCAGGTCGCCGAGCAGCACGCGGACCACGCCGACGGCGAGGTCCAGGTCCGCGGCGAGGTCGGCGAGGGCGGCCGGCCGCCGGGCCAGCTCGACCAGGCGCCGATGCTCCGGCTGGAGACCCGGCAGGCGGGCGGCGTCGGCCACCGTGGTGGCTCGCACGAACGCCACCAGGTCGATGCCGCCGACCGGCGGTCGCACCCGGCCGCCGGTGAGGGTGTACGGACGGACGACCGGGCCGGCGGCGGCGTCCAGCCACTCGTGCTGTGGGCCCGGCGCCTCAGCCCGCATCGAGCCCACCCGACGCCGACCGGACCGGGGCGGTCAGGTTCTCCCCGACCCGGATCACCAGCATCGCCATCTCGTACGCCACCAGGCCGATGTCGGCGTCGGCGTCGCTCACCACCGCCAGGCAGGCGCCCTGCCCGGCCGCCGTGACGAACAGGTACGCGGACTCCATCTCCACCACGGTCTGCCGGACCGCGCCGCCACCCACGTGCCGGGTGGCGCCCTTGGCGAGGCCGGAGAACCCGGAGGCGAGGGCGCAGAGGTGCTCCGCGTCGCTGCGGTCCAGCTCGGTCGAGGCGCCGAGCAGGAGCCCGTCGGCCGACAGCACCACCGCCTCGCGGGCGGCCGGCACCCGCTCCACCAGGTCGTCGAGCAGCCAGTCCAGATCGGCGTTCTGCCGCGTCATGTGCACCACTAGGCGTCCCTCTCGGTTGCGGTCGAAGGTTGCGGTTCGGGTGCCGACACCGGCGGGGAGGTTGTCCCCGCCCCGGGCGCGCCGGTGGACGAGCCACCCCCCGTGGACTGGGCGGCGGCGGCGCGGGCGCCGTCCCGGCGGCCCAGAGCGGTGCCGGCCTGGAGGGCGGACATGGCCCGGCGGGCCTCCTCCGGCGGCCGGTGCGCCGGGGTGTCCACGACGGTCGGCCGGGGCCGGGCCGCGGGGCCGCGCCGACGGACCCGGCGGGGCAGGCCGTCGCCGTCGGCGGGCGGCTCGACCGAAGAGGTACGGCCGGCGGAGAGTGGCACCACCGCCGACTCGGGGCGGTCCCGCACCGGCCGGGCGGCGCGCGGTCGGGGCACCGTGCTCAGCCGGGTGACCTTGGCCATCCGCTGCTCGTCGGGGCCGGCCGCCCCGGCGTCCCGGCCGGTCGGGCCGAGCGCCGGCTCGTCGGTCACCAGTTCGGCCGGGATGAACACGACGGCCGTGGTGCCGGCCGGGGTGGCCAGCCGCAGCTCGACCCGGACGCCGTGCCGGTCGGCCAGCCGGGCCACCACGAACAGGCCCAGCCGGGCGCTGTCGGTTGGGTCGAACTCCGGGGAGCGGGACAGTTTGTCGTTGGCGTCCGCGAGGGCCCGCGGCGACATGCCCAGCCCGTGATCCGTGATCTCGATGGCGTACCCGCCGGGCACGCTCCGCCCGGTCACGTCCACCCGGGTGCCGGGCGGGGAGAAGGCGGTGGCGTTCTCGATCAGCTCGGCGAGCAGATGGATCACGTCGCCGACGGCCCGGCCGAGCACCCCGGCCGGCTGCACCTCCCCCACGTCCACCCGGTCGTACGACTCCACCTCGGAGATCGCGCCGCGCAGCACGTCGACCGCGGCGACCGGGCTCCGCCAGCCCCGGCCGGGGGCCGCGCCGGCGAGGATGACCAGGTCCTCGGCGTGCCGCCGGAGGCGGGTGGCGAGGTGGTCGACCTGGAACAGCCCGGCCAGCTCGTCCGGGTCCTCGGTCTGCCGCTCCAGCCGGTCCAGCAGCGCCAACTGCCGGTGGACCAGGCCCTGGCTGCGCCGGGCGATGTTGAGGAAGACCTCGTTGAGGCCCCGGCGCAGGGTGACCTCGTCCACGGCGGCCTGCACGGCGGTGCGGCGTACCTCGTTGAAGGCCCGCGCCACCTGGCCGATCTCGTCGCTGCCGTGGTCCAGCTCGGGCGCCTCCCGGGCGACGTCCACCTCCTCGCCCCGGCGCAACCGGGCGACCACGTCGGGCAGTCGCTGTTCGGCCATCTCCAGCGCGGAGGTGCGGACCCCGGACAGCCGGCGGGCCAGCGACCGGCCGACCCGCAGCGCCACCAGCAGGCAGACCACGATGGCGACCAGGCCGAGCACCCCGGCCGCGGCGAGCCGGACCAGGATGGCCACCGCCATCGGCACGGACCGCTCGGCCAGATCGTCGGCGCCGCGCAGCTCGAAGTCCCGTAGCCCCTGCCAGACCGCCGCCTGGCTGGACTCCCAGGCCCGTACGTCGAACCCGGCCGGCAGCTCGCGGGCGCGGATCAGGCCATCCTGGAGACCGTGCAGCCGGACGTACGCCTCCCCCTCGGTGAACCGCTGGTATTCCGCGCGTTCCCGCTCGGGCAGGTCGGCCATCGCGTTCTCCACCAGGAACCGCTGGTTGTCGATGGTGCGTACCAGTTGCTCGTGCTCGCCCTCGGCGTACCGCCCGGCGGTGAGCGCGCCGGCGAGCAGCGCGTCGGTCTGGCCGAGCAACTCCCGGGACCGGCCGAGCGCGGTCAGCGCCAGCGCCTCCCGGTTGAGCTGGTTGTCGGGGAGGGCGGCCATCGCGGAGAACGCCTGGAAGGCCGAATTGATCATCCCGCTGTAGAGGCCGGACGCACCGGCCCGGTCGACCTTCCGGGCGTCGATGAAGCCCCGGCCGGCGGGCAGCGCGTCGAGCGCGGAGACGAGCTGGTCGAGCCGGGCGTCGAGCAGGTCGTCGGCGGCGTCCCGCAGATCCGGCCCGTCGACCCGGCGGCGTAGCTCGGCGACCGCCCGGTCGGTGCGGGTCCGTTGCTCGGCCAGCGCGGGCAGGACGGTGTTCCCGGCGAGTTGGACGACCGACAGTCGGCGTTCCCGCTGCAACTCGGTGACGACCACCTCGCCGGGCCGGCCCAGGTCGTAGAGGAGGGTACGCGCGGCGAGCAGGTCGAGGGCGGGCCCGAAGGTCAGCGACGTGGCGAAGATCCAGAGCGCCAGCAGCGCGGTCACCGGTCCGATGACCAGCGCGGTCAGCTTGGCGCGGATCGGCCAGTCACGGGTGTTCATCAAACCTCGCCCGGAAGGTGTCGCAGGGGTGGCGCCTGCCGGCCGGAGGTCCCGGCCGCGACGCCCGGCCCCGGATCGGGCGCCCTGGGCAGGATACGTAATTGCCGACCGATGCACTACCGGCCGTCTCGGCCGTCACTACCGTCCGAGATGTTCCGGTGTGTACCCCCATGGCGGCGGCTGCCCGCCGGAACGGCAGGGGTGGGCCACTCCTCCACCACCAACGTGCGGCATGTGGTGGTCTCGGAGGCAGCGGAGACCGCCAGGTGCGGGACATGGCGTGGATCATCCGGGGAATCAGCGGGGAAGGAGTCCCGGTCGGGCAGCCGCGCCACCCGGACCACGAACCTGAGTCACGAGCCGC